>NWBJ01000021.1 GCA_002633115.1 Muribaculaceae bacterium Zag1
GACTTTTTAAAGCGGACTCAAATTTGATATTGTGGAATAAATTTCCGAAATTCGCAAAAAAATGTAATGGATATGAGACGGATTATGATTTTACTGCTGGCGATAGCGGCAGTGGGCGCAATAGCGCAGGAGGGAGGACAGCGGCCTCCCCGACCCTTCCCGACCGAACCGATGGCCAATCCTGGGGTGCATGACCCGGTGATGGCAAGGTGCGACGGCAAGTACTATATCTTCTCCACTGGCATGCAAATCGGACAGATGACATCGACCGATTTGCGCCTATGGAGCCATGCGCCGCATGTCATGCCCGAGGTGCCAGAGTGGGCTACCTTGGCAGTGCCCGGTTATCATGGCCATACTTGGGCACCTGATATACAGCAGGTGGGCGATACTTGGTACCTGTATTATAGCTGCTCGAGCTTTGGCAAAAATCGCTCGGCAATAGGCCTGATGACCAACAAGACCCTCAACCCAGAATCGCCGGACTATAAATGGGAAGACCAAGGGCTGGTGGTGTCCAGCACCCCTGGCATCACTGATTGGAATGCCATTGATCCCAATCTGATTCTTGACTCTGCTGGGCAGCCGTGGCTGACATGGGGCTCGTTCTGGGATGGCATCCAGCTTGTGCAGTTGGATAGCGATTTCAAAACTCCTAAGGGCGAACCCAAGACCATAGCGCGGCGCTATGAGCGCGGCGCTGAGTCGGCCCTCATCTCGGCCGCCGACCTGGAGCGCGCCAATCAGGCCCCCGAAGCTGGGCCCAATGCCATCGAGGCCCCATTCATTATCCGCAATGGTGATTACTATTACCTCTTTGCCTCGTGGGACTATTGCTGCAAGGGGGCCGACAGCAATTACAAAACGGTAGTAGGCCGCTCGCGCGATGTGGCTGGTCCATACCTCGACCGTGACGGCAAAGACATGGCCTCGGGTGGTGGCACGGTTATCGCTGGCCCCGACGCTGATTATTACGGCGTGGGCCACACCTCGGCCTATCAATTTGACGGCCAGTGGTATTTCATGGCTCACGGCTACGCTGCCTCGCTCGATGGCGCCTCAACCCTCATCATCCGCAAAATGCACTTCGACCCCGACGCCTGGCCCATCCTCGGCGAGCAACTGTAGGGTTTCCTCACCAACCTCCAGCCTCAGAAATGAAATGGAGGAATAATCCCACTAAATCCAAGATTTTTGTGTAAATTTGCGAAGTAATTGTTTAATGACTATTGATTATGGCCCAAGCACCCCTAAAATATCCCATAGGTATACAGGATTTCTCTAAGCTTCGTACAAATGGGTATGTCTATATCGACAAGACCGCTTTGATTTACGAGATAGCCAATCTCGATCAATGTATATTTTTGTCGCGACCTCGCAGATTTGGAAAGAGCTTGCTCCTAACAACAATAGAGGAATATTTCAAGGGACACAAAGAACTTTTCGCTGGGCTCAAGGTCGATAGCTTGGAGAAGGATTGGAAGTCTTACCCGGTAATGCATTTTGACTTCAATGCCACTGGCAACATCAATCTGTCAAACATAAACGACTATCTCCATGACAAACTTTCGGCCTATGCCAAACAATATGGAATCGAAATTTCTCCGATTCTGAAAGACGCTGGGGCTCGGTTTGGAAATCTTATCGAACAAATATCCCGGCAACAAGGGCAAGGAGTAGTTATTCTTATAGACGAATATGACAAGGGTCTGTTGGCATATCTCTCCGATGACAAAGAATTGGAGAAGATGCAAGATTTCCTGCGCGGTTTCTTTTCCCAACTCAAAGCCCAAGACAAATACATACGGTTCGCCATGCTCACAGGCGTAGCTCGCTTCCAGCACCTGTCTATCTTCTCAGACCTAAACAATCTCACCGATATCTCGATGGATTACCGCTATGCCACAATCTGTGGCATCACTCAGGCCGAAGCCCACGAATATTTAAGAGATGGCATCGACAGAATGGCCACTGCCTCAGGATGCGGTTACGATGAAATGGTAGGCGTCCTCAAACAGAAATATGACGGTTATCGCTTTTCTAAAGCAGAAGAAAAAGTGTTTAACCCCTTCAGCCTTCTCAACGCCCTTGACAAACACGAATTGGGCAGCTATTGGGTCATGAGTGGCACCTCAAAAATATTCATAGAATATCTATCCCAATCAAACATCTCAGAACTTTTAACTGACTGGTATAGCGAAAAGGAATTGGCTGGAGGATATGATAATAATGACCCTGTCCCATGCCTTTACCAAGCTGGATTTCTCACTATTTTCAAGGAGCAATCTGGTTTCTTTTTACTTTCAATTCCAAATGATGAAATAAAGGAGGCGGTTTCTCATCCAATCCCTTTTCCAATTAATCAACAATCCAAATCGCTTTCTACTACCCATACTATCGACAAATGGGCTTATACTAAAATATAGGGCTAATCATCATCTACAATAGCCTCACTGAGCAAGAAATCTCTGAAACTATAATCCCATCACCATAATTGTATAGGAAGGAAACCAAAGATTATCCCCAAAAGTTACGGAAAATAAATTTATTTTCCGTAACTTTTGGGGATAATACTATCTTAATCTCTCCCAATAAGGTTTCATTGAGATTTGTATAAAGGAAACCACTTCAGGGAACGAGTACAGATGCGGTGGCTTTAACTTTCGGAGATATGCGCCCCAGCGTCTGTTCAAATCCACATTGTTGAGGAATTCTTCTGAGAAGAAAAGATGGTTAGCAGTGTAATAGGTGTGGCGATTAGAGAAGGTTTCTCTTATCGCTTCAGCCAATATTTCGGCATTATAAATGTCTCTATGTAGGATACCATAGAGGTCGTAAAAATCTTTCATTCTGCTATTAGAGTCCCCTCGTTCAATCATGGCTTGAAACTTCTCAGCAATGACTGTCTCGACAGAATAGGCGAGAATTGGCAATTCCTCTTCATCATCCAATATAGTCGGAAAATCAATTTCTATTGGATAGGGTGTGACGATATCGCCAAAACCAATATCAAAAGAAACGTCTTGTTTGATAGAGTGGAGCGTAGCCAGCATTGTTATATTAACCCCTGGATATTTCTTCTCTACAGCAATATGGGAGGTACGAATAGTGTCGGGATGAAAGATAACACCATCTGGAGGATAAGGGATAGAACAGATTTCAGTGAAAACCTCGATCAAAGTATCTTTGTCTCGAGCAATATTATTACCCATGAAATCCACATCCATGGTAGGTCGAGCCTCCAAGCCTTCATAAGCATATATAAGTGCGCCACCTTTTAGTATAAAATGGTGTTTGTATTTACTAATCGACACTCGATAAATTAGCCTCTCTTGGAGATATCGGGTCAAGAGAAGTTGATAACGTAGATTTCGGCTCTGGGCCACATTGAGCAGACGGGTTCTCACAGAGTGGCCATAGTCTTTTATGTTTGTTACTGCCATACTTCTAGGTAGGTGTTGAGGATGTTAGCGACCCTCAGGCGCTGAGCGTAAGACATTAGTTTGCTGATATAACGATCGGGGCGAGCGAGGTAGGTGCGAAGGATTTCGGCCATGACATCAATACCTATTTTGTTGCGGAGGCGGATGGCATCGCATACACAACGCTCGATGTCGTAGATTCTTACGCGATACCCCTCAATGTCCCTTTCCGTCACCCCTATTGAGAGCCGAGGATTAGCTTGATATACAAGTTGGAACTCTGGGTAAGATGGGAGCCGAACTTTCCTTTTAGCATCTATGGCAACATAGTAAGCATTAGGAATTTGGGTTGTCAAGCCATAGATGTTCCAAGCCGACCACCAACAGAGTATGCCATTTGGGACAACCTTTTCTATATCGACCATTGTGTCAGCCAACGCATCAGGTGTGGCATACACTCCATTACGAATTTTGTATATACCTCCATCTTCAGCTGCTTCATAGACCAATCTCCGCTCCGAATCGGACATCCCACGAGTACTGATGAAGCCTCTATCTTCATTCAATATGCTATTCACTTGTTTCATACCGCAAAGTTACGGAAAATAAATTTATTTTCCGTAACTTTTGGGATAATTTTTTCATCAAAGATTCAGGAACGGGTACAAACCTACGGAGAATTTTTATTTTCTCCGTAGGTTTGTACCCATAATGGGAAATTTTAGGGGATAGCCGTCTCTAAATCAAAGGATATTTTGTATATTTGCAGTAAATATCAGTATAGTTTATTTAAAGCCCTAAAATCGGGGTTAAAATAAAAGATAATTATAGTTATGGATGAGATATATGGATATTCTGGACCAGAGCTGGTGAGGAGGCTTGGGGCGCGATTCCGAGATTATCGGATGCGAGCCAAAATGACTCAGCAAGAGGTGGCAACAAGCGCAGCCATCTCTGTGGTGACTGTACATAAATTTGAGAGCGGAGCCGCAAGGAATATCTCACTCGACACCCTGATTAGGCTGCTTCGGTCCATCCATTGTCTCGAATTCTTTGACGAGTTGCTCCCAGAGTTGCCGCCATCACCCTATTTAATAAACCGTCAACAAAAACCAATGCAACGAATACGCAAGAAATAAGCCATGGAAACAATCAAAGTCATACTCTGGGGCCATGAAGTGGGGAGACTGACGTGGGATAAGCGGCGGAGGAACTCCTATTTTACCCTGAATCCTGATTTCAAGAAGTTGGGCCTTGACATTGCGCCGCTGACAATGCCCATGGGGTCGCCAAGGGTTGATTTCCCTCAATACGGACAAGAAGGGAAGTTGTACCAATCGCTACCGCCATTTATCGCTGATTCATTGCCTGACGCTTGGGGCAATGAACTGTTCGACCTATGGCGAATACAAAATCATTTGCCCCTGGCCAATATCACGCCATTGGAGAAACTCTCCTTCATTGGCCAGCGCGGCATGGGAGCTCTGGAGTTTGAGCCAGTTATTGAACGAGGGATGTTGTCAGGCAAGGTTGATATGCAAGCCCTATTTGACTTAGCCAAGAAGATTGCTATTGACCACGAGAATGCAGTGATACGGCCAGATGAAAACCTGACGTTGGAATCACTAATCCAAGTTGGCACATCAGCTGGCGGACGCCAGCCCAAGGCCATCATCGCCATTGACCAAACGACAGGCGAAATCCGTTCTGGCCAAATCGCCGGTCTATCTGGCTATAAATATCACATTCTTAAATTTGGCGACCCAGACCGCTCGACAGCTGAGTTGGAGATGACCTATTGTCAGATGGCCACAGAGGCCGGAATTGCTATGAGTCCATCCCAACTTATGCTGATTGAGGGATGCGCCCATTTCCTCACTGAGCGTTTCGACCGGCCCAATGGAACAAAGATGCACATGCAGACCTTGGCTGCGCTTGCTCCTGAGGCTGACAGCTATGAGGCTCTGATGCACACATGCCGCAAGTTAGGGTTCAATGACCAGACTATAGAAGAGGTGTATCGCCGGATGGTCTTTAATATCCTATCCAACAATACCGATGACCATAATAAGAATTTTGCTTTCCTGATGGATGAGCAGGGTCGATGGCATTTGGCTCCGGCTTACGATATGACGTTCATATTCGACCTCGGAGGCTATACCCCAAATCCCAACCATTGCCTCAGAGCAAGAGGCAAACTTTCTGGCCATACCTATACAGATTTGATAGAAATGGCTGAGGATAACGGAATTAGAAATGCAGAGGCAATCATAAAAAGAGTCGCTGATACTCTCAATACATTCCGAACCAAGGCTATAGCCAATGGTTTGGCTCTCTGTTGGATGGGTCGCATAGAGCATGCCCTTAATCAGAATCTCCGTCATTTTGGGCTTCTCCCCTCCCTGCCTCAGGTTGCTTTCGAGTTGGATGGCCACAGAGTAAGCAATGTTTTAGTTGAACCAGCCTACAAAGGAGCCTATCATCTCTTTGCCTCAATCGATGGGCAAGATAGAAAATTCATCTTCACCAAAAAGATGGAGGAGTATCACCTCATCGACACCATTGGTATCGACAATCTTTCCCCTTCCGATTTCAAGAGATTGATAAGCCAGGACAAGGATTTTATGTCATAAGGTGTTTCTGGAGTAGATGTTACAGTTTTTGAATCTAAAGTGCAAGGGGATTTGGGGATTTTGCAGTAACTTTGCCAGCGAATTAATCAAAAACAATCAATCCTCATTCAATCAATAGTAATCAATCATCATTCAATCAAAAGTAATCAATCCTCTGTATATGAAACGCCTCCTATTTCTCGCTGCCTTGGCAGCGTCGCTGACAATAAGCGCACAAGAGCCTATGAGATGGCAAATCGCTGATGATGGCATCACTTGGACTCCTGCCTCTACTCCCCTGCCCCATTACGACCATATCGAGATGTCGGGCCAGCAAATCTCGGTCGTGCTGCGCTACGGCATCGATGCAAATGGTGCCTTCCAGCTCGAGCGTTCGCTGATATGGCCGCTGATGCGCACCATACCCGACAATTGCCACGCCGCCACTATGCGCCGCTTCCCCACCGACTACCTAAGCCAAGTGATGGTCGACGGCCGACCCATGGCCCATGAGCAAGTCAAACAAATCTCCCTCAACGGCATGATGCGAGTCGAGAGCGACTATGGATACGGCAGTCACGAGGACGGTATCCAAGTGACGCGTACAATCTTCCCCTCAGCCACCGCTCCGGCCTTGATAGAGCAATACCAAATCACCAACAGCGGCGACAAACCCATCGAACTGATGCTGCCGATGAGCGTGACCCAATGGCTCACCCCCGAGGAGCGGGGCGTGGACGGCGCCTATCAGATCACAGCCTCAATATTGACCGAGACACCCACCAGCACCCTCCAACCAGGAGAGTCAGCTATGATGGAGGTTTCAATCAAGGCCGCAAGCGCTAAGCACCAGAGTGAGCCAGCCCCTGCCGACAAAGAATTAGCCCAGCGCCAAGCCATGATCAGCGACATCACCAACAATCTGGTGCTACGCACCCCTAACGACACCATCAGCCGCGCATTTCACATGGCCAAGATACGCGCCTGCGAGAGCATAGCCATGACCGAGGCCGGGCCCATGCATTCGCCTGGTGGTGAGGCATATTATGCTGCCATCTGGGCCAACGACCAAGCCGAATACGCCAACCCATTCTTCGCCTACTGCGGTTATCCTCTTGCCAATGAATCAGCAATGACATCATGGCGTCTATTCGCCGGATTCATGAATGACGAGTATCGACCCATACCCTCATCAATCGTATCCGAGGGCCGCAACATCTGGAATGGCGCTGGCGACCGAGGCGACGCGGCAATGATAGCCTACGGTGCCGGGCGATATGCTCTGGCCACTGGCGATCGAGCCATAGCCCAAGAGATTATGCCCTTGATCGAATGGTGCCTCGAATATTGCCAACGCCGCCTCAATGACGATGGCGTGGTGGCAAGCGACTGCGATGAACTCGAAAATCGTTTCCCAGCCGGCGATGCCAACCTGTGCACCTCATCGCTCTATTACGACGCTCTGATTTCTGCCTCGTATCTCTCCAAGGCCTTAGGCCAAGGCCGAGACAAAGAATACGCATCTCGCGCCAAAACACTTAAGCAGAACATCCTAAAGCATTTCAGCGCCGATGTCGAGGGATACCCCACCTATCGCTATTACGCTGGCAATGATGTGCTGCGTTCATGGATCTGCATCCCGATGGTAATGGGCATCACCGACCGCTGCGAGGGCACAATCCAAGCTCTGCTGTCGCCCCGACTGATGAGCCGCGACGGACTGCTCACCGCTGCTGGCAGCGAGACCTTCTGGGATCGCTCCACCCTCTACGCTCTGCGCGGCATGTATTGCGCTGGCGCGACAAAGGAGGCTACTGATTTCCTGAAGCATTACTCATCGATGCGCCTGCTTGGCGAACATGTGCCCTACCCCATCGAGGCTTGGCCCGAGGGCAATCAGAGGCATCTGTCGGCCGAAAGCGCCCTCTACTGCCGCGTGCTCACCGAGGGGCTGCTTGGGCTGCACCCAATAGGCCTAAACCAAATTGAGCTGTGCCCACAGCTCCCCGATGAATGGAACGAGGTGGCGCTTGAGCGCGTCTACGCCTCCTCCCCCACCCCTTATGACATAAAGGTCGAGCGCCAAGGCAAAAAATACGCCGTCACCCTCACTACCTCAGAGGGCAAAAGCGTAACACGCAAAGCATCTGTCGGAGAAAAAGTTAAATTTACCCTGTAAATGACAATGTTGCGCCTCTCCGAGGCGCGCTGATGTGGGTACCGAATACCCCAGGTAGTTATGGCGCAATTGCGCCATAACTACCTGGGGTTAACATTGTTAAGCCTCTCCGAGGCTATGAGAGCTAAATGAAGGGGCAAGTACTATCCAAGACCTTTATTTGCTCACATAGCGGGCCATCTCGCAGGCAGCGAGGAGGAAGGCGCCGACGCCGAAGTTGGCGGTGGAGTTGGCATCAACCACTTGACCCGGCACAGCCTTGGCGCCTATAGGTTGCACATACCCTACGCGGCCATCGGGCTGCAGAGCAGTATGCGAGAGATAATCCCAAGCCTTTTCGATTGTCGGTTGATACTCAGCTGCATCCAACAGGCCATTGTTTACGCCCCACAACAGTCCGAAAGCAAAGAATGCAGAGCCGCTGGTCTCAGGACCAGGCACATATTCATGATCAATCATGCTGCGAGTCCAGTATCCATCGGGGTGCTGACAGCGAGCCACTGCCTTGGCCATAGTCACAAACCTGTCCTCGTAAGCCGAGCGATTGGGGTCATCGGCAGGCAAATCCTGCAGCACTCGAGCCAGGGCGGCTATCACCCAACCATCGCCGCGAGCCCAGAAATCCTTTTTGCCATTTGAGCTCTGATGCTTGGGGTACACATAGTTGCCATCGCGGTAATAGAGTCCTTCTTCATCATCATACATGATGCTGTTGGCATATTGCCAATACTGGTACAGTTTCTTGAGATACATCTGATTGCCAGTGATAGAATGTAGGCGCGTCATCACCGGCATCACCATGTACAGGCCATCGGCCCACCACCAATAGTCGATTGCCTCGGTCGACATCTCATACTCCATCACCTCGCGGGCGCGGGCTATCTTCCTGGGCTCGGGTGCAGCCTTGTACAGGTCGACATACACCTGAAAGCATGTCTGCCAGTCGCCAAACAGGGCATGGTCGGGAGTCTCGCCATAGCCGTATTTCCAGGCACTCTTGTCAGTGCCTGCGGCTCCAGCCCAATTGTTGTGCTCGGCCCAGGCTAAGGAATAGTTGTAGCAAGTGGTATCGCCTGTGAGGTGAAACACCTCCATATTGCCAGTGTGATAGGCCGCATTGTCCCAAAATGCGCGACCGTGATTGGGGTGAGAGTTTTGCCAATAACTGTTGACTTGGCCAATTATATCGAGCACCTCTTGTCGGCGAGGCAGCTCAGCTTGTGCATCAGATGCCCAAGCAATCATGCTGATAAGAGCAAGAATGGTAAGGATATTATGTTTCATTGCAATACGTTGATTGTTTGGTCTACTCGACCATTGATGTAAGATGTAAGCACACCGTTGGCATACTCGATGCGCAAATCAAAAGTTTCTAAGGGAGCCGGCTTGTGCCATATTCCATCAGTGCCTCTGGGCATCTGCAGCCAGCCATCCGAGGTGGCGAGCCGGTTGCTGCTCTTATATGTCTTCTTGCCGATTTTGATTTCTGGCAGCAGTTCGTCGGGATCGACTCGGTAAGAAAGGTCGCCAAGACGCACCAGATTGCCCTTTTTGTCAGCATCGGCTGGATTAAGGGTGAGCGAGAGCGCAAAGTCCTGGCTCTTCTGGAATTTATATGGCAGTGTCACCTCGGGTAGCTCTGTCGCCATCGGAGCATACCCGTCAAAATCAGTCACTATGCTCGTGCAATAGCCCTCGGGATGGCGCTCGCTCACAATCCAATCATAGTAGTCGCCATTCATCCAAGCCATCTGCAGGGGCGATTCCTGACTGTCGGCAATGCAATAGGGACGCACATTGTTGTGCTGCGAATTTGCGGTCACGGGCTGGGCCGATACAATTTCGCCATTGCCATCAAGCTGATAGGCCACTATCTCGTAGACCTTGCCATATTGGCCAGTGACAGGCACTGAGCAATAAATCAGACGGCTGTCCTTGCGGTCGATTGCCATACCTGCCGTATAGCAATGCTCAATGTCGGGCGATTGATGGAAATGACCCCCGGCATGGGCAATGAGATTGAGGCGCCACTGTTGCCCGTCATAGCGAGCGCAATAGTAATTGTGGCTCTTCTTGTTTGGGCTGATGCGCGTCATGGCTATCACTGGATGCTCATCGGCATCAAGGGTAATTTCCCACACCCAATCGCGATAGGGGCTGGAATCGACCACAGTGAGGGGGTGGGCATCGACAAATTCCTGGGTCTTGTTGATGGCGAAAGGCTCGACATCGACCGAACCTTGGATTTCCCCATCGATAGCGCAAAGATTGTGGCTATTTACATCAAAATAGCTAAGGTATAGGAAATTGGGATTCTCGTTATCGGGATGGCCCGTGGTATATGCCACATAAATCTTATCCTTGCCATTGCTGCAATATTTGGCATAAGGCCGAGCTCCTGTTGATTGCACCATCTGCTTGGGCCCCCAAGTAAACTCTACATCGTCATGCTTGCCCGGGATTGAGAGCTGGGCAATAGTGGGATGCCATCTGATACCTCGCCAGCACAGATAGATATGCTCAGGATCGTCTGAGAGGATAAATGGCGAGGGATAAGTAGTGTTGTGCGAGGTCTCGAGCCGATGCTCAGCGCCAAGGGTGGTGATGTCGCCTTGGGCTGCCGAAACACGGTAATACAGGCATGCCTCATCGGTATGACGAGAATAGAATACCATCACCCTCTGGTCGGGAAGTACCAGGAATGTAGGGTTGTCGTGGTCGTCGGGCTGGAAGCAACTGCGCACCAGCACCTCAGTGTTCAGTTGGCGCAGATGATCGTATTGCATAGCCTTGATGTTGCCGTGCACATCGATGTATCCTATGTAGGTCATATCTATATCGCCAGCGGGCGAACGATAGTGGAGAGCGCGCGGATCGGCAAACCAACACCAAGCCCCCTCCTGAGCCACTATCTCAGCTGAGACTTCCACCCGGCACATCACTATCAGTATACAAGCTATTAAATATATCTTTTTCATACATTCTATACTTGAATAAAATCGATAGGGAGGGAGATTTCCCTCCCTATCGAACAAACTGCCTAAATTTTACCTAAAACTAATCCTAATTTTAACCTAAAACTAATCCTTGAGAAAACTACTCTTTATTACACTTTATATTTCGCTTGCTATGGCATCTTCCCAGTTCTCCCACATTTCGATGCTATCATCATAGCCATCGTAACCATAATTCTGGCGCAATTGGGCGTGTGAATTAGCATCAATTGCTGTCTGCGGGATGGGTAGATAGAGATTATGCTTATCAATGGTAAAGATGCGATTTTTCACTGTCAGTTGCGGATTCTTATTGTAGAAATCGTTGTAATGCACTATGCGCTGATACCAATAGCTGCCTCCGTTGTCATCAGTGCCGCTCTGCTTGTCGTAGGTATTGATGTCATAGACATTTCCCCATTCGTCAGGCGTGCCGCTCTTGGCCAAGCAATATGATACGCGGCTAATCTCCACTTGGCGCCATTCCTCCATGAATAGCTCGCGAGCGCGTTCGTCCATCACGCTGCCGATATTGGCTGTGGTATAGAGTTGCTTGCAACCAGCGCGTTGGCGCACCTTGTTGATGTCAGCGGCTGCGCCGGCAGCATCGCCCTTGTAAACCTTAGCCTCTGCGCGGATCAGATAAGCCTCAGCTGAGCGGTAGAGGTACCAGTCAGCGCATCCATCAGAGCCAGAAGTACTGGTCGAGCCATTGAATTGAGTCGAAGCCTGGTTGGCCTCACTTGAATAGTCATACATGTAGAGCTTGTATTGAGGCACTCCATACCAGCAGCGGATCGTATCGGTGCAATATTTCTGCTGTACCAATTCGCCATACTCTTTTGAGGCTGGATTGTTGACACGCAGCATGTGGGTCCCTACCCAATTGCCCATTGATTCGCTGCGGCGCAGGTCGCCCTCGTCAATGCCTTGACCATCAATGCCCCACAGGCCGTATTGTGCATAGTAGGTAGGACGTATAAATCCTACGCCTCGGCCAATAGCGCGAGTATAATCCATATTCTCGTTGTATGAGGCATTGTTGCGAGCATAAGAGGTCACAGCTTTCTTGCCTTCGCTGTCACATACCGCATTATAGTCCCAAAGCATACCCCAGCCGCGCATCGTGAGCCAAGAGACAAAAGAGTTGGAACTGCCCTGTCCGCGATTGGGCATGCCCATTAGCAACTCAGTATTGTCGCTGCGCAAGCGGTTTTCAGGGCGATGCATATCCCAAATCACATTGCGTGTTACGGGAATGGTGGTGTTGTTGAATGGCAGATACTCTGTGCCGTAGCTGCTACCCTCAAGCAGTGGATGGGCTGCGATGATATCGTCCATCAGAGCGACAGCCTCATCATATCGCTCGCGTGTCAGATAGAATTTTGCCAGCAGCATCTTGCATGCCTCTTTGTTGACCACGCCGATTTCATCACAGTCGGCCTGAGCTGGCACATGCTCAACGGCAAATTCCATACGCTCGGTCATCAAGTCGAGGATTGCCTCGCGCGAACATGTCTTATAGTCGGTCTTGGGAGCCGAAATCAGCTGGCTCACCAGAGGCACATCGCGAAACATAAACACCAGTTGCATATAGCGGATAGCCTGATGGAAATATGCGCGACCGAGATAGGCATTGCGAGTAGCCTCATCCAGGTCAACTTCGTCGATATAGCTGATAACTGTATTGGCATTGCGCAGACCTATGTATGTTTCGTCCCAGAAATAACCAAACTGGTTGCCTTCGTTGTTGCCACCGTACAGACCTTGTGTCGGAGTGAGGCGAGTAGCGGGGTCAATCCAGATGCTTGAGTTGTCAGTCTTGCAGGCCACAGCCAGCTCGGTGTGAAGATACATCGAATGGAACGGGGTGGCGATGTTGGATGAGGAATAGTAGGTGTAAGTGTTGCGCAGGTGTCGGTCGCAAGTAGCCATCACCGAGTGGAGACCAGATTCGGTGGTGAATGTTGCTCCTGGTTCGTAAAATGACAGTGGGTCAGGCTGCAGGAAACTTTCTGAGCAAGAAGCCATGCTCAAAGCTATGGCAGAGGCAAGAGCCCAGTGATATATCGTTTTCATGATGTCTTAGCTTAGTATATTGGAGTTTATGATTAGGTGGTATCAGAATGTAACGTTTACGCCAAAATTAAACTGTCGAGGAGCAAGGCCTCCAGTCTGCGGGTCCCAATATTCCCAATCTTTGGCCCATACTGCCACATTCTTGACGCTTGCGCTGAGAGTGAGACGATCAACCCAGAATTTGCGAGTGAGACTCTGAGGCAGAGTGTATGAAACCGCTATGTTTTCCAAGCGTATGAAATCACCGTCATGGTATTTGGTGGGTGTTGTCACACCCGAGGGGCCTTGGGCATCGAGGCGTCCGTATTTGTTGGAAGGATTGTCGAGGGTCCAGTATTCTTTCACATAAGTATTGTAACCGTAGGTGAACTTAGAGCTGGCGTTGTCGCGGTTGAGGTAGTTAGTCTCGCCTTTCTTAAAACCAGCCTTGCCATAGAGATTGAAACTGATGTTCCAATTCTTACAAATCTGGAATTCGTTGCGCAGCGACCAATTGTACTTCGGAGTAGTCTGTCCGATATGCACCTTGTCTTCATTGCTGTACACTATGCTCACCAGGTTGCCATCTTCATCATACACATCATTGTCAGGATTGTTCCAAACCTTGGGGTCTCCCGGTTGTTGACCATAGAGAGCAGCCTCGTCAGCCTCGTCGAGTTGCCAGATGCCAATCACCTTGTAGTCCCAAATGTCGCTAATGGGTCGACCAATAAACCAGTTGTTTGAGATGTCGTCGCTCTCGACCGAGCCAATCACATTGCCATCTGCATCGAGTACATCTTCATACTCATAATAGAGGTGCTTGATGCGATTCTTGTTGTAGCCAAAGCTGAATGTGGTGGTCCATTGGAAATTGGGTTGCTGCACATTAACCGAACTGATGGCAATTTCATATCCCGAGTTGACAACCTCGCCAAGATTAGTAGTGATTGAGCCGAAGCCGGAGAATCCAGGCAGCGATTGACTCATAATCATCTGGGTAGTGGGCTGGCGATATACATCAAGCGATACATTGAGACGATCATTGAAGAATCCGAGGTCAAGACCGGCATTCCATGAGGTAGTCTTTTCCCATTGCAAACTCTTATTGGCCAGTCGGCTCATTGTCAAGTAAATATAATCGGTGAGGGTGCCGCTGTTGTTGAGGTAGCCATACTTTGCGCCTACGCCGCGAGACAAGTTGGCCAGAGCCAAGTAGACATCGCCAAGGTCACGGTTGCCGTTCTCACCAAGCGAGAGGCGCAGCTTACCAGTGCTGAGAGGTTGCCAGTTGAAGAATTTCTCGTTTGTGAATGCCCAAGCGATTGCTCCGGCAAAGAAAGTGGCGCGAGGATTAGATGTGCCAAAGGCTGAGTATCCATCTCGGCGCACCGACCCAGTGAAGAGATAGCGGTTGTCGTAGCCATAATGCACGCGAGCCAAGAGGGCGTCGGCAGTCTGATGGGTGTCGGTTGATGAGAATGAGCTGGCCTCCTTGTCGGCCACATCAATCAGGTGGAATCCCAGAGCATCAGATGGTTCGAGCTGCTGAGCTGAGATGCTTTCCGACCAGTAGCGGCGTTCTTCAGCCTCTTGCACCAAGGTCACATTGAAATGGTGCACATTGCCGAAAGTGTGATCCCAAGCCAGGGTATTATTGAGCGACCAATCAAAATTTTTCGAGTTCTTGCGATAAGCCGAAGCATCGGTGCGATTTACGGCAGCGTTTGAGTAGAATTCACGGTCATACCACCATTGATAGCGCGGAGCGGCATTGAATGTATAGGTGATGCCAAACGGCAAAGTCACCTTTGCATATAGGATTGAGTTGAGCACAGTCACACCGGCCTCCTTTTCGGCATTTTTCCAATAATAAGCATGGTTTGACCCCGTATTGCCAGCGATATTGCCCATAGGATATGGATCCAAATTGCCATCAGCGTCATACATCTGAGCATAGGGGCTGTTAGCTGTAATCACAGTGGCCCAATCGATAGCTTCGTCGCTGTCAGTGCGATCCTGGAAACTCACATTAGCGCCAATCTGGAGCCATGGAGTAATTGTCGAGTTGATTTTCATGTTGGCTCTGAAAGCCTTGTAGTAATTACCTCGGCTGACGCCATTGTTTTCAAGCCAACCCAACGATAGGTAATAGTTTGAACGCTCAGTGCCACCCGACAGGCCCAGATTGTAGTTCTGGCTCCATGAGTTGCGCAGTGCATAGTTGTACCAGTCAAAGGTATTGTCACTTAGGTAATTGCTCAAAGCTGTACCAGTGATGTTGAGGCGCGAGGCATATATCTCCTCGTTGCTCTAATCATCACCAGCATTGGTGTAGGCGCGCCACTCGTCAAGGGTGATGCCGTATTTCGAGAGATTTGAGGCCGAGGGATAGTCAAAGTAGCCAGCGCTATAGCCCTGCTGGTACTCGCCATACTGGCCAGTCTCAGCATTTTTGCCATAAGTACCGCTTACATACCAGTCGCGACGATAGTCGAGGTACGACTGGGCATCATAGGTCTTGCGATTGTTGCTTCCGAGGGTGTTGTAGGTCCAGTCGGCGCTGAGGGTCACATGGGTTTTGCCCTCTTTGCCCTTCTTTGTTGTGATGATGATTACGCCATTGGCAGCTTTGGCGCCATACACAGCCGACGATGAGGCATCTTTGAGCACATCGATTTGGGCTATATCCTGAGGATTGATTTCCGACATTTCGCCGTAGAATATCATGCCGTCGAGGATAATCAGAGGATATGAAGAGGTACCCAGCGAGTTCTGGCCACGGATTTGCAAGTCGGCCGAGGTGCCTTTGGCCGAAGCGTCGTATCCTACGCTCAGACCCGGCACGCCTCTCAACAGGTCTTGCACACTGTTGGGAGCCTCTTTTTCGAGATCTTCGGTCTTAACCTGGAACACAGCGCCAGTCACATCTTTTTTGCGCATGGTGCCATAACCGACCACCACCACATCGTTGAGGATTTGAGAATCGTCCTCAAGCACTATCTCCATACCCTTAGCGGCGATAGCCTCAACCGGCTTGCATCCTATAAAAGAGAACACAAGCTTTGAGCCCTGAGCTACCGAGAGGCTGAAGGCGCCATCGATATCAGTTGACACGGCAATGCGGGGATTCTCAGCATCGCGCACTGTTGCTCCCACCACTGGCTCGCCAGCGCTGTCTTTTACCACACCCGAGGCTACTATGCGTTGCGGCTCAGCCGGACTGAGTGCCTGAGCTGCTAAGGCCGGGAAAGAATAGTCGACCCCGACAGCTGCCAAAGCCAGCATGGCAGCGCAGCCGGCTATTCGGCTTAATGATTGATTATTCATAAATGGGTTCATTTAAGGTAATATTTTTGATTTTAGATTTTCTGGGATTTGCATCTCTGAGATGGATGATGGCGACAACCAACATTGTCGGTTGATTGACATTGCAAAATTAATACTGAAAGGGTTATTTGAACAACCCTTTCAGATTGTTAAAATAACCCTCACATTTTGCTCATAACCGATTTGCAATGGTTATTGACCGATTTTTTATCTTTTATTGACCCTCGGTTGGGCCAAACCTCTCTCCTCTCATATACCCTAAATTTTTGTCATTTGACACTTTTATATTGGTCATTCCACCTTTGCCCCCTTTATTTTCTCAAATATTTGTATTAAATTTGTGGCCTATTCATTCTAACGCGTATTAGCCATGACAAAACGTCTCCCATCCTCCCGCCTGCTGCTGGCATTGTCAGCACTCTTGTTTTTGTGCCATAGCTTGACAGCCCAAAGCCTGCTCCACTTCGGCCTCGATGACGGTCTGTCAAATTCCGCAGTCACCGCAGTTGCCTCGGATTGTCGAGGCTGCATCTGGATTGGCACGGAATCAGGCCTAAACCGATACGATGGCAGCCGCTTTACAGCCTATCGCCGTGTCTCCACACCTGACGGGGAGGTGCCTATATATGGAATCAACTGTCTATACTTTGACCGCTCGGATTCGATCCTATGGATTGGCACCCGCGTCAAGGGGGTGATGGCGCTCGACTGTCGCACTATGCAGTTTGCCACTTATCATATACAGAAAAACGGTTATCCCTTTGGCAATATCATGGCGATAGCGCCAGGAGCCGAGGGCGGACTCTGGTTCTCGCCCAACAATGGCCTCCCCACCCAATGCCGATTAGCGGATGGCTGCTTAGTGCCGATAAAAACCATCCAGGTCGAAATGGGCCATCAGGGCAATCGCAGCATTCTGGATGATGGCAATGGGAGGCTGTATATTGGACAAAAATTCAACGGCCTCACCGTAATTGATCAAAAGAGAGGCACTGCGCGGCATTACGTCCATCAGCCCGACAACCCAAATAGCTTGCCAAGCAACAATGTCGGACCCATTTTCAAGGATAGCAAAGGCAATCTATGGATAGGCACCAGTCATGGCCTCAGCCTATATAATCCTTCTGACCAATCTTTTCTCAATTTTTATCATGACGAGCAGAATCCCACCTCATTGGCTGGTGACAACATAGCCGCTATCGCCGAGGATAGTAAGCAATGGCTGTGGATTGGCACCGAATATGGAGGCATAAGCCGGCTCGACCTTTCGGCTCTGACTTTCGCCTCGGCCGACCGATTGGCTTTCTCAAACATGAGTTCTGACCATCTGCCCGGCACTCTCTATTCTGACAATGCCCATGCTCTCCATATCGATGATTATGGCAACATCTGGGTCGGCAATCATGGCAACGGAGTGGATGTGATACCCCATATAAATCCACCATTCACCTCTCTTAAATACTCTTATCCAGCATCAAACCGCCCCAAAGAGGCCTGGGGCCTATGGTGTGACAATAACGACAATTTATGGGTTGGGTCGGAGAACGAACTGGCTCTCTTTGTCGACAATCAGCTCGCAAAGACTTATGACCTCTCACCATACTTGACTCACCGGGTGAGCCGGGCGCAAGGCATTGTGGGTATGCCTGACAATCGCTTGCTCTTGGCAATGTCCGAGGAGGGGCTCCTCGTATTCGATCCCAAGAGTGGGACTGCGCACAGGGTTGAGACACCTGAGCCAACTGCCACAATCACAGCCCTCTATCCTTACGATGATACCAAACTGATGATTGGCTCAACCTCAGGGCTATTCTCTTACACTAATGGCAGCATCAACAATGAGAGCAAGCTCAACAGTTTGCTTCCGGCTCCTATCGTGACCGGGATAGTGCGAGATAGCGCCCAACGACTGTGGGTAGGCACGTATGGAGGCGGGGTCATGGTTTTTGATGACCAGGACGACTGTGCTCTTACTCTCAGAGCCATGGATGGCCTGACATCTGATGGCGTCAGCGGGGTATACGCCGACAGCCAAGGCGGTATGTGGGTACTCACCCGAGCCGGGTTGGGCCATATTCCCGATATCCAAAACCCAACGGAAATCAAATCTTATCGTCTGGCCGATGGCCTCGATGAAGAATACATACGCTCGATAGCCGAATCCCCCGAGGGACATATCTGGATTACCACCAGTTCGGCTGTCTATTCAATCATTGATGATACCCTCATGCCTTTTTTCCTGCCATCTGGCCAAGGGCTTGGAAATTTTGTCGACAATGCAGCCGCTGTAGCAGCTACGGGCGAATTATATTTCGGCTCTATCAATGGTGTGCTGCGCATCAATCCAAAACCCGAAGGCTTTGAGGCCATATACCCAAAAGTAAGATTTATCCAGGGCAAGGTGATAGGCGAGGAAAACGCTCAACCGACATTTGATTTAGGGAGCCCCGCAAAAAACTCTATGGTGCTCAAAGCCGATGAAAACTCTTTTGAGCTCTATTACGGCGTAGAGGATTGCGCCCTCTCAAACATGGTTGAGTACCAATATTTCATAAAAGGGAAAACCGAAGATTGGGTCAACCTTGGAGACCAAACCAGCCTGACATTCCGTCATCTCTCGCCAGGGACCTATGATGTGCAATTACGCGCTCGGCTTATCAACCAGCCTTGGGAGGACAGCGAGATTGCACTGACTCAAGTGACTGTGCAACCCCCGCTATACGATACCTGGTGGGCGCATCTCGCCTACGGCCTTATAGCGGTCGCCGTGGCTGTGGGTATCGCTTTATTCTATCGCCGCAAACTGAGATTGGAGAATGCGTTGCGCATCGAGCGCCAACAGCGAGCCAACCAGCAAGAGATGCACGATGAGCGTCTGCGCTTTTTCACCAACATCACCCACGAATTGCGCACTCCCCTTACCCTCATCACTGGCCCTCTCGAGGATTTGCTGGGCGACCCCTCTCTCCCCACCCCGGCTCTGCAGAAAATCAAGTTGATTCACAGCAACGCCAACCAATTGCTGGGCCTAATCAACCAAATCATGGAGTTTCGCAAGACCGAGACACATCATCGACAATTGTCGGTAGGCAAAGGCAACGTGGCCGCTCTCACCACTGAGATAGGGTTGCATTTCAAGGAGTTGAATCCAAACGACCATGTTGAGATTGTGCTCTCTATCGATAATGACATCCCTGATTTCTATTTTGATGACGAGATCGTACGCACTGTGCTCAACAATCTGCTGGGCAATGCCCTCAAATACACTCAACAAGGCCAAATCACGCTTAGCGCCCGACAAGTTGAGAAAGACGGCAAGCTGCTGGCCGAAATCAGCGTATCCGACACCGGGTATGGCATTGACCCCAAAGCTCTGCCCCATATATTTGAGCGCTACTACCAAGCATCGGGCGCCCATCAGGCCTCTGGCACTGGAATCGGCCTGGCATTGGTCAAGTCGCTGCTCGACCTGCATCAATCAACCATCACGGCCCAGAGCCAAGTGGAGCGAGGCTCAACCTTTACTTTCTGGCTCAGCATCACCAATACATACCCCGAGGCTATCCACAAAAGCCTGGCAACTCAACCCGCTGCCACCCAACCTGAGGCACAAGCCCAAGAGCATGACGAGGCTAAAGATCGCAAACAGCCAATGATACTGGTGGTGGAGGACAATGCCGACATCCGGCGCTATATAATGGACAGCTTCATCGCGCAATATGACATCATCACGGCTACTAACGGTCAAGAGGGCTGGATGCAAGCCACGACGCATCTGCCCGACCTGATAGTGAGCGACATCATGATGCCAGTGATGGACGGCAACGAGCTGTGCCAGAAACTCAAAAACGATATCCGCACGAGCCACATTCCCGTGGTGATGCTTACGGCTAAAGATTCGCTGCGCGACAAGGAGGAGGGTTACGGCAGCGGAGCAGATTCTTACATCACCAAGCCTTTCAGCGCCAAGCTGCTTGGCAATTGCATGCGCAGCCTGTTGGAGGCACGCCGCCGGTTAGCCGCATGGATTGGTGCGCGAGCTTCACAACCCATAGAAAAGCCAGAGGAGCAGCCAGCAGCCCCCGCTGAAGCACCTCTCAACCCGCTCGACCGCAAATTCTTGGATTCTCTCTCCGACCTTATCCAAGCCAACATCGCATCAGAGAATCTCGATGTGAATCTGCTGGTAGATGGAATGAATATGAGCCACTCTACTCTCTACCGCAAAATCAAGAGCTTGACCGGCATGAATGTCAACGAGCTGATACGCAAGCGACGCCTGCAGCACTGCGTGCAGCTGATGCGCGAGGGCTGCAATGTGTCAGAGGCCGCTTATGGCAGCGGATTCAACACTCTGGATTATTTCCGCGCCTGCTTCAAGAATGAGTACGGCATGTCGCCATCGCAATACATGCGCCAGCAAGAGCAGCGACAGCCCGTGGAGCAATAACACCAAAAGGCGCACCTCCTGGGTGGGAGGTGCGCCTATCTGTATTATTACTCTGGCTCTTATTTGCTCACGTAGCGGGCCATCTCGCTGGCGGCGAGGAGGAAGGCGCCGACGCCGAAGTTGGCGGTGGAGCGAGCGTTGACGATCTGGCCGGGGATGGCTTTCTCGCCGATGGGCTGTACAAAGCCGATCGAGCCATCGGGCTGCATGGCCGTGTTGGCCAGATAGTTCCAAGCCTTGAGCACTACCGGCTCGAAGCGCTGCGGCTCGAGATAGCCATTGTTCATGCCCCAAAGCAGACCATAAGTAAAGAATGCCGTGCCAGAGGTCTCCGGGCCGGGAGCCTGTATGGGGTCAAGCATTGAGCGAGTCCAGAAACCCTCGGGTTGCTGCACCTCGGCCACTGCCTCGGCCATGCGCTGGTAGGCAGCCACAAACTCAGGACGCCTCTCATAATCCTCGGGCATATCCTTGAGCACTTTGGCAAAGGCTGCCAATACCCAGCCGTCGCCGCGGGCCCAGAAATCTTTCTTGCCAGCCTGGGTCTTATGCTTGGGATACACATACTTGCCATCGCGGAAATACAGCCCAGTCTCTGAATCGTACATAATCTTGTTGGAGGTGCTCCAGTATTCATGCAGCTTGCTCAGATACATGGGGTTCTGAGTCAGCTTGTGCAGCTTAACCATCACCGGCATCACCATGTACAGGCCATCGGCCCACCACCAATAATCGCTCTGCGGGGTCGACATCTGATACTCCATCACCTCGCGTGCGCGTGCTATCTTATAGGCAGCCGGCTTGACATTGTACAGGTCGATGTAGGTCTGGAAGCATACCTGATGGTCGCCAAACAGCACATAGTCGTCGCCCTCGCCATACTGCGCATATTTCCACTCGGTCTTGTCGGTGCTCTTGGCCCCTTTCCAATCATTGAGCTGAGCCCAACGCTCTGAATAGTTATAGTAGGCAGTGTCGCCGGTCAAGAAATAAGCCTCCATATTGCCGGTATGGTATGCGGCTTCGTCCCAGAATGAATTTCCAGGCACCGGGTGGGTGGTCTGCCAATGCTGGTTGGCAGTGTTGAGTAGTGACAGCACTTCAGCTCGGCTTGGCAACTGGGCGTCATCATTGCTGGCGGCACGCACCCCCATGGCAATTGTGGCTGCTGCCAAAAAGGTCAAGAAAATTTTCATCATAGTTGCAAGATGGTTTTTAATGTTGGTTTTCTAACCGCAAAAATAATCATTTTATTCCAATTAATCACCACTCGCCTTTGGATTACTCACAGAAAAGGTGTAAATTTGCAATTCCAAACACCAAAAACCAAGACCTGTACCCACATGAAAACAGTAAAAGAGACTTTGCTTGAGCGTGTGAGCTGCCGTCGATACGAGCGCGAGCCCATCACCACGGAGCAGCTCGAGTTTATCTACGAGGCTATCCGCAATACCCCCACCAGCTACAACGGACAACAATTCTCGGTGGTCGATGTCGACGACCAAAACATCAAGCTTGAGCTTGAGGCCCTGATCGGCCAAAAGCAAATCAAGACTTGCTCCCACTTTATGGCATTCTGCATGGATTTCCACAAAATCAAGGAGGGAGCCAAAGCCAAGGGCATCGAGATGCCCCACATCTATGACACCGTCGACGGCGTGACCCTCGGCATCATCGATGCCTCGACCTCGATGATGAGTGCCATTGTCGCCGCCAATGCTCTGGGCCTGGGCTGCTGCCCCATCGGCTATGCCCGCACCCGCGACCAGAAAGAGATTGCACGCATCCTGCGCCTGCCCGAGCATGTGATGGTAGTGTGCGGCCTGGCTATCGGCGTGCCCCGCGAACACAACGACCTCAAGCCCAAGCAGCCCACCGACCTGATGATATTCCGCAACTCATATCCCCAAAGCGGCATCGCCGAGCAGGTGATTGACTATGATGCGGTGGTGACGCGCTACAACGAAACTCGCTCAGGCGCCACCACCGACAACGACTGGGTAGCTCATATCATCAGCTACTACCAGGAGGCGATGAAATATCAGATGCTCGAAGCTCTGCGCGAACGCGGCTTTGATTGCGACCACTAACCGCAGTGGAAATAGCGGGTGACCATTTGATGCATCTTCAGATCATCCTTCTTTGCTGCGTCGGCTTCGACTTGGTCGAAGCTGCGCAGTTTCTTTATGATGCCATCAATCATGCCCGGGCTGAAGATGCCGTCGCGCTCAAAGATGTCGCGCATTTGCTCTAAGGCATCGGCCGATTCGGCGCATGTGGTGGGCAGTTGGGCCAGGTCCTTGACCTTGTCGGCATTCTCAGCGCTGTGGATGTTGACATCAACATAAGTCTTCTCGGCAATCTCAAGAGCATTCTCCAGCTCAAAGCCATAGCGCACTGCCACGGCCAGGCCAGCGATTAGCTGATAGATGTCGGCTGAGCCATCGGCCGAACGGATCTCGACAGTCTGCTTCTTGGTTGGATCAATCTCGAGTGTAGCCTCGGTACCGGGATTGATTTCGGCGCACATGTCCTTGTCGGTAGTCCAGCCCAGAGGCACGCGCACCAGCACCGAGCGGTTGCGGTCGCCCCAGCATACATTGGTGGGAGCCTCTTGATGAGGCACGAGGCGGAAATATGATGTGGGATTGGTGTTGCCAAATGCTGTGATAGCGGGAGCCAGCATCATCAAGCCAGCAATAGCCTTGCGAGCCACCTCGCTGAGTTTCTTGTCCTTATCGAGCATCTTGTTCTTGCCGTCCTGATCCATGATGCGCATGTGGATATGGAGGCCTGAGCCAGCCTTGCCCGTAGTAATCTTGGGGGCGAAAGTCACATCATAGCCATACTGGTGGCCCAGATTGCGGATTACCCACTTGGCGAGCACCAGCTGGTCGGCCGCCTCTTCGGCATCGACTGGCAGGAACTCAATCTCATTCTGCTCATAGATGGTACCGTTTAGAGTGAAGTTGCCAACCTCGCTATGGCCACACTTGATTTGGCCGCCAGTCTGAGCAATGTATTGCATGCACAGGGTGCGGAAATCGTTGAATTTAGCAAACGGAGCCGACTCGTGGTATCCGCGCTGGTCGGTAGCGGGGAAGCGGCCCTCATCGGGAGCGATCACGTAGTACTCCAATTCACCCATTGCCTGGAATTTGAGGCCGGTGACGCGGGTGAAGTCGGCGCAAGCCTTCTGCAGAGTGTACTCGGGCGAGCTTTCGAGCGGATTGCCGTCTTTGTCAAAGAATGAGCAAAGCATCGACACAGTGGGAATCTCAGCAAACGGGTCGAGGAATGCCGTGCGGAAGCGAGGCAGCACATACAGGTCGCTGCTGCTGGCCGANNAGAGCGAGCTACCGTCGACTCTCTCGCCAAGCGACAAGATAGTCTCAAGATAGTCGAGATTGTTGATGATGAAGTTGAGGGTCTTGAGGCGCCCATCGCCAGCCGGATACATGAAATTTACCATTTCGATGTCGTTCTCTACGATGTAGCGGATGATGTCTTCCTTGGTGAACTCGCGCGGCGACTTCTCAAGCCACTTCACCAGGGCGTTCTTGTTGAGTGCAATTTCTTTATTTTTCATTGGTAAGGATTTATGGGGGTCAGTATCTGACTTTAGCCTCTGTGAATTGAGGTCCCCAAAATTACTCAATAGTTTACAATTTGTCAGCGTTTTTACATAGTTTAACTATTTTTCCCTCTTTTTACCCGACCAACCCAAAATTCCTGCTACGCGGTTTTGCGAGTTTAATAGGACTATCACACCAAAACTATCGAGGAACATAATAATTTTTCGTAAAAACCCCTCTGTTGGCTTGACTTTTTTAACAAATGACACAAAATGGCTTATAGTAACACGCAATTAGTTT
>NWBJ01000022.1 GCA_002633115.1 Muribaculaceae bacterium Zag1
AAAATTTTGGACACCCTAGTAAATTAATATTTTTGTATCTTTGTGCTTAGAAATTTTGTGATTTGCTAAAATGGCCCTTAAAGGGTTATTAAAGGCGGCGCAGGATTTCCCTGCTGATTTGTAAACTTAATCCTATTCTTTCCGTACATGAAAGCAAAGCTGTTATGTGTACTTTTGGCATTATTCGGAGCTGTGGCATGGGCTGCAGCGCAGACTCAGGAGGTCAAAGGTACCGTGCTTGACCAAGAAGGCGACCCCATCACTGGAGCCGCAGTTGCCATTACGGGCACAGAAATGCGCGTTGTAACCGACATAGATGGCCGCTTTTCTTTGCCCAAAGTCGATTCCTCCCACAAGACGGTGACTGTGACGTTTGTGGGTATGGAGACAGTCACCCAGAAGATTACTCCCGACATGGTGATTGTGATGCATTCGCAGTCTCAGATTATGGACGAAGTGGTGGTTGTGGCCTTCGGTAAGCAGAAGCGCGAGGCATTCACCGGTTCAGCCGCTGTGGTCAAGAGCGATGACATCGTAAAGCGCCAGGCCAACAACCCAATCTCGGCTCTTGAGGGCAAGGTGCCCGGTCTGACCATGCTGCAGAGCAATGACCCCACCAGTGAGAATACTATCAACATCCGTGGTTTGAGCTCAATCAATGCCTCCACAACCCCTCTGATCATTCTTGATGGCCAGCCCTATAATGGCTCATGGCGCGATATCAACCCGGCCGATGTTGACAACATCTCGGTGCTCAAGGATGCCGCCTCCAACGCCCTCTATGGCGCTCGCGGCGCCAACGGTGTGATTATGATTACCACCAAAAGCGCCACCAAGGGCAAGACCAAGGTCACTCTGGATATGAAGTGGGGCGTCAATACCGATGCTCTGCGCGATTATGACGTAATCGACGACCCAGCCGAATACTATGAGGCTCACTATCTGGCTCTGCGCAACTACTACACTCGCAGCCTCGGATACAGTGCATCAAAGGCTCACTTGGCAGCCAACGACGCTATGACTGGAACCAGCATCGATGCCGGCGGCTTGGGTTACATCCTATATTCAGTGCCACAAGGCGAAACCCTGATCGGCAGCAATGGCAAGCTCAACCCCAATGCTACCCTTGGCAACCGTGTGTACAACAACGGCCAAATCTACACCCTGTATCCCGATAGCTGGAAGGATGCCGGTCTGCGCAATGGCTTCCGCCAGGAGTACAACCTGTCGATTTCGGGCGGCGCTGACAAGTATTCGACCTACTTCTCGCTCGGCTACCTCAACGATGAGGGTATCAGCTACGGCTCTGACGTGACTCGCTACACTGCTCGCTTCAAGACCGACTATGATGCCTATAGCTGGCTCAAGATTGGCGGCAATGCCAACTATAGCCACTCAGAGTATAATAGTATGAACGGCGCATTCTCGACCGTGCATACCTTGGCTCCCATCTATCCGCTCTTCCTGCGCGACCAGTACGGCAATGTGATGACCGATGCTCGCGGTCCGATGTATGACTACGGCGATGGCACAATCGGTTTTGTGCGTCCCGCTGAGAAGAACTACAACACTATCCAGGGCGACAAGATTGATACCTACAAGCGCAACAGTAACGACTTCGGTATCACCGGATATGCCAACATTACCTTCCTCAAGGACTTCCGCCTCACCATCAACGGCGGCGTGCATATCAACGAATATCGCACCAACACTGCTTACAATCCTTACTACGGCTACTACTCGGCTACTGGCGGTTACGTGTCGACCACTACCTATCGTCGTAACACTACCAACTTCCAGCAACTGCTCAACTGGAACCACAAGTTTGGTAAAAACGATGTCGAGATTCTCATCGGCCATGAGTATAGCCGCTATTCAACCGCCAACCTGAGCGGCTCGAAGACCAACATTGCTATCTTTGACGAGAACATCGAGCTCGACGGCGCTATCACCAACAGCTCAATCAGCGGTTCTACCTCGCTCTACAATGTCGAGGGTTATTTCGGCCGCGTGCAGTACGACTTTGACAGCCGCATCTACGCTTCAGCATCTTATCGTCGCGACGGCAGCTCGCGCTTCCATCCCGACCACCGCTGGGGTAACTTCTGGAGCGTGGGCGGCGCCTGGATTCTCTCAAAGGAGGAATGGTTCCCCAAGACCCCGATGATCAATATGCTCAAATTCAAGGCCAGCTACGGCGAGCAAGGCAACGACGGTCTGAGCAGCAGCTACTACTGGACCGACTACTATGACATTGTCAACAGCAATGACAATGTTGCCTACACCTTCTCTTGGAAGGGCAACCCTGACATCACTTGGGAGACCAACGGTAACTTCAACGCCGGTTTTGAGTTTGACTTCTTCAACAGCCGTCTCAATGGCCAGATTGAGTATTACAACCGTATCACCAAGGATATGCTCTACTTCAAGAGCGTGCCTACCTCGCTCGGCTACTCAGGCTACTATGACAATATCGGCGATATGAAGAATTACGGTGTGGAAATCACCCTAAATATCGGCCTGGTGCGCAGCCAGAATTTCAACTGGAATCTCGACTTCAACATCGCCCTCGAGAAGAACAAGATCACCTATTTGCCCGACAACAACAAGGGTCTGATCGTCGACGGCCACGATGGCTATCAAAATAGCAACTACTTCTACGGCGAGGGTCTACCCCTCTACACTTGGTATCTGCCCAAGTATGCTGGGCCGTCGGAGAATGGCGAGCCCCAATGGTATGTGCTCAACGATGATGGCACCACTACTACCACCACTACCTACGACCAAGCCAGCTACTATCTGCTCGGCACCGCTCTGCCCGATGCTTACGGCGGTTTTGGCTCCTCGATTCAGTTCTTTGGATTTGACCTTTCGGCCAATTTCACCTTCACCCTTGGCGGCAAGAAACTTGATGCCGGTTATGCTTCTCTGATGGGTTCGCCCTACGGTTCTACCATCGGCAACAACATCCACCGCGATGCCCTCACTGGCTGGAGCGAGGATAATACCTCGGCTTGGATTCCGCGCTGGCAATACAACGATACCCAGAATGGCCTCTATTCTGACTTCTATCTGATCAGCGCCAACCAGCTCACCTTCAAGACTTGCCAAATTGGCTATACTCTGCCCAAGAGCATCCAATCGAAACTGCATGTCTCCAACCTGCGCATCTACGCATCATGCGACAACGTATGGTACTGGACCAAGCGCCAAGGCTTTGACCCACGCGGCGACCGCACTACTTATGACGCTACCGGATACTCGCCTATGCGCACATTCGTTGGCGGCCTCAACGTAGTATTCTAAATAAGTCAAAAGGCAAAAGTCAAAAGTCAAAAGTATTTTGCTGAGACGCTAAGTCAAAAGTCAAAAGGCAAAAGTAGGCTTACGCGAGGCTACCCCGTAGGGGTTGTTTCAAATAGATCAAAAGTATTTTGCTAGGATAATGACCTAAGACTAGAAGTTGAAATTACAAAAGAGAAATCAGAATGAAATCGAAACTATTATACATAATGTTGGCGGCCGTGGGGCTGGGTGCTACCTCATGTCTTGAGAGTCCTCTGCCACAGACCGACAATGCCACCGCCGACCAGGTGGCCAAGGCCGACAAAGAGGGTCTGGTCAACGGCCTCACCCAATATCTCAATACCCCCATCGCCGACTACGACGATGTGGTGTACACCGGCATCGGATATCCCGAGCATATCATTTGGCACGACGTGATGACTGCCAATACCACCCTGTGGAGCACCAGCTACAACTACTGGACCGCTTACACCGAGCTCCTCTATACCGGCAACTGGGCCTGGATGTACTATTATTGGGTCTACTATCAGTACATAGTGTACAAGGCAGCCCTCGTAATCCAGAATTGCGACCCTGAGAGCGTAGATGATGCCCTCTATCTCGCCACCGGTCTCTCTCACCGCGCATTCGCGATGTTTGATATGGCCCGCATGTATGAGTTTTTCCCGACAGGCACTTCGCTCGACGCTTCTTATTATCCTACCCTCAAGGGTCTGACAGTGCCTATCGTCACTGAGTATACCACTGAGGAGCAAGCCAAGGCTAATCCCCGTGCTCCTTTCTATAAGATGTACCGCTTCATCCTCAATGACCTGCAGGGCGCTGAGGAGGCTATCCTCAAAGCTACCGCCTCGGGAGCTAAAAACTACGCCTCTGAGGGTATGATCTACGGCTTGGCAGCTCGCTTCTGGCTTGAGCTTGGCAGCCGCTTCACCAATTATCCCGACGACCTCGCTGAGCAAATCTCTCATGACAATGACCAATGGGAAGAGCTGGGCGAAGCCTACCAAGACCTCCCTGCTATTGGCATCACCACCGCCAACGAGGCATTTGAGAAAGCAGCCACCTACGCTCGCAAAGCTATCAACAGCGGTTACACTGTATTGTCGCAGGACGATTGGTATAATACCTCGACTGGCTTCAATAGCGCCAACAGCTCTTGGATTTGGGGTATCCTGATGTCGAGCAGCGACAAGATGGTGACCTACTACACCTGGGAGAGCTGGGCATCATTTATGTGTCCTGAGGCTTCATGGGGCGTTTCCAGCTCTACTTACAAGGCTACCTTCCTGATTGATGCCGACCTCTTCAGCAAGATTAGCGACAGCGACTGGCGCAAACTCACTTGGATCGACCCGGCCGACTGGGTAGATGATAACCCAACTCCCGATGAGGAAGAAGAGTTTGAAAAGCGATTCAACTCCAAGTATGCCGATAAGACTCTCTTCTCATTTGAGGAATGGAGCCAGTACACTCCCTACGTGGGCTTTAAGTTCCACCCGGGCAGCGGCAACACCACCTCATCGACCACTGGCAACAAGATGGATATTCCATTGATGCGCGTCGAGGAAATGTACTATATTGAGGCTGAGGCTATCGCTCACACCCAAGGCGTGGCTGCTGGCGCTACGGCTCTGGCATCGTTCACCAACACTTATCGCTACACCGATGGCAGCTACAAGTGCACTGCTTCGTCGATGGAGGATTTCCAGGAGGCTCTGTTCTTGCAGAAGAGCATTGAGTTCTGGGGCGAAGGCGTAATCCTCTACGACATGAAGCGTTGGCGCAAGGCTATCACTCGCGGATACTCGGGTAGCAACCATCCTACTTCGTATCAGTTCAATTCGATCGAGGGATATGTAGCTCCTTGGACTATCCTCTACATACCTCTCAACGAGAGCTATCAGAATCAATCGCTCGTGCTCAATCCTGACCCCGCTCAGGTATCTGAGGAACTCCGTTATCTCGAATAAGGTTTGGGTAAAACCATAGATTTTCACAGATTTACACTGACTTTGAAAATGACTACAATTATGATTTCCAAATACAGATATATAGTGGCGGCTCTTGTAGCTGGAGCCATGCTCGCAAGCTGCGAAGATGACGACCATGAATATGTGCCCGGCGAGCAAGACGCTGCCGACTGCATGGGCGTGTACTTCGACGCCGATACCCCCGATGAATTCCTGATAATGGACGAGGCCGACTATGTGACCACTATAACAGTGCACCGCCTCAACTCTACCAGTGCCGCCTCGGTGCCTCTGGTAGTGACCAGCACCACCGATGCTATTGTGTTCCCGTCAACGGTTGACTTCGAGGCTGGCAGTGCTGATGCCACATTCGAGATTGATTTCACCAATATGCCCACTAAGCAGCAAGAGACTTTCTCAGTGACTGTGCCCGATAGCTATATCGCTCACTACAAGGCCACCAACTTCGACTTCAAGGCTACAGCCCTGGCTTCGCAGTGGGAGGATGCCATGCTCGATGGCTCTGACGTAATCTTCTATTTCTCTGAGAAATGGGAATGGTTCACCGACGCTACTGTTGACATCACCCAATCTACCTTCGAGCCAGTAGTCAGCAAGATGCAGACCCTGCCTGGCGCAGCCCGATTCCGCGTGCTCAATTTATTGAACACTGGAATTGATGTAACTTTCTCCGTAGCTCTCACCACCTACGAGGACTATGCTGGGTACTATCGCATATCGCCTCTCACCAACTATCGCACGATGGTGGATGCTTATGCTGAATCAGACCCCACTACTGATTATGGCGATCCATACTACAATGGCTGGTATGTTTACGACTCCGGCTATGGCACCGCCAATCTGGTATTCCGCGATTCGGGCAAGGAAGCTGCCATTGAGGGCATAGGTTTCTGGCATTACTCAGAATCAAGCGGTATTGAGTGCTGCTTCGCTAGTCTGAAAGAGGCAGATTCTACCTCGACCGACTACAATGTAGCTGTGATGGCCGTAACCACCAACGATGAAGATTACTATGGCCTCCTCCCCAGCTGGCTCTACCTCTCCTTCCGCTGGGATGGTCCCTCAGGCCTCTAATCCTTCCGGTAATGTTTCCAAAAGCTAAAAACTAAAGACCAAAGACCATTAAGATATGAATGCTTTTCCGAAATATATAAGCAAAATGGCGCTTGCAGCGGTGGCATTATGGGCCGTGGGTTGCAACGACATTGAACTCGACGGTTTCCAGTCGCCGGTGGTTGACGATTCGTCAATCACTGGCAGCACCAGCGATTTGTCGGTGTCGACATTGACCTTCAGTTGGGAGGCAGTCAGCGGCGTCACTCAATATGGCTACGTCCTTTACAACGATGAGGGTGTATCGCAGCGCAGCGGCCTGACCTCGGAGACCTCAGTGACCTTCACCAAGCTCACCTCCAACACAACCTATGTGCTCGAGGTTGAGGCCTACGGCACCAATGGCGAGACCACAAAGCGTTTCACCATTACCGCCAAGACTGATGCTGTTGTGACTCTCGACACTCCCGATGTCAGCTTGATGACTACATCGCAGGAAAACGGCAAGATAGTGATCCAATGGGTCGCAGTGGCCAATGCCGATAGCTACAACTACTATCTGTATTCTGATGAGGGTGATGTGCTGCAGAATGGCACCACCACTGAGACTACAGTTAGCTTCTCTCTTGATGCCGGCACCTATCAATTGGGCTTGACCGCTGAATCAGAAGATGAGGCTTTCACCACCTCGGGCGTGGCTCTCTTCACTTTCGACCGCACTCGCGAGCTGCAGAGCTCAAAGAGCGTGACCTATACTCGCGGCGATACTGGGGATAAGTGGGCACTCACAATGTCGATTTACGATGATGGCGCTTATGTAGTTGAGAATATCTTCGGAGCCGAGGGCTATAATCTGGAATTTGCCATAGCTGAAGACAATTCTATCTCAATCCTCAACGCTGCCGAGAATGTGCGCGGATATGATGTGGTATATTACGGCACTGGCGAGAATGACTATGTGGCTTACTATTGCACAACTGGAAATGCCTTCTCATGGTATGAGGAGAGCAAGGCAGATGGCAAGGTGGTCACTCTCTATGCTATCTACGACCTCAATTCCACTGACCATTGCGATGATACCATCGCATGGGATGTGCCTCGCAAGGCTATCACCGAGGATGACGTAATCGGCACCTATCGCGTGACATATTTCTACCTCAGCGATTATGCATTGCTTTCAGGCTCGAGCAGCTGGACTACATTGGAGAATACTGGCTATCTGGTGACTATCGAAAGCACTGGCGAGCCTGACGAACTCGAAATCTCGGGTCTGCTCACTGGCAATATGTCGGATAATACTACATATTTCCCGGTTAGTGACTATGCTAAATATGACACTTTGATTGCTACGCTCAGCGGCGGCAAGCTTATCTTTGAGGATCAAGATTACCTGAAGTATGCTAGTCTGGAGTGTTACGAGTGGATTGATTACGATGCACAAGAGTATGAGCATAGCTATGAGATGACAGCTACCGTCTCCACCACCGATGGCGGTATCGAGCTTGACGAAGAATACTTCTTCTGCATCTCCTACTACAGCAGCATCTACGACTACTATGGCACCTTCACCCTCGAAAAAGTAAACTAAACTTCTTTAAGTAAGAAGTAATAAGTAAAAAGTAAGGCCATCCGGAATCGCCCGGATGGCCTTACTTATCGCCTCGGAGAGGCGTAACAATGGTAGCCCCAGGTTGCGCAGGTGCGAAGCACCGAAGCAACCTGGGGCTACTGTATTTCACCATCATCGAGCCTCGGAGAGGCTCAACATAGACAATCTTCATAAGTATAAAAGAAAAGGATGTCCATCTCTCGGTGAGAGATGGACATCCTTTTGCAAAGGTACGTATTATTTTTGAATTACAAAAATTTATGAAATAAAAATCTTAATTTTAACATTTGACCAAAGGGAGAAGTAGGGGGTAAGGAATCATCCCATTATATTTATTGAGATATAAAGGACTGATTGATAAAGTATTATTAAGGATGTCCATCTCTCACCGAGAAACGGACATAATATATAAGCGCTATCTGCGCCATCAGATTGTAAGAACAAAGCTATTCACAATAGGTGAGTAGTGAGAGACTTAAAAATCCATTATCTCTGACTCAAGATTACTACTTAAATGTCAGGGTTGTATATAGAAACTTATTCCGATTTTGTCTTGATGGATAAAAAAGAGATGAAAGGACAGAGTCACATTCTAAGTCTTAGGGATGTTTAGAATTGGCTATACATATTATGTGGTTGCTCTGTTAAGCTGCCTTTTATTCCCCTTCTCAACACAGGCTGAGACGAGGCAATTGGCCGTATCCATAGGATTTCCAGTCAACAAAACAGAACTCCTGCCTGGATTTGGCGACAATAAGGCACAACTCGCTCAAATGGAGGACTTCCTGAATCAGCTCAATCCCGACTCTATAGATGTCATACGAGTCGATGGCTACGCATCGCCCGAAGGACCCTACGCTCACAACATGCGTCTTGCCTTAGGCAGAGCTCAATCCCTCATTAATTATATCGCTAAATATACCTTAATACCTGCTGATAAGCTCGCCGTGGGCGAAACCTCGCTTTCATGGGAGGCACTACGCCCAATGGTGGAGGCGTCCCAACTGAAGGATGCCGACACTGTACTCGCACTAATTGACGTAGCAATATCTGACCACGGCGAAGCTTCACAGCTCGATGTGCTCGGTAAACTCCAGCTTCTCAATTCTGGGTTGACGTGGCGCCAGATGAAGCGCAATTTCTTCCCACAAATCCGCTACAGCAAATTGGACATAGGGCTATTGTCGCCTCCAGAAATCGTTGTAGAGCCTTTAATTGAGCCCGAACCTGAGATTGAGCCTGAAAGGATTATTGAGTTAATAGATACAGCTATGCCTCCGGTCACTGCTACGGGACCGATGGAAATTGAACAGTGTCCACGCAACCTTTACCTAAAGACCAACGGAGTAGGGTGGCTAATGCTCGTAACCAACGTAGCTGCCGAAATCGAATTGTCATCAGGTTGGTCAGCAGCTCTTCCGATATATTATTCCGGTTTCAACTATTTCAAACATAAGATAAAGTTCCGTACATTCACTATTCAGCCTGAGATACGCTATTGGCTGACTCCAAATGAGTGCGGAAATACAGGATGGTATGTAGGCACTCACTTCGGCCTGGGTTGGTATAACTACGCTGCCAACGGCAAATACCGCACCCAGGACCACGACGGCAACTCTCCAGCCATCGGAGGAGGCGTAGCCGTGGGCTACCGCATGCACTTGGCTCGGCGCTGGAGCTTGGAGTTCTCGGTTGGAGTGGGGGTTTACGATGCGCGCTACGACAAGTACATCAATGATTACAACGGTGTTAGGGTGGTCACAGACCGACACCGCACCTGGGTGGGCATCGACCAAGCCTCGGTAAGCATAGTCTATAGAATCCCATTGAAGAAAGGAGGCGACAGATGAAAAGCCCACACGTGAGCGGTATCCTGCTGGCTTTTACGTCTCTTCTCTGCGGCTGCGTCCACGAGTTCCCCAACGTCGAGGAGCCCGAGGTGGTGAGGCAGCCGGTGACCGTGCACCTGAGCTTCGACTACGAGATGCCGCCGTACCGCGACCTGCTGTACGAGAACGGCGTGCTCACCTCGCGCACGGCGTCGGAGGAATACGATGCCCGCTACTACGTAGGCTTCTACATGGCCGCTGACGCCCGCGCCGCGGCGTCGCGCGTGCCCGACGACATACAGGTCATCACACGCGATGACATCAGCGAGCTCGGCTGCGACCTCGTCCTCGACATACCCGAGGGGCCGCTGACGGTGATGGTCTGGACCGACTACGTGCTGCAGGGCACGACCGGCGACCTGCACTACAACGCCGACGACTTCGCGGCGATCGCCTTCAGCGACCCCTACGTGGGCAACACCGACATGCGCGACGCCTTCAGGGGATGCACCGAGTGCACGATCAGCCCCGAGGGAGGCGAGGAGATATGGGTCGAGATGCGCCGACCGATGGCGAAGTACAAGTTCATCGCCACCGACTACGAGCTGTTCCTCTCCCGGGCCGAAGCCAGGGCACGCGCCGAGGCGGCCCGCGCTGGCGACGACCCGGACGAGGTCACGGTCGACATCGACGACTACACGGTCCGAATCGTCTATCCCGGCTTCCTGCCGAACGTCTACAACATGTTCACCGACAAGCCGGCCGACGCATGCACCGGCGTGAGCTTCGAGTCAAAGATAGTGCCGCTCAGCGACGGCACCGCTGCGCTCGGCTTCGACTACGTGCTGGTCAACGGCGACGAGTCGCTGGTGACCGTGGCGGTGCAGATCTGGGACAAGCAGGGGCAGCTGGTGTCGGGCACCGAATCGATGAACGTGCCGCTGCAGCGCTCGATGCTCACCACGGTCTCGGCCGACTTCATGACGCAGGAGGCCAGCGGAGGCGTGGGCATCTCGCCCGGCTTCAACGGCGAGTTCAACATCTACATCCAGTAAACTAACAAACAACCAAATAAACCAATAACAAAACCCCAAAGACATGAAAAGATTAACCTATCTTGCCGCCGCAGCCTCTCTGCTGCTGGCATCGTGCAGCGATGAAATCCGCACGGACGTCGCCAACCCCGGCCAAGAAGTGCAGGTCACCTTCTCGGCCTCCCTCCCCGAGCAGATGCTCAGCCGTGCCACCAACGTCAGCGACGGCACAACCGCCGACCAGCTCCAGTACACCGTATTCAAGGGCAGCGACGTGGTGACCAGCGGATCAGTCGCCAGCGCTTTCCCTAACAGCACCAGGACACAAAGCGTGTCCTTGCCCCTCATCACTGGCGAGACCTACAGCATCGTCTTCTGGGCCGACAATGCAAGCAGCCCCTATGCCTACAATGACGGCGTAGTTACCATCGAGGATTACAGCAAGGTGAACGCCAACGATGAGAACGCCGACGCATTCTTCGGCCAAGAGCTTGACTACACAGTCACTGGTGCTGCTTCAAGAACCGTTACTTTGACCCGTCCCTTCGCACAAATCAACTTCGGCACAACCAAGGCCGACTACGAGGCAGCCGTAAAATCGGGCCTTGACGTTACTGAATCGGCTGTCGCCATCAAGACCCAGACCTACAAGACCCTCAATCTTCTTGACGGCTCGGTCGGAGGTGAGGTGGATAAGGTCGTCTATGCCAGCTCTACAACTCCCACTGATGAGGTCGATCCTTTCTCCTTGACTCCTGACAAACGCGCAGCTCTGACCGTCGAGGGCACCGATTATGTCTATGTGGGTTATGCCTATGTCTTGACCCAGCCAGTGGATAAGTCTGAAAACCTTAACGAGGTAATCCTTACCCCGGCCGCTACCGCTGAGTCGATTCGCACTTACACCAACGTGCCTGTCAAGCGTAACTACCGCACCAACATTATTGGTAATCTGTTCACCTCTTCAGTTGACTACACCGTCTTGATTGACCAGAATTACGTAGACGACATCAATGTTGAGGTTTGGGATGGCAGCATCGAGCAACCTACTATTAGCGGCACCACAGTGCAAATCGCCAATGCTGCAGAATTGGCTTGGTTGGCAGATTACGTGAACAATGCCACCGAGAAAGTATCACGCGCAGATGAAATTCCTTTTGATTTCTCCGGTTATACCGTAGAGCTTACCGATGACATCTACCTTAACAATGAACCCTGGACTCCAATCGGCCTCAACGCTGACAGCTCGCGCAAGTTCAAGGGCACATTCGATGGCAAGGGCTTTACCATCCACAACCTCTATGTGAAGCAGGATGCAGCTTACCGCGCAGCCGGTCTCTTCGGCGCTTTGAACGGCACCGCCAAGGATTTCACCATCGATGGCGCATACATCAACAGCCTGTCGAGCGGCTCAGCAACCGACAATGGCATAGCTGTTGTGGCCGGCTCAATCTACACCTCTGGAACCATCGACAATGTGACCGTTAGGAACGCTGAGGTCTACGGAAACCGCTATTGCGGCGGCGTGGCCGGCTATGCTTACGGCAACGTTACAAACTGCACCGTTGACGGCATCACCATTGTCTGTACTCCTGACAACCTTGCTGGAAACTACGACAATGGCGACAAGGTTGGTGGCTTGATTGGTTACTTCGTCGACGATGAATCACGCAATAAGGTTGACAACTGCCAGGTATCTAATGCCGATGTGACAGGTTATCGCGACCTCGGCGGTCTGATTGGCTGCGCTGACAAGGCAACATCCGTGACAAACTGCACCGTTTCCGACAGCAAAGTCACTGCATCGGCAACCAACTCTTACTCTGGCCACTCGGCAGGCGAAAACACCAAAGAGATCGTAGGCCGACCCCTCAACGGCACATTGCCCTCCTCTAACGTAGCCAACAATGTGACTCTGGGCATGTCTCTTGAGGCTACTCCAGAAACCTTCGCAGAGATTATGCAAAACCTTACCACCGACGCAGTGATTACCCTTGCTCCCGGCGAGTACACATTTGGAGGATTCACTGGCAGCAAAAGCTGGGAGAGTTCTTTTGTAAGCTGGACTAATACTACCGCTACTCATGAGAAAATGGAAGCATCATGCTATAACCACTTCAAGGAGGGACAGAATATTACTCTGATTGGCAGTGGCACGGACAAGACTGTGTTCATCAACAGCGATGGATACTGGGGTGCAATGTCAACAGGCGGTATTCAGCACCACATCATGGTCAACAAGGCCAACATCACCTTCAAGAATATGCTTGAGATTGTGCGCCCGTACTCGATCATCGATGCGAAGAATGAGACCCACGAGGACTGCGTAATTTGGGGAGAGATTGATCCGCGCTCTGAGACTGTCAATTTCAACAATTGCAAATTCTACACTACTGAGCAAAGCGTAGATATCGAAGGAAAGAACTATTACATTCCTAGCAATTATGGAGGCCCGATTGCTTACGGCATGTATTGCCGCTATCTCAACTTCAATGATTGTGAATTCTATGCCAACCAGAACAAAGCTATTCAGATTTACGCTACTGAGAGGCCTTATGTTTTGATGGACATTACCGCTACAAATTGTACCCTCTACGGAGGCGCAACTCAAGCAAGTTCTAAAAATGAACAGCGCGCATTCTTCGAGATTCATGGCAACTGCTCTATCCATGGCAGCCTCAATCTCACTAAATGCTCGATCAATCCTGACGATGCAACCAACTGGGGCGCGGGTTTGGTCTATGACGGACCATGGGATAATGAAGGGGACACCTACTTCGATATAACCGTAGATGGCAAAGTGCTTCACCCAGCAACATTCTCCGCTCCCGTTGACATCGTCTGGACTGGCGATTACGATTAATTCTCTCTTTAGGTCATGGGGGTTATGCCCCCATGGCTTTCATATCTGTACATAGGATTAACAACTGAATAACCATATCGCTATGAACAAATTAGCTTACATGACAGCGGCTATGGCGGCTTTGCTCTTCTCGGCTTGTTCCTCCGATGGGGAAGAAGCCGCCTCGCAGGAGCAGACGGCTGCGGTGACAGTGGCTCTGTCGCTCCCCGATGGGATGTCGTCGCGCGCCGAAAATGGCGACGGCACCAAGGCCAACGACCTGTACTACACCCTCTATGACGTGAACAAGTCGGCAGTTACTGCCTACACTGGTGTCAAGGAGACAAACTTCTTCACCAACGGCAGCCTCCAAAACACTCTGACGCTGCAGCTGGTGGTGGGCAAGACCTACTATCTGGCATTCTGGGCTCAGAATGCAGACGCTCCCTACACCTTCGACTGGAGCAACGCCACCGTGTCGATGAACTATGAGGATGGCACTCCCGCCAACGCTGAGGCGAGGGACGCTTTCTTCAATTGGGCCACAGTCACAATGACTGGTCCGGAGACCATCTCTGTCGAGCTCTACCGCCCGTTCGCCCAAGTCAACATCGGCACCAACGACTACAACGCAGCCGTGGCTGCCGGCACAACTGTCACCAAGACGGCTATCGAGATTACCGCCGACACCTACGCCACGCTCAACCTGCTCACTGGCGCAGCTTCTGGCCCGGTGGCCGTTAAGTTCGGCCAGACCGCCATGCCTACCGACGACCGTGGCTTCCCGACAAGCGAGGATGCCAACGCCAAAGACCCCGACGCCGGCTGGACTTGGCTGTCGATGAATTACCTGCTGATGAATGCCGTAGATGCCACCAACAGCGGCGGCAACGAGGTTATTGGCAAGATCACCCTCTCGACCGACCAGACCGAGGACAAGGAGTACGCCAACATCCCCGTCAAGCGCAACTACCGCACAAACATCATGGGTACGCTGCTGACAGCTACCGCTGAGTTTATCGTTGAAATCAAGCCTGATTTCGACACCCCCGACTTCGATGAAGTACAATAAAGCATAAATTCTTATAAAGCAGAAGATTCCAGAGCGCTGGGGAAGCGCTCTGGAATTGTCAATATTTCCAACTCCTTAATCTATTTAAACTTACTGCTGTACATTGAAACCAAATTCCCAAATCCAATGGTTTGTGTTGCGTGATCTCAAACGCCCTAATGCTAAGTATCTCAACTCTCAGATGCTGCGCGATAAGGGATTTGAGGTCTTTATGCCTATGAAGCGTGTGCAAGCAAATACCCCAAAGGAAGAACTTACCGTGGAAGTCCCTATCTTGCCTTCGGTAATCTTTGTCCATAGCTCCGAGGAGGTACTTTATCCTATAATTGCAGCTACAAATACTCTGCAATTCTACTTCGTGCCAGGAGCCTTTCAGAAAGCGATGACTGTCAGGGATGAAGATATGAATTCCTTTATTCGAGCTACTACCAGTGACGCATTTATTCAATCAATTGCCCCCGAAGAGATTAAACCCCACATGCTCGGCAGGAAAGTGCTTGTCAAGGGAGGTCCTTTAGATGGCCTGGAAGTAACATTGCTTAAAGTACGCGGAGCAAAGAAAAAGCGTGCAATCATAGAAATTCCCAACCTTGTTGTGGCAGTCGTACGAATTGATTATGATTTTTTATCCTTAGGTTAGTCTCTTATAACCATTAGATTTATGTCTGAAAGGCTATCGAGTAAATAATTTCAATCGAGAGATTGATGATCTGAAGAGTTTCTATCCGTTGAACTCCCATATTGATAAAGGCTACGCTGAGAAGGGTGGTACAATTCCCCTTTTCAATATGTTTCTAAATAAAGACTCCTGTCCAAACGAGTGGGTAGGGGTCTTCAATCTATTTAAATTCACGAAACAATTGCCTTAATATGAAATCGAAAGACAACACTAAGAAATCCACCTTGTACGGTGTAGCAATGCGCCTATCAGCTTTAAGCTACGAACAAGGGAAAATATCATCGAGCAGAAACTTCAAGGCGGCAGCGATAGCTTTAGACAAGTATGGCTTTGGCCAAAAAACTCTTAGCGAGATTGGTAGTGCCAATATGGAGAAATTGCAAAACGCTATGTGTACCCATGGATTGAGTGCAAATACCTCGGCAAGTTATATGCGCAAACTGCGTCGTGCCTACCGAGTCGCTGTAGCCGAAGGGCTGGTTCCTGACAATCGTCCTTTCGATTCTGTATCCACTACCAATTCTGAAACAGTCAAACGAGCCTTGTTACCCGAACACATGACTCGCATTCGCCTTCTCCCCCTTGAGGATAATCCCCGTTTGGAATATGCAAGGGATCTATTTTTGTTTCTATATTATTGTCAAGGAATGTCATTTGTAGATATGGCTCACCTCAAAAAGGAGAATATATGTCGTGATTCCCTCACCTATCGACGTCAAAAGACAGGGCAACTCATCTACACCCATCTATCCCCTCAAGCCAAAGCAATCATCACTCACTATTCTGATCCAAAAAGTCCTTATCTGCTACCGATTATATCAAACCAAGATGACCCAACTGTGGGGCGTCGCCAGTATGAGACAGCACACCGCTGTCTCAACCGACGACTTAAGGTCATTGGAACCATGGCAAATCTTGACATCCCACTTACCACTTATGTGGCTCGACATACCTGGGCCAGTATTGCCCACGCAAAGGACATAGCCATTTCAGTGATTAGCGCCAGCCTGGGACATACCTCTGAGCGTACCACTCGCATCTATCTTGCTGCTCTTGATCATTCATCAATAGAACTTGCCGCCCTCACTGTAGCCAATGCAATATGACCAACTGAAAAATTTCTCTACCGTAGCTCAAAGTCACTATGAGTAATGTAAGGAGATTCAACGTTTCTCTTAGTTTGGTAGCTGAGAATGTATTTCTCCCCAACGCTTTTACCACTTCATTGACTTGGGGGGTACTTGGGGGGTACTTGGGGGGTACTTGGGGTTACTCTACTGATTCGGTGTAGAGGAGGATTACTTTGGCGATGGCTTGGGCGCAGACGGGGCAGAAACGCATTTCTTGGACGGTGCGCATTAGGCAGTTGGGGCAGCCGCGCCATACGCCTTTGGAAACGTATCCGGCGCCTTCGACTAGGCCGGCTTTGCCCTCGTCGATCAGGTTTTGCCATTTATTGCTGAAATCAAAGAGGGTGGTGATATTAGGCTCCTGCGGCTCAATATCAGATGGGAACTCGATGCTGTAACCATCCTCATACTCATCGCCAAGGCCGGCAAAGGTGTGGCCAAATTCATGGATACTCACCTCGCAGAGCCACGGCCCTCCGTAGCCGATGCTCCAGGTGTTGTAGGGGCCGCAGCCACCGTAGGTCTCGGTATTGGCTATCACCATCGCATGCTCGTAGGGAAGGCCAGAGAGGGCGCTGACGAGCCTCTCGTTGCCGCGCAATACAATCAGTCGGTCGAGGGCCTCAGGCGCGAAGCGAGCGCCGAGAGCGGTGTCGTAAATCTCGCCTTGCGATTCCTTGGTGATGCCGCTGTCGCGCGAAGGCACCTCGACAGCGATGATGTTGACGCGGTCGGCATAGTCGCTCCATCCCGGTTGCGTCAGCATGTTGCGCACTATCGAATCAGCCTTAACGCGGAAGCGGGGCATCTCCTCCTGTGTGAATCCCTCTGCCACAATGGCTATGCGCACTGGATTGGGATGCGAAGCGCGGTGCATCACCTCAAATCTAGGCATATTCTCTGGAATAGCGCAGGTGAGGGCAGAGGTGACTGCGGGTGAGATATCAAACGATTGCTCGCTACGTATCTTGCCGCGATTGTCGACATCAGCCACTATCAATTTGGAGGGGACTTTGGGGAGTGGCATCAACACGCTTTGCACCTCGACAGTGCTGTCAGCCACCGATGGAGCAAAACCACGCAGATAGGATTTCTTGTAATACACCTGGCCAGTGGTGAGGTCGACAATCGACACCACCATTGTGCTGCGATAGGGGATAGTATCGAGATTTACCGTGCGTCCCCACCAGCCTGGGGTGACGCTCATCACGGGGTCGAGCATCTTGCGCTCTGGGCGCTCGCGCCGAGGCGCATCTTTAGGTTCTCCCTCGGGGGCCTGACGGGGTTCGCCATCCTTGGGCTGACGAGGCATGCGCTCGGCAGTGCGACGCAGGTCGATACGCAGGGTGCTGTCGGAAAAGACTTGCTGGAAATCAACCGCCTGGGCCGAGAGCATCCCCACAGCGGCGAGCATAATTGTCATAATTTCTTTTTTCATAATCAGTCAATTTTGACCGGCGCCCGAAGCGCCGGGAACAGTGGCACCTCGCTGGCCCCTATTTTTCATTATTCATTCTTCATTTTTCATTATAAAGGAGCGGCCCAGGCCGCAAGGCGCTGAGCCGCTCCCTATATAGGATTGGAATATTATCGGGTTGATTAGTCTTCCTTCTGTGATTCGAGATATTCCTTGAGGAGCTTCTCCTGTACGTCGCCGGGCACGAGCTCGTAGCTGGCAAACTTCATCGTGAACGATGAACGGCCACCGGTGATTGAGCTCAGAGCTGTCGAGTAGGATGACATCTCCTTGAGAGGCACCTTGGCTGAAATCTTCTCAAAGCCATTCTCGCTGTTCATGCCCATGATGATGGCGCGGCGTCCCTGCAGGTCGCTCATAACATCACCCATCACGTCGGCAGGTACGAATACCTCTACGTCATAGACGGGCTCGAGCACCTTAGGATTGGCATTGCGGAATGCCTCAGAGAAGGCGTTGCGGCCAGCCAGGCGGAACGAGATTTCGTTCGAGTCAACCGGGTGCATCTTGCCGTCGTAGATGCAGACGCGCACGTCGCGAGCGTAGGAACCGGTGAGCGGGCCTTGCTCCATGCGGTCCATCAGACCCTTGACGATAGCCGGGATGAAGCGAGCATCGATGGCACCGCCTACGATGCAGTTGCAAACCACCAGCTTGCCGCCCCATGCCAAAGGCATCTCCTGGGTGTCGCGCACGCTCATCTTGTACTCCTGGTTGCCAAAGCGGAAGGTGTCGGGAGCCGGCATGCCTTCGGTGTAAGGCTCGATAATCAGGTGCACCTCGCCAAACTGGCCAGCGCCGCCCGACTGCTTCTTGTGGCGATAGTCGGCGCGAGCAGCCTTGGTGATAGTCTCGCGGTAGGGGATGCGGGGCTCCTCGAATACGATCTGGAGCTTGTCGTTGTTCTCAACGCGCCATTTCAGGGTGCGCAGGTGGAATTCGCCTTGGCCTGAGAGGATGGTCTGCTTGAGCTCCTTGCTCTGCTCGATAATCCATGTGGGATCCTCCTCGTGCATGCGGGTCAGGATCTGCATCAGTTTCTCGCTGTCGCTCTCGGTGACGGGGCGCACGGCTCGCTGGTACTTGGGCGACGGATATTTGATGAAGTCGAACACATAGTTGCAGCCCTTCTCGTCGAGGGTGTTGCCGGTGCGCACGTCCTTGAGCTTGACGGTAGCGCCTATGTCGCCAGCGCAGAGTTCGTCAATCTGGGTGCGGATTTGGCCGCATACGCAGTAAATCTGAGCGATGCGCTCCTTTGAGCCTCGGCTCACGTTGTCGAGATCCATGCCAGTCTTGAGTGTGCCGCTCATCACCTTGAAGTAGTTGACTTCGCCGATGTGGGGTTCAACAGTGGTCTTGAACATAAAGATGCTCACAGGGCCGTTTGAATCGGGCTTAACCTCTACGCCTTCGGTAGTGACAGGTGCGGGCATTTCCTCAACGAAAGGCACTACGTTGCCGAGGAATTCCATCATGCGGCGCACGCCCATGTCTTTGGCAGCGCTTACGCAGAATACGGGGTAGATTGAGCGGTCAACCAGGCCTTTGCGGATGCCTTCGCGCAGCTCGTCCTCTGAGAGTTGGTCAGTCTCGAAGAATTTCTCCATCAAGCCTTCGTCATTCTCAGCAGCCATCTCTACGAGAGCGTGGTGCATCTCCATGGCTTTGTCCATCTGGTCAGCGGGGATATCCTCAATCTTAGGCACGCCTCCGTCGGGGCCCCATGAATATTTCTTCATGAGCAGCACGTCGATCATGGCGTTGAAGCCGGCTCCGCAGGTCAGAGGATATTGGATTGGAATTACACGCGGGCCAAAGATTTCCTTCATTTGCTCAATCACGTTGTCGAAGTCGGCCTTCTCGCCGTCGAGCTGATTGAGAGCGAAGATGACAGGTTTCTCAACCTTGTTGCAGGTGCGGAAGATATTCTGAGTGCCCACCTCTACGCCGTATTGGCCGTTGATTACAATCACGCCAGTGTCGGTGACATTGAGGGCTGTGATGGCGTTGCCTACGAAGTCGTCAGCGCCCGGGCAGTCGATGAAGTTGATTTTTTTGCCATTGAATTCGGCATACATCACGGTCGAGAAGACTGACGAGCCGTATTCCTTCTCCACGGGGAAGTAGTCGCTGGCTGTTGTACCAGCCTCTACAGCGCCGCGGCGTTTTATCACTCCACACTCGTAGAGCATGGCCTCTGCGAGTGTGGTTTTACCCGAGCCCTTGCTTCCGAGCAAGGCTACATTCTTGATTTCGTTTGTCTTATAAACTTTCATTTTATCTGATGAGTTATTAGATTCTCGGTAAATTAGAAAATCGACTGCAATTTACATATAATTTTTGAATTTTACCCTATTTTTCTCAAAAAAAATCACTTTTACCTCTTATTTAAAGGGTTAGAGGCGGCCGCGGAGGTAGGAGAGGAGGTCGGATTGGATGCGGGAATGGAGGAGATGATTAACGAGGAGGTAGAGGAGGGCCCCAGATGAGGATTGGAGCAGGAGGAGGATAATGGGGTGGAGAGCAAGGGTGCCGAGATAGATGAGAAGGGGGGAAATGACAGCAGTGATGATGAGATAGGGCAGATAGTCGCGGCAGAAGGCCCAGGGCGAGGCTGCAGTGGCGCGGCAAGTAAAGATGAGGGTGACAATCCAGCCTATGACAGCGGCCAGAATCTGTGCATTGACCATGATGCGAATGCCAGCCACGGCATCGGTGGGGGTGGATAGTGACAGATAGGGCAAAGTAGCGCCGAGGGCGGCGAGAGCCAACCCATCGCGCACCACCTCAAGGGTGAATATGGCGCGAGAGCGCCCAAGAGCCAACAGGTAATTGACACATAGCCCGGAAAGCACCAAGAATATACCGCGAGTCAATAACAGCTGAAACAGCGCAATCGACAAATCCCATTTCGCCCCGAACAGCAGATGGAAAATCGGCGTTGCCATTATGATCAGCCCTATCATGGCCGGGAACAGGATATAAGCTGTGGCTCGATTCATCTTGGCGCAGAGGCGGCGAAATCGCTCAGGGTCGTCCTGCACAGCCGAGAGAGGAGGAATAAATGACGATGTCAGCGTCTGCGACAGCGAGGTGATGCCCATCTTGCTCCACTTGTCGGCTTGGGTGTAATAGCCCAATCGGGCCATGCCCGATTGATTGCCGATAAAGAAAGAGAAAATGTTGAGAAACAGAGTGTTGAGAAAAGATGTCATCATCATGCCCGACCCCACCGAGAAATATCCCCGCAGGGCTGTCCATGACATCTTCATAGCCGGCCACCAATGGCTCGTGGCCCATAGCCACAGAGATTTCACTCCGCTATTGGCCAAGGCTTGTCCCACTATGGCCCAAGCCCCATAGCCCTTGACAGCCATGATGATGCCCAAGGCGCCCCCCACCGACAGCGATACGATATTGGCAACAGCGATGGGACGCACGTGCATGCGCTTGGTGAGCTGATTCACTTGCACTATGGCTGATGCGTTGAGAATCATTGACAGAAACATTGCCCTCGACAGGGGTATCAGCCTCTGGTCATGCTGGAAACAGTCTGCTATCAACGGAGCGCAGAAATACAAAGCCACATAGAGCAGGGTGGCAATCCCGAGGTTGAACCACAGTACCGAGCTATAGTCGAGCCTCGACGGTTGCTTGCGCTGTAACAACGCATAAGAGAATCCGCTATCGACCAACAGCGAGGCGAAGGCTTGGAATATAAGCACCGCGCCCACCAGACCAAAGTCGGTGGGCGTGAGCAAGCGAGCCAATACGATGCCTGTGACGGCATACAGCGCTTGCGAACTGAGGCGGTCTATTGCATTCCACTTTACCGACCTCGCTGTCAGCTTCTTCAGGTTCTCACCCATAAGCATTCTCCGGGGCTATTGCTCCATCTCCACTACCTTCACACCGATGCTGCGATTTTTGATAGTTTCGGGCTTGCCCATATAGTAGACTGTGCCCGAGCCCATTCCCACGATGGTGAGTTTCTCGGTGACATAGCAGTCAATAGACCCGGTGCCTACCATCGAGCATTTCACAGTGCTTGCGTCAAGGCTGCCAGCCTCGATCGAACCGGCGCTGATCAGAGAATACTTGGCCTCCTTGGCTTTGCCCGATAAGTATATGCGGCCCATGCCGGCATCGACACTGGCCTCAACCTTGGTGGCATGCAGGTCGGGAGCCACGATGTTGCCATTGCCTTGCACCTTGGCTTGGAATTTGGTGACTGGTATGCTCTGCACGATAGTGATGGTAGAATCGCCCCAGTTGGTAGCTTTGGCCAGAGCCATCGAATAGATTGTCACGGTTGGCACCTCTGAGAGCGTCCGGTCGTTGGCGAGCTGAATCTTCAGTTTATTCTTGTCATTGCTAAATGTCAAGGCCGAAGCTACGCTCGGCGAACACGAATATTTGGCATATCCAGCCGAATCGGTCGAGTGGCGATATACCACATTGATGCCGCTGGCAACAGTGAACTCGCTGAAATCGCCCACGTTGAGGCTATAATCCTTAATCTCGGCAACAGCGCCAAGATAAAACAACAGGCAGAAAAAGAAAAGAGAGTGACGCATGGCAATGAGAAATGAGAAATGAAAAATGAGAAATGAGAAATGAGAAATGAAAAATGAAAAATGAAAAATCGGGTCAGGGTTGGGGCGTAGAGACGCGGAATTCCGGGTCGGCCTCGATGCTGTCAATCAGGGAGAGCAGGCTCTCTTGGGTATCGGCGCGCAGCAGAGCCACGCGAGTGTCGCGGAAACTGTGCAACCCCTTGAATAGCGGACTTACGGCCAGATGCCTGCGGATATGCAGGATGCCTCGATACTCGTCGATGCGCTCAATGCTCTCCAGTATTTGGCGGCGCAGGCACTGGAACTTGTCGCTGCGGGTGAGTTCGGGTCCGGCCTCGTCGCCAATCAGGGCACGTTTCAGGTCACGGAATATCCAGGGAGCGCCGATTGAGGCGCGGCCCACCATCACGCCGTCCACCCCGTAAACGTCGAAGGCTCGCCTTAGCTGCTCGCCAGTTGCGATGTCGCCATTGCCTATCAAGGGTATCTTAAGGCGCGGGTTAGCCTTGACTTGTCCTATCATTTCCCAATCGGCCTCGCCGGTGTACATCTGCGACCGGGTGCGACCATGCACAGTCAGGGCGGCGATGCCGCAGTCCTGCAGCTGCTCGGCCAGTTCCACGATGATTTTGCTGTTGCAATCCCAACCGAGGCGCGTCTTCACCGTCACTGGCAGCTTCACGGCGCTGACCACGGCACGGGTGATTTCCAGCATCTTGGGTACGTCGCGTAGCAGCCCGGCACCGGCTCCCTTGCCAGCCACCTTCTTGACTGGGCAGCCAAAGTTGATGTCGATGAAGTCCGGCTTGGCCTCTTCGGCAATCTTTGCCGCCTCGGCCATAGCCTCGGGTTCGCGGCCGTAGATTTGGATGGCGGTGGGGCGTTCCTGTGGGCGTATATGCAGCTTGCGCGTGGTGGCGGCTATGTTGCGGATCAGAGCCTCAGACGATATAAATTCGGTATAGGTCAAGTCGGCCCCCATCTCTTTGCAGATCAGGCGGAACGATGAGTCGGTGACATCCTCCATCGGAGCCAGCATCACCGGCCGTGGGCCAAGGTCGACCTCACCGATTTTCATAGGCTATTGGGATTGATTTCGTAGGCGGGGATGTCAACCAAGCGGGCGTTGAATTTGAGAGCCGAATATGGCACAATGCCCGAGGTGGTGCTCACGCCGTAACCTTGAGTGTAAGGGATTACGATTTCGGCAGTGTCACCGCAACGCATATCTTGGAATGCAATGGCCCAACCCTCGATGCAGCTCGACAGCTGAGTGCGGAAGATGCCGGGGCCGTAGGCAGTCTGCAGGTACGACGAGTCGATGGCTGTGCCCTCATAATAGGTGAGGTAATAGCGGGTATCGATAGTCGAGGTGTACAGGGGCGAGAGGTTGCCCTCGGTCAGAGTGCGGTCGTTGAAGTAGTGTATCAGCACGTAGCCGTCGGGATTCCACGAGGGAATGAGGGTGGTGAAGTATGGATTGCCGTCTTCGTCAAGTCGAGCCACTTGCTCGGCCAGCCAGGCATCATTCTTCTCCTTCCACTCGGCATAAGCCTCAGCCACGGTGGTGGTGTCGGTATCGGTGCCGCACGAAGGCATAGCCACCGCGAGAGCCACTATGCCAATCAGTAGGAATATCGGAAATTTCTTCATCTAAAAATTGTTGGTTTCTTTTCGAGAGGGAATCCCTGGGGCCGAGGGCGACCCCAGGGATTGTTATGTCTTAGGCCAGCTTGCGCAGCAGGCTATTGAGGCTCACGTTGTCGTGGATCAGCTTGTGCAGGTCGGCGATGGCCACGCGCTCTTGCTGCATCGAATCGCGCTCGCGCAGAGTCACGGTGTTGTCCTCAAGGGTCTGATGGTCAACGGTGATGCAGTAGGGGGTGCCGATGGCATCCTGGCGGCGATAACGCTTGCCAATCGAGTCTTTTTCGTCGTAGTGGGTGGCGAAGTCAAACTTCAGGTCGTTGACGATTTCGCGAGCCTTGTCAGGCAGTCCGTCTTTCTTGACCAGAGGCATCACAGCGCACTTGACGGGAGCCAGGGGGGCCGGCAGGTGCAGCACCACGCGGCTGTCTCCGCCCTCGAGCTTCTGCTCTTCGTAGCTTGAGCACAGCACTGACAGGAACATGCGGTCTACGCCGATCGAGGTCTCGATCACAAAGGGGGTGTAGCTCTCGTTGAGCTCGGGGTCAAAGTATTGTATCTTCTTGCCTGAATATTTCTCATGCTGCGAGAGGTCGAAGTTGGTGCGCGAGTGAATACCCTCGACTTCCTTGAATCCGAATGGCATGAGGAACTCGATGTCGGTAGCGGCGTTGGCGTAGTGGGCCAGCTTCTCGTGGTCGTGGTAGCGATATTTGTCATCGCCGAGGCCGAGAGCCTTGTGCCAGCGCAGGCGCCACTCCTTCCAGTAGCGGAACCATTCCATCTCCTGGCCGGGACGCACGAAGAATTGCATCTCCATCTGCTCAAACTCGCGCATGCGGAATATGAATTGGCGAGCAACGATTTCGTTGCGGAATGCCTTGCCGATCTGTGCGATACCGAAGGGGATGCGCATGCGGCCGGTCTTCTGCACGTTCAGATAGTTGACGAATATGCCTTGGGCTGTCTCGGGGCGCAGGTACACGGTCATTGCGCCGTCGGCAGTCGAACCCATTTCGGTCTTGAACATCAGGTTGAACTGGCGCACTTCGGTCCAGTTCTTGGTGCCTGAGATTGGGCAGACGATGCCCTCGTCGAGTATGATTTGGCGCAGCTCTTCGAGGTTGTTGGCATTCATGGCGTCAGAGTAGCGCTGGTGCAGAGCGTCGCGCTTCTGCTGGTGCTCGAGCACGCGGGGATTGGTCTGGCGATAGAGGGCTTCGTCAAACGATTCGCCAAATTTCTTGGCAGCTTTTGCCACTTCCTTTTCGATCTTGTCATCGATTTTGGCGATTTGCTCTTCGATGAGCACGTCGGCGCGGTAGCGCTTCTTTGAGTCGCGGTTGTCAATCAGTGGGTCGTTGAACGCATCGACATGACCCGACGCTTTCCAGATCGTTGGGTGCATGAAGATTGCCGAATCGATGCCTACGATGTTTTCGTGGAGCAGGGTCATAGCCTCCCACCAGTAGCGCTTGATGTTGTTTTTGAGCTCTACGCCGTTTTGGCCGTAGTCGTAGACGGCCGACAGACCGTCGTAGATTTCGCTCGAGGGAAAGACGAAACCGTATTCCTTGGCGTGTGAAACGATTTTCTTAAATACGTCTTCTTGCTGTGCCATTTTTATAAATAGTGTTGTGTTAAGTTAGCGCCATGCCGGAGACCGGCAAGGGCAGCCGGGCGCCATGGCAGAATTTCTGTTTTTTTCGAATCGCAAAGTTACTAATTATTCCCCAATTGCACAACCCAATACCGACAAAATCCGTGAAATGGTATTCTTGATTCGACCTTAACGAAACGAACTGCTCTCTTTTCCATAATGACAACAAACAACTGTTTAACAATCATTTATGGAGAAGAAAGGAAAGAAAGGGAAAAGTCACCCCGAGGGATGCCAGCGGGATGGTTGGGAACATTGGCATATTGGCTTGGGCAACTTTGGGCAACAATTGCCCAACGACCAGGCTGTTCCATTTATATTATTGGCTGCAAGTATGATTGCTTCTTGCAGGCCACCTTGATGCCTTTTCTACTCTTGCGGTCATGTATGGAGGAGAAAGAGAACAGTATTTGCGCGGTTTTGTCGTTTGGAACAATCAGACATTAGTCTGGCTGTCAGTTAGGAACGCCAAACCGGAAAATTGTCAATTGCGCCACCGACCTGCTTTTGAGTATGATTTTGAGTTCTGATTTGGCTTCTTATATTAATTAGCCTTAAAATCAGAGAGGTTGCAGAATACTCTCTTCTCCAAAATACATGACCCCTGTCTAAATTTGCATTGCCAAAGCGCACAACGCGTGATGGAAATGGATGGCATTCACGTCTGGCATCAACTGCCGAAATGCGATAGCCTCCAACAGCAGAATTCATAAAACCTCCACATTAAAAACGACACAAGATGAAAATAAGCATATACCTGCACAAAGCGCCCAAGGGTGCGAGCAACACCGAGCCGAGGCCGGTGTGCATACGTGTGCGCGACGGCAAAACAGACCTGCGCCAGCGCACAGACTTAACGGCCATCCCGAAATATTGGGATGAGGCCATTCCGGGCTACAAGAACACCAAGGCTCTGACTAAGGATGAAATACAGAAGTTCAACGGGCTGTTGGCCGACATCATCAGCACCCTGCATAACACGTACGCCTATGGCTGCGACAAAGAATGGCTTCGCAATATCGTGACCACGGCCATCGCAACTTCTCAAAGAAGTCCACACTTATGCAAGCAGACGGATGGTCGCACCGTGGCTCCCATTCTCAACGATGTAGAGCCAGGCTCGCTCTGCGAACACCTTCTTTCTTTTATAAGGCAAAAGTCCTTTTGCGACGGGCGCAGGGGGATATTTGAGGGACATGCGCGCAAGTTGCGCCGCTACGAGCTCTTTCAGCGTGAGTTTGGCGGGAAACCCAATTTTACGCTTCGTGTGGAAACCCTCAGAGAGCAAGACATCGAGAACTTCCTGCAATATGTGCAGGAGGAGCACCTCTATTATTCTGATGAGAAATACCGCGAGTGGTATAAGCAGTTCCAATTGGGTGCCCATCCGCCAAAGCCATGCAGCATGAACTTCATGACCAACATACTGAACGACCTCAAAGGTTTTCTCAATCACTTGGTGAAGTCCGGTGAAAGCACGAACACGTGCCACCGAAAGGTTAAGTCCGCCCCACTTGCATATGCGCCGCCCATCTACCTTACCTTGGAGGAGCGCGGCAAAGTGGAGGACCTCGACCTGTACCACGACCCGCTTATGCAGATGCATCGTGACATCTTCATCTTCCAGTGCCTTGTAGGCTGCCGCATCAGTGACCTGCGGCAGTTCTCTCCGCAGAACATCAAAGACGGATGGCTTGAATACTACCCGTTGAAGACATCCCATCGGGTGTTTGTAAACCAGCATATCACCCATGTGCGTGTGCCGCTGGCAGACAAGGCGCGTGAGATTGTCGAGCGGTATAAGGGAAATGAGAACGGTCACCTGTTTCCGACATTCGGAACGCAACGTTACAACCACGCCATCAAGATGCTCCTGTTCATGTGCGGCATTGATAGAATGGTGTGGAGCCGCGACCCCATTACAAAGCAGTTGGTACAGGTGCCGCTGTATCAGGCGGCGGCATCCCACCTTGCACGAAAGACCTTCATCGCCAACATGTATGCCATGGTCAAGGACCCGAATCTGATAGCCTCAATGACCGGGCATATTGAGAACAGCATGGCGTTCTTCCGTTACCGCCAAATCACAGATGAGATTAAGGCGGATGTCATTCACCTCATAGACTAACTGCACGAACATGAAAGTAACAGCATTCCTTCGCCAGAAGTCCTCGGCCAAAAACAACGTGACCGACCAGGCAACAGTATTCTTCCGCGTGCGTGACGGCAAGACGGATTTAAAGGCCGCTTCCGAACTGACCATCAATCCCAACCACTGGAGCCAAGAGAAGCAAGGCTATAAGTCGCGCGTGGCTCTTGTAAGAGAGGAGAAGCGCAGAGCGTTCGACAATCAGGTGCGCGAGATAACCAACCTTATATCAGAGAGGTACTATCGCGGTGCCGGCAGCGAGTGGTTGCGCAATCTGTTGGAGAGTTATCACCATCCCAATATCTTCACGACAGGCGAGACGGCCATAGACACCAGTCTGGCAGCGCAGGCACGCGATTATGCCCAAAAACATGATATAGTGGAATCTTCGGCAAAGACATACTGCTACATAGCAGCCATTGTGGAGAGGTTCCAGTTATACCAAAGAAAGGTGAACCACCGGAAGAACTTCGTGCTCCATGTGGACAGCATGACCACCGCCGACCTGTATGAGCTCAAACACTACATCGCAACCGAGCACACGCTGGCTTCCAAGCATCCGTGGCTCTTTGAGGGCATGGAAACGTGGCGCATACCCAAGTCCCCACGTTCAGCCAACACCATATACAGCCTATTCAAACTGATAGGCATTGTGGTTGATTGGGCAAAAAAGCAAGGCATACCCACCACCTCTCCATTCGCTGGTTTTGAGCTGTCTGCACCTGTCTATGGCATTCCCTATTTCCTCAATCTTGAGGAGCGTGACCGCATCTATGCACTTGACCTGGCAGGTTGCTCAGCCCGTTTGAACAGGCATCGCGACGCATTCATGTTCCAGTGTATGGTAGGATGCCGCAAAGGAGACCTCGACCGCTTGTCGTTTCAGAACATCAAAGACGGCATTCTGGAATATATGCCGCACAAGACGATGAAAAGCAGCGGACGCACAGTAAGAGTGCCGCTCACCGAGAAGGCCAAAGCGATATTGGAGAAATACGAATACCGCCGACGCGAGAAAAACCTGTTCCGCTGTCTGGACGACAAGCAGTACAATGCGAGCATACGTGAGTTGTGCCGCATGGCGGGTGTCACTCGCTCGGTGTCGATACTCGACCCTAAGACGCGCCGGGAAGTGCAACGCCCAATCTGCGAGATTGCCAGCAGCCATCTGGCGCGAAGAACCTTTATCGGGAACCTGTACCGCAAGGTAAAAGACCCGAACCTGATAGCCTCGATGTCGGGACACGTCGAAGGCAGCAAGGCATTCAACCGCTACCGAGCCATTGACGACTCGATGAAAGTTGAACTGGTCGGTCTTATCAGCTGACACAGCCAGCCTTGCACACAACATACCTATTTCTAACCGGCTGCGGCGACGAGTGCTGTCCCGCCTTGCCACCGCAGCCCAAAAACCAAAATGCCGATGAGTAAACTCTACTCGAAATCGAAAATGGGCGTGCCGTTTGGCGGTTTCACACTGCCCATTGACTTCTTGAACCGCTATTTCCATCTGCCTAAGCGCAATGGCGACCGTTACGAAAAGGAACCGCCCATGCGCTACAACCATCTCGATGCTTTCCGCGACCTCCTGTGGCGGGCTTGCGAGCAGTGGCTTGGTCAGACCACATGCCACGGCAAGACGGTTACACTCACAGCCGGGCAGTTCATTGTGACGTTCTCCGAGCTTGCCGCCGACTGGCTCTGGCATCGCACCGACACAAAGAACTTCCTGCTTGACCTGCAGGAACGTGGGTACATCACGGTCGAGGAGATGGGCAAGTTCTGCTTAGTGTCCTTCACACGCCACAAGGAGCAGATTGCCAAGTTCATTGCAGAACATCCCGAGACGCAGAAGGAGAAGAAGCGCCGCAAGCGCAGAGTTAAGAAGGAGGACAAACTCCCCGCTTCTACACTGCCTGTTGCACAGGAAGACGAGCATTCTGATGCAGACAAGGCAGAAATGCAGTCGGCCAATGTTGCCACTCCTGCAACAAAAGAACAGTTGCTCTTGTCGATGGAGCATGAGAAAGAGATTGCACCTAACATGCAATCCGCCACCAATCTTGGTAAGATTGCAGATGGCAGAGATGTGGCACTTAACGGAAAGGAGGTGTAACGAATGGATCTATACTCTATGATAGAGGCCGGTGGTCGCATGAAGTTTGAGGTTACTGGTGAAGATCTGGTGATGTTCGCCGACCGACTGATTGCCAAGGCTCAAGAGATGAAAGAGATTGAAATCGCCACTCGTCCGAAAGACGAGACCTATCTTTCGGCAGCAGAGACAGCCGAGTTGTGCCATGTTTCCAAAACTACCCTGTGGACTTGGGAGAAGGCGGGCTACCTCGTCCCTGCCCATGTTGGCAAACGCAAGTGCTATGCCAAGTCGGAAATCGACCGCTTGCTGGCGGGAGAAAAAGGTACGCTGCGCAACCCCAAATGACAATCATTCAGAAACATGTTTCCATAGCAGTGCGGCGAACACCACTCTCCATCAGGTGCAAACCGCATTGCTGTGGGGACACAAACCAACCTGTTACCATGCAACAATCATTTTTTCTTTTCACAGGCAAAAATCGCCTATGCAAACCACTGCCACTGGATTTGGCAAAGTGCTATGCCATACATCGCATAGAGACAAGCCGTCCTGCATTCATCCGTTTCCGAGCTGTGCAGTTCGTCTTTGATACCCGCCATTCCAAAGCTGGTACCTCTTCTAATAACTATTGTCACTACCGATGCATCAATCCGGCAGTCAGAGGATATTCACCCCTGACGGCCAATCGGCTCACTTCTTCTTTCCCTGCCATTACAGCGTCTTTTAGTCCTTGCAGCAAAAGTCCCTTAAGGGAGAAGGAACAGGCTGCTATGCCACAGCTATATGTGCTGCAAGAAGGAGGCTTGGCAATTGTTCCTCTTCATTGCCACATACACGAGATTCTTGCCTCCTCAGCGAGCAATCACTACAAGATGGGCAACCTTACGCCTAGGGTTAAAACACGCCGTCAGACATCGAAGAAACGTCTTTGCCGCTATAAGAATGCAGGTGCTTGTACGCAGTTCTTCACCAGTGGCGGAACCACGTCCAACCACGAAGATTTTATATCTGAGTGGGTGGGGAGCAAGTTAATGTTTTCTGACGGCAGAAAACCCCGCTGCGGCTCACGCCTTGCTCTATCCTCGTTGGCACTCACATTACTTCCAGAACTTGCCCCACCCACTGATTATGAACAAGAAACAAGATAATACTGCGGCACATGCCGCTCCGCGACCCTTGCCAGAGAACCATACCGCGAACAAGGGCGGCAGACCGCCTAAGTCGGCTGATGAGAAACGCGACAAGCGTAAGTACGTCTATCTAACCCAGAGCGAGTTTGACAGCGTGAACGACTTCTGTGATGAGAACAACTATTCTGATTCCGACTTCTTCCGCGACATGGCATTCAAGGGCAAGGTCGTGGCAGCGGTTACAGAGGGGGAAGGACGTTTGATGCGCAGTTTGGCCGGTATGGCAAACAACCTCAACCAGATTGCCCATCGTGCCAATAGGGACGGATTTGGCGCTCACGTCCGAGAGATAGTTGAGATACGCGACAGGATAGCCAATGTAATAATCAATACCCAGCAGAAATGATTGCCAAGATAAGCAACGGGAACAACTTCTCTGGAATAGCGGAGTATGTCTATCAGAGCAAAGGCGAGCATGCGCGTATCATTGCCACAGAGGGAGTATGCGATTTCAACATCGAGGCGATGGTTGCTGGATTCAAGTTGCAGGCGCAGATGCGTCCCAAGTGCAAGGAACCTGTCGGACACTTTGCCCTTAGTTTCTCGCCCAAGGATGCGGAACGCTGCACGGACGAGTTCATGCGCGATGTGGCATTGGAGTATATGCAGCGAATGGGATTCACCGATACGCAATATGCCATGTTTCGCCACACCGACCGCAACCATCCCCATTTGCATGTCGTTTACAACCGTGTGAACAACAAACGGCAGGAAATATCCAACCGCAACGACCGCAAGCGGAGCAAACGCATTTGTCGCCAGATTACACAAAAGTATGGGTTGCATTTCGGCAACGGCAAGGAGTATGTGAACCGCGACCGGCTGAAAGGTGCCGACAAAGTGAAGTATGCCATATACGATGCGCTCAAAGAGGCGCTCACCTTTTCCAAGAACTGGGCGCAGTTGCGTTCAGCATTGGCAGACGAACAGATTGCAGTTTCATTCAGGACTGGCCAGGATGGTACGCCTTATGGCGTTATCTTCACCATGGACGACATCAGCTTTGGAGGCAGCACCATTGACAAGTCAATGAGCTATGCCAAAATCAGCAAGGCACTTGCCGTGAACCTGGCTGAGACGGAACGAATGCCCAGGTCTGCTGCATCTCACGAAACATCGCCTGCCGAGGCGGGACAACATTCTGTTCCTGCAGTCAAGACAAGTGGTTACACACAAGTGCAGGAAGATGAGATTATGCAGAATATTACCGACGCTGCAAACAATGCAGAATCGTCTGGCGACAATGGCACGGCAGTTATACACACCATCGCCGATGCAGTATTGGCAGCTGCGTCTGCAGAGGTACATGTCAGTCCGGCAGGTGGTGGCGGTAACAATAATGATGACCGCAAGAAGAAACGTCATGAAGAACACCCTGCCGTCGCTCCACGCAGGAGAGGACGGCACTAATCATTAGATGTCTATATGAAGAAGAAACCCAAAACCAGTTTTAGCGACTATCAGAAACAGCGTAAGGCAGAACAGACGAAGATGACACAAGAACAGAGTGCGTTACCCGAAAACGGCGCTCCGATTACAGTGATAGAAACAGACCCCGAGCCTATGGAAACCTGTGCCGCGACTGACGAACATCAGGACAAATCCGGAGCGTCTGTTCCGGCATCTACCAATACCCAAGAAGTATTGAATATATTGACGGATATCTTCGCGCAGATAAGGTCTTTGGGAACCCTGCTTCAAGAGGATGCTTCTGTCAAGCTCCGGCAGATGGTGGAAGGCATCAAACTGGCAAACATGAGTCTGGACGACTTCTATCAACAGGCTCTTTGTCTGCCAGCAGAAATTGACGCAAAGTTAAAGGCGTTGCCGAAAGCAATAACGTTCGTAATCCAGCCCCAAACCATTCAAACGGTTCATGATACTTTCGCTGCTGTCTGCAATGCCTCCAAAGGCGAGTTTAAGAAAGAGGCCGAAGAGTCCGCCAAGCGCATCCTCGTCCTGTTTGATGCCCTCGAAGCTAGATTGAAGGAACGCGAGCAACAAGTAGCGGGCAATGGCAACATTGTCTTGCCCAAGTCCACCTTCTTTCTGCTCGTCATCATGCTTGTGATATTTGCAGCTTTCTTCATGGCCACTTACTTGCTCAATTCCCAGTTCTGGCACATAGACGCTATGCAAAGTTTAGGCAACAAGATATTGACGTTTGGCGGTGCCTACATTGCCCTATACTTCGGTTTCATGTATCTACGACAAAGGCTCAAAAATAGATGATTCGCAATGCTCAAGACGGCCTTCTGCCGCCTCCGTCCGTTGGGCGGTACACCCCTCCCCGGCGAGCAGCGAGCCAATGAGGCGGTCGACGCGCTGCTTGGAGGCAGGCGCGAGGTTGGCTGTCTGCGTGACGGCGAAGCCGTTGGGGGTGAACACCACGTCGAGGGCCGGCACGGCACGGCGCAGGGCCTCGGTGGCGACAAGATGCGCTGCGGCCTGCCGCAGATCATCGCCGGCGCTGCGGGCACACACGGCCTCGAAGCTGTCAGCCGAGAAGAAGTTGGCCTCGGCCCACAGCTCTGCGGCCACGAGGTCGGGAAATATGCGCTCGTAGAGGGGTGTCTCGCCCCGCACGGCGGTAATGCTGTTCGGCACGAAGGCCAACAGGGTGTCGTTATCGGTAATGAGTTGAGGAGTCATGAGTTGATGTGTTGATGGGTTTTTGATGGAGTGAAGAGGGCGGGTTGATGGGTACTCGTCAACCGGGTACTCATCAACTCGTCACACTCATTCACTCGTTACCTCCTTGGCGTCTTGGTGTTCGTCGAGGGTGGAGAGCTGCATGAAGGGCACGGTCGGTTTCACGCCTGCCCAGCCGTTAAGCCGTATGATAATGCGGTGGACGGTGAAAAGCAAGTCGTGATAGGGTTTCTGAAGGTCCTGGGCGATGGTGTACAGCTCGCGCTTGTCAGAGCCGCTGTTGTTGCTCTGCCCCTTGCCGGGCACGGAGCCGACGAGGTTGGAGTGCACACGCATCGTGAAGCACATCATATTGACGGCCTCCTGAATGTCGCTCTCCCAATCGCCTCCCTCCTTGGAGTCATCGACCTTGTTTATCACGACGTCGTGCCGCTCCTTGCCGTCGGGGGTGATGTAGAAGGTGGAGAACCAGGCTTTGCCGCTGTTCTCGGCGCCGGTGAGGAAGTCGAGTATCGACTGCTTCTCACGCACGATGCGCTCCTGCTGCTGGCGGCGGTCGGTTATGCCCTCGGCGCGGAATATCGAATCCCAGTATTTGGCCGAGATTTCGATATGGTACTTTATCGGAGCCGAGTTGCGCAGCTTGGCCTCCTTGGCCAGGCCGATGAGCTGCTTGATGTTGTACCACTTGCCCCGGAACAGTGCGGCATAGTACGGAATGGGGTAATAGGTGCTGTCGGGCGTAGGCACGCGGCTCACGACGGCGAACTTCCGCGCCTTGGTGCCCGAGGCGAGGCGTTCTTGAAGGTCGGGCCACGGCGCGGCGGGGGCGAGCAGGTCAATGACCTCGATGTCCTTGCGGTCGGCAGGCATCACCTGCTGCCGCCAGTTGGCGTAGAGCACGAAGGGTATTTTGCCCTTGCCGTCGGCGGGGGCGAAGCGGCAGTAGCAGGCCTCCTTGCGCAGCAGGCGCACGGCCTTGGTGCCGTCGGCGTTGAGGATTATTACCGAAACGGCGAACCCGAAGTGCTTGAAGTCCTGGCACACGCCGAGGAAGTAGGCCGGCAGGTCGTTGGAGAGCATAAAGTCCTCGACCTCGGCCTCTATTCTCGGTCTATTGGAGTCTGTTGTGTCTGTCGGAGTCTGAGCGGGCAAAGCGTAGCAAAGCCCGCTCCCGTAGCAGACCTCGGCATTGAAAAGCTGGCAGGTGGCCAACGTCTCGTCCTTCTCAATGAGGTCGATGATGTCGTAGGGCATTTGGTTGTCCGCGCCCCACGGCATATACGACAGCTTGCTGTCGATGACGGTGGGCAGCGTGTCGATGTCCTCCTTGAACACCGCCTGGCTGTTGACGGTGAAAGCGGCCCTGCCGCGCACACCGGGAATATTCTCGACTGAAGAAAAAAGTAAGTCCATAACTTGCTGATGTTTTCAGCGAAGTTACGGACTTTATGAGGAGGCGGAAAAGACGCGGATTAACGTGTAGTTATGTATGCGACAGATGCCGTCTGCTTTTTATCTGCTGGAATACTCGAAGTTAAAATCTCAGGGATAGGTAACAATCCCGTTTCATCAAGGATTTTATCAATCTCAAATAAAATCTCGTGATACAGAATTACCTTTGCAGCAGTTTCTTTGTCCGAAGGCAATCCGATAATTCCGGCTACGCTATCAATATCAAAATGTTGCATAAATGAGTTTGCAGCAGCTTTGGCCCATTGCCCTGCGGATTTGCTTATTGCATCGTTGCCGTCGAGTACCGGAATTGTCAGTCGTTGGTTTTCATCAAGTACACCGAATTTATGGCAGTCCTGCAACATTTCAGGAGTTAAATCCTCACCTTTCAACAAGTTTTTTAATGCTTTTATTATATTTGTTTTGATGAATACCGTGCATAAGTAGGCATTAGAATTCTCTCCCCAAGCGAACTTGAAGCGATGTTTATCTCCAAGCCCCATTCCATTTGTGCCATAAACTTCAATTTCCGGGCGAAAGAAGTAAAACACACCATTCCACGTCATACTATCGGTGTGGCAGATCGTGGAATTTTGTTGAGAAACATTCAGATGGCCCCATATAATATCATCAAAAACAAGAGAATGAACCAAAGGAAACGCAGAAGCTCTATATCCGACACTATCCAACGTCGCTAAAAAAACTTGCATCTGAGGGCGTGTATCTTCAATAATATTTTTAGCCATCAAATTAGCCTGTGTTCTTAGGCTGTTCATAGCAATACTGTCGATGAACGGTATTGCAGAATGGTATTCTCCGTTGTTACAATACACCATTCCTTGACGCATCAACAGGGTTGTGTCAATATCGGCAAACTCAAAGCCTGATATTTCCAGGCTGTCGAATGATTGTGGCTTGTCCCACAACTTTTTAAGCAACTCAAAGTTACGGCCTTGTTTAATCACCTCATCCGGCGATTGTCCGCTGTAACTGATGAATGGCACATAAGACCAATCGTTTATCGCTGCATAAGCGATAAACGGGATAAGGCATATTAGGAGTAATAATCTACGCATCGGAATTTTTATAAGAGGATTTATTTATATCGCAAAGTTAGCTATTTTCCGCGGATTGCACAAACAATTAGAGAAAAACCTCAGGGTTACCGCACGAATTTTAATA
>NWBJ01000023.1 GCA_002633115.1 Muribaculaceae bacterium Zag1
CCAACTAACCCCTAAAGATGGGAATTTACTCATTATTCCCGACATTGCCAACATTTCGGCGCTACTTTTTGGTCTATTTTTGGGTGATTTGAAAAAATCTTTCACATTTTTTGAGTAAAATGATTGTTATTCCAAAAATTATGCTTAAATTTGACCGCCTATTGCCAATAGGCCCGAAAATTGTTAACCCACAAACCGATCATTATGGAAATGCGTGACCCCTCCTCCATCCAAGCTCCCGAGGCTGTCGAGGAGAAGACCCTAAATCAGGAAGCGCCTATCGCCCAGGCCGACGACGCTGCCGCTACCATCCCCTCATCTCCCGCTAACGTTGATGAAGAGCCTGCTACGGCCCCAGCCGCTGCAGAGGAAAACAACCCCCTTGCCGAGGCTGAACAAGAAATGACCCAGGGCCAAGAAGAGGCCCAGGCCGAAGAAGAAATGGCCATGCAGCCGGCCACCAAGGCTGCCTTGCTGCAACAAGCGCGCGAGCTCCTCGACAAAGACGGAGCCGATATCCAGCGCGACCAAATCACTCGCTTACGCCAGCACTTCATCAATCTCCGTAAGATCGAAATTGACGACCAGCGCACCGCTTGGGCCGAGGCCGGTAATCCCCCTGAGGACTTCAAGGAGACCGAAGACCCGGAGGAAACCGAGTTCAACGAGGTGATCAACCAGGTGCGCGATAAGAAAAACTCGTGGGCTGCCGAGCAAGAGCAACAGCGCCAAGACAATCTCAAGGCCAAAAACGATATCATCGACCAGATCAACGCCCTGGCCGTCGATACCGACAATGTCAACCGCACATTCCCCGTCTACCGCGAGTTGCAAGACAAGTTCAACGCCATCGGCGAGGTGCCCCCAACCGAGGAGACCAACGTGTGGAAGCGCTTCCAGGAGGCCCGCGAGCACTACAGCGACAACCTAAAAATTAATAAGGAGCTGCGCGACTACGATTTCAAGAAGAATCTTGAATCCAAGGAGCTGCTGATCGAGGAGGCTATCAGCCTCGACCAGGAGAGCGATGTGATCATGGCTTTCCGCCGTCTGCAGGACCTGCACGAGAAGTGGCGCCAAATCGGCCCGGTGGCCAAGGAGCTGCGCGACGACATCTGGCAGAAGTTCAAAGACGCCTCAGCCGCCATCAACAAGAAATACCAGGCATTCTTTGAGGAGCGCAAAGCAGCCGAGGCCCAGAACGAGGCCGCTAAGACTGTGTTGTGCGAGCGCATCGAGGACCTCGATTTCTCAGCCCTCAAGACATTCAACGCTTGGGACGAAATGACCAAGCAGATCATCGAGCTGCAGAGCGAGTGGAAGAGCCTGGGCTTTGCTTCGCGCAAGGCCAACAACGCCCTGTTTGCCCGCTTCCGTCAGCGCTGCGACGAGTTCTTCCTCGCCAAGGCCGCTTATTTCAAGGCCGTCAAGGAGGAATACGCTGCCAACCTGGCCAAGAAGACCGCTCTGGCCGAGCGCGCCGAGGCCCTGAAGGACAGCACCGACTGGCGCAAGGCCACCGATGAATTCGTGGCTATGCAGAAAGAGTGGAAGACCATCGGAGCCGTGCCCAAAAAACACAGCGATGCCGTGTGGAAACGCTTCCTCGCCGCCTGCGACCATTTCTTTGAGCAGAAAAAGGCTGCTAACTCGGGCCAACGTTCGGCCGAGCAAGCCAACCTGAAGGTTAAGCGCGAAATCATCGACGACCTGATCAAGCTGGCCAAGCAAGAGGGCGCCGACGATATGGCCGACCGTCTGCACGAACTGCAAGACAAGTGGCAGCAGACCGGCCACGTGCCATTCCGCGACAAGGACAAGATCAACGATGCCTACCGCAGCGCCGTCAACGCTCTGCGCCGCATGCTCAACCTCAACGACAACCGCATGCGCAGCGAGCGCTTTGAGCAGAACCTGTCGGCCATCGAGGGCGACCAGGGCAAGCTGCTGAGAGAGCGCGACCGTCTGGCCCGCGCCCTTGAGAGCCGACGCAACGAGATACGCACCTACGAAAACAACCTGGGTTTCCTGACCTCAAAGTCAAAGTCGGGCCTGTCGATGGTCAACGACTTCAAGCTCAAGATTGAGAAACTCAAGGAAGACATCGTATCTATCGAAGAAAAGATCAAATTGATTGACAGCAAGCTCGGATAAAAAGTGAAACTCACCGGACGCTCTTTCGGAAAATACCTGACGGGGCTATTTTCGGTGGCCGACCTGCTGCTGGTCAACCTCCTATTTGGCCTGACGCTGCTACTATGTCCCGAGGTGGCCCACATCCCGAGGATTAAGACCCTGTGGGTGCTGGTCAATACTTCTTATCTGCCCGTAATGCTATGGGTGAGAGGGAAACCCCATCAGCAGCGCGTGCTGCTGATGGACCACGTGCTCAAGGGAGCATTCACTGTGGTGGGCATCCACGCCTTGTTTTTCCTTTCGCTCAACGCATTTCTGGAGATAGACGTGCCGCTGCGGGGCTACCTGGTGTTCTACGCCTTGATGGTGGTGGGGATACCGCTATGGTGGATTATCTCGCGCCGCATCATCAAGGCGCTGCGTCGGCGTGGCTACAACTTCACCCGCGTGGCGATCGTGGGCACTGGGCCCACGGCCCAGCGCTTGGCCCAGGAGATACAGAGCGATGCTGGCTTCGGCTACAAGGTATTGGGATTTTTCAGCGACAATCCCGAGCCGGACTTCCCGGGCCATGTGCTCGGGTCGCTCTCTGATATGCGCGAGATGGTGCGCGAGCTCAAGGTCGACCAAATCTTCTACACCCTCTCGGGCAATGACGAGAAATCCTACTCGACAGCCGTGCGCGCTGCCGACGACAATGTGATACAGTTCTACTACGTGCCTCAAGTCTCGATGAGGGTGCCTCGATCGTTCGAGCTCTGGACCATCGGGCAGATGCCCGTACTCTCAATCCGCCGCAATCCTCTCAACAGCCCCATAAACCGAGGGTTGAAGCGAGCCTTCGACTTCACCTTCTCGTCGGTGCTGCTGTTGTTCTCACCTATTGTGTTCATACCTGTGGCGATAGCCATCAAGATGACCTCGCCCGGACCGATATTCTTTAAGCAGGAACGCACCGGATACAAGGGGCGCACCTTCAAGTGCTGGAAATTCCGCACTATGCGCCAGAGCGCTGATGCCAACACCCGGCAGGCTACTCGCCACGACGACCGCACCACTCGCCTGGGCGCATTTATGCGCCGCACCTCGATTGATGAGCTCCCTCAGTTTATCAATGTCTGGAAGGGCGATATGTCGGTCGTGGGGCCGCGTCCACACATGCTCAAGCATACAGAGGACTATACCAAACTAATTAGCGAATACATGGTGCGCCACTTGGTCAAGCCCGGCATCACTGGTTGGGCTCAGGTCAAGGGGTATCGCGGCATCACCGATGAACTGTGGAAGATGGAGCGTCGCGTAGAGTGCGACGTCTGGTACATCGAGCACTGGAGCCTCTTCCTCGACATCAAAATCGTAATCCGCACCGTGATGAACGCCTTCAGAGGCGAAGAAAACGCCTTTTAGTTATGAGTTATGAGTTATGAGTTATGAGTGAACCATCAGGAAGTATTTTGTATACAAAGAGTAAAGCCTTTGCACTGAGAATTGTAAATCTATGTAAATTTCTAGAGCAAGAAAAGAAAGAGTATATATTATCCCGTCAAGTAAAAAGAAGTGGGACCAGTATAGGAGCAAATTTAGCAGAGGCTAAATATGGCCAGTCGGTCCCTGATTTTATCAATAGATTATCCATAGCCCAAAAAGAGGCTAATGAGACAAGATACTGGTTAGAACTCCTATATGAAGCGAAATATATAGAAAGTGAGTTAGCCTATACCTCTCTAATGAATGATTTAGAAGAAATCCAAAAAATGTTAACCTCTTCCATAAAGACAAATAAAAAGAAAGGTAAAGGGGGGTCCTCAGAGACTCATAACTCATAACTCATAACTCATAACTCATAACTATATGGATTATGTAATAACGATTGGTAGGCAATTCGGGAGTGGGGGCCGTGAGTTGGGACGGCTGTTGGCCCGGAAGCTGGAGATACCGTTTTATGACAAGGAATTGCTGCTGAAAGCCGCTGAGCAGAGCGGCATAGCCCCAGAATTTTTTGTCAACAACGATGAGCGCATGCCCAAGCTCATAAGCGGCCTGATTCCCTTTGGATACGGCACAAACCCGTTCCCCTGGTACGCTGGTTCGACCTCGATCAGCGACGACAATCTGTACAAGACCCAGAGCGATCTGATCAAGACCGTGGCCGACCAGGGGCCGTGCGTCATAGTGGGCCGCAGCGCCGACTATGTGCTGCGCGACCATCCCTGCGCCATCAATGTGTTTGTCCACGCCTCGATGGACGACCGCGTAGAGCGCATTCTGCGCCGCTCTGACTGCGACGATGAGAACAAGGCGCGGCGCATGGCCGAGCGTATCAACAAGCTGCGCGCCAACTACTATAATTTCTACACCGACAAGCGCTGGGGCGATGCGGCGAGCTACGACCTCACCTTCAACAGTTCGCTCCTGCCCATGTCAGACATCGCCGACCTCATCATCGCCTACGTCAACCGCCGCCTGAGCTAATAGCAATCCATAATTCACAATGCACAATTCATAATTCACAATGGACAATTCACAATTCACAATGGACAATGCACAGTGCCCTGTGAATTATGAATTGCGCATTTTGCATTGTAAATTGTCCATTGTGGATTGTGCATTGTGAATTATGAATTGCGCATTTTGCATTGAATTTGTTTAGTCGATAAAAAAGGGAGTGTGGTATATTGTCGTTTGTGTTAGTCGTTACCAATATATAATTTTGTCGATAAACAAGATTATTAATTCGTCGGCAATATGGTAGCACTGAGAAAAATCGACAGACGTGATTGGATGAAACTCTTCACCCACATCATCGTCATCTTGATGCTCTTTGTGCTTCCCGAGATAATCTTCAACTACACGCGTCCGCCATGGAAGTCGGCCCCGGTCGAGACCGTATGGGTCTACGTCAAGGCTGCCGTGTATGTGGGCGTGTTCTATGTTGACTACTATTTCATCCTCAACCACACCATCCTCAGCCCTCGGCGCCGTATATGGCAATTCCTTGGGTGGAATGTGCTGCTAATCATCGGTACGCTGATCCTCCTCTACTGCCTGCAGGCTCTGGCCTCAGGCGTAGGTCCCGGCCACATGACCGATGGCCTGTTCGGCCCCGATCCGATGCCCAACGGGTTCCGTCCGCCTCGTAATCCTCAGGCTGGACCGCAAGGTGGGCCACAAGGCGGCATGAACCCGAGCACGATGAGAGCGGTATCGTTCTTCACCCGCGAATCGGTGATGCTGGTGCTGATTATCGCCCTGAGTGTGGCTTTGCGCCTGGGCGAGAAGTGGAGTTCGATCGAGAAGCGCCATGAGCAGATGCTCGCCTCGCAGAAGACTGAGGAGCTTGCCTCGCTCAAGAGCCAGCTCAACCCGCACTTCATGTTCAACACCCTCAACACCATCTACGCCCTGATCGCTATCAGTCCATTTAAGGCGCAGGAGGCTGTGCTTCAGCTGTCGACCCTGTTGCGGTATGTGCTGTACGAGAATCCGGCGCGGGTCAAACTGAACCAGGAGATCAACTTCGCTAAGAGCTACATAGCCCTGATGGAGATGCGCATGGGCTCAAACCCCATCAGCGCGACCTTCAGCGAGGGACCGGTCACCAATGTCGAGGTAGCGCCGCTGCTGTTTATCTCGCTCATCGAGAATGCATTTAAGCACGGTGTGACTGGCGACCATGACCAGCCCATCGAGATTGCCATCACTGCCAATTCTGATGGCGAGGTCGTGTGCCGCACTTCCAATTACTTCTTACCTAAATCTACCCTCACGTCAGACGAAGTCGAGGCCGAGAAGCCCAAGGGCGGAATCGGAATAGTCAATCTGAAGCGACGTCTCCAGCTGATTTATGGCTCTGCCGCATCATTAGAGACCCGTACCGAGGGCGACAAATACATAGCAATACTCACCATCCAAACCCAAGACTGCAAATGAACCCACTGCGTTGCTGCGTTATCGATGACGAGCCATTGGCCGCCAATCTGATATCCTCTTATGTGGAGCGCACCCCTACCTTGGCGCTCGTAGGCACATTCAACTCTGCCTCCGAGGCTGTGCGCGTGATTCTCGACGGAAAGGTCGATCTCGTGTTTCTTGACATCGAAATGCCGCAAATCAATGGCATGGAGTTTTCCAAGATCATCCCGCCCACCTGTCGCATCATCTTCACCACTGCTTATGACCGCTACGCAGTGCAGGGCTTCCGCGTCAATGCCATCGACTATCTGCTCAAGCCGGTGAGCTATGAGGAGTTCCTCGAGGCAGCCACCCACGCGCTGACAGCCGCTCAGGGTGCCCCGCTGGGCAGCAATGCGTTGCCCAGCCGCGAGTTCTTGCTCGTCAAGAGCGAGTATCGCCTGATCCAGATCCGTATCGCGGATATCCAGTTGATCGAGGGGTTGAAGGATTACATCAAGATATTTGTGGCTGGGCAGCCCAAGGCTATTCTCACCCTGATGTCGATGAAGGCCATCGAGCAGACCCTGCCAGCGCGGCAGTTTATGCGCGTGCACCGCTCCTACATCGTCAACACCAGCAAGATTAGCATCATTGAGCGCAACCACATCATCATCGGCGACCATGTGGTGCCCGTCTCAGGGAGTTACCGTCAGCAATTCAGCGATTACATCGCCTCGCTCAACCCCGACAACGAGTAATCGAATAATGAATAATGAAAAATGAAAAATGGCCATCCGGATGGTTATTTTTCATTTTTCATTTAAACCTAATTGTCCTGTGTGTCGTTATTTATGAAGTAACCAAAATTCTTAGTATTATGAGTGACAGATTAAACGAAAGAGAACGTGAGGAGTTGCCAGACAGCGCGTATGGCCTACCCGAACGTCGTGAATACCCGATGCCCGACGCCGAGCATGTAAGAGCCGCTGAAGCATACTTCCGCGACTGCCCCGAGAACCTGAAGCCGAAATTGGCTCGTGCCATCTTGGCAAAAGCCCAGGAATTTGGTGTTGACGTGCAATCGCCCACCATCCTCAGCTACGCCCAGATGTAAACAACATCCCTCTTCCTTCCAACCTAATATTCAGTCTCAAGACTATGAAACGCAAATTATTGATGCTTGGCATCAGTGTAGCCATGCTTGCTGGCATGTGCAGTTGCGGCCCAATGATGGGAGGCCCGGGAGGACCCAACAATCCTGGTGCCCCCGGATATTCTCAGGGCCCCAACAATCCGGGCAATCCTAATAAACCAGGCAACCCCAATCGCCCAGGCAACCAGCCGGGACAGAGACCAATTGCTTGGTAGTGTAAAACAAACTCTCTAATGTACAAGAATAAAAGCCGCTCCCCCGGCAAAGGGAAGCGGCTTTTATGTTTATTGCTATTCTATTGGAAACTGATTATCTTATGATTACCTTGCTCACCTTGTTGCCTTGGCGCATGATGTAGACGCGGTTCCACTCTACATTAGCTTCAATGGTTACGCCTTCGAGCTTGTAGTACACCGCAAAATTACTTATTATTTTGCTTTCCGGGGTAATATTTTGTTATCAAAATATGGTCATAATTTTACTTTTCACAAAAATATGGTAAGGAAGATATTGTTATTGATGGTGTGGCTGCCGCTGTTGGTGGCGGCGCAGTGGCAAGAGGATGTGCTGGGCGACGGCTACGAGATGCGCTACGTCGACCAGGGCGAGGACTATTCCGGACCGGTGAGATGCACCGTGGTCAGGAAGCTTAGCCCTTGCGGCGGCGATAAAGGAGTGCTGTACGTCCACGGCTACAACGACTATTTCTTCCAGCGCGAGATGGGCGACGAATTTGTCGATTCGTGTTGGAACTTCTACGCGGTCGACCTGCGCAAGTATGGCCGCTCCATCCTGCCCGGCCAAACCAAATTCCAAGTGCGCGACCTGCATGAATACTTCGCCGATATCGATTCGGCCCTGAGCATCATGCATCAGCAAGGCATCAACGATATAGTATTGATGGGCCACAGCACTGGCGGCCTCATCACCTCGCTCTACATGAGCGAAGACCCCGACACGGATATCAAGGCCCTGATACTCAACAGTCCCTTCTTGGAGTGGAACATGGGCGCTTTCAAGCGCAAATTCCTGATTCCGGCGGTCAGCTGTTGGGGCACGTACCACCCCAACACCATGATTAGCAACGGCAACTGCACGGCCTACGCCGAAAGCTTGCTCAAGCAATACCACGGCGAATGGGAATTCAACACCGACTGGAAAACGGTATACCCAGAAAAAGTGAGCGCCGGATGGCTCAAGGCCATCGACGACGCTCATGCTGAGGTGCAAAAGGGTGGCAAAATCCGTGTGCCAATCCTATTGATGTATAGCGATAAGTCGATTTATGGCGACAAGTGGAAACCGGAGTATCAGGAGGGCGACGGGGTGCTCAATGTCAAGGACATCGCCAAATACGGCAAGCAACTCGGCCCCCATGTCACCGCCATAGAAATCCAGGGCGGTCTCCACGACCTCGTCCTCTCCGCCCCAGCCGTCCGCCACAAGGTATACACAACCATATTCCATTTCCTAACCACAGAAGTCCACTAAAAACCACTCCGATTCTCATAAAAACCACGGATTACACGGAATCAGTTCAAGTTTCTAAAAACCACGGATTACACGGAACCAATTCAAGTTTCTAAAAACCACGGATTACACGGATTACACGGAACCATCCGGATGGCAATCCGTGTAATCCGTGTAATCCGTGGTTTTTATGAGAATCAAAGTGTAATCCATGGTTTTTATGAGAGTCAAAGTGTAATCCGTGGTTTTTATGAGAATCAAAGTGTAATCCGTGTAATCCGTGGTTTTTGGAAGGAATCAGAGTTTGACGGAGAGCTTTTTGCCGGTGTAGGTGACGGTTTTGGAGGTGCCGTCGGGGAGGGTGACGGTGAATTGGCGCGACTGGAGCATTCCGGGATATGAGCCGGTGCGGGCGCCGATGGTGAGGGTGCGCGAGCGGTCGTTCCACTGCATCGGAATCTCGGTGTAGACGCCCTGTTCATAGTTGTAGTTGTCGCCCTCATCCTCGTAGAGAGTGAACTGGCCGTTTGCGCCGGGGAAGACGCGCAGCGTCAGGTTGTCCCAAGGCTTCTCCTCAGCCCATTGCACATCTGGGCCGATTGGCACGATGCCGCCAGCCTTGACATACACCGGTATCGAGGCGATAGTGGTGGGTATGGTGATAGTCTGACCGCCGTCATAGCTGTTGTTGCTCCAGAAATCCCACCATTTTGCTCCCTTGGGCAGGTACACATCGTGTGCCACCTCGCGGGTAAAGTCAACATTTTTCAGATTGCGCACCGAGGGGTCTGATTCGCCCTTGGCCCAGCCATCCTCGTCGGTCTGGGTTTTCTTCTCAAACTCAGGGGTATAATTGGCTTTCAGCACGGGAGCCACGAGCAGCGACTGGCCGAACATAAAGGCATCGTTCTTGTTCCACACCGAGCGGTCGGCGGCGAAATCCATAGGCAGCGGGCGCATAAAGCTCGACTGAGCGTTGGTCACCTGCCAAGCAGTTGAGTAGATGTAGGGCAGCAGGCTGTAGCGCGTCTTGACAGCGCCCACCAGGGCATCGTAGATGGGTTCGCCGGCCTTGCCGTAGTAGTAGAGCTCGCGGGGTACCTCGGTACCGTGGCTGCGCATCATGGGCGTGAATGCTCCCATTTGCATCCAGCGGGTGTAGAGCTCGCGGTAAGCAGGGTTGCGAGCACCGCTGCCAGCACCGTCGGTGTTGTAGCTGCCAGCAAAGAAGCCGCCGATATCGCTATTGACCTGAGCGTTGCCGGTCATCGACCAGTTGAGCATGGCTCCGAGTTGGCGATGCAGGTTGTCCCAGGTGCTGGTGACATCGCCAGTCCATACGTTAGTGCCGTAGCGCTGCGATCCAGCAAATCCCGAGCGGGTGAGGATGAACACGCGGGTGCTGTCGCTCACTGCGCGCTGGTGGTCATACACGCCCTGCACGCACATCAGCGGGTAGGCGCTGCGCACCTTGCGGAAGGTGCCAAGATGGGTCTGGGTGGCCATATCCTCGGGGGTAACGTCGAAGTGGTCGGGTTCGGTCGAATCCATCCACCAGCCATCGATGCCGAGGTCGTAGAGGCGCTTCAGATTGTTCCAGTAGATGTCGCGGGCCTCGGGGCTGTAAGCGTCATAGACGCGCACACCTGAGGGGTAGTCCATCCGCGGTGGCCATTGCTCGGCGATGCCCGACTGGGGCCAAGTTGAGAAATTGAATAGCAAACCTCTCTCATCCAGCTCTTTGTAGGGCTTGGTCTCAGGACCGAACGACTGCCAAATCGATACGATCATGTGGGCATTCTGGGCCTTTACTTGGTCGACCATATCCTGCGGTCTGGGGAATTCTGGATTCATAAATTCCATAGCGTTCCACAGATAGTTGTTGCCCCAGTACTGCCAGTCCTGGATCATGCCATCGATAGGCACGCCGTCTTTACGGTATTGGTTGAGCACGGCCAGCAGTTCGTCTTGGCTCTTGTAGCGCTCGCGGCTTTGCCAGAAGCCGTAGGTCCAGAGGGGGAACATCGGCACTTGGCCCGAGATGTTGCGCATCTCGGCGATTACGCCATCGCTGTTGCCGCCAACCATCACATAATAGTCGACCCGCTCGCCCACCTCAGAGTTGAAGCTGACCACATTGTTGTCGTCGCTGAAGAGAGTGGGGGAGTAGTTGTCCCAGTACACGCCGTAGCCCTTGACCGACTGGAAGAAGGTGAGGCCGTCTTCGACGTTGCCGGGCATGAGGGTGCGGTGTTCGCCGCGCTGCGACAGGCGACCGTTCTCGAGGTTGCCGAGGCCGTAGATGGGTTCATCGGCTTCAAGCTTGAATCCCTGGCTCACCTGGTAGTCGCCCTTGTCGGGACCCTCTTTGTAGAGGACAAAGCGGGCTGGAGCATCCTCGGCGATGAGGACATTGCCCTTGGCATCGGCGAAGGTGACTGTGCCGGCGCTCTTGTCAATGGTCACTTGCATCTCGGCAGTGGTGAGGGTCTTGGCATCGGCGGTGTCGGCGGTCTTAACCTTTACGGCTTGCGGCTCGGCCACAACCACGAGGCTGGGGCTCTGCTGGCAGGTGGCAGTGTTGACAGTCTTGGTGACACGCGCGGTGCGCGGTGTGAAGAATTCCACGGTGGTGGTCACCCCGGCTGGGGTGGTCACGCTGGCGCTTTGCGCCTCAGCGGCCTGGACCGGCAGCGATGCTATCGCTGCCGCTGCCGCCATAATCTTAATCAAGTTTTTCATTGGGCACTATAGTTGATGTTGTTAGGAATATATGGGACCACCTCGGTGAAACCGAGGGGCACTCGACTGCCCTAATGGGAGCCTCATGCCATTTTGCCCTTATGGCTTTATGTCCTTATGGTTTTATGTCCTTATGTCTCTTATGTCCTTGCGGTTTTATGGTGCCTGGGCCGCAAGGCCCATTTGGCTTTGCAAAATTACAAAATTATCCCCTCTGTTTCCAAATCTGACGATAACAATTGTATGCTCATCGGTTTCAAGATGGCAAAATAGGCCGATGTTGCATCATCGTAGGCCGATGTAACATTTTTCTACCAATTTGACACAAAATTTCCTCCATCTTGACTGATTACACACCATTTCCGTGTTTTTATTCTCGTTAATAATTTGTAACTTTGCACTGATTAGATGACTTAGGAATCCTAGGCTGCCTAGGATTCCTACCCAAGCCGCCTAAGCCTCTACCGTAGGAATCCTAGGCTGCCTAGGATTCCTAAATCGCCATCGATGACAACAATAATAATACCAATCAACTATATATCCATGAGACTAATTACTTTAGCAGCCATTGCGGCAGCAGCCAGCCTTACGGCTACGGCAGCTACAGAGTTGACGCTCCAGACCAACAAGCCCGGAGCCAATGTCGCTCCCACGATGTACGGCATCTTCTTCGAAGACATCAACTACGGCGCCGACGGCGGCCTCTATGCCGAGAAAATCAAAAACCGCTCGTTTGAGTTCCCCCAGAATCTGATGGGATGGTACACCTTCGGCGGAGTCGAGCTTCGCGACGACGGCCCATTTGAGCGCAACCCCCACTATGTGCGCCTCAGCACCGCCGGCCACCGCGAGAAGCACACCGGACTCGAGAACGAGGGATTCTTCGGCGTATCGGTCGAGAAGGGCGAGAAGTATGACTTCAGCGTCTGGGCCCGCACTCCCGAGGGCGGCGATGCCACCCTGCGCATCCAAATCATCGACCCCTCGATGCGCGAGAATAAGCAAGCCCTGTGCGAACAGAAAATCAAGGTATCAGGCAAAGAGTGGAAGAAATACACCGTGCAGCTCACCCCCGACCGCACCATCATGAAGGGCAAGCTCCGCATCTTCCTGGCCAAACCCGACCAAACCCCGGTTGACCTCGAGCACGTGTCTCTATTCCCGGTTGACACCTGGAAGGGTCGTCCCGGGGGACTGCGCAAGGACTTGGCCCAGAAGCTGTATGACCTGCATCCCGGCGTGTTCCGCTTCCCCGGCGGCTGCATCGTCGAGGGCACCGACACGGCTACTCGCTACCAGTGGAAAAACACTGTTGGCCCGGTTGAGAACCGTCCGCTCAACGAGAACCGCTGGCACTATACATTTGACTATCGTTTCTTCCCCGACTATTTCCAGACCTACGGCCTCGGATTCTATGAGTATTTCCAGCTGAGCGAAGACATTGGCGCTGAGCCGCTGCCTATCCTCAATGTGGGCCTCATCTGCCAGTATCAGAATGACGAGGACCAGCAAATACCCATGTCAGAGATTGACAAATATGTGCAAGATGCCCTCGACCTGATCGAGTTTGCCAACGGCGACACCTCGACCACCTGGGGCGCTGTGCGCGCCGAGATGGGACACCCCGAGCCTTTCAACCTCAAATATATCGGCATTGGCAACGAGCAGTGGGATCCCATCTATCCCGAGCATCTTGAGCCGTTCCTCAAGCCCATCCGCACCAAATATCCTGACATCAAGATCGTGGGTTCGTCAGGCCCCAACTCTGAGGGCAAGGAATTTGACTATCTCTGGCCCGAAATGACCCGCCTGAAAGCCGACCTTGTCGACGAGCATTTCTATCGCCCCGAGGAGTGGTTCCTGAGCCAAGGTCGCCGCTATGACAATTACGATCGCAAGGGCCCGAAGGTATTCGCTGGCGAATACGCTTGCCATGGCAAGGGCAAGAAATGGAATCATTTCAACGCCGCCCTGATGGAGGCAGCCTTTATGACCGGCCTGGAGCGCAATGCCGATATCGTGGAGATGGCAACTTATGCTCCCCTGTTTGCCCATGTCGATGGTTGGCAATGGCAACCCGATATGATATGGTATGACAATCTCAATTCATATCCCACTGCCAGCTACTATGTGCAGCAGCTGTATGCCACCAACCCCGGCACCCGCGTACTGCCACTGCTTGGCGCTGACAAGCAGCCGCTCACCGGCGCTGACGGCCAGAATGGCCTGTTTGCCTCGGCAGTGCTCGACGAGCCCACCGGCGAGTATATCGTCAAGATTGCCAACACTGGCGATGACGCTCAGGAGATTACCATCAATTTTGCCGGCATGAAAAAGAAAGAGGGTATCAACTCGGCCACCGTCACCACCCTGCATAGCGATGACCTCGATGCCGAAAACTCGCTCGACAATCCGGCCCGTGTAATCCCCCAGCAAGAGCAAATTGCCCTCGAGAACGCCCAAAACTGGACTACCGAGCTGCCAGCTCGCACATTTAAGGTATATCGCTTCAAGAAATAATTACCTCATCCCCTCTCCTCCCCCTCCCTCCCCGCTATATCGATTCCTGTCGATATTGTCGATTCCTGTCGATATTGTCGATTCTTGTCGATTCCTGTCGAGAAGAATCGACATCGGTAAGAATCGCCATCGAATCGACCGGAATCGTGAAGAATCGATATAGCGTGGAGGGAGCCATTTCAATAACAATCCAATAAAAAATCCCCTCTATGCTACTATCACTGCTATCGGCTGTGGCGCTGAGCGCCGCGCCAATCACAATGACCCTTGAGCCGTCGGCCGACGCGCCCATGATCCAAAAGGAAATCTACGGCCAATTTGCTGAGCATCTCGGCGGTTGCATCTATGGCGGCATCTGGGTCGGCCCCGAGTCGTCAATCCCCAATACCGACGGCTACCGCAATGATGTGTTGCAAGCCATGCGCGAGCTGCAAATACCTGTGCTGCGCTGGCCGGGCGGCTGCTTCGCCGACGAATACCACTGGATGGACGGCATCGGGCCGCGCAGCGAGCGTCCTCGCATGGTCAACAACAACTGGGGTGGCACTGTCGAGGACAACAGCTTCGGCACCAACGAATTCTTCAACCTCTGCGAAATGCTCGGCATCGAGCCCTATCTGAGCGGCAATGTCGGCAGCGGCACCGTGGCTGAGCTGGCACAATGGGTTGAGTATATCACCGCCGAGGATGGCCCGATGGCTCGCTTGCGTAAGCAGAATGGCCGCGAGAAGCCTTGGCACCTCAAATACCTCGGCGTGGGCAACGAGAGCTGGGGTTGCGGCGGCAACTTCACCCCCGACTACTATGCCAATGTGTATCGTCGCTACCAGACCTATTGCCGCAATTTCAATGGCAACCATCTGTACAAGATCGCCTCTGGCGCCAGCGACTATGACTACAATTGGACCGAAGTGATGATGAAAAATGCCGGACACCACATGGATGGCATCTCGCTCCACTACTACACCGTGACCGGCTGGAGCGGCAGCAAGGGCGCCGCTACCAATTTCACCGAGGATGACTATTATTGGACCCTCGGCAAGTGCCTCGAGGTGGGCGATGTGGTCAAGAAGCATTGCGACATCATGGACAAGTACGACCCCAAGGGTCGCGTGGGCCTGCTCGTTGACGAGTGGGGCACATGGTGGGACGAGGAGCCCGGCACAGTGCCTGGCCACCTGTACCAGCAAAATACCATGCGCGATGCCATGGTGGCAGCCCTGTCGCTCAACACATTCCACAATTTCACTAAGCGCGTCAAGATGACCAACATCGCACAGTTTGCCAATGTGCTGCAAGCAATGCTGCTCACCAAGGACGACCAGATGGTGTTGACACCGACCTATTACGTGTTTAAGATGTATGTGCCTCATCAGGATGCGCAGTTTGTGCCTTTCCAGATTGACAGCCCGATGCGCGACGTGCGCGACAATCGCCAGGTGCCTATCGTGAGCGCAACAGCATCGGTCAAGGATGGCGTGTACACCATCTCGCTGGCCAATACCGACCTCAAGGAGGCCCAGACGGTGCAAATACCCCTCGGCACCCTGATCAAGAAGCCGAGCGTCAGCGGCGAGATCCTCACCGCCTCAGACATGGCCGTCTATAATGATTTCGGCAAAGCCGAGGCCGTCACCCTCAAGCCCTTCACCTCCGCCAAAGTCGACAAGAATGGCCTCCTGACCGTAACCCTCCCCGCCCTCTCAATCGTGACCCTCAGCGTAAAATAGACCGTAAGGACAAAAAGACCGTAAGGACAAAAAGACCGTAAGGACATAAGAAACATAAGGACATAACGTAAGCACGTAAGTTTTACGTAAGCACAAATAAATTAAGCGCGCAAGTTTTATAAATTACTTACGCGCTTAATTATTTTAATTTATTAATTAGGGTGTCCAAAATTTTGTGACATCATATTCGAAATCTGTTAACAAAAATTTGCATAACTCGCTGACTCTTCTTAACTTTGCCAAAAAATAAAATTTCCAAAAAGATGAAGAGCAAAGACCAGCGAATAAAGGAGCTCGAGCAGCAGCTCGAATCTGCGAAACAGGAGCTGAAGGCCAAGAAGAGAGAGGCCAAGAAAGCCAACACCCGCGCCAACAACGCCGAGGCAAAGGCCAAGGAACTCTCCGAGGAGCTGAAGGCTGAGAAAAAAGAAAACCGTAAAAAAAAACGATGGACGGATCTGACTCAGGATCAGCGAGACTTGATCTCAGACATATTAAGGGACACTCTTTTCC
>NWBJ01000024.1 GCA_002633115.1 Muribaculaceae bacterium Zag1
CGACTTTTTAAAGCGGACTCAATATAGGTGTATTGTTGGCATTTTAGGGAAGAAAAGTGGGGCAATTGGGCGTAAAATTTTCATAATCTGTTTGTACATTGGGGAGAAATGAGTAATTTTGCGCTTGATTTTTGAATTTCATTTCTAAGAGATGGAAATAATAAGGACAATCGATGGATTGCGCGAGGCTCTGGACCAAAAGCGCGCGCAAGGAAAAACCATAGGGTTAGTACCCACCATGGGCGCTCTCCATGCCGGCCATATCTCGCTGATGGAGAGAGCCAGAAAAGAGAACGATGTGGTAGTGGCAAGCGTGTTTGTCAACCCTACGCAGTTCAACAACCAGCAAGACTTGCTGACCTATCCGCGCACCGAGGAGGCTGACTGCGAGAAGCTCGCAGCCGCTGGCGTGGACTATGCCTTCGTGCCCTCGGTCGAGGAGATTTACCCCGAGCCTGACACTCGCCAATTCGACCTGGGTCCCGTGGCCGAGGTGATGGAGGGTGCTATGCGTCCCGGCCACTTCAACGGCGTGGCCCAGATTGTAAGCAAGTTGTTCGACATGGTGCGTCCCACTCGCGCCTATTTCGGCGAGAAGGACTTCCAGCAGATCGCTGTGATCCGCCGCATGGCCGAACTCGAGGGCTTTGACCTGGAGATTGTGGCTTGCCCCATCAAGCGCGAAGACGACGGCCTGGCCATGAGCAGCCGCAATGTGCGCCTCACTCCCGAGCAGAGAGAGATAGCCCCGGCTATCCACAAGACACTCGCCTCATCGGTCGAGTGGGCCAAGGACCACACTGTTGAGGATACAATCAAATACGTGGTCGATGAAGTCAACTCTTTCCCCCACATGCAAGTAGAGTATTATCAGATTGTTGATGGCCGCTCGATGCAGCCCATCACCGATTGGGCCGAAACCGACTATCCAGTGGGATGCATCACCGTGTATTGCGGCGATGTGCGCCTGATCGACAACATCAAATACTGAACGACTATGAATGTTGAAGTTTTGAAGTCGAAAATCCACCGGGTCACTGTCACTGAGGCATGCCTCGACTATATTGGCAGCATCACCCTCGACGAGGACCTGATGGATGCAGCCGGCATCATCCGAGGCGAGCGTGTTTACATCGTTGACAACAACAATGGCGAGCGCCTCGACACTTATGTCATACCGGGGCCAAGAGGGTCGGGCGTGGTGTGCCTCAATGGGGCAGCCGCTCGGCGCGTCCAGCCCGGCGACATCGTGATCATCATGAGCTATGCCACCATGCCTATCGACGAGGCTCGCTCATTCCAACCCCAGGTGGTATTTCCCGACACTGCCACCAACCGACTGGTTTCAAACCAGACTGCTGACTAATTAGGCCTACTGGCCGCTTTCAACCCCGAACCGTAAACAAATCGCCATTAACGTAATATGTTTGAGAACTTAACCGAACGCCTTGAACGCAGCTTTAAGATCCTAAAGGGCCAGGGCAAAATCACTGAGATAAACGTAGCCGAGACACTCAAAGATGTGCGCCGCGCCCTGATTGAGGCCGACGTCAACTACAAGGTGGCCAAGACTTTTGTTGACACTGTCAAGCAGAAAGCCTTGGGCCAGAATGTGCTCACAGCCCTGAAGCCCAGCGAATTGATGGTGAAGATTGTTTACGATGAGCTCACCACTCTGATGGGTTCGCAAGCCGCTACGCTCGAACTTAAGGGCAAGCCGGCTGTAATCCTCATGTCGGGCCTGCAAGGCTCGGGCAAAACCACATTCTCAGGCAAGTTGGCCAAGAAGCTGAAGAGCGAACGCGGCATGAGGCCGCTGCTTGTTGCCTGCGACGTGTACCGTCCTGCCGCTATCGACCAGCTGCAGACCCTGGCTGCCTCGATCGATGTGCCGGTATACACCGAGGAGGGCAACAAAAATCCCGTTGAGATTGCCAAGAATGCTATCCGCTATGCCAAGGAGAATCACAACGACCTCGTGATCGTCGATACCGCTGGTCGCTTGGCTGTCGATGAAGACATGATGAACGAAATCGAGGCCATCAAGAATGCTATCAGCCCCGATGAGACTCTGTTTGTGGTTGATGCCATGACTGGCCAAGACGCTGTGAATACTGCCAAGGCGTTCAACGATCGTCTTGACTTCAACGGCGTAGTGCTCACCAAGCTCGATGGCGACACTCGCGGCGGCGCTGCCATCTCGATCCGCACTGTGGTCGACAAGCCTATCAAATTTGTTGGCACTGGCGAGACCCTCGACGGCATCGACCTGTTCCACCCCGACCGTATGGCAGAGCGCATCCTCGGCATGGGCGACGTCAAGACCCTGGCCGAAATGGCTCTCAAGGAATATGACGAAAAGGAGGCTCAGGCTCTGGCCGCCAAGCTGAGAAAGAACCAGTTCACATTCAACGACTTCTTGAAGCAAATCCAGCAGATCAAGAAGATGGGCAATATCAAGGACTTGGCTTCGATGATTCCCGGAGTGGGCAAGGCCATCAAGGATATGGACATCGACAACAGCGCCTTCAAGAGCATTGAGGCTATCATCTATTCGATGACTCCCTATGAGCGCGAGCACCCTGACATCATCAAAGGCACACGCGCACAGCGCATCGCCAAGGGTTCGGGCACTACGCTGCAGGAGGTCAACCGCCTGATCAAGCAGTTTGCAGAGACCCGCAAGATGATGCAAATGGCTTCGTCGGTCAAGAATCCCATGAAGATGATGAACCAGATGAAACAAATGAAAGGACGCCGTCGCTGAGTAATAAGGAATGAGTAATAAGTAATGAGTAATAAGTAACGAGGGAAATGCAACTTATTGACGGAAAGAAAGTATCTGCAGAGATAAAGGCAGAGATTGCCGCCGAGGTTGAGGCCATGGTGGCGAGAGGCGAAAAGCGTCCCCACTTGGCCGCCATTCTGGTGGGCCATGACGGTGGCAGCGAGACTTATGTCGCCAACAAGGTTAAGGCTTGCGGCGAGTGCGGCTTCAAGTCCACTCTGATTAGATTTGAAGACGATATCACCGAGGATGCGCTTTTGCAAGCAGTCGACCAGCTCAACGATGACCCCGATGTTGACGGATTTATCGTGCAACTGCCTCTGCCCAAGCATATCTCTGAGCAGAAGGTGATTGAGGCGATTGACCCCAACAAGGATGTTGATGGCTTCCACCCCACCAATGTCGGGCGCATGGCCACGGGCCTTGAAGGGTTTGTTTCGGCTACCCCAGCCGGCATTCTCGACCTTTTCGCTCGTTACAACATAGATACAAAGGGCAAGCATTGCGTGGTGCTGGGACGCAGCAACATAGTGGGGCGCCCGATGGCCGAATTGATGATGCAAAAGCGCACATCTGGCAACTGCACTGTCACCGTGTGCCACAGCGCTACGCCCAACATACCCGAGATTACTCGCACGGCCGATATTATCATAGCCGCTTTGGGTTCGCCCAAATTTGTCAAGGCCGATATGGTCAAGGATGGGGCAGTGGTGATTGATGTTGGCACCACCCGCGTGCCTGATGCCACGCGCAAGTCGGGATTCAAGCTTACTGGCGATGTCGATTTTGACAATGTGGCTCCCAAGTGCAGTTGGATTACTCCAGTGCCGGGAGGCGTTGGCCCGATGACCATCGTGTCGCTGATGAAGAATACTCTGCTTGCCGCCAAAAGGCGCGCCCGCTAATGTTAGTAGCCCTAGCTTTCAGCTTTTTCGCCGCCCTATATGCCCAATTGTTTGGGCCCCAGGAGGCTACCTTGGTGTTTGCTGGCGATGCCATGATGCACCAAGGGCAGATTGATGCGGCTCGGCGTGCTGATGGCACTTACGACTACTCAGGATATTTCGCTGCAATACAGCCACTGGTGAGCGGTGCTGACTATGCAGTGGTCAACCTCGAAACCCCGCTGGGCGGACGCCCGTATGCGGGGTATCCTTGTTTTTGCGCCCCTGACTCGTATGCTCAGGAGTTGGCCGACACGGGCTTTGACCTCTTCCTCACAGCCAATAATCATACTCTCGACCGCCATGCGCGTGGGCTGAGGCGCACTGTGGATGTGCTTCGTGGCATGGGGGTGGACCAAGTTGGCACATATCGCAACGAGGAGCAGCGCGATTCGGTGCTGCCGTTGCTGAGGGACATTCGCGGATTCAAGGTGGGATTTCTCAATTACACTTACGGCACCAATGGCATCGAGCCTCGCGATGGGGTGGTGGTCGACTATATTAACAAGGACAGAATTCATCGCGACGTAGCCGCGACCCGCGAGGCCGGAGCCGAGATTGTGTGCGTAGCCATCCATTGGGGTGATGAGTACAAGTTGCTGCCCAATGCCTCGCAGCGAGCCATGGCGGATTTCTTGGTGAGCCAGGGCGTTGACCTGGTGATTGGGGGCCATCCCCATGTGATACAGCCAATGGAGATGCGTCAGCGCTCTGATGGCCGCAATGCGCTGGTGGTGTATTCTCTCGGCAATCTTATCTCCAATATGAAGACGCGCGACACTCGCGGCGGCGCCCTCGTCAAGGTTTGGCTCGGGCGCGACAGCGTAGGCGCAGCCCAGGTCGATTCTGCAGCCTACCGTCTGGTCTTCACCGAGGCCCCGGCCCAAGGCATCCGCAACTACCGCCTCGTTGACGTTGACAGCTGCCAATCCTCCTGGCGCTCCCACTGCTCCTCCTTCGCCAACGCCGCCCGCGCCATCTTCCACTCCCACAACCACGGCGTCAAGGAACTAAAGTGAAAAATCAAGCTATAGCTTTTAATGTGGCTAGTCTCTAAGTATATTCAGATGAATTTTGAGGGTCTGAAGGAGGACATTATCTTTATGCTCGGTGGAGGCAAATGTGCCGTAGATTATACCAAATTTAGTAATGAGCTTAATAATCTTAAGTCAAAGGATGATGTCTTGACTTTGTTAATCCATCTTGGATATTTGGCTTATGATCCCTCAGATAAAAAATGCTATTTGCCAAATCTTGAGGTGCGAGAAGAAATGTTTCATGCAGTAGAAGATGTGAAATGGACCGAGGTAATTAAGTCCATTCATTCCTCGCAAAAATGTTGACAAGCCTGCCATTGTTGTAGAACTCAAATACAACCATAGCGCTGAAACAGCCCTCGACCAAATCAAAGAGAAAGATTATCCAGACGTACTTAAAGAATACGCAGGTGAAATCATCTTGGTTGGCATCAACTATGACAAAGAAACTAAATCCCATGATTGTCTGATCGAAAGAATGAAGAAATGAATCGATTCCTTATAGTAATTCTGAAGGGTCGCCAAAGGATGGCATAGGCCATGGCAAACCACAGCCAATGGAGTGAAGCGAAATTGACTGGGGTTTGCCAGATATCGCCTCTCCGAGGCGTTTAGAGAATGGAATATTACCCCAGAAAGGTGAAATAATGCAAAATTTTTGGGAGAAAATTAAAAAAGACGGAAAATATGCTTAACTTTGTGGAGTGATATCACCGCTTATGCTTGATTTCGATGCATTGGGAGCCTGAAAGGCATGATTCACCTCTTAAAATAAAGTCCTATCGACGCTGGATAGCCATCGGATTAGTGTGCTTGTGCGTGCTGTTGCTTGCGGGCTGCGGTTCGCCCAAGAAGGTGGTATATATGCAGGATGCCCAACCTGCGCAACCCATTGAGATGGCTGTGGACCAACCGATTAGGCTGAAGCAAGGCGACCGGTTGAGCATCACCGTGCATAGCCGCGATGAGGAATTGTCGAGGATTTTCAACATACAGAGCGCGCACAGCCGCGAACCCATGAAATACACAGTGGACAGGAATGGCCAGATCGATTTCCCGACCTTGGGACTGGTGTCAGTCGAGGGACTGACACGCGAAGAAGTGGCCAATACCGTGAAATATGGACTGATTTCGTCGCGCATGGTCAGAGACCCGGTGGTGATGGTGGAATTTCACGATATGGGCATCTCGGTGCTTGGCGAGGTGAATCAGCCGGGCTGGAAAGCCATAGAAAAAGATCAGATGACCCTATTGGAAGCCCTGGCTCGCAGCGGCGACCTCACTATCAATGGTCGGCGCGACAACGTGATGGTAGTCAGGCACATTGATGGCGACCAGCACACTTATCGCATTGACCTCACTGATGGAGGATCGCTGTATGCCTCGCCAGCCTATTACTTGCAGTCGGGAGATGTGGTGTATGTAGAACCAAATATGACACGCATTAATCAGTCGACACCCAATGGCAACAACCTGCGCACCCCGGCCTTCTGGATATCCATTGCGTCGTTTGCCATGACGCTGGTGGTGTTCTTTACCTCGAAATGAGGTCAGATTGCGCTTATGGAAAAACGGTTAAGAAAACTAATGCAAAGATGTCTCAGGCGATGGCCTTGGTTCTTGATTTCACTGGCGATTTGCATAGTCGCAACACTAATTTATCTGAAAGTGACTCCTGCCGAATATGTTTCGACATCCTCGATCCGCATAGATGATGGTAAGGCAGCCAGCTCATCTATTCTGCCAGAGGTAGGACTGAGTGCTACGGTCAACTTGGCAAATGAGGTACAATCGCTCCGAAGCCTGGAATTAATCCAAGAAGTAGTGACGCAGTGCTGCGATTCAGACAGCGTTTACTTTACACCCCATAAGGTAAGAACGAGGTTGAAGGCAGATCAAAGACATCGCACTTCATCAATTGTAGACCTAGCTTATGCTGATACTGATCCAATGAGGGCTCAGAAAGTACTCAAAGTGTTGATAGAGGTTTACGAAGCCAAAAAGTTGGCCGAACGCCAGAGCATATTGGCTTACGCTAATGATTTTTTGACTCGGCGCATCGAGGTGCTTCAATCTGAATTGGCAGCTATCGATGTTGACATAGCTAGGTACAAATCTGATAATCTGGTGCTTGATGCCGAGAAATATGGAGCGATAGCCACAGCTTCGGCTATTGAGGCGCAGAGGCATCTCGATGACATCGCTCATCAGATAGAACTGGTGTCTTATGTGAGACGATATGTACAAGACAATAACCACCGATTGTTGCCCACTGTGACAGGCATAGAGAATGTCTCAATCCAGCAGTTGATGGCATCGTACAACGAGGTGATGATTCGGTGCAACTCCAAGCTCGCACATTCCTCAGAACAGAATCCTCTCGTCATCGATCTGGAGGAAGAATTAGAGGCACTGCGTCAATCTATTGATGAATCGCTGGGAAATGAGATTTCGCGACTGCAACTGCAATGCGAAAAAGAGGAAACAGTTCTCGCCTTGGCTCAGTCAAGGATTTCTCAAAGTCCCATACAATCGCAATACCTTCTGTCAGTTGGCAGGGAGCAAAAGGTGAAGGAGAATCTATTCCTGTATCTGTTGCAGAAAAAAGAAGAGAGTCAGTTGTCCGAGGCACTAAGCGGGCGCCATGCTTTAGTGATAGAGCCGCCGTCGGTGGGGGTGGATACCAGTCGAGCCAACCAGTGGCGCCTGTGGTTATTGGCGATAGCCGTTGGGTTAATACTGCCTTTAATAGCAGTCTATGTGGATTTGCTGATTGACCCTACAGTACAGGACATTTCTGATATGGAAGGGCGAAACCTTAAAATTCTTGGTGAGATAAGTGAGAAGATGGGAGAAGAAGAATTAAAGCTATTGGCTCATGATTTGACTCTCTTTATGAAGAATAATGTGCAAGGCAAAGCCGTATTGATTGCTTCGGCAGAGGAAAGCAGAGAACAAGAAAGACTTAAGAATGGCCTTGGCAAAGCTTTGCCCCTCATTGGCACAAGCGCAGATGTCATACCGACTGGAAAGGTGCCTCCATATCGCATCGTGCTCCAAAAGGGTTTGGTGCTCTATTCTGCTGACAAAGCCGAGTGCAGAGTGGACGCCGCTCTGATGGCGCGGTTTGTCGAAGCTACGGTATTTGTAATTACCGAGGGAAAGACGCGTCGCAGTGCATTGGATAAAATTGCTCAGTGGACATCCTCGGGCAGATTTCCCAATGTGGCCATAGTGGTAATCAAAAGGAGAGCATTTTGATGATAACCTGGGCTTTTGTCTATGAAATTTAATAAGATGGAGTCGGCATTATATTGGCCAGTGTATCTATCCATCGCATGTGTCTTGAGCCTTGGGCTTGGAACTTTGTATTGCATGGAGCCGGGCAATAATTTGTATAAGCGGCCAATGCCTAGCTTTATTCCAGGACTCTTATTCCTGGCAATTGGCGTATGGCTTGGCCTAAGGCCGTTCAGCGGAATATATTTCGGCGACACTTACAATTACGCAATGGTCTATGAGATGGGCATAGACATTGACCCAGCCTCATTGGGATGGCGCGACGAATGGCTATGGATTATGGCTATGGGATGGTGCCGAGAGGCTGGGCTGTCGGCCCATGGCTTTTTCTTGATAGTGGAATTGGCCTATATGGGTTCGACTCTTTTGGCCGCTATTAAACTGATGCCCAAGCATGTAGGGGTTGCGCTGGCGTTTGTGCTCTGTTCTGCGATGTTTTACGCTTACGGTGTGAATGGCATACGCTCCGGCCTTTCTTGCCAAATCATGGTGCTGGCTATCACATACCTTTGCAAAGGTCCAAGATTTTGGGTATTTCCGCTGATGATAGTCGCTTATTCTCTGCATCATAGCGCAGCGTTGCAGATTGCGAGTGCGCTTGGTGCATGCTACGTATTGAAAAAACCGTCTTATGCAATGGCAGTGTGGGTTGCAGCTCTTCTCCTCTCTATCGTTTTTAGCGGCGTAATAGCCGAGGCATTGCCTTCGTTCGATTTGGATTCTCGCCTACAGACTAACGATGTGCGCGAGATTGATATGGAGCAGTTCTCTCATCAGGGCTACAGATGGGATTTCGTATTGTACAGCATGTTGCCTCTGCCTTTGATTTGGGAAGTGTGCGTAAGGCGCAAAGCCTCTAATCGCGCTTATGAAATTTTGGCAGCGACATATTGCTTGTGCAATGCCGCGTGGCTTTTGCTTATTGGGGTCCCCTACAGCAATCGCATAGGGTATCTGTCGTGGTGCATGATGCCTTTCGTGATAGCATACCCATTGCTCAATCTGACCCTTTGGCAACACCAAGACAGAGCCATCGGGCTGATCCTGTTAGGGTATTTAGTCCTTACCTTGTTTATCACATGATTACTACCATGAAAAAGAAAATAATGCGGGTCTCGACGGTTGCTCTCTCGCTTGATGTGTTTTGCAGCGCCATCCTCGAGGACATGGCCAAGGAATACGACGTTGGCATCGTTGCCACGGAATCAGAATTACTGCGCGAGGTGGGTCGAAAAACCGGAGCAAGCGCCCACGCCGTAGAGATGAAGCGGCAAATCGCTCTGTGGAGCGATCTGAAAGCACTGCTGAAAATGTGGCGGCTGCTGAGGCGAGAAAAACCGCTATGCGTGCATAGCCTCACGCCCAAGGCTGGACTGATTGCAATGTTGGCCTCGTGTTTGGCCGGAGTGAAAGTGAGAGTGCATACTTTCACCGGCTTGCTCTTTCCTACCGCTAAGGGATGGAGGCGTCAGGCTTTTCGGCTGTCAGACTGGATGATTTGCAAATGCGCAACCCATGTGATAGCCGAGGGGCAGGGAGTAAAGGATGACTTGGTCAGAGGCGTGCGTCCCAACAAAGATGTCAAGATACTAGGCAATGGCAATGTGAGGGGCGTTGACCTAAATCACTATTCCTTAGCGGCTTTGGCCATCGGCGATGCGAGGAGGGGTAGGGTAGAGTTAGGCATCGTGGATAATGGCGTGATTTTTCTCTACGTTGGTCGTTTCAGCATTGACAAGGGAATAAGAGAGATGCTGCAAGCCTTCAGGCTATTTTGCCAGCGAGGCCACAAGGGGATGCTTGTGATGGCTGGAAGCCGCCCTGACGAGGACGAGATATTGGAAGGCGAAATCCGTGAAATTGCTCCGAGATGGGTGACCGTGCTGCCTTGGCAACAAGATGTGAGGTGGCTCTATGCGATGGCCGACTGCCTGGTGCTGCCGAGCCGTCGCGAGGGATTCCCTAATGTGGTGCTTGAGGCCGGCGCGATGGGACTGCCTTGCATAGTGACCGATGTCAACGGCAGCCGCGAGATAATCCATTCTGGAGTCAACGGTTATGTCGCACCAGTCAACGACTATGAGGCGATGGCTCGGCTCATGGCTGCTATTGCCTCATCGAGAAAAATGAGGAGGGACATGGGAGCCAATGCCCGAGCGGCAGTGGCTCAAAAGTTTGAGGCTAAATTTGTAAGGAATTGTCAAATGGAATTTTATGCTGAGATTCTTGATAAAATGCAAGCATAAGCTGCCATGGGCCTGGAGCGTGTTGGAATGGTTCAACGGAGCCCTATGCCGTCTGCGCTATCCTGCGCTGAGTGATGATTTGAATCCATTGCTTGAGACAGAATCGCCCAATGGCTATCGGCTCGCTCTGGCCGCAAAAGGAGGATCTGAAAGATATCTCTCAGATGCTGCTTGCAGCCAATCCGGACTATGTCAGGAATTTTCATCCTCATGGCTTTGACTATCCGACCTTGCTAAGGCTCTATAAGTCTGGCGGTTTCTTGATGATGAAGGCTACGCAAAGAGCTACGGGCCAGTTGGTGGGCTACTTTTTCTTGAGAGTATTCTGCATCGGCAAAACTTTTCAGGGTTTGTTTGTTGCTCAGCCTCATACCAGCCGTGGGGTAGGACGCAGCATGTGGAGCGCCAGCGCCACGATTTGCTCATGCCTTGGGCTGCGCATGATGGCCACGGTGGCACAGGACAATCCAGCATCGTTGCGCTCGATGCGCCATGGCTGCCAAGTAGAATCAGAACAACCAATCGGCGGTGGATTCCTCGCCTTTGCTCTGAGCAAAAACCATATTAGTCTATGAGCAGACTCATGCCGAGATTATTGACAATGATTATGGCAGTAGCGCTGGCCTGTGATGTCGCGGCGCAAGAGCACCAAATGGGCGAGACTGACTTTATGGCCTCGGCCATGGCGGGGATGCATACCTTCAGGGGCGACTATGCCAAGCTTGGGGATTTCTCCGGCACTGTGTCGAATCATTACAGCGTGGGCATTGGCAAATGGGTGGTGCCGGCATTGGGCATCAAGATAGAGGCCAGTTATGGCGATTACCGAGGCTATACCCCTTACGAGGATGATGCCTATCGCTGCGGCATGGCGATGCGCACAGCCGACGGCCAAGAGTATTGGAAGACGAAGACCCGGGTGTGGGATGCGAGCGGATGGCTGCTGTGGGACCTGACTCGCATAGCCCATCCGCGCCGAGCGAGCATGCACCGCCTGACACTGGGCGTGGGATTGGGCATGGTGCATCATCTCAATTACCGAGGCCAGGGCATCAGTTCTAACGAACTTGCCGCCCATGCGGCCCTGCAGTACAGCCGCTTTATAGGCGATAGCAAGAGGGTGTCGGTCGATGCGCGGATATCAGCAGACTTCTATCCCAGCAGTTTTGACTTGGAGCATGGCCAATTTGACTATCGGGCTCAGAGGGTGGACTGGGCTATTGGGGTGTCGGTGGGCGTGACTGCTTATTTCGGTCGCCGCTCTCAGCCGAGCCAACAAGGGCAATCATCTGTAAGCGTCGAGACGCGCCCAGTGCGCGAGCGCTCAAGCAGCAAGGGCGCAACCTACCAGAATCTGAGCATAGAGCTTGACTTCGGCAGCGGCGTCAATCCCGATGTGTCGCTGCCGCCTGGCGCGATTGCCACCATGGTGCATATCGAGGGCGAGGCATCCGACCCAGCGGTTGAGCGAGCCAAGGATTGGGTGAGGAGCCACCCCCAGCTCTCTGCAGCCACAGTGCTAGTGTACGGGCCATCGCCCTCGGGAGGCAAAGTGAGGATAGACATCAATTTTATGCACTAATCAACATTCGCCCTGTCATAAGACGAGAATATTAACTAAATAAACCTCTAATCTGAGGAATAATCGGCCAATTTTTTAACAAATATGGCCGAGTTTTTTGAAATAAGGGAAAAATGTCGTAACTTTGCACAATGGAAACGAACCACTATGTGACAGATGCGTTTCGACTTAGAGAAAAAGACTTTTACATTAACTCAATAATCATTTAGGCCATCTCCTCCTTGCGGAGGTGCCACTTATGCAATGAAACATCTATTCTTACCCATAGCCGTTGCTGCGTTGGCTCTTTGGTCATGCTCCACGCCTAAGGATATTGTATATTTCCAAGACATCTCAAATGGCAGCGAGGTGACCGTGGAGTTGCCCGCCGATGTCAAGATACAGGCCGGCGACAAGCTGCGCATCATCGTATCTACCCCCGACCAGAGGCTCTCTGAGATGTTCAACCTACAGACCGGTGCCATCCAGACCACCAACATCACCACTGTGGCCAACCAGATTGGCTACACTGTCCAGGCCGACGGCACTATCGACTTCCCCGAGCTTGGCAACATCCCGGTGGCCGGCCTCACCCGCGAGCAGGTTGAGGTGTACCTGCGCCAAGAGCTCATAGCTCGAGAACTCGTCACCGACCCGGTGGTAGTAGTCGACTACCTGAATATGGGCGTGTCGGTGCTGGGCGACGTCAACAATCCCGGGCGCCACAGCATCTCTAAAGATCGCTATACCATTCTCCAAGCAATAGCCGATGCCGGTGACCTGGCCATCACTGGCGAACGCACAAATGTAAAGGTCTTCCGTCAGGAGGCTGGCGACCAAAAGGTCTACGAAGTCAACCTCTGCGACGCCCAAACACTCTATGCCTCTCCTGTTTTTTATTTGCAGCAAAACGATGTCGTGTATGTTGAGCCCAACGATAAGCGCAAGCGCGAGGCCACTACCAACGGCAACACTCTGCTATCGTACAGTTTCTACCTCACCTGCGGGTCCTTCCTGATGTCTTTGGCGGTGCTGCTGTTCAAGTAAAGCGCACACGCCGCCATCATAATCTATGAATACCACAATACCACCACTTAGAGTACTTACGATTTACATAGGACAAAGATGACCGAAGTCGCCGAAAAGACAATCGACAGCCAGCAAGAAGAGGAAGCTGGCCTCAACCTAAAAGATTTGCTTTATTTATGCGTCAGCAGATGGTACTGGTTTGTGATTTCAATCATACTGTGCCTGAGCTTGGCCGTATTGTACATATTGCGCACTCCGCCCGTGTATACCCGCACGGCCTCGGTGCTGATCAAAGAGAACTCAAAGGGCAAGTCGTCGGCCAATGTGGCTGAGGCCTTTGAGGATTTTGGCATGTTCACCACAAATGTGAATCTCAGCAATGAGATGCTCACGATGAAATCCTCATCGATTATGGAGGAGGTTGTGCGGCGCCTGAAGCTGGACTTCAACTACCAGGCCCCCGGCACATTCCACCGCATCACCCTTTACGGCACCGACCTGCCTGTCGAGGCCAATACCATCGACCTCAACAACAAGCAGGCTGCAAAATTCCGTTTGATACTCAACTCTGTCACTCGCCAAGTCGTGCTCGACGAATTTGAGCTCGACCGGGAGGAGATATACATCGACAAGCCGCTCACCGGCATGGTGCTCGACACGATCGCCACGCCCATCGGCCGCATTGTCATTACTCCCAACCCCGCCTTTGTGCCGCCAGTGCTCGTCGAGGGCGAGGAGGCCAATGCCAAGAAGCTCGAAGAGATATACGTCTACAAATCAGACCTGCATGACGCAATTGAGAAATATTGTGATGAACTGACTGTAAGCCAAGACGATGACAAGTCTAGCGTGATCCTGCTGCGCGTCAAGGACGTGTCGATACAGCGCGGCGATGACATACTCTCTACCCTCATCCAAGTGTACAACGAGAATTGGGTGAAGGATAAGAACCAAATCGCCGTGAGCACCTCGATGTTTATCAACGACCGTCTCGGCATCATCGAGGACGAGCTGGGCGATGTGGATAGCGATATCTCGACCTACAAGAGCCAGCACCTGATTCCCGACGTGCAAGACGTGGCCTCGATGTATATGAAGCAAGCCACCGATGCCGAGATGAGCATCACCGAACTCAACAACCAGCTGTACATGGCTCGCTACATCAGGAATTATCTGGCCAACGATGCCAATAAATTCCAGGTGATGCCAGTATCGTCGGGCCTCAACGACAACAGCCTTGCCTCGCAAATCAACGACTACAACAACAAGCTGCTCGAGCGCAACAGCTTGGTTGCTTACAGCTCGACCAAGAACCCATTGGTAGTAGAGATGGACCGCAGCCTGAGCGAAATGCGCAGCGCTATGATCACCGCTATCGACAACCAGATTGCCGCTCTCAACACCCAGATACGCAGCCAGCAGGCAACCGCCGGCAGGGCTACGAGCCAAATCGCCAGCAATCCGGGGCAAGCCAAGTATCTGCTCTCAGTAGAGCGTCAGCAAAAGGTCAAGGAGGCCCTGTACCTCTTCCTGCTGCAAAAGCGCGAGGAGAATGAGCTGTCGCAAGCATTCACCGCCTACAACACTCGCATCATCGACGAGCCGGGTGGCAGCAAGCGTCCCACCTCGCCCAAGAAGGCTCAGGTGCTTCTCGTAGCCTTGGTAATCGGCATCGTAATACCCGTGGCCATCATCTATCTGCAGGATATGTTCAACACTGTGGTGCGCGGCCGCAAGGACCTCGAGAAACTCTCGCTGCCGTTTGTTGGCGAAATCCCCGAGGCATCGACTATCAAGAAGAAAGAAAGCAAAATCAACCACCGCATACTTGGGCGCAACATCGGCAAGACCCAGCTCGTGCACGGCGCTGAGGCTATCGTGGTGCAAGAGGGAAGCCGTAATGTGATCAACGAGGCATTCCGCGTGGTGCGCACCAACCTGGAGTTTATGCTCGGCAAGGGCCATCACATTGTGGCTATGACCAGTGCCAACCCGGGTTCGGGCAAGACCTTCATCACCTTCAACCTCGCCGACTCGTTGGCGCTCAAGGGTCAGAAGGTGCTGTGCGTCGACCTCGACCTGCGCAAGGCTCAGCTGTCGAAATACGGCGGCCGTCCAAAGAAGGGCATTGCCGACTATCTGGCCGAGCGCACTACCGAAACGGTGCAAGACCTGATTATCCACAATGCCAGCGGCACCAAGGTCGACCTTATCCCCGTGGGCACACTCCCTCCCAACCCGACCGAGTTGCTCTTCTCGCAGCGTCTGCCCGAGTTGCTGCAAGAGCTGAAGGAGGAATACGACTATGTGTTCCTCGACTGTCCGCCTGTCGAGGTTGTGGCTGATGCGTCGATCATCAACCAGCTGGCCGACAAGACCATCTTTGTGATCCGCGCTGGTCTCTTCGACCGCTCAATGCTGCCCGAGGTAGAGAATTTCTACAAGAGCGGCAAATACAAAAACCTGTGCTTGCTGCTCAACGGCACCCAGGGTGGCTCGGGCCACTATGGCTACAAGTATGGCTACAAGTATGGCTACAAGTACGGTTACAAATACGGCTCATATACAAGCGATAAATAACGAAAAGGCCCATTATGGGCCTTTTTGTTTAAACCATTGGTCAAAAGGGCGAATTGGCGAGACAAAAGTATGTTATTTTTTTCGCGGATTAAGAAATAATTGTTAACTTTGCAAAGTAAAACGCAATATATTCTTACAAAAAGAAACTATCATAATGAAAAAGAGCGCATTGCAAAAGGCACGCGCAGCTTATCAACCTAAGCTGCCCTACGCACTCAAGGGTGCTGTGAAAGCCGTAGAAGGCAAGCCCACCCAGTCGGTGGCAAACCAGGAAGAAATTAAAGCCCTCTTCCCCAACACCTACGGTCTGCCCGAGATCACATTTGAAAAGAACCCCAATCCCCAGTTGGGTCAACCCATCAACGTAGGCGTAATCCTGTCGGGCGGCCAAGCTCCTGGCGGACACAATGTGATTTGCGGCCTCTTCGACGGTCTCAAGAAAATCAACAAGGGCAGCAAGCTCTATGGTTTCCTGATGGGCCCCGGCGGTCTTGTCGACCATGACTACAAAGAACTCACAGCCGACATCATCGACGAATACCGCAACACTGGCGGTTTCGACATGATCGGTTCTGGCCGTACCAAACTCGAGAAGAAAGAGCAGTTTGACAAGGGTCTTGAGATTCTGAAGGAGCTCGGTATCACCGCCCTCGTAATCATCGGCGGTGACGACTCAAACACCAATGCCGCTGTGCTCGCCGAATACTACAAGCAAATCGGCGCTGGAGTGCAAGTGATTGGTGTGCCCAAGACCATTGACGGCGACCTCAAGAACAATCTGATCGAGACCTCATTCGGCTTTGACACAGCTACAAAGGTCTACAGCGAGGTCATCGGCAATATCCAACGCGACTGTAACTCATCAAAGAAATACTGGCACTTCATCAAGCTGATGGGCCGCTCAGCCAGCCATATCGCTCTGGAGTGCGCTCTGCAATGCCAACCTAACGTGTGCATCATCTCGGAGGAGGTTGAGGCTAAGGATCAAACCCTCGACGACGTGGTGGAATACATCGCCAACATCGTGGCCAACCGCGCTGACGAAGGTCTCAACTTCGGTACAGTGCTCATCCCCGAAGGCCTGATTGAGTTTATCCCCGCTATCAAACGCCTCATCGCCGAGCTCAACGACTTGCTCGCTGCCAATGCTGATGAGTTTGCCGCTCTCTCGCCTGCCGAGCAGCGCGAATGGGTGCTCTCACACCTGTCAGAGGAGAACGCCAAGGCTTACGCTTCGCTCCCCGAGGGCGTTGCTCGCCAGCTCACTCTCGACCGCGACCCCCACGGCAATGTGCAAGTGTCGCTCATCGAGACCGAGAAACTGCTCAGCGAGATGGTAGGCCGCAAGCTCGCCCAGATGAAGGAAGAGGGCAAGTACAAGGGCAAATTCGCTGCCATGCACCACTTCTTCGGCTACGAGGGCCGCTGCGCCGCTCCGTCAAACTTTGACGCTGACTATTGCTACGCTCTCGGATTCAACGCTTCGTGCCTGATCCGCGCTGGCGTCACCGGCTACATGTCAAGCGTGCGCGACCTGTGCAAGCGCGCTGAGCAATGGGTAGCTGGCGGTATTCCAATCACCATGATGATGAACATGGAGCGCCGCCACGGCGAGATGAAGCCTGTGATCCAAAAGGCTCTCGTCGACCTCAATGGCCGTCCGTTCCTCAAATTCGCCTCAAAGCGCGACAAGTGGGCCAAGGAGACCTGCTACGTATATCCCGGTCCTATCCAGTACTTCGGCCCGGCCGAGGTATGCGACCAACCCTCGCTCACCCTCCAGTACGAACAACTAGACAAATAAGGTCTTTAGTTTTTAGCTTTTGGCATTTGGAAGCTATCCAGAAACCATTTGCCAAGAAAAGCAATTTTTCCAAAAACTAAAAATCAAAAACTAAAAGCCAAAAACCAAAGACAATATTATTAATCCTTTCAGCTTGCAGGGGCCGGCCACAATGGCCGGCCTCTTTACGATATGACTACCGACAAAGCATCTTGCCGCATGATTGCTGACCTGCTGGCTCAGCACGGAGTGAAAAAAGCATTCGTCTGTCCCGGCTCGCGCAACGCCCCTCTGATTGTGGCCATACATCGCTATCCAGAGCTGCAAGCCGAGATAGTGGTCGATGAGCGCTCGGCTGCCTTTATGGCCCTGGGCTACGCATCCCTCACTGGCCAGCCGGTGGCTGTGGTGTGCACCTCAGGGAGCGCCGTGCTCAATTTCGCCCCAGCAGTGGCCGAGGCATTCTATCGGCGAGTACCATTGATAGTCATTTCGGCCGACCGTCCAGCCGAGTGGATCGACCAAGACGACAGCCAGACCATACGCCAGATAGGCGTGCTGCGCAATATCGTCAAGGAGAGCTACAATGTGCCAGTCGAGACTGGCAACCCTACCCAGGCTTGGCATATCAACCGCACTCTCAACGATGCCATGCTCATGGCGCAGAGTGCCCCGCAAGGTCCAGTGCATATCAATGTGCAACTTGATGCCCCGTTGGGACAGATGGCCGAGGGCCCGTTTGCAGCAGAGCGCAAAATCAGCGTGGTGCGTCCGGTGGCTATGTTGCCCACGCGCGAGGCGCGAGAACTCGCCGAAGAAATAGCCTCGCCGCGCAAGGTGCTTATCATCGCAGGCTTTATGCCGCCAAATGGCAAGGTCAACACTGCGCTGCTCAAGTTCGCAGCAAAGCCCAACGTGGCAGTGCTGCACGAGGCGCAAGCCAATTTGCATGGCGGACGTCGATTTATCGGCAACATCGACAGTGTGCTTAGCATCCTTACGGCTGAGGAAAAAGAACAGTTGGCACCCGATGTGGTGATTACCATCGGGGGCTCGTTGGTGTCGCGCTTCGTCAAGGCGTGGCTTCGCCAGATTTCGGCCCAGCATCGAGGCGTGGAGCATTGGCATGTGGGCTTGCAACCCTATTCTGTCGACTGTTTCATGGGCCTTACACGTCGTATCGAGATGGAGACAGCCCCATTCCTGCAGCAATTGGCCTCGGGTATCCAGCCGCACAATGCTCCCAGTGATTATTCAGCTCTATGGCGCAGCGCAGCCGATGCGGCTGATGAGGCAACTGCGGCGTATCTCAAGAGTGCGCCTTGGAGCGACTTCCTGGCAATGGGCCAAATCATCAAGCATGTGCCCCGTGGCTGGAATGTGCAATTGTCAAACGGCACGGCCGTGCGCTATGCCCAGCTCTTTGACTATGGCCAAATCCATCGCATCGATTGCAATCGAGGTGTGAGCGGCATCGACGGTAGCACATCCACCGCCATTGGCGCGGCACTCGCCTACAAGCAACCGACGCTGCTGATCACAGGCGACATGAGTGCCCAGTATGACCTGGGAGCGCTGGCCGCAAAACAAATCCCACAAAATTTCAAGATGGCAGTGCTCAACAATCAGGGTGGGGGAATCTTCAGGTTTGTGGCCTCGACCGCTGGGCTGGAGGAGAGAGAAGAATTTTTCTGCCAGCCGGTGAATCTCCCGCTAATGGAATTAGCCCGGGCTTTCGGCTTTGAGTATTATCGCGCTCGGTCAAAACAGATGCTTAAAACAGTCTGGCACCTCTTTGCCGAGTGCACTAAGCCCGTCATGCTCGAGGTGGAGACTGATGGCGTGCTGTCGGCCGAAGTCCTCAAACAGTACTTCCAGCGGCCCCGGATATGTAAAAGTTAGTGAAAAAACGGTGTAAACGGGCAGTTGTAGGTTAGAGATATAGACAACTGTTTTCTCATTTGAGAATTTTTTTGTAGATTTGCACAAAATTTCTAATCATGGCACAGAAACCCTCAATTCCAAAGGGCACTCGCGACTTCTCGCCTGCCGAGATGGCCAAGCGCAACTACATATTCAATACTATAAGGGATGTGTTTCGTCTGTATGGATACGAAGCCATCGAGACCCCGGCGATGGAGAATCTCTCCACCCTGATGGGCAAATATGGCGAAGAGGGCGACAAGCTGCTCTTCAAAATCCTCAATTCTGGTGATTTCTTGCGCGGAGCCGACAAGGCTCTCATCGAGAGCGGCGACTGCGCCCGCTTGGCATCGCAATTGTGCGAGAAGGGACTGCGTTATGACCTGACTGTGCCTTTTGCCCGCTATGTGGTGCAACACCGTGGCGAACTGCAATTCCCATTCAAGCGCTATCAGATGCAGCCGGTGTGGCGTGCCGACCGACCCCAAAAGGGTCGCTATCGCGAATTTTACCAGTGCGATGCCGATGTGATTGGTTCTGACTCGCTGCTCAACGAGGTTGACCTGCTGCAGATGATTGATGAGGTGTTCCGCCGTCTGGGCGTGCGCATCGCCATCAAGCTCAACAATCGCAAGGTGCTGGCTGGCATAGCCGAATTGATAGGCGCACCCGACAAATTGATTGATATCACCGTCGCTATCGACAAAATCGACAAGATAGGAATTGAAAAGGTAAACGAGGAATTGGCCGAACGCGGTCTCTCGGCTGAGTCAATCGCCGCTCTCGAGCCTATCCTGAAGATATCGGGTACTGTGGCCGAGCGCTTAGCTGCGCTTGAGCAGTTGCTGGCCCCGTCAGAAATCGGACGCAAGGGAGTAGAGGAACTAAAAGAGGTGACTGAAGCAACCTTGGCACTGGGCCTTGATGCCGAACTCGACCTGGATGTGTCATTGGCTCGCGGCCTCAACTATTATACCGGCACAATCATTGAGGTAAAGGCCAAGGATGTAGAGATTGGCAGCATCACCGGCGGTGGACGCTATGACAATCTGACTGGAGTATTCGGATTGCCCGGAGTATCAGGCGTAGGCATCAGCTTTGGCGCTGACCGCATCTATGATGTGCTCAATGCACTGAACCTCTATCCGGCAGATGCCAAAGCCGGGCCCAAGGTGCTGTTCCTCAATCTGGGCCAAAAGGAGGCAGCCGAATCGATGCGCCAAGTCAAGAAATTGCGCCAAGCCGGCATTTCGGCAGTGGTGTATCCCGATGCCTCAAAGATGAAAAAGCAGATGGCTTATGCCAACGATATGGCTGTGCCCTTTGTGGCCATTATCGGCGAATCCGAACTCGCCGATGGCAAGGTATCGGTAAAGAACATGGTGAGCGGCGAGCAGCAGACAGTAGCCGCAGATCAGCTTGTTGAGGCATTGGCCAAATGAGCAGACAGGAAATAATCAAATCAGACTATAGATAATGAGATTCTACAAAATACTATTGGCCGTAGCGGTCTTGTTGGGAGCAGCGATGCCGGCAACGGCTCAGTTCAGATATGCTGGAATAGTGGGCGGATTGATCACTAATCTGCATTTCAAGCAAGACCTGGCTCCGGTGAGCAAGGTGGGAGGTTTTCAGGCTGGCGTGTTGGGCGAACTCATGTTCCCCGGCATCGGCTTCGGCATCGACTTGGGTGCCATCTACAATATGGGCGGCGCTAATGTCGACCTCGGCGACAAACTGATATGGTCGTCTGAGGGCTATGGCAAGACTCGAGTGATGTTGCACCAGTTGCAAATACCTTTCCATCTGAGATTTAAATGGACCAGAATGGGCGGGTTCGAAGATACCCTGGCCCCATTCGTCTATGGCGGTCCGGAGTTTAACATCCTGCTCGGCCATAATCGCTGCAAAGCGATTGACTACTCAGGCGGCGACTTGAGTTTGGCAGTGGGTGGCGGCGTGGAGATTCTGCGCAGATGGCAATTGTCAGCCTCGTACACTTGGGGCATGACTTACGCCCTCAAAACCAAGCTGCTCACTGACTACAGCGCGCGCACGCGTCAAGTGACAGTGCGTCTCGCGTATTACTTTTGAAAAGTGATTTCATTTAAAGGGCAGGCCTGTGAAGGTAGGCCCTTTATTTTTTACTGCCCTGCGGTTTCTTGCCGGGCTTTTCTTTTGGCGGATTTTTCTTGTCGGGACTTTTCTTTTCCTGCGACAATCTCTTGACTTGGGCTTGCAGCTGGGCATTCTCCTTTTTTAGGCGATCGATGATGAGCAGTTTCTGCTTGAGCAGGCGCGCCACGTCGGGGCGATGCAATTCGCTTCGTGCGGCTACGGCTTGGGTAAATAGGTCGACAGCCTGGGTGTATTCGCCTTGGTTGAAACTAATTGCAGCCCGATGGTACAGGTCATCAGCCTTGGCATACTCCAACGCCGACACAATCAGACTCTGGTTGTTGAAGTTGCGGCTGAATGCTACCACTCTTTGGTTGACAAAGATATCCCTGGCGTTGACAGTCGAGCGCAGCTTGATTCCCTGCAGGCTGCGGCAGCGGCTGAGCGCCACGTAGGTTTGACCTCCCGAGAAAGCCCCCTGGCCCACATCGATGATTACCTTGTCAAAAGTCAGGCCTTGGCTCTTGTGTATGGTGAGGGCCCAAGCCAGTTTGAGCGGGTACTGTATGTAGCTACCAATGACATTCTCCGTCACCTCTTGCTTTTCCTCATCGTATTCGTATTTCACATTTTCCCAAGTCTCGGGAATCACGGCATGCTTGGAGCCGTCTTCGAGTTCGACCATTATCCCATCCTCGCCAAAGTCAACGATGAGTCCGATCGTGCCGTTGACCCAGCGGCGCTCTGGGTCGTTTTTGACAAACACCACCTGGGCTCCCTCCTTTAGCACCAGTTCCATGTCGGTAGGCAGGGAGTTTTCTGGAAATTCGCCATTGATAGTGCCAACGAAGTTGTGCTCGGGCGTGGTCAGCGATTCCAATCGGGTATGGTTGATATGGTCGACCATGTCGCGGCGCGTGGCGATGGTCATGGTGAAGTCATCATCGATGAGCGAGGCTTGGCTCTCGACGCGGGCGTTGAGGGTCTGGATATCGCTAAGCGACGGCGCTCCGACCCTCACGCGGTCGAGCAGGCTGATAAATTGTGGGTCAGACTGCCGGTAGACCTTGCGCAACTCGATAGGCACGATCGAGAGCTCGTGAAAAGCAGCGGCGTTGAAGAAGAAAGAGCCATCCCTATAGTGATGGGCCAGCACGTCCTTGACATCGCCGGTAATGACCGGTTCGAGCTGGAACACATCGCCCACGAGCAGCAATTGCTTGCCGCCGAATGGTTGGCGCAGGTTGCCGCAAAAGACGCGCATCAAGCGGTCGATAAAGTCGATTGTGTCGGCCCTGACCATCGACACCTCATCGATGATGATCAGGTCGAGGCTCTTCAATAGCTTGACATGCTGCTTGTTGTATTTCATGCGTTCGCGCAGGCGCGTTATCGACACTACCTCGGGGTCGGTGGGCAGCATCGGCTTGAAAGGCAGCTTGAAAAAAGAGTGCAAGGTCTGGCCACCGGCATTGACAGCGGCGATGCCGGTAGGGGCGAGCACCACATATTTCTTCTTGGTGGTGCGGGTCAGATATTGCAGAAAAGTTGATTTGCCAGTGCCGGCTTTGCCGGTGAGAAACACCGACTGGTTGGTGTAGGCAAGCAGGGCAAGCGCATTCTGAAACTCAGCGCTTTTGGTATCTATTTTGTCGAGTTCTATTTCTGAGGCTTTCTTCATACGGCAAAGTTACGATAATAAGTGAGAGGTTTTCTCGTTTAAAATATTATTAGTAACTTTGCACCCGATAATGTCAAAACTCAGACTCATTGCAGCCGCTTTAAGCGTGACTGCCGCCTTGGGCACGATGGCTCAGGACGGCACCACGGCTTATGAGTTTCTCAATATGCCCCTCTCGACCCGCATCTATGGCTTGGGAGGCGTCAACATCAGCCTTGTCGACGACGATGTTACCACCATTGACCAAAACCCGGCATTGCTGGGCCAGGAGATGGAGGAACAGCTGGCGCTCAGCTATATGCGCTATGTCGGCGACAGCAACTTTGCCGGTATCCGCTATGCCAACTCGGTTGGCGAGCACGGAGCCTGGTCGGCAGCCATACAGTATTTCGGCTACGGCTCGATACGCGAAATGGACGAGACCGGCACCGAGCTCGGCACCATATCGCCCAAGGATGTGGCCTTTATGGGAGCTTACTCCCACGATATCACCGACAATCTGCGAGGCGGTTTCAACCTCAAGGCAGCCTACAGCTCTTATGCCGAATACACGGCCTGGGCCATTGGCGTTGACCTGGGCATCAACTATTTTGATGCCGACCGCGACCTCTCGCTCTCGGCTGTTGTGGCCAATCTCGGCGGTCAGGTCAAGAAATTTCACGAGAGCTATGACCGCATGCCGATTGACGTGAGGCTCGGTTGGTCGCAGTCGTTTGGCAATTTCCCGGTGAGATTCTCAATCACCGCTTGGAATCTGACCAAATGGAAACTGCCGTATTATGAATACGGCGATGGCGCATCTGACACCAAGATGGAGCTGAAAGAGAGCTTCTCGAGCAATCTGTTTAGGCATCTGGTGTTTGGAGCCGACCTGATCAGCAGCCCCAACTGGTATCTCGGCGTGGGCTACAACTATAAGACGCGCACCGATATGGCCACATATTCGCGCAACTTCCTGTCGGGCTGGTCGGCAGCTTTCGGCATACGCACTAGCCGCCTTGGCGTAGGCATAGCCCTGGCACAGCCCACAACCGGCGCCACCACCCTGATGTTCAACCTCAGTCTCAACCTCGCCGAGATACTGTAAACAAGTCAAAAGTCAGAAGTCAAAAGTCAGAAGTCAGAAGTCAGAAGTCAGAAGTCAAAAGTCAAAAGTCAAAAGTCAAAAGTCAAAAGTCAGAAGTCAAAAGTCAAAAGTCAAAAGTCAAAAGTCAGAAGTCAAAAGTCAGAAGTCAAAAGTCAAAAGTCAAAAGCTAAAAACCAAAGACAAAAAACAGTCTCATGACAAAGATAATAATAGCAATCGACGGATACTCGTCATCAGGCAAGAGCACCATGGCTCGCCGCTTGGCATCAAAGATACAATATCGCTACATCGACACTGGCGCCATGTATCGCGCTGTGACTTATTTCGCTATGCAGCAGGGTTGGATTTCCTCGGCTGGCGAGGTGGACGAGGCCGCGCTCTCGGCCTCGATGCCTGAGATTGTTATTGACTTTGCGCTCCAGACCGATGGCTCACAGCGCACTCTGCTCAATGGCACCGATGTTGAGAACGAGATACGCCGCATCAATGTCTCAAACCATGTGTCGACCATAGCTGCTCTGCCGTTTGTGCGCCATGCCTTGGTGGCAGCCCAGCAGGCTATGGGCAAGCAAAAGGGCATCGTGATGGACGGTCGCGACATTGGCACCACGGTGTTCCCCCATGCCGAACTCAAAATCTTTGTAACCGCCTCGCCCCAAACTCGCGCACAGCGCCGATTTAAGGAGATGGTCGAGAAGGGCAGCGCTGTAAGCTACGAGGATGTGCTGGCCAATGTGATGCACCGCGACCATATCGATGAGACACGCGCCGAGAGCCCTCTGCGCCGCGCCGACGATGCCCTGCTGCTCGACAATTCCAATATGACCGTGGCAGAACAAGACCAATGGCTCCTGGATCAATACAACAGAGTGATTTCCAAACTCGAAAACAAGTAATCTGATGGTTGAAATCGATGAGAGCAGCGGTTTCTGCTTCGGCGTGACTACCGCAATCCAAAAGGCCGAGGAGGAACTGGAGAAATCCGGCACACTGTATTGCCTCGGCGATATCGTGCACAATAGCGATGAGGTAGAGCGTCTGCGCCAAAAGGGGCTGGTCACTATCACCCATGAGCAGATGGCCGACTTGCATGATGTGAAGGTGCTGCTGCGCGCCCATGGCGAACCCCCGTCGACCTATGAATTGGCAAAGCGCAACAATATCGAGATTATTGATGCCACTTGCCCGGTGGTGCTGAGACTGCAACAGCGCATCAAGGCCGCTTACGACCAGCCCTCTCACCCCCAGATTGTAATTTACGGCAAGATTGGCCATGCCGAGGTCAATGGCCTGGTGGGCCAGACTGCCGGCGATGCCATCGTTGTTGAGAATGACTCGCAGCTCGACAAGATTGATTTCAACAAAGACATAGCCCTTTACTCCCAGACCACAAAGTCGCTCGAGGGTTTTCAGGGCATGATTTCGGCAATTGGCCAACGCAAGGCCGCTAATGCTAATTTCAAATCTTTCGACACCATCTGCCGCCAGGTGGCCAGCCGCGTAGAGCACCTCAAGAAATTTGCCCAGAGCCACGCCACTATCCTGTTTGTGGCTGGGGCCAAGAGCAGTAATGGCCGTATACTCTATGGCCATTGCAAGGATGTCAATCCCTCGACCTACTTGGTGTCAAATGCCGAGGAGATTGATCCGGAATGGGTCAAAGGCTCTGAATCGATAGGTATATGCGGAGCCACATCAACTCCTCGCTGGCTTATGGAGAAAGTGAGGGAGAGAGTGGGAGAAATAGTGAATAGTGAATAGTGAATAGTTAATAGTGAAAAGTGAATAGTTAATAGTGAAAAGCTGGGAGAATATTAAGGGAGGCGTATTGTTGGTGGTTGGTGTTTGTGGGGTGATGGCGGGGTGCCATCATGAGAAAGCCAGAGAGCTGACTGCCAACGAGATATATGCTATACAGAAAGGATATGAGGCCGCTGAGCAGGTGCTGAGTCTGCCTAAGGGTTCAGTGGAGCAAGAAAAAGCTTTGCTCGCAATCCGCGCCCGCGAGGAGAAGATTAAAGCCGCTGGCGATACCCTCGCCGCTGAGGCTTATGTCAGCGCCGTCGAGGAGAAACTCGACAGCGCCGGACTGCTCAGTCGAGGTCGGCATAACTGAGCAGCACCTCGACCGGCTGACGAGTTTGCGGATAATGGGCCACCTCGGGTTGCGCCCGTCTGCCTATCTCGACAGCCATTTCTATGTGCTGTGGTGCCAGATTGCACATTAGCCTAAGTGCCGTGTAGCGCGACATTGGCTTGGGGTCGTCCAGTAGCCTCTTGACCAAATCTAAGGCGTAAGGCTGGTGGCGCAGCAGTTTCAGGCACAGCACATCGGTCACCTCAGGACAAGGCGACTGCTCGGCCCAGCGGGTAGCCTCGTCCTCGTTGAAATCCTCTCTTGGCATCAGCATCGGGGCCAGTAGCATGCTCTCGCGAGTGGTGGTATTTGCCCACAGCTTTTCGGCCAGTTCGCGGTCTGGGCCGTGGGTCGCGGCTATCTCGGTCAGTTGGGGCAGATTCACGCCAAAGATGATTGAGAAAGGCGACCCCCCACGGCGCAGAGTGTCGGCAATCACGCCATTGCGCATGGCAAACAAATGGCGCTTGATCAGTTGCATTGGGCTATAAGGTGCAGAATCCATTGCTTATGCGGGATGAAAATGGGATTGATTTATAATTATGCAACTCCACAGTGGAATTGTGCAGCAAAGATAGCGTATTTTCTTAAATAAAATTCGTAATTTTGCAATTGAAATGAAAGGAATCCAATATTTGCGCGACTGGGCGCTCATCATAGCCATGGTGAGCGGTGTGGCTGGGTATTTCATCTTTGTGAATATCCCGCTTCTGGAGAGGGCTTCGGCCTTTGCCCGCGAGGCTGTAGATTTTCTGCAGCCCGCTCTCATCTTCATGATGCTTTTCTTTACCTTTTGCAAGATCGACCCTCACCATCTGCGGCTCAGTCCCTGGCATGGCTGGCTGTTGCTGATTCAGTGCGGCCTTTTCACCCTGATTGGCCTGGTGCTTGTGTGCCTGCCTCATAGCCATCTGCGCGTGGTGCTTGAGGGCGCTATGATATGCTTTATCTGCCCCACGGCCACAGCGGCGGCAGTAATCACGCGCAAGCTGGGTGGAAATGTCGAGCAAATCACCACCTATACGATACTTATCAATCTGGCAGCCGCACTCCTCATCCCGGCGTTGCTGCCGTTTGTGCATCCCAATCCCGACATGACGGTGTTTAATGCCTCGATGCTGATACTCGGCAAGGTGTTTCCGCTATTGCTGTTGCCATTGGTGTTGGCATTGCTGGTGCGCTATCTCGCACCGCCGCTGCATGCACAGTTGCTCAGGATGCAAGATGCGCCTTTCTATCTTTGGCTTGTGGCGTTGACCCTGGCCATGGTAGTCACCACGCGCAGCATCGTGCATAGCCAGGTGCCACTGTCGACTCAGGGATGGCTCGTGGTGGTGTCATTGGCGAGTTGCGCCTTGCAATTCTGGGCAGGGCGCAAGATTGGAGCCGTGTATGGCGACAAGGTTACAGCCGGGCAGGCGCTTGGGCAGAAAAATACTGTGCTTGCAATCTGGCTTGGCTATACATTCTTCACCCCAATCACCTCGATTGTGGGCGGATTCTACAGCATCTGGCATAATTTGGTAAATTCTTATCAACTATATAAGGCCCAGCATCGGCCTAAAGCTGAAGGGAGCAGCGCTCAGCACGCATGAGACTTTTCCCGGGGACTTGTCTTTATCTTACTTTACTCAATAGAATGAAAGCAAAATATTTCTGGCTTGCAGTCGGGGCATTGTGTTTGACTGCTTGTGGCCACAAACATTCAGATGATGAAGTAGGTCATCATCATGACCATCCAGAAACAGAGACTGGGAGTGAAATTACACTGGCGCCTCAGAGCGCCGAGCGTTTTGGCGTGAGGGCCGAGGCGGTAAGCATTGGCGCATTCCGGCCAGCAATAACTGTGGCTGGCGAGATAGTGGATACGCCTAATTCATCATCGGCCATTGCCGCTCCGACATCGGGAGTGGTGAAATATGCGCCCCACATGATGGATGGCACCGAGGTGAGGCGCGGCGAGGTCGTGGCCCATATCTCGGCCTCAAGCCTCACCGGCGGCGATGCCAATGCTGTGGCCCTGGCCGCATTGGAGGCGGCAAAGGCCGAACTGGACCGCATCACGCCTCTGTATGAAGAGCGAATAGTTACTGCCAAAACTTATGCCGAGGCCGAACAGGCTTACAAGCAGGCCAAGGCCGCTTACAGTGCCTCAGCCGCCTCGGGCCAAGCCGTGTCGCCCATCGATGGCGTAGTCACCCGCATGCTGGTGCAAGAGGGCGAATATGTCGAGGCTGGCACTCCGATTGCTGTGGCTTGCAGCGAGGAGATGCTGACTTTGAGGGCAGACTTGCCTGAGCGTTTCCGTTCGCGTCTGCCTCAAATCTCATCGGCCAATGTGGCCGACCCCATAACCGGCCAGGTGTACAGCCTTGACGAAATGGGGGCCAAGCGCATCACTTCGCCCAAGGGCATAGCCAGCCAGAGAGGATACGTGCCTCTGTATTTCACCTTTGACAACAACGGCCAGCTCACCCATGGCTCTTATCTCAAGGTGTACTTGCTGGGCGAACCAGTCGAGGGCGCAATGTCAGTGCCTCTGTCGGCTTTGTCAGAACAGCAGGGCGCTTATTTCGTGTATCGCCAGATTGATGACGATTGCTATGAGAAGATTCCCGTGAAGATTGGTGCCAATGATGGCACCAATGTTGAGATACTCTCGGGCCTCAATGGAGATGAGCAAATCGTGGTCGACGGGGTAGTGGCGGTAAGGCTCGCTGAGAGCAGCCGCGTGGCTCCCGAGGGGCATAGCCATAACCATTAATGGGGAGTGACTATGCTGAATAGAATCATAAAATTCTCATTGCAGAGCCGGCTCACTGTGCTGGTGCTGACCATCGTGGCCATGGCTGCCGGCATGGCGGCTTTGCTGCGCATGGATGTCGACATCTTCCCTGACCTCAACGCTCCCACCGTGGTGGTGATGACCGAGGCGCAAGGCATGGCGCCCGAGGAGGTTGAGAGATCTATAACTTTTCCAATCGAGACTGCTGTCAATGGTGCATCGGGGGTGAGGCGCGTGCGTTCTGCTTCTTCTTCGGGCTTCTCGGTGGTATGGGTCGAGTTTGACTGGGACACCGATATCTACCATGCGCGGCAGACTGTGGCCGAGCGCATCACATCACTGGCCGAGGACTTTCCTCCCGGGGCTGGCGTACCTACTATGGGTCCGCAGTCGTCGATTCTCGGCGAGATGATGATTATCGGCCTCACGGCTGATTCAACCTCGGTAATGGAGATGCGCGACATAGCCGACCGCACCATAGCTCCGCGTTTGCTCGCTATGGCTGGCGTGGCCCAGGTGTCGGTGTTGGGTGGCGAACCCAAGGAATATCAAATCCAGCTCTCCTCGGCTGCCATGCGCCAGCGAGGCGTGACATTGCAAGAAGTGATTGCCGCAACCGAGAGCCTCAACGATAATGTGGGAGGCGGCAGCTTGTATCAATACGGCAACGAGTACATCGTCAAGGGCGACATGAGCGCAAAGAGCGCCGCCGACATCGAGCACAGCGTGGTGCGCAGCGACGAGCAGGGCATAGTCACCCTTGGCGACATAGCCCAAGTGACCGTGGCTCCGGCGGCTCAGCGCCTCGGCACCGCCTCGATCCAAGGTCAAGAGGGGGCGCTGATTACCGTGACCAAGCAACCCGGCGCTGGCACCATCCCCCTAACGCAAGAGATTGAGGAGAGGCTTGAGACCCTGCGCGCCTCATTGCCCTCAGACATTACCATCTCGACCGACATATTCCGGCAGAGCGATTTCATCGACCGCTCGATAGGCAATCTCCAGAGTTCGCTCTTCGAGGGTGCCATCTTTGTGGTGATGGTGCTGTTCTTCTTCTTGATGAATCTTAGGGCCACCATCGTATCTCTTGTGGCATTGCCCTTGTCGATTATTCTGACGCTGCTGGTGCTTCATGCTTTCGGCTTTACCATAAATACTATGAGTCTCGGTGGCATTGCCATTGCTATCGGTTCGCTTGTCGATGATGCCATTGTCGATGTCGAGAATGTCTATAAGCGCCTGCGCGAAAATCATGCTAAGCCTAAGGTCGAACGCAAGGGGGTGCTCGATGTGGTCTACCACGCCTCGGCCGAGGTGAGAATGCCGATATTCAATTCCTCACTGATTATCATAGCCTCGTTCTTGCCGCTATTCTTCCTGAGCGGTATGGAGGGCAGAATGCTGATACCCCTGGGCGTGGCATTTATCGTGGCGTTGATTGCCTCGACCATCGTGGCTTTGACGGTTACGCCGGTGCTTTGCAGCATGCTTCTCGGCTCGAAAAAGGCAATGGAGAAGATGGCAAAGCAGCCTTGGGCCAGTGTCAAGCTGCGCGAGGGGTATTCGCGGTTGCTCGTTAAGCTGCTCGCCCTCAAGGGCACTGGCGCTTATGCGCTGCCTCGGGGAGGCAAAGCCATGCTGTGGGGCACAGGCGCATTGTTTGCCGTGGCTGTGGGTTTGTTCTTTACGCTGGGTCGGAGTTTCTTGCCGCCGTTCAACGAAGGGTCATTTACCATCAATGTCTCTACCTTGCCGGGCATTGCGCTTGACGAGAGCGACCAAGTGGGTAGAATAGCCGAGGGCTTGATAATGAGCGTGCCGGAGATTCAGACTGTGGCGCGCAAGACTGGACGCTCAGAACTTGACGAGCACTCGCTCGGAGTAAATGTATCAGAAATCGAAGCCCCCTATAAATTGTCGGGCCGCAGCCGAGGCGAGGTGGCCAAGGAGCTGCGCCAGAAACTGTCAGAAATTCCGGGTGTCAACATTGAGATAGGCCAGCCCATCTCGCACCGCATCGATGCGATGCTGTCGGGCACTGAGGCTCAGGTTGCCATCAAGCTGTTTGGCGATGACCTGCCTTTGCTTTTCTTGACTGGCAACCAGATCAAGGAGGCGATTGAGGACATCCCTGGAGTGGTTGATGCCAATATCGAGCAGCAGATGGAGCGGCCACAGCTCGATATTCGTCCCAAGCGCGAGATGATGGCCGCCTACGGCATCACTTCGGCCCAACTGCGCGATGTCATCGAGACAGCAATGGGCGGCAAGGCTGTATCGAAGGTTTACGAAGAGGCTCAGCCCTACGACTTGGTGGTGATTTTTGACGAACAGAGCCGCGCCACGATTGATGGCCTCAAGGAGATATCCATTGATTCGCGATTCGGCATGGTGCCGCTGTCGACAGTGGCCGACTTCATATCTTCGACCGGACCCAATGCTATCAATCGCGAGAATGTGAAGCGACGCATAGTGATTTCGGCCAATGTCGAGGGCCGCGACTTGCGCGGTGCCGTCAACGATATGCGCCGAGCCATTGAGGAGCAAGTGGTGTTGCCTCAGAATTACTATGTAGAATACGGCGGACAGTTTGAGAGCGAAGCGTCGGCCTCGCGCACCCTGCTGTGGACCTCGCTTGGCGCACTGCTGATAATCTTTATGCTGCTTTACCATGAGTTTGGCGACTGGCGCGAATCACTGATTGTGCTGGTGAATATGCCGTTGGCAATGATCGGTGGTGTGCTTGTCCTTTTCTTCACCGGTGCTGACCTCAACATCCCAGCCATCATCGGTTTTATCTCTCTGCTTGGCATCACCACTCGCAATGGCATGCTGCTGATCTCGCGCTACAATGCGCTTGAGGCTGCCGGGGTGGGCTTGCGCCAGAGGGTGATGCAAGGGTCGACCGACCGTCTGCTGCCCATCGTGATGACTGCTCTCACCACTGCTCTCGCCCTCATACCAATTGTAATAAAGGGGAATTTGCCCGGAAATGAAATCCAATCTCCACTCGCGATTGTTATTTTAGGTGGAATCATTTCCTCGACCATTCTCAATCTGATAGTGGTCCCAGCTATTTATTTATTGGTAAAGAAGAGAACTCAACAGTGATGAACAAGATTCTGATGTCGCTGATGCTGATAGGAGCGACGACCCTGCGAGCGCAGGACCCCATTTCCGAGGCCGTAAGCGCCATCGTAGCCAACAATCCCGAGCTCCAGACGCAGCGGGATGAGATGAATGTGCAAGCCCTTGAGCTTAAGGACGAAAACAGTCTGGCCAACCCCTCGGTCGACTTCACCCGCGTGTGGGGTCGGCATGGCATCGGCAACAAGCTGCAACTTGATGTGAGCCAAGAGTTTGACTGGCCCGGTTTGTATTGCGCCCGCAGCCAAGCAACCAAGTATGAGATCAGCGCAGCCGAGGCCGAAATAGAGGCGCAGATCGCCCAGACGGCCCTTGAGGCTAAGGAGAAGTTGCTCGACTTGGTGTTGCTGCGTCGCCAAATGGCCCTGCAGCAAGAGCTGATGGGATATGTGAGGCGTATGGCCCAAGCCATGGAATTTTCCTACAGCCACGGGCAAGTCACCATTTTGGACCAGAAGAAACTGGCCATCGAGACCTATAAGATTGAGGCTGAGATAGCCGGGCAGGAGTCTCAAGAGCGGCAGCTGATTTCAGAATTGCAGCAAATGGCGCCTGGGGCGCAGCTCAGGTTGGGGGATGTGAGGGATTATCCCGTTGAGCCATTGCTGAGCTTGGAGGATTATCAGGCGCAGGTGCGCGTGCTCAATCCCGAATATCTGGCATTGGTCAGCGCTCAGGAGAGCGCCGAGGCTCAGGCACGAGTGGCGCGGCAACAGAGATTTCCGGGTTTCTCGGTTGGCTATGAGCACCAGGCCGAGATGGGCGACCGCTTCAATGGCTTGACGGCTGGCATCAAGTTGCCATTCTTTGAGAATAGGCATGCGCGGTCGGCGGCATTGCTGCGCAAGCAGAGCGCTGAGGCGCAAGCCGAGGCTGTGGCGGCGCAAGCCGAACAGTCGATACACGCCGAGATGGCCGAGGCTCAGGCTTGGCGGCGCCAAGTCGAGGCTTACCAGCAGGTGTTTGGCGACAATGCGTATCTGCAAGTGCTGCAGCGCGCTTACGATGGCGGCGAGTTGTCGATTATCGACTATCTGGGCGAGATACAGTATTATCGCGAGGCTACAGCCTCGTATCTCGAAGCCGAGCATGCTTATGCTCTCGCTTTGGCCAGGCTCAATCAATGGGTTCGGTGATGATCATGGCTTTCTGGCCGTCGGCAAGAGTGACGGCGTAGAGGCGCACTTGGTCGCCGTCCTTGACCTTTAGCTTTTTGCGCAATGCTTCGGCAGGGAGGTCGAAATTGCGGGTGGCCACTTGCATGGCGGGGTACTCTTTGGCCAGGCGCTTGATGTGGCGCGATTCGTAAGGCAAGACTTTCAGGATTTTATACCTATGGCCCGGCATTTCGACTTGGGCCATTTCTTTGCCCCAATACAGGTGGGTGTTGGGGTGGAGTTTTTCTAAGCCGTAATGCTGGGCCAGCATGTTGTAGGGCGCGGCTTTCATCACTGTGGGGTATGGCTCGAAGATATAGCCGCCGGGTTGGGGCAGCGAGAAGTTGGCTTGGGCTGCTTTTTCTTCCTCAGGGGTGAAGCAGAAATCGATAGGATTGGGCGCGAGGGTTACGGCCGAGATATGGTAATCGCCTTGGTAGCCTCGTTCGCAGATGGCCACGAGCTCTTTGCACTCGGTGGGAGTGCCGAGGGCGATAATTTCTTTCAGTCCTTGCAGCGAGCTGGCAATCATGGTGATGTCGAGCATTGGCGAGGCTTTGACGATCAGCTGGTCGGCGATTTTTTGGATTTCGGGCTGCAGGGCGCAGACATCGGGCTGGCAGTCAGCGAGGGCGAAGAGGCGAGCGCCGTAGGCGTCGCGTCGGGCCGGGTCAATGAATGCGAGGTCGAATCGCTTGCCATCTTTTATGGCTTGGGCGATGACGTCTTCGCACATTTCGTTTTTGACCTCGATTTGGCCATGGCTGTTGAGGCTGAGGGCAGCGGCTTTGGCGGGGTCTTTTTCTACTGCGGTCACTTGGTTTTTGGCAGCAAGATGCAGAGCATCGATGCCGAGGCCGGCGGTGAGGTCGATGATGCGCTTGTCAGAGCCAGCGAGCTGGGCGTGGTAGGCGGCGAGGAGGTCAGAGGTCGCTTGTTCGCCAGCCAGCACCGAGGGGAACAGGAAATGGGGATTCTCCTTGAGGGTCTCGGCCAGTTTCTTGCCGAATTTGCGCCTACACTCAATCTGGGTTATGGCCAAATCCACGTCAAATCCCATCTCTTTCCCATGATACTTAAGCCTCAGCCCCGTCGGCTCCCCCTTAAGGTTCATCTCTACGAATTTCCAAAACGATTCATCTATCTCCATAATAATATTTTTGAAAACAAAATATGGTTTTTAATTTTAGGTTTAACCACGAAGACTAAGTAAAGGGTCAAATTAAAATTAAATTTTAGTTTGGAAAGGAACCACAGATTTACACAGATTCACACAGATTCAACTATGGGAATCGCCTATTCCATAGAGGCGCAGTCGCGCCGACAGATTTCCNNCAGATGCCATCCGGATGGTCTGTGGAAATCTGTCGGCACCTCTGGTGCTCTAAGAAATATAATAGTGGTCATCTGAGGAATCTGTGTGAATCTGTGTAAATCTGTGGTTCCTTTCCATAATTTAAATTCAAAATGGAAGATTACTTAATTTTAGGTTTAATTTCCCATTAGGCGTTTTAGGCGGATTTTGAAGTTGCCGTAGACGGTGTCGCCGGTCTCGGTGATTCCTTTATGGTAGACGGTCTCGAGGATAGTGTCGTTGAGGGTCAGCAGGTCGTGGGTCTGGTAGGGGTTGGAGAGCCTCTTCGCCTCGACATCGATGCTGTAGGGGTAGCTGAGTTCGGTCACTGTGTCGGGGTCGATAAGCCAGCATTTGGCGTAGCCGTCCGCCCCATATTCCACCACAAAATCGCCGCCCTCGGCCAGGCTGTCTCTCACCCATACCTCATCAACCATATCATAATACCCCTCGCTCACCCACCTCCCCACAATCATCTCCTCAGCGTTCGGCACAGCTTTCTTTTCAGAGCACCCACAGAGTATTGTTGTGAGAAAGATAAACCGAATTATATCTTTAGGAAATTTCATAATGTAAGTTCACACTTTAATAGTCAATAATTTTCTTTGAGCCATTGGCTGAGGAAGAAGTCAGAGAGCTGGTAGGAGCCCTCGACCTGCGTGACAAGGTCGGATTTGAGCAGAGGCCTGAGGGCCGATTGCACCGAGCTCGCGGTATCTAATGAGTGGCGTCGGATAAAGTCGGCCGACTGCGGACTCTGCACCTTGCCATCCTTTGCGATGGCAATTAGGAGTTCTTTTTGGCGGTCAGAAATCATCGAGAGGGTAGCCCGATAGCCCTCAGAATGAGACTGCAAGATATGGCGCAGAGCTATCGGAATGTGGTCCGGGCTGATTTCATAGCCCTCCTTGGCCATATTATACAGTTCGTTCATTATCAGTTGCATATACCAGGTGCGCCCTTCGTAATCGCGGTAAACAGTATCGACAGTAGCTGCATCAATCTTATATCCCCTCTTGGAGAAATGGCCAATGCAGAAATCCCTATATCTCTCCAATGGCAATGGACCGAGAGATGAGAGTATGGCACTCTGATAAAAAGGCCGGCTATTGTTGCTGAACATGTTGAGTAGCGTATGTCGTTCGCTGCCAGCGAAGATCCAATGCACATTGGGGTATTGTTGGATGCAGGTGCGAAGCACTGCCTCGACATTTTTTTCGTTGTATTGGGCTATGGTCTGAAACTCATCAATTGCTACGACGCATGGCTTGTCACTGGCCTGTAGGTAGCGAAATATCTCATCAAGTGTGATGAGGGGTGTCTTGATATCGCCTAGGCTCATGTCGAGCATTGGCACTCCGGACGATGGGTCCAGCTTCAGGCCAAGGCGCAGAGAGGCGATGGCGGCAAAGAATTTGTCGACAATGGCAGCGCCGCGAGGCTTGAGTCGGTCAAAAATCTCCTTGCCGAGTAGATACACAAACTCGGGCAGCGAGCGAGTGCCGTAAATGTCGATGAAAAAGGCGTTGTATTTCTCCTTAATCACCTGCTGGTGAAACACATGGCGCACCAAGCCAGTCTTTCCCATGCGGCGAGGAGAGATGAGAGCCATGTCGCGCTCATTCTCAATCTGCTTGAGCATAAACCGAGTCTCTTCCTCTCTGTCGCAGAAATATTCTCCGCCCACATATCTCCCCACTACAAACGGGTTGTTGGGCCTTCTTTGCTCCTCACTGCTCATATCATCATTAAGATCAGAATCATTAAACTTTCAATGATTGCAAAGTTAATGATTATATTCCTAATGACCAAATTCCATGCGTAAAAAGATTAGCTATTCGTAGATCCCTCCGCAACCCGCAGCAATAAATTCGGAGATGCCCCAGCAAGCGGGGGCATCAACCATATCTATCACAATTTCTCCTGTTGATACCCAGCAAGCGGGGGCATCTCCGAATTTAATGCTGTGGGTTGCGGGTGGGGGATTTTGATGAATGATGTGAACGGGGACCTGTCCCCTGTTCACAGGGGCCCCTCTTCGCATTTAAAAATTTGCGAAGCAAAAACATTTTAGGTGAAAAAATTGTTGTTAAAGTGCAAAGATAGTTAATCAACCTATTCAAACCCACAGCCAATGAAGAAAACTTTACTCACTCTCGCTGCTATCGCAGCAACTGTCGGCCTCCAGGCCGCAAATCAGCCCCAAACCAATCACAGATTCGTACAACCACTCGATGCTCCTCAGTCAGTAACCTTCGGCCAGGGCCTATCCCGCGCCGATGATGTCCTCGATGTCACTTGCACCGAGGGACAGCTCTGGTACATGGGCGACCTCCTCTATGATGGCACTGGATTCTACTACCTCATCATCTCCAATGCCGGCATCAGCGAAGGTGGGGCCCCGACAGGGCCCGGCGAGATTGCGCGTATCCTTATCAATGCAGAGCAGCCCGACGGCAGCGGCGACATCCAGGTGCCCACGGGCGTGTACACCCCCAGCGCCTATTACGAAGGCATCGGCACATTCGACACATGGAATACCGATGTGATTGAGGCCTTCTATAATCCCGATGACCCCGATTCGGGCGATCTGGTGGGATACTTCTATGACATCACCGAAGGCAGCCTTGAGGTTAGCGCCAACGAGGATGGCACATTCTCGGTCAACTTTGATGTCGAGGGCGTGGTGCAAGATGACGACACCGTCTATTTCACCAAGCACATCACCATGACTTATGACGGAGCAATCACCGTGCTTGACTTTGAAGAGGATCCTTCGCAATATACCCCTATCGAGGGCGACTATCAGCTCGACGTACCCAACGCGAGCGGACGATTCGTCAACGATGGCTTCTCGATAACTTTCTACGGCTGTCCGCTTGACGATAACGGATTCATCGTAGGCGCTGGCGACTTGCTCAATGTTGAGTTCTACACCCAGCCCGTTGGAGACCCCGACTACTCGATTGCTGGCACTTATGAGTATTTCGACTTGGCCGGATACATGGACGGCTCCAATATTGAGGACTATGGTCCTTGGGATCTCATGGGTGGCGTATGGTATGAATTCTATGGTTTCTATATGCCTATTGGCACCTATGTCGCCATCTATGATGCTGATGGATACGAGGAGGCCTACGGACTAGCGTACAAGGGAAGCTCCATAACGGTCACTGACCTCGGCCAAGGAGATTACAGATTCGATTTTGACATCTACACAGTGCAAGATGCCCACATCACAGGCTCATGGCAGGGTCAGATTGCCGACTATGTGCTCGACTGCCCCGTGCTTTCAGGCATTGTCAGTGCAGTTAATGCCGATGACAGTCCAGCCGAATATTACGACCTGCAGGGCATCCGCATCGCGAATCCCACAGCTGGGCAGCTCCTGATCAAGCGCCAAGGCGCCAAGTCCACCAAAATCCGCTTCTAAGCGCTGGTACAGGGGACTGCCCCCTGTACACACAAAATTTTTTGATGGTACAGGGGACTGTCCCCTGTACCAGTTAATGTGGGTTTAAAGTGGAACAAGGGACTGTCCCCTGTCCCGAGTAGGCCATCTGTTAAGGGTTGAAATGTCTATTATTTTCTGTAGTAGTCTGCGGTAGTTGTTGTCAACGCATTCACCCTTTACGACTGTACTATTGAGATAGACGTAGAGCCCAGCATGAGACGGGTATGATGCGGTAGGCTTAGGCACTAGAATCACTGATAGGCCTGTTGGAGTTTCCAATTCTCTGAACCGTCCTGCATTGAATTGTAGGAACCCTATAGCATTTTTCAATGGGCAGGTTGGGATGGAGGGATAATACCCTTGGTAACCATCACGCATCACGGATGCGTAATCCTCATCGATTCCACTTGGTAGCTTGCGTAGGATGAATGCGTTGACCATGGGCTGTCCTTGTCGGGTAAGATGCTTGGGTCTCAAGAATCTAACTATATCCTCAGAGTCGTTTATGGGCTGGATCATGGTTTAAGCATTAGGGTTAGGATTTCCATGAGGGGGAGGAGGATGCCGGACTGGGAGGGGAGCTCCCCGCTCATTTCTCTCTGTGGGGCTGCAGCGTAGAAGGCGATGCCGTTGGTGCCGATGCTCACCGAAGAGTTGCCTCCAGCTTCGGGTGCAATCAGGAGGGAACCGTTGGCGACAGGAGCCACCCACCAGTTCTTAAGGATTCTCTCTGATGCGTTGGCTACAAATTCTCTTACCAAGGCTATAAGACTTTTCTCAACAGGGTATGCACCCTCCTCATCCCAGTCTTGTTCCAAACCCTCGATTTCATCGAGCTGTTTGCGCCACTGCTTACGCTGCTCCCGCAAGGATGGCGACAACCATTTGTCCCATGCTGTGCGCCTCTGAGGGTTGGTGCCATAAGTAGCCTCTTGCTCGTGGGCGCCGCAGATCTCCTCCTCAATGCTCACGCTGGGGAGGGTGGAGAGGAGCCGAGCTGCTTCGTAGGCCGTCTCCTTGTCGTCAAATGTTATGTTGAGTCTGTAGGGCATAGGCTTAGGGATAGCTAATTTCAATGCAAATTTACCACATTTTATTGAGATAACAAAGGGGCAAAGGGAAAAGTTATGTGGTACAGGGGACAGTCCCCTGTACCATTCTAAAGGGGGGATTGCCATGCGGAGCCAATGGTACAGGGGACTGTCCCCTGTACCATAGCGGAGAAGAGTTGGGGGAAACATCATCTTCTCCGCTGCCTTGCGCCGAGGGCGGCGCGGCAACACCGGGCTACTTTGTCAGGTATTTAGAGGTTTTGAGCTTTTCTCCAATGAAGAGCTCGATGTCTTTGGGAGTGACATCGTAGATGGGGTTGAGCTGAGCAAAATCTGACTCTTTTATGAATTGTGCGCCGCTGTTGAGCATCGACAAAAGATTCTTTGATTTAAGGCGATGCTGGGAATAATTAAGCGCTTTAGTAATCATCGAATCTATGTCTATGCTCTGCTGGAGGATGGAATAGATGTCGTAGTAATCTCTAAATTTCCTCCTGCGCATCAACACCTCCATCTTCATGGCCCCGATTGATTCGATATCCGCTAAATAGATATTGTTCAGCAGATGTATGGGACTTTCTAAAGGTGAGAATTTGTCATTGGCATAAAAAGATAATTTGACTCCCTCTAACTTAAACAAAACCTGATTCAAGTCAAGGATGTCCATACCTTGGATTTCCCCGACTTGGCTAAGTTCCTTTTTAATGCCTACCCAGTCGACTTCGCATTTCTGCCTCTTGTTGGATCTCCATGACATGAAGTCGAGGTCCTCGCTCTCTTGAGTGCCGATTTGTAGGGAGAGGGCGGTGCCTCCGAACAAAACATAAGGCTTAATGCATTCGAGATGCGAGAGGGCTTCAAATATGCGGGAAGTATGGGGAGCTAATCCTTTGATATTCATAACGAGTTAAGATATCTCGTCTCCATGGCCTTGAGATAGGAGTCGGGGTTTTTGATGTCGAAGAGGAAGCGGGCGAAAAGGCGATTTAGGGCCCAGAGGTATTTGCCCTGGGGCACCAAGTGATGGAGCCACACCTGCTTGATTTTCTTCTTCGGGTAGATGGAGAAGAGTTGGAGGATTTCGGGCATGTCGAGGTGTATGAGGGTCTTCTCTATCAAGATGTCGTCGGGGACATCCTTGACAGAGTCGGCTTGGTATGACCAAAAGCAATTTTCGGCCTTCAGCTTCTGTATCAGCTCTTCCTTAATGCTCATGCTCAGAGTGGCACAGGGGACTGTCCCCTGTGCCAGTTAATGTGGGTTTAAAGTGGAACAAGGGACTGTCCCCTGTACCGATTTATAAAATTCTGTACTGCAAATTTAGCGCTTTTTATTGAGGTAACCAAGGGGGAAAGGGAAAAGTTAGGAGGGGTCTCTCTGAATTTATTGCTATGGGTTGCGGGTGGGGGATTCTGAGAAATGATGTGAACGCGGACCTGTCCCCTGTTCACACTGCTACCCAACGATATTTGGTAGGTACTATGAGTTTTTCATACCCCTTATCACTATTCATTAATCTTTTCATTTCCTCCTTTTTCATCAATACAGAGAATTTAGGGGGTATGAGATCGCTCTTGGTTATGCGCCATCCATGGGCCTGGAGGTCATCCCAAAGGGTGCCGTATTCTATGCAGCATTCCATGTGCAGTTGAAAGGCTTCATAGAAATTCGCCACAGCCTCATTAAAGGTGCTGCCCGTGGTGGTGAGATCAATTGATGGACAATAGGCAATATAGCCAGGCTCATCCTGGTAAACATATACACCTACAGAGAATCTGTATTCCTTTGGGTCCTTTTTATCTATAGCAATCGATTCCATTTGTATCAAATTTTCTGCAGATTTACCACATTTTATTAAGATAACAAAGCCAAAAAGGCAAAAGTTACGGGAGGGTTGATTATGGGTAGGCCGGGTGGAACAAGTTCCCGTCCCCTGTGGAACATAGGGTTATTTGTATGGGGTGCGGAAATGGGCGTTTTCGTAGGATTTGAGAATGTCTTCGTTGATTATGCCTTCATCCCATAGACGCTCTATCTCATTCTGGGCGCGATTAGCAAAGAAACGCGCCAACACTCGTTTCAATTCATATACCTCTTCATCTGAATGAAGGGCTGATAGGGCTTGAATCACCTCTATTTGGGCTTTGTTGAGAGCAGTTGATTCCATTATATTGTTGAATGTATTGTTATTAAATCTTATGTTGCAAATTTACCGCTTTTTATTGAGATAACAAAGTGGGATAGGGAAAAGTTAGGAGGGCGGATAGGCGAGCCCCCTAACCCCCTAAAGGGGGGATTGCCATGCGGATACGCTGCCTCAGCAGTGGGTCCCAGGCTCCCTCGCGGACCCTAGGTAGGCGAGGAAGAGCAGTAGGCCGGAGCCACCACTTCAGTGGTGGAATGTGGTACAGGGGACTGTCCCCTGTACCGATTTGACTGGGCTCGCGAGGCGCCTGGGCCCCCACGGCTGACGCAACTTTGGAGGAAATTAGCATCGGCGGACTGGGCCCGCGAGGCGCCTGGGCCCCCACGGCTGACGCCAGAACTGCTCCCTCAGCAGGCGGTAGCCTTCCCCCTTTAGGGGGTTAGGGGGCTCCTTACTTCAGTTTGGCGAGGACGGGGGAGAGGAGGGAGTAGTTGGAGAGGACGCCGGCGTCGAGGGAGAGGGGAATGGCTTGCTCGGCGATGAGGGCGAGGCGGTCGTGGTAGGCGGTGCAGTCGTCGAGGGCGAGGCGGAGGGCTTTGAGGCGCCGCCCTTCGGCGGTGGAGAGGGAGGATTCGCGCGAGGCGAGGCGGAGGGATTAGGAGAGGATGAGTTTTTGGAGGAGGGTTTGGGCGGAGGTGTAGAAGGGGGTGTCGGTTTTGGAGAGGACTGACGAGGGTAAGGTAGCCAATTCAGAGAGATTGTCCATGGGGACGGCCACGGTGCGGGCACCGTTGTCGGAGAGAACAGCAACTTTGTCGTTGAAATTGATGGCGCGCTCGATGGCTCCGCCGATAGAGATGTTGCCTATGGCCCCACCCGCTGACTTCAGATTTTTACCGTAAATCGAGGATACGATAGAAATGAAGGCTGCCGCGCCCACGCCTCCGTCGGGACAGGCTCCAAGCAGCGATGTCAATTGCACCGTAATGTCTAATCTGGACAGGGAATGGTCAGCGCTCAAGAAAGAACGCTCATTAGCCCGAAGATAATTGTACGCATTCTTGATATCCTCGCGTTGAGCCGCAGAGGCCGAACCGCTAATCGACAATTTGCCATTGCCAGCCAACTTGATTACCTCAACTTTTATCAAAGCCGTATTGTCACCATTGCAAACAGCAGTATAGCATGTGCCAGGTTGGAGAGGAGAATCCTCGATGAGGAATTGCCCACGCTCTTCTGGAAGATTCACGAAAGTTTCCTCTTGAGTCTCCTTATCAATGAATGAGAAATTCGTATCCCAAAATTCCATGCCGCCGATGCGCTTTAGTTGTTCCTTTACGCGCCGTCGCATCTCAATGGCCCACGTCAGATATTCGCGAACATTCTCCTTTGTGTATTTGCCATCAGGATGCATCAGTTTGATTAAACCCGACACAGTCTTGCGAACAGGCTTGGTGTCGCGTTGCTTCATTTGGCCTCCGAGAGTGAAATACTCATCTATGGCATCAGTATAATTGCTGCGGCGCTGCGAGTGAAGAAACTCACTGAAGAAATCCGAACTGAATCCAAAGTGATTAGTGAAATTCTCTGGTCCGAATTTTATCACTTCCCATCCTGGCAAGAAGAAACTTAGTCGGTCAAGAAAGGCCGTATCGCTATTTATCTTATCGCTGAAGGGGCTGAAAAGATGCGATGATTGCAATACAGTCTCAACGGGCTGATTTATATTGCCATTGAGAATTATAGAAGCCGCTGCTGATTTCTCGCCGCTTTTGCCCACTCGAGAGAAAGACCCCGATTCCATGTAATCTTTCATCAAGGGCACCACCTCACGGTCTTTGAAAAGCTCATCTGTAGATTCGTCAAAACAGATGGCATCCCAGCGCCCCACAGCACCAATTTGGCCATTGGAATTATTAGCAAACAGCGAAGCGGCAGTGCCTTGACCGCCAGACACCAACATAGAGTAGGGCGAAAGCTCCTTGAATACATACGACTTGCCCGAACTGCGAGGACCCAATTCCGCCATATTGAAATTCGCCTCAACCAAGGGAATGAATCTCGATAATAGCAGCATTTTGATACGAGGGGTCATTCCTGCAGATTCTGGTTCGTATCCTCCGCTGCGCAATAGCAAATCCATCCATTCAGCATCAGAGAAATGCTGCCGAGTGCGAGCCAACTTATCCTCATCAAAGTTGGAGAGCTGAATGGGGCGTATCTTGCTGATAATGAAAGGATGCTTTTTCTTATTGATCACACAGAATTCTGGATCGTAATCCACATCAATCACCGCCCAGATTCCTCCAGTCATCATCTTCTCATGCTCGGTGACCAGACTGTCAGAGATATTGGCATCATTGATGTTGAGGTTTGACAACTGAGCCCAATACTTGTCAGAGTGAGAATCAAGTTTGACTGAGATCTTATCGATAATCTTGTAGGTGCCTCTTTCGCGAATCTTCATCTGTACGAGATTGGCTTGGTCAGGGTCAACATAGTGGTCATGGAGCACCTTTTTCACATTAGCCACGCCAGCCTTGATCTTCTCTTCATCATCCGTGCTGCAAGAATTAGCCAAAAGGTATTCTAATACGAACACCGGCACATTGGCTCCGCCTTTGACAGAGCGTACCACATCTTTCCTCACCACCAATCCTCGGTAAAGGTCGAGCAGCTTGTAATCCAGATCAATCATTGCCATAATCCGTCAACTAAACAGGTCATCAATATCTCGAGCATCAGATTGCTTGATTTCGCATACGTCAAGCACCTCAGGCGATAGCTGATTTGTAATCACGCATTTCAGAGGAGAGGAGGTAAGTTCCAGTTCAATGGCTATCGGCCCATCAGGATTGAGCTTGACAATTTTGGAGAGAAGTGTTTTCCCTTCTTTGTCAATCAGGATAATTTTTGCCGAAGTTCTCTTCTCATGGGCTGATTTTAGCTTGACTGTAAAGAATTTGCCAGTAACCGATTCCAATTCCTCCTTGTTGAGGATGGAAATTGAGAATTTGCTGATATTCTCTTGCGTGGTAAAGCAATAGAGGGGAATTATGCATTCCTGGGGCGTAAATCCTCCATGGGCATATCCATAGCTTCCCTTAGTGACAAATGGCTTGTCGCTTGGAGCAAAGTAGCAATAATCAATGCCGGGTCCAATTATTTGGAAGTAGGAAGGGAAAACATAATCATTTTCGCTATGAAGATATCTTTCCTCTACTTTTAGTCCCGGTTTCGATGGTGGATATATCTTGTCAGAGTCGTCAATAAGGCCAGTTATGACGAATCCATGGTCAGCCGTAAGCCATACTTCATCATACCCCATCTTGATTAGTCGGTCAATGGCTTGAGCCAATTCTACAGGGTAATTGCTGATGTCTTTGAGTCCAGCGAGTTGTTTCTTTTCGCCTACTTGGTCGATGTCCCCATAGGTAAGCACCAGCTTTTGAGCTGATTCCTCATCATTAAGTTTATCCAATGGCTTTACTTGCACATCTGGCACAAATTGCTTTAGGGCTTCGATTCTTTTCTTGACCGTTTTCTCTACTGTCTCGCAACCATAGAGAGCACTCATGCCACACTCTGTGATAGAGGGCAAATTGCTAATTCTCCACTTGCGTTTTCCAGTATACTCTTTAAGATGTTGAGATACCTCTTGGGCCAGTTCCAATCTCAATCCATCACCCACGATTATTGCTATCTTGCCCTTCTTTGACAAGGTGTCAGGAATGATATTTTGCTGCTCCGGAAAATATCCCAACTTCATTACCTTGAACCATTGGCTGAGCAATTCGGTCTCAAACTGTTCATAGAGTCGTTGGATAGGTTTGAGTACAGATGGCTCATTGAGCCAAGCAGTGTAGATGTGTCTGATGGCATTATCAACCTTAGCGAAGACATCGTGATAATAATCTCCTATATGGCTGAGACTCTCACAATCATAGAGATTCTGATGCTTGAAAGTGAAAAGAGTTATAGCGGCTTCTAACCACTCGGCTCGGTATTCCTTGCTTGGAGCAGATTCGATGCGCTGAGCAATGGCATTGAGCCAAGGATTGATATCTCTGCCATCGCTTAGAGCCTGGGAGAGTTGTCTTAGCAACATTCTATCTATCTCAGCAAATGGATGAGTTGGATTAACAGCCAAGACATTAATGTCAGTCGGGATTTCATATTGAAGTATCTGTGCTTTTACAGATTCTTGTGCGCTGACGCTGCCAATCCACTTTTGGTAGATGCTGAGCAGAGGTTTAGAGATATTGCCCGAGACCAAGCCTGAGAATATGGTAGAAGCCAAATCCTTGGCCATCATCGATGGAGTTTGATTGATATAGACGCCATCGATAGCGGAATACAGCCATTGCGTGAAAGTATCCTTGGACGAGGAGTCAAGCGCTTGTGTTGCCTCATCAGGATTGGATAGCAGGGCGACAGCCAAAGATTCCATATCCATTGGGTTGATGATTCCAGTCGCTACGCCTTTCCACCAATTCAAATCCTTGCCCGTGCTCAGCTTTGCCCCCAAGAGCAACTGGCTGTCCTCAACTGAAGCGTTGATAGAAGCCATGGCGAAAATCTTACGGCGAATATAAGCCGCAAGATTTTCGAGGTCGATAAGACCGCCTACAGTAGCGTATTCTTGCAAATAGGAAAGATCATCGGCACCCGTATGGGTGCACAAAACGGAGCATTCCCGC
>NWBJ01000025.1 GCA_002633115.1 Muribaculaceae bacterium Zag1
CACTTTTTAAAGTGGACTCAAAAATGAATAATGAAAAATGAAAAATAGGGCCTTCGTTGCGTTAGCCACTCGAGCGGCCTCGATTGCCTCGATAGTTTCGAGAATTTTCGATACTCTCGAGAATTCTCGAAAATTCTCGACCAAATGATAATAATTTTAATTTTTAGATAATTGGAAACATTCTTAATGAAAGCCCTGCAATTGATTGTGGCATTGATGATTCTGGTCACAATCCATGAGTTTGGGCATTACATATTCGCCAGAATCTTCGGCATAAAAGTCAACCGATTCTACCTCTTCTTCAACCCTTGGTTCTCGCTGCTCAAGTGGTACCCCAGCGAGGGCAAGCTCGAGGTGATCGGTTGGACAGAAAAAGTAGAAAAGGGACCTAAAGATGATAGTGATGGCGGTGAATACAAAGAGGTGCCTCGCGCTTGGCTCACCTTCAAGGTAGGCAAGCCCCGCCCCACAGTCACCAAGAAAGGGCGCCCCAGCTGGGCTGCCACCATGTATGGCCTGGGCTGGCTGCCGCTCGGAGGCTATTGCGACATAGCCGGCATGGTCGATGAGACCAAGAGCGCCAAAGACCTTGGCTCTGAGGCCCAACCCTGGGAGTTCCGCTCAAAAGCCGCCTATAAGCGCTTCCTCGTGATGGTGGCTGGCGTGCTATTCAACTTTATCCTCGCCATCCTCATCTATGCCGGCATCGCCTGGCACTGGGGCGACCGCAACATCCCCTATCAGGCAGCCACCGAGGGCATGGACTTTGCCCAGCCACTGCTCGATGCCGGGTTCAAGACTGGCGATATCCTGCTCACTATCAATGGCGAAAAGGCCGACAGCAAAAATGGTTCTCAACTATGGGATATGGTGCAACCCGGCACCAAAGTCGAGGTCCTGCGCAACCACACCGACAAGGTCGACATCATCATCCCTGACAATACCCTCGAGGAGGTAGCCCAGCTCAAATCGGGCATCGTGGGCCTCCGCATCCCAGCCATCGTTGAGCAACTGCAAGGCGGCATGCCAGCCGCTAAGGCCGAACTCAAAATCGGCGACCGCATCCTCAAGGTGGGCAATGACACCACTCCGGCCCTCACCGAGTTCTTCCCAGCTCTTGCCGCCAATGCCGGGCACGAGGTGCCAATCCTCATCGACCGTGGCGGCAAGGAGATTGAAAAGACCATCACCCCCGACGAGAACGGCAAGATCGGCATCATGCTGCGACCGGTGAGCGACATCTACCCCTACGAAGAGGTGAAATACGGTCTGCTTGCCTCGCTGCCGCGTGGCTGGGAGCTGGGCACCAACCAACTCACCACCTACGTGTCATCGCTCAAACTGCTCTTCACCAAGACCGGAGCGCAGTCGGTTGGCGGTTTCGGCACCCTCGGCAACCTCTTCCCCGAGCGTTGGGATTGGTATTCGTTCTGGGAGATTACCGCCTTCTTGTCAGTAATCTTGGCGTTTATGAACATCATCCCCATCCCGGGCCTTGATGGCGGCCACGTGCTGTTCCTGCTTTGGGAGATTATCACTCGCCGCAAACCCTCAGACAAATTCCTCGAGTACGCCAACACCGTAGGCTTTGCCTTCCTGTTGCTCCTGCTCGTCTACGCCAACGGCGCCGACCTCTTCCGCGCCCTCCAATAGAAATGAAAAATGAATAGTGAAAAATGAAAAATAACCCTTCATTCTTCATTTTTCATTTTCCACGCTTCATTTTTCATTCTTCATTTTTAATTTTTCATTTAAAATGTTGACAATAAAGTTGAAGAAAGGCAAGGAGGAATCCTTGGATAGGTTTCACCCCTGGGTGTTCTCGGGGGCGGTGGCTGAGATGCCCCAGGGCATCGAAGAGGGCGATGTGGTCAAGGTCTACGCCTCCGACGGGCGTCTGATCGGGGTGGGCCACTTCCAGATCGGCAGCATCGCCGTGAGGATGCTCACCTTTGGCGATGAGGAAATCAATGCCGACTTCTACCGCTCGCGCTTGGAGCAAGCCCTGAGGCTGCGCCAAGCCCTCAAGCTAAAGCGCGATGGCAACGAGGCATTTCGCCTGGTGCATGGCGAGGGCGATTTCCTGCCCGGCCTCGTAGTCGATGTCTACGGCAATACCGCCGTGCTGCAAGCCCACAGTCCCGGCATGCACTTTGCCCGCAATGTGATAGCCGAGCAGCTGGTCAAGCTGCCCGACATCGGCCTGCGCAATGTCTACTACAAGAGCGAGACCACCCTGCCATTCAAGGCTCACCTCGACCCCGTAAACGCCTATCTGATAGGCGGATTCGAGACCGACATTGCTATGGAGCAGGGCCTGAAATTCCATGTCGACTGGCTCAAGGGCCAGAAGACTGGCTTCTTTGTCGATCAGCGCGACAACCGCTCGCTGCTCGAGCATTACAGCGCCGGCCGCAAGGTGCTGAATATGTTCTGCTACACCGGTGGCTTCTCGGTCTACGCCATGCGCGGCGGCGCCGAGCGCGTAGTGTCGGTGGATAGCAGCGCCAAGGCCATCTCGCTCACCGATGCCAATGTCGAGCTCAACTTCCCGGGCGACCCCCGGCATCAGTCTTATGCCGAGGATGCCTTCAAATTTCTCGACCAGATAGGCCAGGGCGAGTATGACCTGATTGTGCTCGACCCGCCCGCCTTTGCCAAGCATCGCACCGCTCTGCGCAATGCCCTGCGCGGCTACCAGAAGCTCAACGCCCGCGCCATCGAGCGCATCGCTCCCGGTGGCGTCATATTCACTTTCTCTTGCTCTCAGGCTGTGAGCAAGGAGCAATTCCGCCTCGCTGTCTTCTCTGCCGCCGCGCAGACCGGCCGCCGCGTGCGCATCCTCCATCAGCTCACCCAGCCCGCCGACCACCCCGTCAACATCTACCACCCCGAGGGCGAATACCTCAAGGGCCTGGTCCTCTACGTAGAGTAATAAGTAATGAGTAATGAGTAATGAGTAATAAGTAATAGCTTGGCCGGATGGCCTGGGTGCCGGATGGCGGCTACTGTGTCGGGCCTCTGTGTGGCCCGAATCCCCTCCCCCGCAAATATCTAAAAATCACAACATGAAAATTAAAAATTTTGCCTTAATCGCCCTCGCGGCGCTATCTGCTGCTTGTTCCAAGCCAAAAGAAGAAACACCCAAATTTGATTACAACGTGGATAAATTTGCCGACATCGAGATCCTGCGTTACCAAGTGCCCGGATTCGAGGATCTGAGCCTCCAGCAGAAAAAGCTCGTCTACTACCTCACCGAGGCTGCCCTCTGGGGGCGCGACATCCTCTGGGACCAAAACTGCGCCGTCAACCTCCAGCTCCGCCCCGTGCTCGAGGAGATCTACACCACCTACCCCGGCGACAAGGATTCAGCCGACTGGCGCGCATTTGACCAATACACCAAGCAGGTGTGGTTTGGCAACGGCATCCATCACCACTATTCGATGGACAAATTCGTGCCCGGTTTCTCGCAAGAATTCTTCACCGACCAGATGCAACGCATTGGAGTTGAGCCAGATGCGCAAGCCGAGCTGACCCAAATAGTCTTCAACCCCAACCTCTACGCCAAGCGCGTCAACCAGGCCGATGGCGTAGACCTCGTCACCACTTCGGCTTGCAACTACTATGCCCCTGGCATCACCGAGGCTGAGGTTGAGAAGTTCTACAATGCTATGCGCGACCCCAAGGACGCTACTCCCATCTCCTACGGCCTCAACTCGCGCCTCGCCAAGGACAACAAGGGCAAGCTCTACGAGCAGGTCTACAAGATTGACGGCCTCTATGGTCCCCAGATCCAGAAAATCGTTGAGAATCTCACCGAGGCTGAGAAATACGCCGAGAACGAGGCTCAGCGCCAGACCATCCAGCTCCTCATCGACTACTACACCTCGGGCGACCTGCGCACATTCGACGAGTACTCGATCGCTTGGGCCGACGACACCGCATCGCAAGTCGACTTCATCAACGGCTTTATCGAGAACTATGGCGACCCGCTGGGCCGCAAGGGCGCTTGGGAATCAATCGTCAATTTCAAAAACGAAGAGGCCAGCCACCGCACCGAGGTGCTGAGCCAGAATGCCCAATGGTTTGAAGACAACGGCCCCATCGACGCTCGCTTCAAGAAACCCAACGTCAAGGGCGTGAGCGCCAAGGTTATCACCGCTGCTATCCTCGCCGGCGACTCTTATCCCTCAACCCCCATCGGCATCAACCTGCCCAACGCCGACTGGATCCGCGCTGCCCACGGTTCTAAGTCTGTGACCCTCGAAAACATCACCGAGGCTTATGACCAGGCATCTCATGGCAATGGCTTCAATGAGGAGTTCGTCATCGATGAGCCCACTCGCCAGCTGATGGACGACTACCTCTTCATCACCGACAATCTCCATACCGACCTGCATGAGTGCCTCGGCCACGGCAGCGGCCAACTCCTGCCGGGCATATCGACCGATGCTCTCAAGGCTCACGGCAGCACTCTCGAAGAGGCTCGCGCCGACCTGTTTGCGCTCTACTACCTCGCTGATCCCAAGCTGCTCGAACTCGGTCTGCTTGACAATCCCGATGCATACAAGGCTGAGTACTACAAATATATCCTCAACGGCATGATGACCCAGCTGATGCGCATCGAGCCCGGCAAGGACATCGAGGAGGCCCACATGCGCAACCGCAAGCTCATCGCCGAGTGGTGCTACGAGCAAGGCAAGCCCAACAATGTGATCGAACTCATCGACCGCGATGGCAAGACCTATATCCAGATCAACGACTACCAGCAACTGCGCCAGCTCTTCGGCCAACTCCTCGGCGAAATCCAGCGCATCAAGAGCGAAGGCGACTACGAGGCCGGACGCAATCTGGTTGAGACCTACGCCGTAAAGGTTGACCCGGCTCTGCACCAGCAGGTGCTCGACCGCTATGCCAAGCTGTCGATCGCTCCCTACAAGGGATTTGTCAATCCCATCTACACCCCTGTCATCGACTCCAATGGCGAAATCACCGACATCGCCGTCGACTACACCGAGGATTATCCCACCCAAATGCTCCGCTACTCCCACGACTACAGCATTTCTAATGAAAAATGAAAAATGAAAAATGAAAAATATGCCCTTCGGGGGGTTTCGGCCGCTAAGGAGGATGTGCATAATGCGATCAAGAATGTCGATAAGGGGCTGTACCCAATGGCATTCTGCAAGATAATCCCCGACATATTGGGTGGCGACCCGGAGTATTGCAACATAATGCATGCCGACGGAGCCGGCACCAAGTCGAGCCTCGCCTACGCCTATTGGCGCGAGACCGGCGACCTGAGCGTATGGAAAGGCATCGCTCAGGATGCCCTAATCATGAACATCGACGACCTGCTCTGCGTGGGCGCCACCGACAACATCCTCGTATCCTCGACCATCGGGCGCAACAAGCACCTGATTCCCGGCGAGGTGATTTCAGCCATCATCAACGGCACCGAGGAGCTGCTCGAGCAGCTGCGCTCGATGGGCGTCATGGTCTACTCGACCGGCGGCGAGACCGCCGATGTGGGCGACCTGGTGCGCACAATCATCGTTGACAGCACCGTCACCTGCCGCATGCGCCGCGCCGATGTGGTCAACAACGCCAACATCAAGGCTGGCGACGTTATCGTGGGCCTGGCCAGCTACGGCCAAGCCACTTATGAGGAGAAATACAATGGCGGCATGGGCAGCAACGGCCTCACCTCGGCTCGCCACGATGTCTTCGCCAAGTATCTCGCCAAGAAATACCCCGAGACCTTTGACGCCGCTACTCCCGACGAGCTGGTATATTCCGGCAAGCTGTCGCTCACCGACATCGTTGAGGGCACTGGCCTGACAGCCGGCGAACTGGTACTCTCCCCCACTCGCACCTACGCGCCAGTGGTGAAAAAGCTGCTGCAAGAGATGCGGCCGGCCATCGACGGCATGGTGCATTGCACCGGCGGTGCCCAGACCAAGGTGATGCACTTTGTTGAGGGCAAGCATGTTATCAAGGACAACATGCTGCCGATTCCGCCGCTGTTCCGCATCATCCAGGAGCAGTCGGGCACCGACTGGCAGGAGATGTACAAGGTGTTCAACATGGGCCATCGCCTCGAGGTGTACACCGCGCCCGAGCATGCGCAGCAGGTAATCGACATCGCCCGCAGCTTCGGCATCGAGGCCCAAGTGATCGGCCGCGTCGAGACCGCTCCCGCCAACCGCCTCACCCTAATCACCGAAACCGGCACCTACGAGTATTAGATAACGCTATACACAGATTACACAGATGGCACACAGACCTATTTTATCGTATTTGCTATTTAACAATTTCATAGAGACGCTAAAGCGCCGACAGAATCCACAGACCATCCGGATGGCATCTGTGGAATCTGTCGGCGTGTCTACGCCTCTAAGGAATTGATTTACCAGCTTACGTATCTGTGTGACATCTGTGTAATCTGTGTATAGCGTTATCTAATGTCGTAATTGTGCTACCTTTATGATGAATCGATTTTATAACATATTATTTGTGGCAATCGGGATGCTAGGGCTTATGGGCTGCGGCCGGGGGCAGCATGGGGCTGATGGCGAGGCTAACGAGTACGCGCTGCCTGATACCCTGCGGGTGGGCACGCTCTACAGCCCGGCATCTTACTTCATCTACCGCGACCAGCCTATGGGCTATGACTACTCCCTGGCGGCTGAGCTGGCTGAGGAGAAAGGCATGGTGCTCGACCTGACCGTGGCCCCATCGCTGACCCATGCCATCGAGATGCTCGATTCGGGTCTCATCGACCTTATCGCCTATGAGATACCCATCACTTATGAGAGCAAGGAGAATATGGTGCATTGCGGCCCCGTCAACGAGACCTCGCAGGTGCTGGTGCAGCCCAAAATCCGTGGCCAGGAGCTGATTACCGATGTTACCCAGCTTGTGGGCCGCGATATTTACGTCGAGGGTGGCACCCGCTACTACCATCGCCTAATCAACCTCAACGAGGAACTGGGCGGTGGCATCAACATCCACACCGTCGACCGCGACACCCTCATCACCGAGGACCTCATCGACATGGTGGCCCAAGGCGACATCCCTCTCACTGTGGTCGACAGCGACATCGCCCGAATCAACAAGACATATTATCCCAACCTCGACATCACCATGGAGGTGAGTTTTCCGCAACGCACCTCCTGGGCCGTGTCGAAACAAAAAGCTTGGCTTGCCGATTCGATCAATGCTTGGTTTAGCCAAGACATCCCCCGCCAGGAAAACGCCGAACTGCTCAAGCGCTACTTTGAGCGCAGCAAGGCCCTTTCGCCCTACGAAAACCTGGATTTTCGAGGGGGCGTAGTCTCGAAATATGACCATCTTTTCAAGCACTACGCCCCCCAAATCGGTTGGGATTGGAGACTGTTGGCAGCACAAAGCTTTGCCGAGAGCCGCTTCAATCCCAATGTCACTTCTTGGGCCGGTGCTCGCGGCCTGATGCAGATCATGCCGGCGACCGCCCGCGCATACAAGGCCGACCCCGCCAAGCTGTCCGACCCCGAGACCTCGGTCGAGGTGGCTGTGCGCATCTTGGCAAGCCTCGACAAGATGTTTCGCGAGCGTGTGCCAGACGCCACCGAGCGCATAAAATTCATGCTCGCCGCCTACAACAGCGGCCCCGGGCATGTGCTCGATGCCATAGCCCTGGCCAAGAAATATGGCAAAAATCCCCAAGTGTGGGACGGCCACGTGGCCGAAATGATTCTGCTTAAAGCTAACCCTAAATATTACAATGACCCGGTGGTGAAATTCGGATACTCCCGTGGCCGTGAGACCTACGGGTATGTCACCAAGATTATGGATTTCTACACCAAAGTGAAACAAAAAATCAGTGAATAGACCTCAAAACCAACTATTTAGATAATCTTTTAATCCATCCTGTCATGAAGAAATTTTTTATCGGAGCCTTGGCTATGGGCATGATTGCCTCGATGTCGCTGCAGTCGTGCATCGGCAGCTTCTCGCTCACCCACAAACTGCTAAACTGGAACGAAGGCATCAACAGCAAGTTTGTCAACGAGCTGGTGTTCTTTGCCTTCTGGATCCTCCCCGTATATGAGGTATCGGCCCTCGCCGACCTGCTGGTAATCAACAGCATCGAGTTCTGGAGCGGCTCATCGCCCGTCACCGCTGAGAGCAAAATCATCGACGGACAAGACGGCAAGTACCTGTGCGAGCGCGACGCCGACGGCTACACCATCACCAGCCTCAACGATGGCTCGGTGACTCGCCTCAACTTCCATGAGGAAGAGCAGACCTGGACTGTCATCGTGGGCGACGAGATGGACGAGCTGCCCCTGCTCACCTTTGTTGACGATACCCATGTCAAGGTGCCTGTATCTGCCACCGAGATGCGCGTGGTCGACCTGACCTCTGAGCAGGCTCTCTACGCCTATCAAGCTGAGGTCACTGCCCAGTGAACCAGCAACAATTTATTGAGCGAGTACAGCTCAACATATCGCGCCACGGCTTGCTGCCCGACAGCAAGCCCGTGGTGATAGCAGTGAGTGGCGGGGCCGATTCGATGGCCCTGCTCGTTGCTTTACATACCCTGGGGGTAGAGTGCGTGGCCGCGCATTGCAATTATCACCTGCGCGGCGAGGAGAGCAATCGCGACATGCGCGCCGTGCAAGCCCTCACTCGCCAGCTCGGCGTGGACCTGTATGTGCGCGACTTTGATGTCGAGGCGCGGCAGCGCCACACTGGCGAGTCGGTCGAAATGGCATGTAGGGAGTTGAGGTATGAATGGTTCTACGACCTGCTCGACCGTCTGCGCGCCCAGGCCATAGCGGTGGCTCACCATAGCGAGGATAATATCGAGACGTTTATGCTCAATCTGCTGCGCGGCAGCGGCATCTCGGGCCTCTCGGCCATGAGGTGGCGCAATGGCTATGTGATCCGGCCCCTGCTCGATTTCAGCCGCGATGAGATAGAGCAATATCTTGAGCAATCGGGCGTTGAATATGTGGTCGACAGCACCAATCGCGAGGCTATCTATGCTCGCAACAAGCTGCGCCTCGAGATTCTGCCCACGCTTGAGGAGGCTTTTCCGGGTGCCACCCAGGGCATACTTATGTCCCTTAGGCATCTGGCTGAGAATCGCGATTTCTATGCAGCCGCTGTCGAGGAGAAAAAGGCTCTGTATTTCAAGGGTTTGACCTTGTCGCTATCCCAACTGATTGCCGAAGAGCCGCAGCATCGGATGCTGCTCTTTGAGTGGCTCAGGCCTTGGGGGTTCAACAGCACTCAGGTCGACAATCTGTTGGCCTCAGCCAGCCGTTCCGGCATCGAATTTGTAGCCACCTCGGTCACCGGTTATGGCTCAGCCGCCATCAAGCGCACCGTCAGGCTCGAACTCAACCGTGGCGTTGCCACTATCTCTGACCTCGACTGCCCCACGCCATACTCCGAGACTGAGACACCGGTGAGCCTGGCTCGCGACATACTCACGCCCGTGCACATATTGGTGAGCGAACATTCGGTGGCCGAATTTAAACCAGAGCGCAACCCAAGCGTTGCTTATTTTGACAAGCAGGCTCTCGTGGGCAATCCGCGCTTCGCCCTGCGCCGTTGGGAGCGCGGCGACCGCATGCTGCCCTACGGCTTGGCGCAAGACAAGCTGCTGAGCGACCTCTTCACCAACGCCAAATACAGCGCCGAGCAAAAGCGCAAGACGTGGCTCCTGACTCGCGATGGCGAAATCCTCTGGGCCGTAGGCCTCCGCCAAAGCGCCTCCTTTGCCATCGGCCCCGAAACCCGCCGTTACCTCCGCCTCGAAGTTAGAAATGAAAAATGAATAATGAATAATGATAGAGAAAAAGAGGGGCTGTCGCTCCTCGGCAATAAGGGGGTAAAATACCCCACAGACTATGATCCGACACTGCTTGAGACATTTGAGAACAAGCACCCCGAGCACGACTACATCGTCACGCTCCAGTGCCCTGAGTTTACCACCCTGTGCCCCATCACCTCGCAGCCCGACTTTGGAAAGATTATCATCCGCTACATCCCCGACCGCCGCATGGTCGAGAGCAAGAGCCTGAAATTGTATCTCTTCAGCTTCCGCAACCATGGCGATTTTCACGAGGATGTAGTCAATATTATAATGAAGGATCTGGTGGCTCTGATGCAGCCCCGCTACATCGAGGTCATCGGCGATTTCATGCCCCGCGGCGGCATCTCCATCCACCCCTTTGCCAACCACGCCGATGCCGCCCACCAGCAGCTCGCCACACAACGACTCGCAAACCGATTTAATGAAAAATGAAAAATGAAAAATTGCCTGCTCGTATTATCTGGCGGCATGGACTCTGTGACCATGCTCCACGAATATAAAGACCAGATAGCCCTGGCCGTGACTTTCAATTACGGCTCAAACCATAATGCGCGCGAGATCGAGTGCGCTCGCTACAATTGCGACCTGCTCGGCATCGAGCTGGTCGAGGTGCACCTCGACTTTATCGGCAAGCTGTTCAACAGCTCACTGCTCAGCGGTGCCGACGCCATCCCCGAGGGCCATTACGCCGACGAGAATATGAAATCGACCGTGGTGCCATTCCGCAACGGCATCATGCTCGCCGCTGCCGCCGGCTTGGCCGAGAGCCGAGGCCTCAATGCTGTGATGATCGCCAACCACTCGGGCGACCATGCCATCTACCCCGACTGCCGCTCGGGCTTTATCCGCGCCATGGGCCAGGCCATCGCTGAGGGTACCTACGACCATATCCAGCTGCTCGCCCCATACACCGACATCAACAAGGGCGAAATCGCCAAGCACGGCAAGGCCCTTGGCATCGATTACTCGCACACCTACTCGTGCTACAAAGGCGGCGCAAAGCACTGCGGCAAGTGCGGCACCTGCGTCGAGCGACGCGAGGCGATGGCCGAGGCGGGCATCGACGACCCCACAGAATACGAAGATTGAGATTTTTCTGCCAAAAAATTTGGTGGTTTCAAAATCAATGCGTAACTTTGCAGTGTCTTACGAAATAGGGGCGTAGCCCAGTTGGTTTAGAGCGCTGCAGTCACATTGCAGAGGTCATCGGTTCGACCCCGATCGTCCCTACAAGTTAAGAAATTACCCGAAGATGCGTCTTCCCACATAGGCGCATCTTTTTATCGGGGTGTAGCACAGTTGGCTAGCGCGCCACGTTCGGGACGTGGAGGTCGGAAGTTCGAGTCTTCTCACCCCGACTCAAAGGCTTGCAAATCTTTGATTTGCAAGCCTTTGTACTTTATTGGGTCCCAAATACATGCAAAAATACATACAAATTTGAGGTTCCCAATATCTTTATACAAGATCTCAATGAATTGCATCCATTAAGAAGTTACAGAATTTCATTTTAGGTCTTTTTATAAGTAAGAATGTTAAAATCTTTTTGGAATAATAAAATTTTGGTCGTTATTTACATTTAAGTTAAACAAAATTGCTATCTTTGCAGTTAGAAAGGATCCGACAATGAATCCAATTGACCATGATAAAGACAACTGACAAATCTTTGAGAGAGATGGCCTCTCAGGTGTCGCCTGTGATAAAACAAGAGGTGGCATTGACAATGGGTATCTCTGATCGTCTTGATGAATTGATGACCGATAAGGGTATCAGTAAGATTGAATTGGCTAGAGCCTTAGGGAAACGCCCTAATGAAATTACCCTCTGGCTCAGCGGCCAACACAATTTCACCCTCCGCACAATCGCCCTCCTTTCAGTCTTCTTTGGTGAGTCCCTAATCACCATTACACATTAAATGTATAACTAAATTCTGCAACCACCAGTGCAATGGCAGCCATAGATAATTTATTAGAAAGAATTACTAATCTCGAACTCCGTGCCAAACTGCAATCTGAAATTGCTCGTATGCAACAGGATAAGCATTTTGGCTTAGTATTCGAAGAGCATCTTCCTGATGCCACTTTGTTGTATGAGGTTGAGGTACGTCGTGGCCAAAAGGTAACTCTAAAAAATAATCCACTAAAAGAAAAGTTTGAAGTCGTTGCTTTACACGATGGCCTTGCAGAATGTGTATCACTTGATGAGCCTGCGCGCAAGGTGAACATAGCTGTTGACAATTTAGTTTCTTATGCTGAACTAAATGAAAAAGAAACAAAATCAATCGCAGTTGATCAGCTTTTGCCTTTCGCAGACTTTGGTGATCCCATATATCCATATCTTCAATCTATCGACAAAATTTCTACCGCTCCCGATTCTTCTTTATGGCATGAAGTGATTGAGGCAGAAAACTATCATGCCCTCCAGCTCTTGACGTATCTCTATCCAGGAAAGGTGGACTGCATCTATATTGACCCTCCTTATAACAAGGGTACTCGAGATTGGAAATATAACAATGATTACGTAGATGCTAACGATGCTTATCGTCATAGCAAATGGCTCTCTATGATGAAAAAAAGACTATTATTGGCCAAAAAATTACTCAATCCGACAGATTCAGTACTTATTGTGACCATTGACGAAATGGAATACGTTCATTTGGGAGCTTTGTTAGAAGAACTTTTCCCTAACTCAAGGATACAGATGATTAGTTCAGTTGTTAACCCCAAAGGTGTTACTCGCAGTGGCTTCAGAAGAAACGATGAATACATCTACTTTATTATGTTTGGTAAAGCGGTCCCATTACGGTTAACATTGGGAGAGGAGTGGTCCTCCGCTGCCTCATCAGAGAAAAAGGAAACAAAGGAACACAACACAATTAAACCAGAATGGACATCTATGATGAGACGGGGAAGTCACTCTAGTAGAAAAGAGCGATCTGGTTTATATTATTCTATATATGTAGACCCGAATACCCGTACAATAAAACATATAGGTAAACCTATTCCCTTAGGACAAAGTCAAGACGTTGAAATTGAAGGATTAATACAGGTTCTTCCTTTGAGATCAAATAGAACTGAGGGGTGTTGGCAGGTTGGCCCTACAGAATTAGAGACTAGAATTGCCCAGGGACGTGTAAGGTTGGGTCGTAAGACCCACTATGGGTATGTTATTAACTATCTTCCTGATGGGGCATATAAAGAGGTGATGTCTGATAACTGGATAATTGTAGGTAGGGATCACGATAATTCCTTAATCGCTTACAAAAAAGAAGATATAAGTATAGAGGATGACAAAATGGCTCCAACTCAATGGAAAATAGCTTCCCATAATGCCTCAGAAAATGGATCTACCTTATTAGGGAATTTTTTAGGAGGTAAAAGGGCTCATGCGCAAAAGTCCG
>NWBJ01000026.1:0-9818 GCA_002633115.1 Muribaculaceae bacterium Zag1
TCACAAAATTTTGGACACCCTAAAAAGTAACTGACCAATCAGGTGAACCTCTGATTGGGGCAAATGTCACGATAAAAGGCACCACAAATGGCGTGATGTCTGACATCGATGGCAATTACAGTATCAAGGGAGTCCCTGCCGATGGCATACTCGAAGTCTCCTATCTCGGCTATCAGTCCCAGGAGGTCAAGGTTAACAATCGTGAAGAAATCGACATCACTCTTAGTGAGAATGCTTCTATGCTCGAGGATGTAGTGGTAATTGGCTACGGTACTTTGCGCAAGAAGGACCTCACAGGCTCGATTACTCAAATCAATCCCGAAAAGATTGCCGACAGCAATCCCAGCAACGTGCAGTCGCTGCTGAGAGGCACAGCCGGACTGCAGGTGGGCTACGACTCCAGTGCAAAGGGTGGGGGCTCACTGCAACTTCGCGGTCAGAACTCGGTGTACACCGATGGCGATCACAACTCACCGCTGATCGTGGTTGACGGCATGGTTTTCTATGGAGAGCTGTCAGAAATAAATCCTGATGACATTGGTCAAATCGACATTCTGAAAGATGCCTCTTCAGCTGCAATCTATGGCGCTAAAGCTGCAAGTGGTGTGATTATCATCACAACCAAGCGTGGCAAAACGGGCAAACCGACCATCAATGTCTCAGCTAATTTTGGCTTGGAGACCAAGAGCCAATTTCGTGATGTCTATGATGCCGAGGGTTACATTAAATATCGAGAAGACTACTACAAGACCGCAACCCTGGGCTTTGACGCCAATGGCAACTATGGATATTACAACACTGGCAGTTTTGGTGTCGGCTATTATGACAATCCCAACAACTTGGCTCAATATGGCATAACTCAAGAGCAATGGGCCGGATACACCAACAATGTCGAGGGTGAATCGTTGATGAGCATATATGCTAAGCGCCTTAATATGTACAATTATTCAAAAAATGTATATGAAAACTTCTTGTCGGGCAAGACCACTGATTGGGAGGATATAGTGTTTCGCAATGGTTTTCGCCAAGACTATAATGCAAGCGTAAGCGGGGCTACTGACAGAGTTAACTACTACATTTCATTTGGTTATCTTAACAACGAAGGCGTGACCGCAGGCGATCGTTACGAGACTTTCAGATCTAACATCAAGGTAAATGGCAAAGTTACCAACTGGCTGGAAATCGGTGCTAATATCAATTTCCAAGACCGAAGCGACGGTGGTGTTAAGATTGACCTCGATACAGAGCAAGACCCCTACTCATACATTACTATGCTGCGTCTCAGCCCTTATGCTTCGATGTACAATGAAGATGGTTCGCTAAACCAATACCCGATGGACAGCGATTTGCATTATGGTTACAATTTCTTTTATGATCGCAATTATTATAAGCTGGAAAAGGGTTATACTGTGGCCAACACCATTTTCAACGCTCGCGTAACCTTGCCTTTCAACATCCGTTACGACTTCAACATTTCTCCTCGTTATCAGTTCTTCTATGACCGCTATTTCATGTCGAATGAACTTCCCAACAGTAATGCCAAGGACAAAGGTGTAAATCGCGGCTGGGCAAAAAACTTCGACTATTCGCTCAACAACACATTGTTTTGGGATTATACGTTCGCTCAGAAGCATAATGTGCAAGTAACCCTGGTGCAAGAAGCCGAGGAGCGCAAATATTGGTCCGACAATATTTACAGTCGCAACATCCTGCCAAGCGATGTGCTGGGATTCCACAACACACAGAATGGCACACTTGAGGATAGCAGCTTCGAAACTAACGACACGCATGAGACTGCAGCCGCATACCTGGCTCGTCTATTCTACCGCTTTGATGAGCGATATATGTTTACAGGCTCAGTGCGCCGAGATGGCTATTCAGCCTTTGGCTCGTCCTATCCATGGGCAACATTCTGGTCAGTGGCTGGGGCTTGGAACTTCAGCAAAGAGAAATTCGTAAATCTTGATTGGCTAAACGATGGCAAATTGCGAGTGTCGTGGGGTCAGAATGGCAACCGCTCTCTGGCCGACTCATATTTGTCGCTTGCCAACTTAGGCGCTGGGGCAGGGGCAACAATGGACTATCTCAAGGCTGACGGCTCATTGGCCACCGACATGAAATATCTGATGATGGACCGTTTAGCTAATCCTAACCTGCAATGGGAAAAGACTGAGTCATACAACATCGGTTTGGATTTCGCTATGTTCAACTATCGCCTTTCCGGTAGCATCGACTACTACCTGAAAAAAACTCACGACATGATTATGGCACAGCGACTGCCTAACTTCTCAGGCTTCAGCTCAATCTACACCAACTTGGGAGAAGTTCAAAACAATGGTATCGAAATCACGCTCAACAGCACCAATATCGACAACAAAAATTTTCGCTGGAACACTTCTTTCTCATTTTCTTACAACAACAACAAGATTAACCATCTTTACTATGAGTATGATGATGATGGGAGGGAAATCGACGATACTACTAATGGCTGGTTTATCGGCAAGCCAGTCGATGAAATATGGGATTTCGAAGTAATAGGGACATGGCAAATCAACGAAGCTGAAGAAGCTGCCAAGGTGGGCCAAGTGCCGGGCGATCCAAAAGTCGCTAACTACTACACTGACGATGATATCATCAATGCCGATGGCTCTCGCACCCCAGTGTATAATGATAATGACAAGGTGTATCTTGGACGCAGAACTCCTCCGATTTTTTTGAGTATGCGCAATGATTTCAACATCTTCCAGAATTTCGATTTCTCATTCTCTCTGTACAGCAAGTTGGGACATAAGAGTACATCTACATACTATCTCAACAAAGCCAACACTGCCGACTGCATGACCCGTGCCCATAACCAATATGTGCAGAGCTATTGGTCGCTTGAGAATCAAACTAATGATTATGTCCGACTGAATGCCGCTGGCCCCTCGGGCGCTTCCGACCCAGTTAAGGTATACAACCGTTCTTTTATCCGTCTTGACAACATCACTCTGGGCTACACTGTGCCCCAGCGCCTCACTCGTAAGGCCATGATTGAAAAGTTGCGCATCACAGCATCGGTCAACAATGTTGCTGTAATCAAATTCGACAAGACATGGCAATTCGGCGATCCAGAAACTGGAGGCCTTGCTACTCGCATTTGGAATCTTGGTATTAATCTCACTTTCTAAACCTTCCTAAACAGCAAAATAATGAAAACAACAAAATATCTAAGCCATGTCTCATTTGGCCTGATTATGGCCGGGATGTTGGCAGGCTGTTCCGACAGCTTTCTCGAGCAGGATCCTCTATCATTTTACGAACCTGCCACTACCTACAATTCCGAGTCTGGAATAAAGGCAGCCATTGCTGTGTGCGATCGCCATCTCCGTTATATGTACACCAGCGGCAACACCAACAATGCACCCATTGCCAGCGACTACTTTTTCTCAGAAATAGGACTGTATGGCAAGACTGATGCCAATGCAACCGACATGCAGGACAATTTCGCTGAGAAAATAACCCCTACATCGGGACTCCTCGACAATGGCGATGGCAACCACATTCTTACTCTGTGGAATGAGAGCTTCAATGGCGTAAAGTATGCCAACACAGTACTATCATACGTCGATGGGGTTGAGGGTCTGGATGAAAAGACCAAAAACATGTACAAGGGCATGGCCTACTTCCATCGTGCTATAAAATACTACAATCTGGTATTCTGGTTCGGCGATTTGCCCCTAATCAGCCGCATCATAGATGTGCCCAAGCAGAACTACAAAACCACCAAAAAGGAAGCAATCCTCGAAATGCTTGTACACGACCTCGAATTTGCTGTGGAGAATGTGCCCACGCAAAATGAAATAGAATACTACGGTATGGTTAACCAAGAGGCTTGCATGCATCTGCTCATCAAGTGCTATCTTGCCACTGGTCGATACAAGCAGGCCGAGGACATGGCCACCGACCTTATCAACAACCATGGCTTGGCCCTAATGACTGAGCCCTTTGGCACAGATAACCCAGGCGGTTGCTCCACCACATGGCCTATCACGCGCAATGTGATTTGGGATCTGCATCGGGCAGAGAACAAAATTGGGAGTTTTAATAAGGAGTGCATCTTGGGCATCCCAAATATGTCGAGTCAGGCTTTGGTGGTGTATGCAGCTATGCGAATCTTCGGTCCCTTCTGGAACAATGGCGGAATGGTTGATCCTTCTGGTAAGCAGGCTGGGCTGCGACCCGCTCGTAATGCCTCGACTTACGATGCCACTGAATCATGGGTTGAAGTACTTGGCCGCGGTATTGCCACAATGCGCATGAGCGACTACGCTCAGAATGGTCTTTGGGTTGTAAACGGCGAAATGGACCGACAAGACCTGCGCCACAACAGCGAGGTTGGCAATTGGGTCAATATGACGGATTTGCGTTACAACAACCCTGATTCACCCGAATGGTACGGCAAAAATTACATGCTTTACAATCCGGAGAATGGCAATCTCCTTTGCCCCGACACTATCCGCAGCTGGTTTGACCACCCGCTTTATAAAATTTTCTATAACGATGCTGTGGCAGATGCCAGCATGAGCTCCAATGATTGGGAAGGTGCTCGAGCTGGGAGCAATGGCAATCTCTATCAGTTCCGCCTGGCCGAAACTTATCTGTTGCGCGCCGAAGCTAAGCTTTACCAAGGTCATCCAGCCGAGGCCGCAGAAGATGTAAACATCATTCGCCGTCGTGCCAATGCCAAGCAGATGTACACCACTGTCAACATCGGTGATATTGCTGATGAGCGCGCTCGTGAGCTTTTCCTTGAAGAATTCCGTAAGGTGGAGTTGGTCAGAATTTCAATGTGTCTGGCTCAAAGCGGCATCCCCGACGAATGGGGCAACACATATGGATCTAATTGGGATAAACAGAGCGGCACCGATGCCACTGGGGGCAGCTACTGGTATCAGCGTTGCATAAAGCATAACATCTACAACCGTGGCTACACCATCTCATCGGGCAACGCCACTGCTCTAAATTACACGATGGACAAGCGTAATGTGTTCTGGCCTATCCCTAATTCGGCAATCACCGCCAACAACAAGGCAGAACTTGCCCAAAACTATGGCTATGATGGCTATAATCCCTCTGTGGCCATGTGGGACAACTGGCAGGATGCTGTTGCTGATGAATCTGTAACCGAATAACAATAGCTCTATGAAGACATCACCTTTTCTCATAGCCTCGTGCTTGGCGCTTGCTTTTGTAAGCGCCAGTGCTGCGGCGCTTGAACCACTGGATGCCATGATTGACCGAAGCCTTGAACGAGCCACAGCGCAATCATTAATTCTGGCCAAAACTCTGGAGCCTGTGGCAGACCGACTGCCTCGCACATACGAAGAGGGCGAGCTGAAAACCATTAAGTACGACCATTGGGTCTCAGGCTTCTTCCCAGGCGTCCTCTGGCTGCTCTATGAAAACAGCAATGACCCTGAATTGCTACGCTATGCGCAGGAAATGACTAATCGAGTGGAACCAGCCAAAAACATCACTGACACTCACGATTTAGGCTTTATGCTCTACTGCAGTTTCGGACAGGGTTACCGTCTTACTGGCAATGAACAATACCGAGATGTAATCGCTCAGGGCACCAGCAGTTTGCTGACTCGTTGGAATCCCACTGTCAAGGCTATCAAATCTTGGAATAGCTGGGATCAATACCAATATCCTGTCATCATCGACAATATGATGAATTTGGAGATGCTCTGCTTCATGACTAAGGAGACGGGCGACCGCCACTATGTCGACATAGCCACTCAGCATGCCAATACAACCATGCGTCATCATTTCCGCCCTGATTTCAGCTCATACCACATGGTGTCGTATGACACTATCACAGGTCAGCCTCAAGTGAAGCGTACTGTGCAAGGCTACGCCGATGATAGCTCCTGGGCCCGTGGCCAGGCTTGGGGTCTGTATGGATACACAATGATGTATCGTGAAACCCTTGATCATAATTATCTTGACCAAGCGCGAAACATTGCTGCTTACCTGGTGGCCCATCCTAATATGCCGGCCGACAAATTGCCCTATTGGGATTACAATTGTCCTGACCAGCCTAACGCCAAGCGCGATGCCTCGGCTGCCGCTGTGATGGCCTCAGCTCTGATAGAACTTAGCCAACTCGACCCATCAGAGCGCGCGTCAGAATGGTTGAATTTTGCGACCGACCAACTGCGTTCGCTCAGCAGCTCTGCCTACTTGGCCGAGACTGGCGAAATTGGAGGTTTCATCCTGAAGCACTCCGTAGGCCACTACACTGCTGGTGCCGAAGTTGATGTGCCCCTTACGTATGCTGATTACTACTATGTTGAGGCGCTTATGCGTCTCAAACAACTGCTCAACAAGGGCTGTGGATATTCCGATCGACAAACTTGGATTGACCAGATGACCAAAATCGCCAATCCTGTGCTCGAGAATTTGGCAAATGGTACGCTTAAGCAGAACATGCCATTCGAAAGCTTGTCGAATGATCCTAAGCGCCAAGAGGTTTCATACCTCGAAGCTGTAGGGCGCACAATATGTGGCATTGCGCCATGGCTTGAGCTTGGGCCCGATGACAGCGCCGAGGGGAAGCTCCGGGCCCATTACATCGACTTGGTTGTGCGTGGACTGAAGAATGCTGTAAATCCCGACTCGGCCGATCACCTTATATTTGATGACAATCAAATTTCACAGCCATTGGTAGATGCTGCATTCTTAGCCCAAGGAGTGCTGCGCGCCCCCACTCAGATTTGGGGCAACCTGGACCAAGAGACCCGGGATAGGCTAATAGCCGAGTGGAAGGCATCGCGCAACATTCAGCCTTATGAATCAAATTGGTTGCTTTTCGCAAGCATCATCGAGGGTGCCCTGCTTGAATTCACTGGCGATTATAATGCCGAGCGTTTGTCTTATGGAATTGACAAATTCCGAGACCAGTGGTACAAGGGCGATGCTTGGTATGGTGACGGACGCGATTTTCATCTCGATTATTACAATAGCCTTGTGATTCATCCCATGCTCACCGAAACTCTTATGGTAATGGATCGACATGGCCTTGAAACCAATGGATTTCTTGCTCAGCAGCAAAAACGCCATGGACGTTTTGCACAGCAGCTCGAACGCCTGATTTCTCCGGAGGGGAGTTACCCGGTTACAGGTCGATCAATCGCTTATCGCTTCGGATCCTTTCATGCTTTGGCTGACGCTGCCTTTCTCCATATTCTGCCCGAAGGATTGAATCCTGCTCAGGTGCGCTGCTCCATGACTGCGGTGATGAAGCGTCAGTTTGGCATGCCTCACACATTCGACAATCAAGGTTGGCTGCGAGTAGGGTATGCAGGCAATCAAATCAACATGGGCGAAGAATACATAAACACAGGCAGCGTATACCTGTGTATGGCTGCATTTCTGCCTCTGGGGTTGCCAGAGAGCGATCCCTTTTGGAGGAATCCTCCAGTTGACTGGTCTTCGCTAAAGGCTTGGAGCGGCATCGACATTGGCTCTGACCATGCAATATGATAAGATAAAGATTAGATAGGTTTTGTAAAGTAATGGCAGCCTTTGTGGCTGCCATTGTGAACAGGGGACAGTCCCCTGTTCACAAGGGGGATAAAAAAGAGGGGAGCTTGGGGCTCCCCTCTTTGTATGGGCGTAACTTAGAGAGTTGGGTTATTTGACTTCTTCGAAGTCGACGTCGGTGACGTGGTCATCGGGGCCGGACTTAGGGGCTGAGCCAGCGCCAGGATTCTGAGCCTGTTGCTGCTGGGCCTGAGCCTGAGCGTTGAGGATGTCTTGCTGTGCGGCGCCGAAGGCATCTTCGATTTCCTTCATAGCGCGCTCGCAAGCGTCGACGTCCTGAGCCTTGTGAGCCTCCTCTAGCTTGGTGACAGCAGCCTCGATGGCAGCCTTCTTGTCGGCCGGAATCTTGTCGCCCAGCTCTTGCAGCTGCTTGCGGGTCTGGAATGCCATAGTGTCGGCCTTGTTGAGGGTCTCGACGCGCTGTTTCTCCTTCTCGTCGGCAGCGGCATTGGCGGCAGCCTCGTCCTTCATACGCTTGATTTCAGCGTCGGTCAGGCCCGAGCTGGCCTCGATGCGGATGCTCTGCTCCTTGCCGGTAGCCTTGTCCTTAGCCGATACATTGAGGATACCGTTGGCATCGACCTCAAATGTAACTTCGATCTGTGGCACGCCACGCGGTGCGGGAGCGATGCCGTCGAGGTGGAACTTGCCCAGAGTCTTGTCATCCTTGGCCATAGGACGCTCGCCCTGCAGCACATGGATCTCGACTGACGGCTGATTGTCGGCAGCTGTTGAGAAAGTCTCGCTCTTGCGAGTAGGAATAGTGGTGTTAGCCGGGATCAGGACGGTCATCACGCCGCCGAGAGTCTCGATACCAACCGACAGAGGTACAACGTCGAGCAGCACAATGTTCTCCTTGACATCGCCCGAGAGGATACCGCCTTGGATGGCAGCACCGACGGCAACAACCTCGTCAGGGTTAACGCCCTTGCTGGGTTCGCGGCCGAAGATCTTCTTGACGATTTCCTGGATAGCGGGGATACGGGTCGAACCGCCCACGAGGATTACCTCGTTGATATCGCTGGCCTTGAGGCCGGCATCGGCGAGAGCCTTGTTGCAAGGCTCAACGCAAGCCTGGATGAGCTTGTCGCAGAGCTGCTCAAATTTAGCGCGGGTCAGGGTGGTCACCAAGTGCTTTGGCACACCGTCGACTGGCATGATGTACGGCAGGTTGATTTCGGTCGAGGTCGAGCTTGACAGCTCAATCTTAGCCTTCTCAGCAGCCTCTTTCAGACGCTGCAGAGCCATCGGGTCTTTGCGCAGGTCTACGCCATAGTCCTTCTGGAAACCTTCGGCCAGGTAGTCGATGATGACATGGTCAAAGTCATCGCCGCCGAGGTGTGTGTCGCCGTTGGTTGACAGCACCTCGAATACGCCTCCGCCCAGGTCGAGGATAGAGATATCAAATGTACCGCCGCCCAGGTCGAATACAGCGATCTTCTGGTCCTTGTCGCTCTTGTCGAGGCCGTAAGCCAAGGCAGCAGCGGTAGGCTCGTTGACGATACGCTTAACCTTGAGGCCAGCGATTTCGCCAGCTTCCTTGGTAGCCTGACGCTGAGAGTCGTTGAAGTATGCGGGCACGGTGATCACGGCTTCGTCGATGGTCTGGCCCAGATAGTCCTCGGCAGTCTTCTTCATCTTCTGGAGAATCATAGCCGAAATCTCTTGCGGTGTGTAGACACGGCCGTCGACAGATACTTGGGCCATGCCGTTAGAGTTCTTAGATACGGTGTAAGGCACACGCTTGATGTCCTCGAGCACCTCATCATAATGCTCGCCCATAAAGCGCTTGATCGAATAGATAGTGCCTTCGGGATTAGTGATGGCTTGGCGCTTGGCCGGATCGCCCACTTTGCGTTCGCCGTCAGATACGAATGCTACGATCGACGGAGTAGTGTTTCGTCCTTCGCTGTTGGGGATCACAACGGGATCCTTGCCTTCGAGCACTGACACACACGAGTTAGTGGTGCCAAGGTCTATACCAATTATCTTTCCCATGATTTTAAGGTTTTAATATTGAGGGTTTATATTTTGATTTGTTTTATAAATTACGACCTAAGTACATTGCGAACCGCCCGGCCGAGCCTTGAGGCGTGGGTTCAAGGGGAGGGCTTTTCGCTCCGTACTGTTAAAATAACAAATCCCGTACCCAAATAGTTGGATACGGGATTTAAATAATATATTCTGACATTTTGTCAGTAGAGGCCCATTCTACACAGAGGCGACCC
>NWBJ01000026.1:9862-26720 GCA_002633115.1 Muribaculaceae bacterium Zag1
GGGTCGCCTCTGTGTAGAATGGATCAGTTGATGCGGAATTTGAAGGTCGAGATTAGGTAGTAGCCGGGCGAGAGGGAAGCGACGCGGGTGACGCCCGGTTGGGCGGTCACTGAGCGCAGGTAGCGGCCATTGAGGTCGTATAGCCCAAACTCAAAGTCGACATCATGCGGGTTATCAATCACCAGCTCGTTGCTCTCGATGCTGAACAGAATGTTCGATTCCTGACTATCGCCATCCTCCTCATCATCGCCCTCGCCAATCGAATCGATACCGCGCGAAGCGATATAGATAGTTTTAGATCCCGAATCGGGTTTGCGCAGATAAGTACGGAAGGGATAGACAATTGGGGTGTCAGTATCCTTAGCCCAAACAAATGTCGAAGAGTTTGCAGTGGGATCAGTATCTATCACAACATCTTTAGGATTAGTATTAGCCTTGTAGTGCATGTATGTACCTAGGTGCTCATAGTCATCATGCTTAAAAGCTATGGGCGAATTATCATCCGACACCAAGATTGTGCGAGTTTGCTCTGTCACTGGATCGGTAGATGGTACATCAGCCTTGTTCCAGGCATAAGTAATAGTTTGGGCTTCCACTACAGAGCTCGTTTTCACCGCATAGAATTCACCAGAGCAGTCAAACTCATAATACCTCTTGCCGGGGAAGCTTATGATATAGGGATATTGGGCAGTAATCATTGGATAATCCGTAAAGTCTATGCCTTTTTCTGTGTAACCCGGGGCTTGAATTACGTCATGCTCCTTCCAATAACTATCCCCATATAGGGTGGAGAAGTAAGTATTGGAGTAGTGGTAATTGCGAGTTTCCTCAGCTTCATTGGTGTCCTCAGTTGAAGCTGGACGGGTGAAGATTGCGAATGTTTTGTCATTATCTGTAGTCACGCCGATGAATTTGCGGAGCCAGTATTCGTGGCTATCAGCTTTTACATCTAGGCCATTCTTCTGTAGCGTTGCATTGTCGTATCCATAGAAGTGAGTCATTTCGCCATGATTGAGCGGACTGTTCATTTCAGCTACCGACCCATAGACAGTGCGCACGGTGAATGGCAAGCACAGACCCTCCCAAGCATTTGAGCCAGATGAGAAGACTTCAGGTTTGCGGCGATACCATACTGTCTGGTTGATGCCAAACTCGATTGGGCAGTTGAAATCCTCCATGTCCACGAGTTGGAATAGGTCAGTGTTGGCAGTGCCAGCAGCGGTAGTTACTGTGCCCTCGCTGTCAGTCGATGTCGAGAATCCATCAATCACATGATAATAGATGTCTATGGCCTTGACCGAAGTATCAATGTAACGATTGAAGACATCCATACCTGCTGGTCGATACACGAGCAAGTTGCGAGTCACATAGTCGTTTTCGCCGAGGGCCGGTGCAGAGGTCTGCTCGTAGGTCGATGTCGTGAATGACTCGAGCTTATCGGGCAGGTCAAGAGCAGGGGCATACCAGATGTTGCGGTCGACTGATGCGCAATTATAGTCGGTATAATACTTGACAGAGGCATCAAGACCATAATCATTGGTAGTGCCCATTCTGCCATCACCATCGGTCAATTGATCTCGATATCCAGCAAAGTCGATAGCGGTAAGGGTCGATTGCACAGCTGCCGCATCAGTGTTGAAGTGGAAGCCTTGGTCGAGCTTCGAGCCATAGAATCCCGAGGCGCGGTATACGCGCTTGGTCTGAGCTATAGCATGCGGCCACTGGTCCTCAGAGCTTCTGTAAGCCAAGTCTTGGCCGAAGAAGATGAAGTCCTGTGGGAAGTTGGGTTGGTATTCCTTAGCGGTTTCATTCCAGCGGGTATTATCCACATAATCGCCATGGTGGTGCGAGATGCGTTCGCCCTTGATGGCATGATAGTTTGGCACGGAGTCGGAACGCAATACCCAAGGCTTGTCAGCATCATAGACTGCCGAGTATTCGGCGAATCGGTAATTGCCATCGCGATAGTAGGCATTGACAGGCTCAACCACGTCGCCATCTGCAGAGTTGGTGGCCAAGTTGTAACGCTTCTTGAGGTAGAAGTGGTTGAGATTGTAAGCTACCTTGCCATACTCAAAGTCGTCTTTAGTGGCCTGCCACAGATTGTCAACTTCGGTAGTCGAAGCCTGAGATGAGGTGCGGAAAGAATTGTAGATATTGCCGTTGGCTGAATTGCCATTGGAGTCGAGAGCTACCAACCGTCCCAGGGTGGCGTCCTTAGACTCGTTGTAGAGGAAGCAGCTGGTGATACCCTTACCGTTGGTGCTTGAATTGGCACAAAAGACATTCACGTCAGAGCGGCTTGTGATAAAGCCGGTGTTGTAGAAATGACCCTCGTTGTTGCCGAGGAATTGCTTATGATTCTCGCCAAGGTCGATTGAATGGCCATTGCCATGGAAAGTGCCACGGAATGTGAGGGTTGAGACATCAGGAATCTTGCTGGCATCCGGCATCTTCACATCGGTCATCAAGTAGACGAATAGGCTATCGCCATATTCAGGATTGATGCGCTCGCCGCTGGCTACAACACGCGGATTAGTACGACCATCGCTCACCAGCTTGCAGCTGTCGGCGAGCCAGTGGAAGAAGTACTCAAAGTCGGGCTGATTCTCGATATAGATGCGAGCTCCAGCCGTGAGGCGCAGATCCTCAAGCTTGACCGTGCCATCATCATTGCGCGAAGTGCCATCATAAGGCTTCATGCGGTGGTAGTTGTGCACCACCAGATGCTTGATCTCAGTATCCTCGGTAGTGACAGGTGTCTCCGGGGTTACTGGGGCCTCGGTATCCTGGGTGTCATCGAGAGCTAGGGTGACCTCCTCATCGGTTACTGATGTGCTGTAAGGGGTGCGATAGAAAGGTATGCTGTTGGCTACAATCTCATACACCACATCCCAGCCATCGCGATACAGATATGCTGGAATATGCACCTGATTCATATCCCCATTGATGATTTGGTCGGTGATGCACTCGATGTTGTCGCCGATGCCAGTGTTGGAATTGATTGTCTTTACTCCATTTTCAATTCTGTTTTCATCATGATTATAAATATTGGCATTAGCTACATACCAGTTACGCTCGGTGACGGCCAAATTGTCGGCAATCTCTACTACAATGTCATCGGCATTGGCATAGATATATTCACCGGGCAATGCGCAATTCTCAATCTTAGGCACGCCCTTGATAGTTGGGCCCAAGATGTAGCGTATGGTGAGGTTGATAGTATACTGGAAAGAGTAAGTAGAGCTGTCGGCAGTTTTAGCCTTAAGCACTATGCGCACATGCTCATCCTCGGACAAATGATTCTGGTAATAATTCGAACCAGCATTGTTGACACTGTCACAAAGCGTGATTCCGAGCAGTGGCTTATTGTCGGTAACTGTAGATTTATATTGGCCAGAAATCTCGCCTGTCGATGTAGCTAATACATCCAGAGGTGTGCCACCTTCGAGATTCGGATAGTTGGCGCGTGGCAGCATTGCCATATATCCTAAGCAGTCCTCCTCTTTCATATTGCCATCATGTACATCGCCTGAATTTTTGTCAACAGATAGATACAGCTTGTAATCTTTGACGTAATTCGAGTCTTCATCCTTAGTGAGGTCTTGCAAGTCGGATGAGTATCCATCCTTTGAGATAGGCTCCCAATATACCTCAACAAGGTCAACGTCGGGGAATTCTGGTACGCCATACAGATAAATCAGGTCATTGTTGCTGAGCGTGAATGAACGCGGATTATTATATGTCACGCCAGTGAGGGTCACATTGAAATAATAATTCGAGCCATTGACATACCAATAGTGGACTTCTTCAAGCTCATTGCAATCGCCGTGATCAGTGTCGACTGTTACTACTGATGCGCGGCTTTGTCCGGTAGAGCTATACGAGATGCCACGAGGTCCCATTGACTTTGTCTTGAAATTCACATCGCTCGTATCCCAGCCATAGTATTCCTCCCAACCTTCACCCATAGGGAAGCAATCATCGTAGATGTAATTGTATTCCTTTTTGCCAATGTTGTAAGCAGCACCGGGGAATACGAAATTGCCAGTAGTTTCGAGGAAGTGGTTGGGATCGTCGTGTTGGTTGAGTGCGTAGATGTAGCCGCCGCCCTCGTCGGTAGCGAGAGTCATCAGCTTGACCTCAAACACGCCAGTCACAGGACCATAATAGATTTCATTATTACTGGTGCTTGGATTGTTACCCAGACCTTGTATCTTGAGGGTATAGCCATTGTTGATGCCTATCATATTGGCAGCAGTAGCCACGTTGCGCTGATTGAATTCAAGGGTGGTCAATGCTTTGATTGAGGCATCATTGCCAGTTTGACTCTTGTTGCGGTTGGCATAATAGTTCTCGATGCGATTCTTCTTATACTCCATATAGCTGAAACTGCCAGTCGCAAGGGGAGCGTCAGCAGCTTCGTAGGTAGGCAAATCCACATAGTCAGAACCATCAGGTACATCGCTGCGATTATGCGCTCTGGTATCCGTAACCAAATTGCCATCCTCGTCGTATGTCTCTAGTGCGTAGTCGCCAGTGTAATAGAATTTGCCATTGGCGCCTCGATAAGGATTCGTGAAATCCTCGTTTGAGGTGAGGGCGGCCACATACAGCACATCGTGGAAGAAGGCGATGTAGTTGCGCGAGCGCTTGGTCAGATGTTCGGTGTTGTAGAGTCCCGTGGTCTGGCGAGTGCCCGGGTCGAGTATCGATGTCCAGGGTATCGATGAAATCATTTTGAGTTCGCCGATACGGGTCAACGAATAACTGGTAGCATCGACCGTAGTGGTAGAGAAGTCGCTTGCTCCCTCAAAGAAGCAGCAGCAGTCGGTCACTGTAAAGAGGTCGAGACGCTGAGCAGTGTTGAGCAGCTTGGGATATTGCGGGCAGTAATCGGCATAGCCGTAGTAGGCAAGGTCGCAGTTGCGGAAACCCTCGACATAGACCTTGCGACCACCGCCGTAGATACCACCGTCGCTCTCGATTTCGTAGAAAGTTTCATATCCAAGGCCGTCGGAAAGAACGTTGCCTTTTGAATCGTAATAGTCATCATTTGTCAATATATGCGATGACTGATGCACATAATTTCCGCGCACGTAGGTGCCGTTCTCATCTTTTGTGTACTCATGCGTCTTTTCATTATAAACATACTTGTCATAAGATGCATATTTGTTACCGCTTGTGACCTCCAGATATGCTCTGCCTTCCGCATCATCCGGCTCAAAGAGATATTTGCCCATGATGTCCATGCCTTTTGATACGGTAGCCTCTACATAGTGGCCAGTACCAATGGTGATATGGTCACGAATTACTGCGCCACTACCTTTGGTCGCGCCAGTCCCTTCAAAATCATACTCATCATAGAGGGCAGTATCGGTATTCTTTGGATTGCGGTTTTCGACATTATCCCATACCATAATCGAGGAGTTGCCTCCATAGCCAACATCTGCCGGGTCAAGGCAATTGTCTTCTGTAAACTTACAAACCGTAAATTCACCAGCAAGCGATGTGGTAGAGGTTGAGGTGATAAATCCGCCGCCATAAACATTACCATGAGCAAAGTATTCCTCTTGGCGATTGTTTTTACGGCTTCTGCCATTGCCTATATAGATGTCGATGTCATCCCAATTGATGGGATTCAACGTCACATAGTCAGATGAGTAATGACCTGCATACTCTTGTGGAGTATCATCATCTTTAAAGGTGAAATAGTCTGCTATATTCCCAGTGAAGTCTGTGATATACTCTTGGGTGGTCGCAGTCAAAGTCTTGTAGAGATTGACTGAAACATACTCGCCCTCTCTGAGCCAGATGTCATGGAGGATAGCGTCTTTTTTCTTGGGGTCATCTGAGTTTTTCCAATTCTGGGCCTTGCTCAGATCGTCGGTGCGAGTCAGTTGATAATGGCCGGTTTCCTTACAAATGTAATATTGAGGCCAACCAATCAGGATTTGAGTAGAGCCATACATCGGGGCAGCCTCAGAGCCTCCATAGAGATTTGACAATACCATGCCATCGCGCACTGCAATTTCGGTATTGCCGATTACGCTGCCTTGCTGCGAACCTCCGAAGATGGTAGCAGCAGATGGGGTTTCATCATCGCCATTGCTGGCTGAGAAATCGGGATGCAGCTTGCCAGGCAACATATGCAGTTTTATGTCGCCTCTTACCTCGGTTGCGGAGCCGTAGCCGCCGCCGATGAGGGCGAAGGAGCGGCGCTGGAGCTGGTCGATGCCGTTGACTATTACGCGATCCTTGGAGAGGAGCGCGTCAACGTCGATATTAGCCCAGTCAATCTTATCAAAGCCCATATTAGTGGCCTCTTGCTTGAGGTCTTCAATATAGTCGCTAAATGATGAGGTATCCCACTCCTTGACCATATCGCTATAGAGGTCGATGTGGATGTTGCCGACAGTGCGACCCGAATTATAGCAGCCGCCAAAGATAGAGCATTTACCCTCGGGGAAGTAGATGTTAGAGCCGTCATAATCCAAATCCGGTACCAGCGAGATCGAGCGGTTGTCAACGTCGTCGACGTATTTGATCTTAAGGGGTTTGAACTGGCTGCGGACTTGGAGGTAGACCTTGTCGGTGTAATCGGTGCTCAGGGGGGTGGTGAGGCCGCCGATGTGGGTGGTGCCACGGTAGGTGACGTTGGCGCTGTTGGAGCCGCCCACAATGCGGTTGTAGATGACCAGGTTGTAGGGGAAGGTCAGGCCGATGGTCTTGTCGGTGAGCATCGAGCCGTTGTTGCCGCCCACATAGAAATCGCCGATGTAAGCCTCGGTCAAGGTCGGGCTGAGGTTGAAATCCTTGGGCAGACCGGTAATTTCCACAGCCTGCATATACAGGTCGAGCAGGGCTGGATAATCCTCCAGGTCGCACGCCTCGGTGAGGTCGATGCCGTTGAGACGCTCGGTGACTTCCATCATCTCCGGGTCAACAAGGCTCTCGCCATTCGAGCCGAGGAATACACCATTGAGCACCACATAGCTGCCAATCTCAAACTTGATGTCGCCATTGGTGTCGGTAGCATCCGAGTGGTTGACGGTCGACGAGTTGCCACCACAATACACATTGCCGCGCACAAAGGCCTGAACTGCCTCTTTGGTAACAATATCCTTGCCTTCGCTATCTTTGCCATACTCGGGCCCTGTGCCTTCGATAGTCAGATACGTGCGCTCCACATTTGGGCGATAGGCGTTGATGGCTTGGAGTATTTGAGTGGGGGTAGGGTTGGTACTGCCGCCATAGACATACTCGCTGCCATCCTTCTCGGTACGCATTGGCAGGATGAAGTAGCGGCCTCCATAGTTTTCGCTGTCATAAGCCTCGGCGATTTTGGCACCATCGGTATTATTGGTGTAATCATATTGATAGCGGTAGTTGCCATTGCCGGCGCAGTACACGTCGCCGCTGATAGCGCCCGTAATCTTGACTCGCGAACCCTGATATACAGTACCGCTCACATCATTGCCGCCATACACATGGTCGACCACGCCATCGTTGATCTCCAGCGTAGCGCCATAGAAATTGGGATTGTAGGTGAGGTAATTAGTGGCGAGAGTCTTGGCATCTTCCTCAGTCATACCAGTAAATAGGCTCTTTAAGGTCGTTGCCAGAGCAGGCTCGATGTCGCCCACGCGACCGCCGCCAAACACTGCATCGGCATGCAGCGTCGGGCTATTGATTTGGAGCTTCAATGCCTTCAGCTCTGGCACATCCCAGGCCTTACCATTAGAATCAGTGTACTGATTCTGGGGATCGCCATTGGCATCAGTATAAGTAAGCGTATTCTTGGTATCCTCGCAATACGTCATCTTGCCGAAGTTGCCGCCCGAGTACACCGACCCCAGATATCCGCTCACCAGATTCCAAGTCGGCTGGATAGCCATATCGGCATTATCATTTCCGCCGAAGATGCGGTAGATATGGTAATTGAAGATAGTGGTAGTATCATCGCCGGTGCCAGTGGTAGTAGTCACTTCTTCAATCTGCTCTTCGTCAGATAAGTGGAAGGTGTTCCAGATTCTGAGCAGGGCATCCGAGCCAGCGAAACCGGCACGAGCGCGCATGATGGAATCAGTAGGAGAGTAGTTGACGTTAAGATTCGTCTCGCCAGTGATAGTGGCCTTGTCACCGCCACCATACACATTAATCAGAGTGCCACCTTGTATGTCAAGGTAAGCCTTCTCCACGTGGGGCACTTGGAATCCGGTGTAGTTCTCGATAGGATCAGGAGCCAAGTCAAATTCAATTACATAGTTGCCTAAGCCAGAAGCCAGGCGATAAGTACCGCCTTCGTAATAATCCAAGCCCGAGTGGCTACCATAGCTGCCGTTTGAGCCACCGTAGAGGTCGCCAATCAGCGGGAAGCCGTTGTAACCATTAGATGCGCCAGGTGATTCCTTGCCGGGATTGACCTCTTCGCTTAAGGCGGGAGCTGATGATGGGCCTTGGGTAGGTTGCTGCACGATTTCATGGACTTTTACATAGGTGGAATATTCATTGAGTCCGTAGTCTGGCTTGGCATTGTTGTTCTCCACCTCATCTTTGTTTAGTGCCTCTCCGGCTGTTGGCTGGGGGTAGATATTGCCAGATACGTCATTGCCGCCAAAGACTGTGCCGGCAATCAGGCGAGCACCGCCCCAGTCGTCAACATCCATATATTTCAACAACAATTCGTAATTGAAATATTCAAGTTTACCATACACCTCATCGCATAGCTCTACATGGGTACGGCCATAGAGGTCACCCAAGCAAGCACCGCCGTACACTTTGTCGACATTGCCAGAGAACAGCCTTACCTCTGTAGCGATAGGCGTTGGGTCATGGTCTGGATTATTGGAGCCCAACTTTACACCTACATTGCCGTATAGACCGCCACCGTAGATAGCGCCGAATACGAATGAGTTGGCCTCATCACCTACATATTTGATATGGGTCATGCCATTGACATCACCTTGGCATCCGCCACCGAACACATTCATGCCCACGAAATTGTGCATCAGATTCACGTACGTGTCGCCATCTACACGACTATCAGCGCCATAACCACCACCGAATACGCGACCGATGTTGTGCTCCAGGGTGGAGATGTCGCCAAATGTCGTTGGATCCTTTTCGCTAAGGTGCCGGCCGATGGTATTGGAGAGCACGCTCACCATCACATCTCCTTGAGTTACACCGCTATCGTAGCAGCCGCCATAGATTACACCGCCGAAGTGGTAGTAATGTTCAGTGGGGTCTTCTACACTGCCCAGATAGTCATGTTCGCCTTCTTGCGGGTCAAACTGATTGGCCACGGTTAGCTTAAGCACAGTCTTGTCTGAGCGCTCTTCGCGGGCTCCGCAATAACCAGTGTCTGTTGCACCGTTTTGGCCTTTGGCCACAGCGATAGCAAATCGGGGATTTAGTAGGTACAATGCATTCGGAACCGTCTTCAATCCCGTTTCGTAATATTTAGGATAAATGAGTGTGCCATCTGATAGTGTATAGTTTGGGTCTGTGTCATTCTCATCATAAGTATCCTTAAGGTAAACCTCAGGTTTTACATCATGAATATTCTGACCTTTTTGATCATTATACGCCAGCAGATAGTAGGTGTAGGTCGACTGAGTGACCATGCCGCCCTCAAACTCGTAAATGGGACTTGAATCGGCGCTGGTGCGCAGTTTGGTAAAGGTATCATCTGTGTACCCGTAGTAGCGGTTGGTGGCATTTTCCGAACCGCCGACTATGCGGTCGAGTATTGTCACACCCGGAGGGAGGATGTAGCGGTAGATTGCGCCATATTTCTCTACATTGTCGGTTCCCTGATTGTCGGGGTCGCTGATGATAGAATTCTTGTCGTAATTCCAGTACATCTGGGTGTTGTTGGTCATCGAGCCGCAAGCACCACCGCCGTAGAAGCTGTTGATGGTGACATTGGTTGCATCGTAATCGCTGATGGCCATTTCACCAGGCACCCAACGGCGGCGAACGAAATATTCATCGCCATCGGTGTCATGGGTTTTCACATACCCATTGGCATCTTTCTCAAACGGGTCATTATAGAATGTGATTTCCACATCGCCTTGCATCTCGATATTCTTGAAATATGCGCGATACATGTGTTCGCCATAGATGCCGATATTGCCGCCCACTTGGTCAGCAGCAGGGAAGCCGGGTTTGTAGTATTTATCGGTTGCGTCATAATACCAGTGGTCATAAGCCACATCGCCCAGTTTGTCTAATTCTTCGGTGGTAGAACCATCAAAGGTTGAGAGGTCGATATCAGATGGCACCTCATGGGCTGTAGCAAATTCAGTGCCTTCGCTGCCCATGTATACGCTGCCGCCGATATTAACATTGCTGCCCATATTGATATGTAGGAATCCGCCCTTGGTCAATCGGCGTGGATCCTCGTAGGGTAGGGCAGTGTTCCACTGGCCAAGGGTGCAAGCGCGGCCTCCACCATACACATTACCGCGAATAGACACGCTGTCCATTCTGCCTTGGTCATCTAGGCCGTTGCCGCTGATGTGAATTGTCACCTTGCCAGTCATTGGTCGGCAGCGATAGACATTGCCATAGACTTGGTCAGCATTGTCAGTACCATCAGCATTCACTTTATAGTCAGCATGGGTTTTGCCAGGCAGCAAGGCTTTGCGATATTGGCGAGCAGGACCGTCGCCGTAGCGAGCCCAACCCGGCACGTAGTAGCCACGGTAGTGGCCATTGCCCACGCCGTAGACATTGCCGCAGATTGTACCGCCATTGATGGTCATGGTCACGCCCTTAGTATCCACAGCCTCGACATCAGAGCAGAAGAGGGGCTCGTCATCGCTCGATTCCATGCCAAATTTGGTAGTGCCACCAGCATTGATTTTGGCAATCTCATCATCGGAATAATCAGGCAAATACTTGTCGTACCACTTGGTACTGCCCACAACGCCTTTCACATCGTTGCCGCCGTATACATTGCCTACGATGAATAGGCTATGGTTGCGCTTGTAGGCGTTCTCTCTACGGTCGGCATTGACCGATGCTAATTCTTCATCCGAGAGATTAGTGTGTCGGCTGAAATTGTATCGGGTCAGCTCCCACTCGTTCATATTTGTATTAGGCTGCCCGATGTAGAGGCGAGCATTCTTATGCACGTATCCCATTAGTGCGCCGCCGTATACTTCTTGGATTGAGCCGCCGAAAATATAAGTGTCGGCATTGTTGCACTGCGAATAGAATCCGCCGCCCACAACCTTGCGTACAAATGGATAGCCAGATACTGTCACCAGCAGGTTGCCGTTTTGATACTTGGCGAATGTGTCGGGTACGCGTTCAGCGGCTGGAGTGTTGAGCGACTTGACGTTGTGCTCATCCACCCAGTAACCCACATCGCCGGCATAGCCGCCGCCAGCCACGTCAAAGAAGGTCTGACCCGGCACCAGCTCGGTGATTGCTTGGTCGGTAGGCGCTACCTTTCCATCCTCGGGTATGTCAAGGCGTATGTTGGCATTTCCCTCAACCAGAGTGTTTTCTCCCCAGCCGCCTCCATACACGCAGAAGCGACGATAGGTGATGTCATTCCAAGCTTTCTCAAAAGTCCAGCCATCGCCCAGCGACTCCTCATCATACAAGAGCCCCGTCTTAATCATCACCTCGGCATTGCCGTCGATTACGCCGTTGATGTAGCCGCCGCCGTAGATGTTGAAGTTGTTTTGGGTGCGGACGGGATTGCCGTCGGTGTCGGTCAATTGATTGCCATCGGCATCATAATAGTAGGTGTAGGCCTCTGAAGAGAAACGGCCGCCAGTGATAATTACTGAGGTATTGCCCTCAATATTGGAGGAGGTCTCTACCTGATTGTCGCCTGCGAGACAACCCAGACCGCCACCGAAGATGCAGTTGCCAAAAGTGCCACCAGAGATGTTGACTGAGGTGTTGCCGCCTTGGTCGTAATTGGTGTTGAATGTTTTCTCATCCACCATGCGAGTTAAGCTATATTTCTGAATATCAGAATATGCAGAGCCGCCGTAGACGTTGCCTTGGATTTCGCCTCCGCTGATGGTCACGCTGCAGTTGCCATAAATGTTACCCATCGATGGGAAGCCATTCTTGCCCATGCCGCCGCCAAACACGTTGCCGCGCTCCTTGTTATTGTATACGCCGCCCATCACTACGCCATCCTCGATATTGATGCTCACATCACCAAAGACCTGAGCGAGGTGGTTGAAGTCGTAGGTAGTTCCACCATATGTGCGAAGACCTTTTTCGTATTCTATTATATCTGCGGTTTTATCATTATTATCTAATTTGTTTGTGAGGAATTCAAGGGCTCCAGCGCCTCCGCCGTAAATATTACCGTATACTGTTACTGGAGCATCGCCATAGGGGTTGGGAAGAAGGTTGATAGTGGCATTGCCATATAGAGTGCCTGCCAGACACCGGTACCTACCATCATAAAGTTCACGGCGCGGAGCCCATTGAAATTGGTTTTGTGTAAACTGATTGGAGTATCCATAGCCACCCCCGTAGATGTCACCGTAGACTGTGCCACCATACAGATTCACCTCAACGTATGTATCCTGGAGATTTAAAGTATAATTGACTTTATTTCCATTGGCATCTTCCACCAGAATAGGCTTACCATCGTGATCATAAATCTCCATCGAAGGTATCTCATGGGTATTTCCTTGGGCAGGATCCATGATGATTTCAAATGAGCCATACTCCAAAGTCTTATTTCCATTAGAGTCTGTCAAATAGTAAGGAATTGCGGGGTCAGGAGTATAACTGCGTTTCTTAGTATCTATGTCATCTTCCTCCATGCCGGCATAGCCCCAGTCTCGGCCAATGCCAGTGACACAACCAGCACCAGATGCGTAGAGTGAAAGGTCATCGGTAGCACCACCAATTGTGCCTCCATACATATTGATGATGGAGCGACCATAAAGGAATCCTCTTACCCAATCTCCAGTACCGTGGCGTCCCAGACAGCCGCCATATAATTGGCCTATTTGACCCCCGTACATATTCAAGACAGTAGAGCCAAAGAAGGAATCAGTCGGATATTTCCTGGTCTTGTTCTCTAATGTATATTCTCCTGTAGAACGGCCATAAGTAATATTTCCAGCTGCGTATCGGGCTATCTTGGCGTTTTTAAGGTCTATCACTACATCTGCATAAGCGCTGCCATCAGTTTGACCACCTACTACAATGCCAATATCGTGAGTGGGATTGGTAATAGTGGGCATGAATTCTGAGAGGTCATCATTCTCATGCTGGATGTCAATTGTCAATCTTACGTGGCTTGGATTCCATGGAGTGCCAAATATGTTATGTGCGGTCCAATTAGTATCTCCGTCATTACGTGCGCATGGCATGACGCGACCAAATGCACCTGAATATATCTTGATAGTGGTGATTCCATCGACCTCATTTCCTTCATAGGAGAGGCTGTTTTCCTCATCCACTCGCATATCGTGGTTGTCATTGAAGCGACCCCCCACCAGAGAGAAGTTGACAACTCTTGTGCCATCAGGCAGACCGCCTGATATGGCAAGAGTGTTAAAGTGAACTATCCTCACTCCCTTGCCTACCGTGAAATCATGATTGTAGCAATAAAAACAGCTGTATTTGTCACCTGCGCTTGGATCCACTGCGTACAAATCCAAGTTTTCCCAAGTCATTGGAGCTTGGGCCGATAGGAATAAGGCATCATCATATTGGTTAGTGCCAGACGCATTATCCCCTACGTGTCTTTTTAAACCCCAAGTGCCTCCGCTGATGTATGCTCCATGAGCCCCAGAGAGAGTTACTGGTTTGGCGTAAAGCCTATCAGATGCATTATAGTCCTTACCTGCCTTATTGGCGTCGTAGAGGAATTCTTGATCCTGATAATACCCCATTATGACAATCTTGTTGTTATCGCGTCGGCCACCATCAGCGTAGCTGTCGAGGATTTCAAAAGCTCGCTCCATGGTCTTAACTGCATTTTCTGGGTCGTGGCCATTATTCATGTCGTGACCATTGGGGAAATACTCACTGGTAGCGGCATTGTAAGTGTCAAAATTAGTACACTTTTCAGCATTGGAGATAGTTAAATCGCGGTTATAGACAAACACCACATTCACTGGGCCGACAATGTCGCTCAGGAAAGTGCCACTGCTGGTCAAGAATTCTATTTTGTAGTAAAGGGTAGGATCTAAGGCTTCCTCTCCCTCGTGCACCAATTGGTCAAGGCGGTCTCTAACTCCCGCTATATTCTTATGCTGTTTTACGAATGTCCAACTGTTAGGGTCTGATGGATCGCTGCTCGAATACCATGTATAAGTACAATCACTGCTAGACCCATAAATGGATTTTGTCCCATCAGATCCCGTGCCACGCCATACAATTTTGGCGGTATAGTTGGTAATATTGCCTTCAGCATCTCTTGTCTTGTCGAAGTCAATTGCAAGCTGATTGAATTCGATGATTTCTTCGCCCGGATATTTAGCTTCTGTATCGACTTCAACACTATAAAGACGCGCCCTCACCCAGAATGCTGAGGTGCGGTGGAGCAAGTTGGGGTGAATGATAAGACGAGTCGCGAGAGAGTCGATTTGATATTCTCCCCAACGGTCGGTACTGAAATTGGTGTCTGAGGTGCCATGGACGCGCCAATAATCCCCTACCCAGTCAGTCAACGAACCTTTTACCTCATAGGGAAGGCCATAATCAGATGCGGATGTATCGAAAGACCCATTGAGGAGGTTGTAGCCCTCGGTAATGCTATAGATAGCACTACTTCTTTCTGGATCGACGATTGAGTCGCTAAGAGTGATGGATTTTTGGAGGACATATCGATCATCTTCAATGACTTTATCTGTTGTAAGAATACTGCCATCATCCCATTCTGACCCAGCGGGGATGACGGTTCCTTTTCGTAACACTGCCCCCTGTGGCAAGGATATTACTTTTGTTCCTTCGCCCGGCAGTTTATAACTCCATTGGATACGCCATTTTCCTGTGGCCAGATCCACATCCTTCCACTTATCACCAAATTGGTCGACAATCTCTGCCTTGAAAATAATGGGCTTTATTTTTGTGTCATTTAGAGTACCATGGATATTGTCTGAGGCTAGATATTGGTCACCAGAGGCAGTACGTATTATTTGAGTGCCAGAAGTGGTCAGCTTGTAGCCTTTTTCAGAATCCAACAGTCCATATCCAGTGCTATCAGAGAAATAATCTGAAGGTTTGAAAGTAGAATACGTGCCTGTGGTCGGGTCGTATTCCATCATGGTTACCGCCAAATGGAAAGGTTGAACCACTTGCGTTGTCGCAAGCAGAGTGTAGGGAGAAGAACTGTTAATTTCTATATCGTTGACCGTAAGCCGTATAGTACCTACATAGTCAGATTTAATGTGTACTACGGTGCCATTTTCCTCACTATCCTGTGCTTCGTATCCTGAACTGGAGAGGCTTACGAAAGAGCCATTCTTTTCTATTTCCCATGTACAAGTCACATTAGCAAAGAGAGGATCATTGTAGGCATATCTTACCCCATTAACATAGTAGTAAGGTTGGAATACATAGTGGTCTTTAACTTCTTCGCCATTTTGGGTAACAGTAGCGATGTAATATTGAAGGAATACAGATATCTCCTCGGTTTCTATTTCATCTGAGCAGAGTGAGGTACCCTTGGCATTTTGCACATCAAGGGTTATGCTTTTATAGTTGTTGCATTCGTCGGGCAGCAAGATGGTGCAGCCGCCAAGCGAAGGGGTAACGGTATAGCCATAAAGCGTCTGGGTGTCAGTATTGGATGAGACAGTCACTTGCTGAGAAGTGCCATCGATTTTGGTGATAGTCCAGCAGTAGAGATAAGTAGTGGCGCTGCGGTAGTTAGGTAATTCTGCATAAACAGTGTGTAGCGTGGGGCGACTCAATATTACTGTGTCGGGCATAGAGAAATACATATCATCGCCAGCGGCATTCCAAGCAAACGTCACAGATGGATCGTTGCTATTTTTGCTCAGCATCTCGGCGATTTTTGTACGGCCATCGCCAGTGTTGAGGTCGATGTAGGTGCCGTGATTTACGCCCTGCCATGCGCGCAATGTGGTGGCGTCCTGATAGTCATGAGTTATGGATGATGCGTCGCGCTCATCGAGTGTGCGCACTCCGTTGCGAGTAGAGTTGGCTACGGGATAAGCATCGGTGATGGTCACATAGCTCGAAGTAGAGGTATCGTAGATAGAGTAATCGCTGAAATAGCGTTCCTCGTTTGGATCGTATGTCTCGCCATTATGAGTGAATGATGAGGAGTTTACGCTGACCCAGGTGCTTCCGCTCTTATCATCCTCCAGTACCTCCCACAGGTAGGCATCAGTCATTAGCGAGGCGCTGTGGCTGCCGTTGCATCGTGCAAAGCCAAAGACGGGGGCAATCGTAGCCAAAGGCGCATTGATTTGGCCTCGGTAGACGCAAGAAGTGGGTATGTCAGCATATTTGCCTTTGCGCATACGGGCCGCAATACCGCCGACATTGTACTGGTTCTTCTGGTTATCAGATGTGCCGCTTCTTCTGATCACATTTGGCAGGTCGATATCGACTTCGCAATATATATTGTTGATGGTGACAGTGCCATAGCCATTAGAGGTAATATTATTGTATCCTCCAAAACTAGAAGTGATGTCGCCAACCACGCCGCCTACATATAATGACAGGTATTGGGGGGTGGCGGTGCCAGCATTATCCTCAATACGGGAATTGGTGATGATAATGTTTTCGATTACAGCCTTGTGGCCTCCTTTTGCTTCGCTAACACTGCTGTTGGGCGATACAGCGGCTGCCAAGATAGCTATTTTATAGTTAAAGCGAAATAGAT
>NWBJ01000027.1 GCA_002633115.1 Muribaculaceae bacterium Zag1
GCGACAAATGGGATCTCCTCTGCAGGCTGAGCAAGACATACATCGAAGACCAAGAGAACGACAAAGCATCGGAGCGCCTGCTTGGCCAGTTCGACAGGGAGATGAAGAAACTGAGGTCGCCCCAGACCCTGGAGGCCCTGGAGGCCTCCGTCAACAGATGCATGAACGGAGTGGTTGCACGCCTAAGGGCAGAGATGCCCGATCTCAAGGAGACAGACATCTCCATAGCGGTGCTGGCATTTGCCGGTTTCACCCCGAAGGCCATAAGCTGGACCCGCAACGCCAACCTGAAAACCGTGTACACGCGACTGAGCCGCTTGCAACAGAAAATAGCGGCTGCCGCTACGCCGTCGGCCCAGGAGTTCCTGAGACTGATGCCAAACGGCAAGGCATCCGCGGGCCAGGTTTCAGACCCCTCGACCCTCTTGATCGGAGGGAAATCCCTGTCTTAACGCTTTTTGATTTTCTTCAAAGGCATCCCCGCTGGGGTGCCTTTGCCGTCTGGTGGCTATGGTTTTGGGGATGAAGAAATTCCCGATTTTCTTCATATTGATTATCAACGACTTAAGCTGGTTTTGAAGACGCAAATATTTGTCCCAATCTTTGTTTTTCTCAAATATTGGGGCTAAATTTGCAACCATCCTAAAACATGTAGAAATGAACGCTAAAATCCTGAGAAACCTAATCTCCTTGGCCGTTGCCTGCCTGATTGCCATTCCGGGAACGGCAATTGCCGATGAGCCCTCTGGCCCATCGACTCCCATAGTCCTTATGCCCAAAAACAAGAACGACCGGCCCAAGGCCCCGTCGCTCCAAAGCATCTCCTGCTGGTACGACGGCGAGCACCTCACCATCGACTTCGCCGACCCCGAGGGTTGGTGCGACATCACCGTCGTTGACGAGGACGATGCCTCCGCCGTGAGTGCCTCGTTCGATTCTGCCTCCCCCGCCGAAGTCTACATCGGCGAGCACGCCAACGCCACCCTCTACATCTCCACTGAGAGTGGAAACGAGTACGTGGGCTACATCACCAACTGAAGTCTAACCATCAACAGAAAGGAAAGTGTTACAAAGTAAAAAATATTTAAACCAGACCACAAACAAGGTCTTTCCTAAGGCCAAAACCAAAAGGAACAACTTATCGACTAAAAATCATCATCAAACATGAACAAGAAACTTTTCCATGACTTCTTGGCCAAAATCGAGGAAGACGTGCTTTCCTCGGAGGAATGCGCCATGATCGAGGGAGGCACAGCAAACGACATGATAAATCCCGGATGCATCAACAACTGCAATTGCTACATCAATTCAACCTGTAAATCCACCGACTCCACTAACGATCGCTGCACCAACAACTGCTATTGCAAGGAAGACGGGAAGCCGCCAATCAGCGGAAGCTGAAGCCACGCCTACGGCAGGGAAGCCCACAGAGGGGATTCCCTGCTTCTCTGACTGAAGCATTCTCAAAATAAAATCACATAAGCCCGCTAAAACCACATGAGCCATGAAACTGAGCATTTTTAACACATACCTGAGGGGAGGCAAGGACGCGCTGGCCATTTACAACTCCTTGACTGACCGCACAGCGCTATGCAAGAGTTTTGATTGGACAAACGCAAACCTGAACGAACTGTCCGCAACTCTTGCAGATTGCCTGAAAGAGTGCGGCTGCTTGGTAGAAGACGGCAAGGACGAGGTGGCCGACTACATAAGCAAAGCCCGCGATGCGGAGTTCAATTCCACCACCTTCCACCTGATCGTGAACCCGACGCTCGATTGCAATTTCAGATGCCCCTACTGCTACGAAGAGCACGCGCGCTCCAAGATGTCGCCGGAGACATTGGAGAGAATCAAGCTTTTCGCGAAAAACACGCTGGAGCGCGGGCAAGGCCTTGTCCTCTCCTTCTTCGGGGGAGAACCTCTGCTGCGCTACGCCAAAACGGTGGCACCTCTGGCTCAATACTGCCACAGACTGTACACAGGCAGCGGCCACAGGTTTTCATTCAACGCAACGACCAACGGCTTCCTTCTCAGCGAAAAACGCATGAGGGAGATGAAGGAGTGGGGATTCACAGGGGCGCAGATCACACTGGACGGCGACAAGGAGGCGCACAACAGGATACGCTTCGCGCGAGAGGGGCAGGACACATTCTCAAGGATCATATCCAACATCCTGGCCATGGCCAAGAACGGGCTTGCAGCTGGGGTTAGGATAAACTGCACTTCCGACAACGCCAAGACCCTCCAGTCCTTGCCGCAGCATTTCAGCGGACTGACGGAAGAGGAAAAGCGCTGCGTAAGCGTGGATTTCCAAACGGTGTGGCAAGAGCCCAACAAGGAGGCCATCGTGCCCGACATAGACAAGGCGGTGGGCCTTTTCAGAGAAATGGGGATAAGGGCGCACAAGAGGATGCCCAACGGCTTCTGCTACGGGGACATGAGGAACAGCTGCATCGTGAACCACAACGGCGACGTCTACAAATGCACGGCGATGGACTTCCGCAACGTACCCAGGGAGGGCTTCATCACAGAAATGGGCACGTTAGAGTGGGAGAACAACAGCCTCGAAAAGAGGATGAGCTCCAAGTTCACCAATCCTCCCTGCCTGAAGTGCCGACTCCTGCCCCTATGCCACGGAGGCTGCACCAAGCACTCTATGAGTGCCAGACGGGAATATTGCCTAAACGGCTTCGATGAGGATCGGAAAGACAGGGTGGTGATGGACCGAATTGCTTACAACTACTCAATCCGCGGAACTCTATGAGGAGGCTCGGAACAATCGTAGCGAGCGCCCTGCTCGCGCTCGAGGCCCTCTGCGACGTGGCCGTGACTGGGGCAGTCAAGGACTCCGACAAAAAGCCGCTCCCCGGCGCTATAGTGGAAGGGATGGCCGGCGACAAACGATGGGAAGCCGCTGCGGGATCGGGAGGAAAATTCGTCCTTTCCGTGCCCGACTCCCTGCCCGAGCTTAGGATAATGGCCTCAGCCCCGGGATACCTGGCAGCCATGATGGAGATACGCCTGGGGGGAGCCTCCGTCGACATGGGCGAAATCCGCCTGCACCCGTCCGAGGCCACCGAACTGGGCGAGGTGGTCGTTACAGCCAGCCCTACGATCATCAAGGCGGACAAGACCCTGCTGTTCCCATCATCGCTGGAGAAGAGCCGCTCCTTCTCGGCCGACGACCTGCTGCAGCAGCTCTCCTACCGCACCCCGGAACTGAGGGCCGACCTGGCCAGCGGAGCCGTCACCGTCGACGGCATGTCGCCTATCATACTGGTCAACGGCCTGAAGAGGAGCAGGGAATACCTGCGCTCGATAAAGCCCTCCGACATCGAGAGGGTAGAAGTGTCCTCGCTGCCGAACCCCAAGTACGGAGGCGAGTGCTGGATAAACATCATAACGGCCAAGCCCCCGCAGGGAGGTATGCTGGAGTGCGGAATCAAGGACCTGGCGCTAACCACGCCGCAGGAAGGGCAGACGCTCACCTCTGCCTACCGCAGGGGGAAGAACGAGTTCCTGGTCAATTACTCGGGAGAATACCGCGAGTTCAACCGCTCGGTTAACAATTCGACCGAGGCCTTCGAAAGCCCCGAGAAGTCCGTCGAGCTCGACTACCGTGGGCTGCCATCCTCGCGCAAGGTCAACCGATACCACCGTGGAATAGCGGAATACACGCGGGGCGCGGGCGACAAGGGCACGCTGGTCGTCTCGGCAAAGTTTCGGTCGTTCAACATCGACGGCATCCAGGACTACGATGTGAGCACTGCTGCGGGGAGCTACGCGCAAAGCGGGTCGAACAAGTTCAAGGAGCTGGAGCAGGGATACTCCGCCTACTACGAGCACAAGCTCCCCCGCAAGGGCGCGCTGGTGGCCATGGCCTCATGGGCGCACTCCTCGGGCGACTACGACTACCGCATGGCCGCCACCAACGGCTTCGGCACCTCGACGCTCACCCGCAACCGCACCGACTCGTGGTACGCGGCAGCCTCGTATTCGGGAACGTTCGGGAGGTTCAGGCTCTCGGCTCTGGCAACATTCCACTCCAACAAGTCCCGGGACAGGCTATGGTCCGACGGTGAGAGGCAGCCCGACTGCGATCTATCCCTGACGGAGTGGCTCGCGACCACTTCGGCATCTGGCAACCTGGCCGGGGTGGATGCTTATCTCTCGGCCGGAGTCGAGCGAAAGGACATCAAGGCGGTCAGCTGGAGTCCTTGGGTGTCCTTCAGGGCGTCGCGCAGCTTCGGCAAGACGACGCTCAGGTACGCCCTCAAGCACTCCAGCAGCCCCAACCCGCTGAGCTCGTACTCTCAGGCGGTGACGCAAATCGATGAGTACCTGTATGAGACTGGCAATCCCCTGACAAAGTTCTCCCAGACGCTCTCCAACAGGCTGACGGCCACCTTCTCATGCCAGGCATTCTACGCAAACGCGGACCTCGGGGTCCAAAGCACCCGCCACCCAGCCGTCACGGAGTACTACTACGACGACAATCCGGGGAGCGCCTACCGAGGATTCTTCTTCAGGTCCACCGCCAACGCGCGCCGCGAGACGCATTGGACAGCCGCGGGGTCGGCGGGAGCCTCCAACCTGCTGGGGCGCCTCTCGCTATGGATCGACGGGGGCTGGGAGAAGACTGAGATAGCGACCGAGGCGAAGACCTACAGGCTGAGCCGCGGTCGCCTTTCGGCGCAGTGCTCCGTCTTCTTCGGAGACTGGCAGGCAACCGCGTCGGTCCCCATCGTGAGGCGCAAGGAGCTCCAGAGGGACTTTTCGGTGAACTCCTTCCCGAAAAGTTGCTGGCTGATGATAGGGTGGAAGAAGGGGCACTGGAACATCACCGCTTCGTGGAGCAACATGCTCACGTCCAAGGCGGGTCGCCGCGAAAGCGTGTCCCTCTCCGAGGTCCATCCCTACAAGGAGACCTACTGGTGCGGGGGGGACGGCCAACCTGGTCGAGGTGTCCGTCCTGTACCGCGTCAGCTTCGGCGACGCTCCGCGCGACAGGGTCAGCGGCATCCTGGATGTTAACTCAATAGACACGGGGCACTGAGCCATGAGAAAGTTCCCGTTCGTGAAGCAGCACGATTCGATGCAGTGCGGGGTGGCGTGCCTTGCGATGGTTTGCCGCCACTGGGGGAGGGCGTACTCCACGGCGTACCTGGCGGGGAGGTGCACCCCGACGTCCGAGGGGGTCTCGCTCAAGGCGATCGCCGACGCGGCCCGGGGCCTGGGCATCGACACGGTGTCGGCGCGGCTCACCCTGGGGGCGCTCGCCCAGGCGCCGCTGCCGTGCATACTGCACTGGAACCAGAACCACTTCGTGGTGCTGCACCGGGTCGACCGGGGCGGGGAGCGGTTCTGGATCGCCGACCCGGCCAGGGGGCGCGTTCGCTGCTCGGCCCAGGAGCTCGACAGCCGCTGGGCCTCGGCCCGTGGCGACGGCTCGGCCGAGCCCAAGGGGGTGGCCATGCTGCTGGAGCCGACGCCGGAGTTCGGCCGGGGCGGGGCGCCGGAGGGCGAGTCGCGCTCGATGCGGTTCGTCCTCTCCCGGCTGCGCGAGCACCGGCGCGCCCTGTCGCAGGTGGCCCTGGGCCTGGCCATCGGGTGCCTGCTGCAGCTGGCGATGCCGTTCCTGACCCAGGGCATCGTCGACCTGGGCATACGCCACGGCGACCTGGGCCTGGTGTGGCTGATACTGCTGGGCGGGCTGGCGGTCGTGGCTGGGCGCACCGGGGCCGACTTCCTGCGCCGGTGGCTGCTGCTGCACCTGTCGGCCCGCGTCAGCGTGGGTATGGTCAGCGACTTCCTGGCCAAGCTGCTGAGGCTGCCGATGTCCTTCTTCGACTCGCGCATGACGGGCGACCTGCTGCAGCGCATGGCCGACCACCAGAGGGTGCAGTCGTTCCTGACCCAGCAGGCCCTGGGGGCGGCGTTCGCGGCCCTGACGCTCCTGGCCCTCGGGGGCGTGCTGCTGGGCTACGACCCGCTGGTCTTCCTGGTGTTCGCGCTGGGCACCGGCGCCTCGGCGCTGTGGACGGCGCGGTTCCTGGCGCGGCGCCGGGCCCTGGACTACGACTCCTTCGAGCGGCAGGCGGCGAGCCAGGGCCTCACCTTCAGGCTGCTCACCTCGATGCCGGAGGTTAAGCTGCAGGGGTGCGAGCGGCGCCGGCGCTGGGAGTGGGAGGACGCCCAGGCCGACCTCTTCGAGGTGCAGACGCGCGCCCTGGGGCTGCAGCAGGCCCAGGAGGCGGGCTCGGTGTTCATCGCCGAGGCCAAGAACGTGCTTGTGACTGTCATCGCGGCCGCCGCCGTCATCGACGGCACGCTGTCGCTGGGCCAGATGCTGGCGGTGCAGTACATCGTGGGGCAGCTGGGCTCGCCGGTGGCGCAGCTCACGGCCCTGGCCTACTCGCTGCAGGACGTGAAGATCTCGCTCGAGCGCATCAACGAGGTGCACCGCGCCCCCGACGAGGACCTCGACCCCTCGGCCGGGCCCAAGCGCCGGGGCTTCCCCGGGCCCCCGTCGATCAGGCTGCGCGGGGTGTCGTTCCGCTACGACCGGCACTCGCCGCGCTGGGCGCTGCGGGGCGTGGACCTGGAGATCCCGGCCGGTAAGGTCACCGCGGTGGTCGGGGCCAGCGGCAGCGGCAAGACCACCCTGGTGAAGCTGCTGCTCGGGTACTACCCGTCGGAGGAGGGCGCGATCGAGGTGGCCGGGGCGCCCATAGGGGCGTACGACCTGCGCTGGTGGAGGGGGCGCTGCGGGGCGGTGATGCAGGACGGCGTCATATTCTCCGACTCGATAGCGCGCAACATAGCCGCCGGCGACGGCGAGGTCGACTGGGAGCGCGTGCGGGCGGCGGCGCGCACGGCGCGGATCGACGACTACGCCATGTCGCTGCCCCTGCGCTACGACACGCGCATCGGGGCCGACGCCATGGGCCTGAGCCAGGGCCAGAGGCAGAGGGTGCTGATAGCCCGGGCCGTGTACCGCGACCCGGAGGTGCTGTTCCTGGACGAGGCCACCAACTCGCTCGACGCCTCCAACGAGAGGGCCATCGTCGAGGGGTTGGACGGGTTCTGCCGGGGTCGCACCGTGGTAGTGGTGGCTCACCGCCTGTCGACGGTCAGGGGCGCCGACCGCATCGTGGTGCTCGACGGGGGCCGCGTGGCCGAGGTCGGCACCCACGCCGAGCTGGTGGCCCGTCGCGGCGCCTACTACGACCTGGTCAAGGACCAGCTGGAGCTGGGAGAATGAAGAGTGGAGAATGAAAAATGGAGAATGAAGAATGAAGAATGAAGAATGAGAAATGGAGAAAGGAGAGCTGAAAATGGAGAATGGGAAGCAGATGGGAGTGAAGCCGAGGATGGTCATGAGGCCGAGGAAGAGGAATCGGGCGGAGACCTCCCCCGCCCCGCGCGCATACCGGCGCGAGGAGCGCAGCCCTAAGCTGCGCCGGCTGACCGAGGGCCCGATGCCGTGGGCCCTGCGCTGGGGCATGCCCCTGCTGGCGCTGGCCCTGCTGGCTCTCTTCGCCGCCGTCATGATGATGCCCTTCCCCTACGGCGCCGGCGAGACCGTCCTCGCCCACTGGCTGGGGTGAAACCTTTATCCACACATAGCAGGGCTGCGCGAGGATTGTGTTCTCGCGCAGCCTTTAGTGTATTGGGGCGGGGAAAATAATTTTTTTGGGGTGTAGAGAATATTTCGTAACTTTGCGGTTTGGAATGGATAAATTATCCTCAGGATAAGACTAAAAACTAAAGACTGACATAATAAAGACTAACACGGTATGGATCTGTTTGAAACTGTCAATGAGGGCATAAAGAATGCTATGAAGGCCCGCGACCGCGTGCGCCTTGAGGCCCTCAAGGGCATCAAGAAGGAGTTTCTTGAAGCAAAGACCGCTCCCGGAGCCGGGGGCGAACTACCCGATGACCGCGCTATGGCTATCCTGGTGAAGATGGCTAAGCAGCGCAAAGAGACTGCTCAAATCTACAAAGACAATGGCCGCGACGACTTGGCACAGGGCGAACTCAACGAACTGGCAGTAATCGAGGAATTCCTGCCCAAGGCTCTGACCGAAGAAGAGCTCGAGGCCGAGCTCCGCGCTATCATCGCCGAGGTGGGGGCCACATCGGCCAAAGATATGGGCAAGGTGATGGGCGTAGCCTCAAAGCGCCTGCAAGGCCGCGCCGACGGCCGCGCCATCTCAGCCAAAGTGAAACAACTACTAAACTAAAAATGAATAATGAAAAATGAAAAATAAATAAGTGGTCAATTTGAAATTAAACTATGATGGGAATAAATAAAACACGGAGGACACGGAGGGCCATGGAGTTCACGGAGATTTCCCCCTCTCTGTCTCTTGCGTTCTCAATTCGGTCACTGAGGCGGCGAAGCCGCAGCAGAGGTCACGGAGCGCGAGGAAAAGCGGCGGAGGAGGGACTGGCGCCCTCGCCGGCCCCGGAATCAAAAGGCCACCGCCCACACTCAGCGACCTCTGGCACCGCTTCAGCGGTCTCCGTGACCGATTCCAGATCGCAAATAAAGCAGAGAAAGAAAAGTCTCCGTGGCCTCCGTGAATCTCCGTACCCTCCGTGTTTTTGTTTAACTTCAAAGTGACCACTTACTTACGTATTTTTCATTCTTCATTTTTCGCTTTTCATTTCAAATACGATGCTTACATTACAGCAAATCAAGGAAAATCCTGACCATATAGTCGAGCGCCTGGCTGTCAAGGGTTTTGACGGCCGCGAGGCCATCGACAAGGTGGTTGAGCTCGATGCCCAGCGCCGCCAACTGCAGATGCGCAACGACAACCAAGCCGCCGAACTCAACAAACTCGCCGCCCAAATCGGCAAACTGATGAAAGAGGGCAAGCGCGACGAGGCCGAAGAAACCAAAAAGACCGTGGCAGCCCTCAAGGAGAGCCAAAAAGAGATAGCCGACGCTCTCGACAGCACTGAGGCTCAAATCCGGGAGATACTGCTGAGCGTGCCCAACGTGCCTTACTCTGGCGTGCCCGAGGGCAAGACTGCTGCCGACAATGTGGTAGAGAAGACCGGTGGCCCGATGCCCGACCTGCCAGAGGATGCACTCGCCCACTGGGACCTGGCCAAGAAATACAACCTGATTGATTTCGACCTCGGCGTGAAAATCACCGGTGCCGGGTTCCCCGTATATATCGGCAAAGGCGCCAAGCTGCAGCGCGCCCTAATCCAATTCTTCCTCGACGAGGCCTCAAAGGCTGGTTATCTTGAGATACAGCCCCCGTATGTGGTCAACGAAGCATCGGGCTACGGCACCGGCCAGCTCCCCGACAAGGAGGGCCAGATGTACCATTGCGAGGTCGACAACCTCTACCTCATCCCCACCGCTGAGGTGCCGGTGACCAACCTCTACCGCGATGTCATAATTCCTGACGACAAGCTGCCAATCAAGAATTGCGCCTACTCGGCATGCTTCCGCCGCGAGGCTGGCAGCTATGGCAAGGATGTGCGCGGCCTGAACCGTCTGCACCAATTCGACAAGGTGGAAATTGTGCGCATCGAGAAGCCCGAGAACAGCTACGCCGCTCTCGAGGAGATGAAGGACCATGTGCAAGGACTGCTCGAAAAGCTGGGTCTCCCCTGGCATATCCTGCGCCTCTGCGGCGGCGATATGAGCTTCACATCGGCCATCACCTTCGACTTCGAGGTTTGGTCGGGCGCACAGAAGCGCTGGCTCGAGGTATCATCAGTCTCCAACTTTGAGACCTATCAGGCCAACCGCCTCAAATGCCGCTATCGCGCCGAGGACAAGAAGACGCGCCTCTGCCACACTCTCAACGGCTCAGCCTTGGCGCTGCCCCGCATCATGGCTGCCCTCTTGGAGAACAACCAGACCCCCGAGGGCATCCGCGTCCCCGAGTGCTTGCAGCGCTACACCGGATTTGACCTTATAAATTAAAAGTGAAAAATGAAGAATGAAAAATGAAAAATGGCCATCCGGATGGTTATTTTTCATTCTTCATTTTTCACTTTTCATTCTTCATTCAGGCCATTTTTCATTCTTCATTTTTCACTTTTCATTAAAAAGAGGGCGCGTCCACGATGGTGGGCGTGCCCTCTTTGCAATCTATAATCACTATGTCCAAAACTTCGGGTTTGGGCTGGCCATCAATCCTCGGCGAGGACCACGGCATAGTAGCCGCGCTTGCCAGTGGGATAGAGGCCCTTGAGATACATCACCTTGTCGGGGTCGTTGCCGTCGACAATCTGTGTGTAGATCTTCTCGACATCCTCGGGCTTGGTGATGCGTGCGTTGTTGATCGAGGTGATGATGAAGTTCTCCTTAACGCCGGCAGCCTTCATGGGGCCGTCCTCGATGCCGCGCACCTGCACGCCGTTGCTGATATGCAGCTGCTGAGCCAGCTGGCGACTTACGGTTGAGAATGTGCAACCAAGGTCCGTGACATTGCCGGCAGCGGTGAGCTCCGTGCCGCCGCTTACGTTGCGCAACGTTGCGCTCTTCTCATAGCGTTTGCCATCGCGATAGTAAACCATGGTAACTTTCTGGCCAGGACGACACTTAGCCAGAGCCTCCTGGATTTGGGCGGTGTTGTTGGTGGGAGCATCATTGAGGCTCACCAATACGTCGCCTTGCTCGAGGCCCGCTTCCTTGGCTGCAGATTGGTCAACCACTCCATCCACGTAGATGCCAGCGGTTACGCCCTTGATGTTTTTCTCCTTGATGAGCTCGGGAGTGAGCGGAGCAAAGGTGATGCCAAGCATAGCGCGCTGCACCTTGCCATATTCCTTGATGTCGTCAACCACCTTCTTGACAATCGAGGTGGGAATGGCGAATGAACAGCCGGCGTATTGGCCAGTCTGGGAATATATGGCGGCGTTGATGCCAACCAGTTCGCCGTCGAGGTTGACCAGGGCTCCGCCCGAGTTGCCCGAGTTGAGGGCAGCGTCGGTCTGTATGTATGATTCGATGCCGCTCACGCGATTGCGTCCGCCCTGAGCATCGCCCAGGTTGCGCGCCTTAGCGCTGACGATACCCGAGGTCACGGTCGAAGTGAAACCGAAGGGATTGCCCACGGCGAGCACCCATTCGCCAACGCGCAGGTCATCGCTGTTGCCCATGGGAATCACATGCAGGTTGTCGGCCTCGATTTTGATGAGGGCCAAGTCGGTGTCGGGGTCAGAACCCACGACTACGGCATCGAAAGTCTGGTTGTCGTTGAGCACCACCTCGAGGCGCTCGGCGCCATCGATCACGTGGTTGTTGGTGACGATGTATCCGTCCTTAGAGAGGATTACGCCCGAGCCCATGCCCTGCAGGCGCTCCTTTTGCTGCTCTTGCTGCTGTTGGCGTTGCTGTCCGCCCCCGAAGAAATATTCAAAGAAGGGGTCGCCAAACATCGAGCCACTGCCGTATTGCTGCTGCGAGCGCGGGGTGGCGTAATTTTTCACTGATACTACTCCGTTGATTGTGCTCTCGGCAGCGTTGACGAAAGCTTCTTGGTCGGCTGGCGCTGAGGCCGGTGCCGCATGGCTCGAGGCCAGCGAGACGCCGAATAGGGCTATGGCCGCTCCGGCCATTCCTAAAGCAAGGTTTCTGATAATCTTCATAGAGTATATGTTAAAAATGTTAATATATTTCTTTTGCAATTGTGAAATTCTGGAGTATTTACGGCAAAGGTAATGAATTATTGTGAACATTAAATACTGAAAATCGCACTATTAGCTCAATTTGGCCTTACCGGGAAATATTTAAACGAATTTCAAAAATTGGATTTAAATTTTAGCATTATTTCTTTATGCTGTTTTGCTAAAAATTCCGTTAATAATCACTAACTTTGCCTATCCGTAAATCGCAATGCGCATGAGACTATGGCTTGTAATACTGACTGTGGCGGCTGCAATTGGTTTAACCAGTTGCGGCTCAAAGCGCAGCGCGGCCTCAGAGGAGTACTCGGCCGAGGAATACATACGCCAGGAGCTCGAGGAGGCCATGCACCACACGCCGCAATTCACCAAGGCATTGCTCGACGAGGCTTATTCCTGGCGCGGCACCCCCTACCGCTACGGGGGCCACTCGCGCAGCGGCACCGACTGCTCGGGATTTATCATGGAGGTGTACCAGACGGCGGTGGGCATCAAGCTGCCGCGCAACTCGGCCAAGCAGAGCGAATACTGCAGCAAGGTCAAGCGCAGCGACCTCGAGCCGGGCGACCTGGTATTCTTCGCCACCGGCAAGAAGGGCAAGGTCAACCATGTGGGCCTCTACCTCGGCGACGGCAGCATGATCCACGCCTCGACCCACGGGGTGATGGTCAGCGGCCTCGACGAGCCGTATTTCAAGAAGCACTATCTGCACTCGGGGCGAGTCGACAGTTTCTCCGACTTGGTGAAAAAGGAGAAGAAAGCCAACAAGAAACAAAACAAAAGCAAGAAGAAAAAATGACAATCAGGCGTCATTTGTCGATTTTGGAGCCAGCGAGGGGCAATATTGTCAAGAAAATAGCTAAATTTGCGGTAAATTACCAACCCAGCCGTTTCAATGGATAAGATTTCTCTCTGGATCAAGCGCCCCCAAGTGTGGGGATTCTTTCTCTCGGTGGCCGTAATGGCCCTGATCGCTATTGCCTTTTTCTACCCCGACAACTTCGAGGGCAACTCGCTGATGCAAGCCGATATGCAGCAAGGCGCAGCCAACGGCCGCGAGGCTCAGGAATACGAGGCTGCCACGGGCGTCAAGGCTCTGTGGACCAACTCGCTGATGTCGGGCATGCCCACATTCCAGATATCGCCGTCTTATCCCTCCAACAGCCTGTTTACGTGGCTTAACCGCGTCTACGGCCTGTGGCTCCCATCGCCGTCGAACCTGCTGTTTATGATGATGCTGGGCTTCCTGATTCTGCTCTACTGCATGGGCATGCGGTGGTGGATAGCTCTGGCTGGCGCCATAGCGTGGGGCTTGTCATCATATTTCGTGATCATCATCGGGGCCGGGCATATTTGGAAATTTGTGACCCTGGCCTACATACCGCCCACTATTGGCGGTTTGGTGCTGTGCTACCGAGGGCGGTATTTCCTCGGTGGCGGGTTGGCTGCCCTGTTTGCCATGCTGCAGCTCAATGCCAACCATCCACAGATGACTTATTATTTCGGCTTCGTGATCGCTGGTCTGGTACTCGCCTATCTGGCCGAGGCTATTAAGGAGAAGAAGGTGGCCCGGTGGGGCATTGCCACAGCCGTGCTGGTCGGCGCTGCCGTGTTCGCCGTGGGCGCCAATCTGCCAAGCCTGTACAATACCTATGAATATAGCAAGGAGACCAAGCGTTCGCAGTCAGAGCTCACCCCCTTGGTAAATCCCAACTCGCAAGCCGCTCCTGAGCGACCCACCGGCGGACTGCCTCGCGCCGAAATCGTAAACTGGAGCTACGGCCGCAGCGAGATGATGTCGCTGCTGGTGCCCAACATCAAGGGCGGCGCTACAGCCAAGCCCGAAAAGGGCCAGATGGTGCACCTGGGCCTCGACCAAGTCGAGGGCGCAGAGGATGCTCCCTACGATGTCAAGCCTTTGCTGCCATTCTTCTCGCAGTATTTCAACGATTCCGAGGGCACCAACGGCCCGGTGTATGTCGGGGCTTTGATTTGCGCCCTGTTCTTGCTGGGCTGCATACTGGTCAAGGGGCCGATGAAGTGGGCGCTGCTAATCCTCACCCTGTTGTCGATACTGCTGTCGTTGGGACGCAATATGAGCGGCCTCACCGACTTTATGATTTATAATTTCCCGATGTACAGCAAATTTCGCGCTGTCGAGAGCATCTTGGTGGTGGCTGAGTTCACCATGCCCCTGTTGGCGATGCTTGCGCTGGCACAGCTGCTGAGTTGGCCCTCGCGCATAGCCGAGGCCAACCGCATGCACGTCAGGGGCATCTACATGCGCGCCCTGTGCATCAGCTTTGGCGTCTGCGCCGCCCTGTGTCTGCTCGGCGTGGCTGCTCCCTCGATATTCGGTCCAGCCATCACCAGCCAGGACCAGTCGACTATGGCTCAAATCTTGAACCAATATCCTCAGGCTGGAATCGACGCGCAGAAGGCCTATTCAGTCTTCACCGAACTGCGCTATGGCATGTTGCGCGACGACTGCTGGCGCTCGCTCATATTCTTGGCAATCGGTTTCGGTGTGCTCTGGCTATATCTCAATAAGCGATTTGCCCCGGCGGCAGCCGCTTGCAGCATCGGCGTGCTGGTGCTGATCGACCTGTACGGCGTAGACAAGCGCTATGTCGACCATGAGAGTTTTGCGGTGCAGAGCTTTGCGCGCCCCGTCAATCCTCATGCTCCCGATGCCATAGACCAGGCCATATTGCAGGACCAAGACCCCGACTACCGTGTGATGGATATACCGGGCTTTGGCAGCGCCGCTCGCAGCTATCACCACAAGATGGTGGGCGGATACCACGCAGCCAAGCTCAACCGGTATGAGGACCTGATACAGCGCCGCATGAGCCATGTGCTCGGCATCGGATACATACCCCAATTCCGCGAGGACAGCATCGTGGCGCAGTACGACCCCGAGGACCAAGCCATAATCCGCGAGCTGCAAGCCGACTACCGAGTGCTCGACATGCTCAACACCCGCTATATCATCACTGGCGAAAAAGAGGCTCCCCTGCTTGTCAATCCCGACGCCTTGGGCAATGCCTGGCTGGTCGAGAGAGTGGAATATGTCAATAGCGCCGACCAGGAGATGGAGAAGCTCTCGACCCTCAACCCGGCTCGCGAGGCTGTGGCCGACAGCAAATTCCAAGAGACGCTGGGCGTATGGGCGCAGCCGATCGCCAACGGCGACACCATCAGTCTGACCTCGTACACCCCCAACGAATTGAAATACGATGTAGACACCCGCGATGGCGGCGTGGCTGTGTTCTCCGAGGTTTACTTCCCCTGGGGCTGGAAAGCCTCGATCGACGGGCAGCCGGCCAAGTTGGGCCGTGTCAACTATGTGCTCCGAGCCATGGCTGTACCAGCCGGGCAGCACGAGATAACCATGGTGTTTGACCCTGATTCGCTGCATACCACCAGCACAGTGGCCTATGCCTGCGTCACCCTGATCTACCTGTGGGTGATTGGCGGAGTGCTGGCCGCTTTCCTGCGCAGAGAGGAGGAGGAAAATGTGGCTTAAGCGTTGGCGCCGGCGCCGAGGCTACGGGGTGCATTCGCCCTTTGCCTACCGATTTATTTGCAGCGTCATCACCGAGGAACTCCCCTACTACGACTATTGGCGCCTGGGCACCGACGAGGAGAAGCTGCTGTACCGCGTGGCCGTATTCTTGCAGCCGGTCGAGATACGCTCGGTGGGCGGCGGCGAAATCGCCGCGGCTCGCCTTGGGTGCCCCAAGCGCAAGGACCGCAAGCCGCCGCGCTGCATCGACATGGAGGCTACGCGCCTGGCTGTGGCCGGAGCCAACGCGCCCGAAGCCGATGTGGTGGCCATGATGCGCAAGGGATATTGCGTGGTGTGGCAGCACAGCGCCACGCCCGAGGTGCGCCGCGCCCTCGACGAGTTGGGCTGCGGCATGACCTTCGGCGTGGGCCATCGCATGTCGATAATCTTGCCTTTGCCCCAGTTGCCGAGGCAGGATTTCAAGATGTGAGGCTCCGGATGTTACAAAAATATGTTTTTTAACATAATTTTTTGACACAAATGTGAGGAAATCCAAAAACTTTTCGTAACTTTGCAGCGTTAAAAATTCACACGGACCTCAAAAGGGGTCAGCAATTCACTCAGGCTTCAGAGGAAGCCGCACACGTTTAACTTAAATGAGATACACGTTATGTTGAAAGAAGTGAAACACGCTGTGAAGTGGTATGTGCGCAAGGCCGCAGAGACCTATGCATGGACCGTATACTTCCAGGGTTACAACAAGCAGTAACCCACAGCCGCAGCCGGGCCCAGGGCCTGATAAGCTGCCATTTTTTGAAAACATCGGGAAACACACATTGACCCTTAGCAAGCGAGTCCCTGACGGGGCCGCTTATTTTTTTTGTCAGAATTTGGTAATAATGAGTTTATTTTTAGCCAAAACAATCCAATTTTAAAAAATAATTCTTACCTTTGCATACTTATTACGTTCAACTCCCCCAAACCGGGGTCCTAACAGCAAAAGTCAAACTATTTATAACAATCGATCATGAATCACAAATTAGACTATGTGGCAGCCATAGGCGCAGTGCTTATGCTCAGCAGCTGCGGCAAGAATCTCGGAGAGTTCAGCTCTGACTACTTCTCTTGCAACCCCAACCCCCTCGAGGTGGTTGGCGAGAAAGTTCCCGCTACCGTTACCGCCAACGTCCCAGCTAAGTTCTTTGTGAAGAACGCTGAGGTCACCGTTACCCCCTACTTGGTATTCGACGGCACCGAAGTGGCTTCGCAAGCCTACAGCTTCCAGGGCGAGAATGTGCGCGGCAACGCTCCCGTCATCAGCTATGACAACGGCGGCACCGTCACAATCCCCGTATCGTTCAACTATCAGCCCGAAATGGCTCAGAGCGTGCTCGAGCTCGCTTTCAACGTGACCCAGGGCAGCAAGCAGTATGTGCTCCCCCGCGTGCAAGTGGCCACCGGCGTGATCGCTACCGCTTACCTGTCGGATGTGGCTACCGTGACCCCGGCTGCCGGCACCGACGCCTTCCAGCGCATCATCAACGAGAAGTACGCTGCCGACATCATGTTCCTTATCAACGTGGCTAACATCCGCGCCAACCAGCTCAACACCAACGCTATGGAAGAGCTCTGGAAGGAAATCGAGGCCACCAAGGGCAACGACAGCCGCGTGCTCCAAGAGCTTAACATCGAATCTTACGCTTCGCCCGACGGCGGATACGAGTTCAACTACAAGCTCGCTGAGAAGCGTGAGCAAAACACTGACGAATATGTGCGCAAGCAGCTCCAGCAGGCCAAGGTCACCGAGTTCGGCGAACTCACCTCGCAATTCACCGCTGAGGACTGGGAAGGCTTCAAGAAACTGGTGCAGCAGAGCAACATCCAAGACAAGGACCTGATCCTGAATGTGCTCACAATGTACAAAGACCCCGAGGAGCGCGAACAGCAGCTGCGCTACCTGGCATCTGTGTTTGAGCAGCTCGCCGACCAGATCCTGCCTCAGCTCCGCTACAGCCGCATTACCGCTTCGATCGACGTCATTGGCAAGAGCGACCAAGAGCTTCTGTCGCTGGCTCAGTCAAATCCCAGCAGCCTCTCGCTCGAAGAGCTCCTGTATGCCGCTACCCTCACCGACGACAAGAACGTGCAGAAGCAGATCTACACCGCCGCTACCCAGCAGTACCCCAACGACTACCGCACCTGGAACAACCTGGGTATGGTACAGTATGAGCTCGGCGACTACAACGCAGCCAAGGCATCATTCCAGAAGAGCAACAGCGTGCTCAACAATCCTGAAGCTAACATGAACCTCGGCCTGATCGCAATGATGGAGGGCGACTACAACACCGCTAAGCAGTACCTCGGCAACGCCGGTGGCGTAGAAGAGCTCAACGAGGCCCTCGGCACATACTACACCAAGATGGGTGACAACGCTGCCGCTGCCAACGCATTCGGCGACGCTAAGAGCAACAACGCCGCTCTGGCTCAGATCCTCGCTAAGGATTACAGCAAGGCTCAGGCTACCCTCAACGCCATCAACAGCCCCGACGCCACCACCTACTACCTGATGGCAGTGCTCGGCGCTCGCACCAACAACGAGAGCATGGTGCTCACCAACCTCAAGAAGGCTATCGCCCTCGACCCGGCTATGGCACAGCAGGCTCTGACCGACCTCGAGTTCTCCAACATCGACCTCTCAAGTCTCTAATCTTAGCCCAAAATATTAAAAGCCGCGCCCCGCGCGGCTTTTTTTTATAAAAAATGGTTAAAAAAAGGCTAATTAAGTGACAAAATTCCAAAAATATTCGTACTTTTGCGGTACACAAACCAATTGATTACCCCACTTTCAACTTAGACCCTTGATAAAACACTTTATATCAACAAGTTATGACAAAAATCGGTATTAATGGCTTTGGCCGCATCGGACGCTTCGTATTCCGCGCCTCAACCAAGCGTGACGACCTCGAGGTTGTAGCAATCAACGACCTCCTCCCCGTCGACTACATGGCTTACATGCTCAAGTATGACACAATGCACGGTCGCTTTGACGGCACCGTTGAGTGCGACATGGAGAAGAGCGAGCTGATCGTAAACGGCAAGCCCATCCGCGTGACCGCATGCAAGAATCCCGCTGAGATCGGCTGGGGTGCTGTAGGCGCTGAATACGTAGTTGAATCAACCGGTCTCTTCCTCACCAAGGAGAAGGCTCAGGCTCACATCGAGGCTGGCGCCAAGTATGTGGTGATGTCAGCTCCCTCAAAGGACGACACCCCCATGTTCGTGATGGGCGTTAACCAGGACACCTACGTTAAGGGCACTCAGTTCGTATCGAACGCTTCTTGCACCACCAACTGCCTTGCTCCCCTCACCAAGGTGCTCCAAGACAACTTCGGTGTGAAGGAAGGCCTCATGACCACCGTTCACTCAACTACCGCTACCCAGAAGACTGTCGACGGCCCGTCGATGAAGGACTGGCGCGGTGGCCGTGCTGCTTCGGCCAACATCATCCCCTCGAGCACTGGCGCTGCCAAGGCTGTGGGCAAAGTGATCCCCGAACTCAACGGCAAGCTCACCGGCATGTCGATGCGTGTCCCCACCCTCGACGTCTCTGTTGTTGACCTCACAGTCAACCTCGAGAAGCCCTGCACCTATGAGGAAATCTGCGCTGCCATGAAGGCTGCATCAGAAGGCGAACTCAAGGGAATCCTCGGATACACCGAAGACGACGTTGTATCATCTGACTTCCTGGGCTGCCCCCTCACCTCAATCTTCGACAAGAAGGCTGGTATCCAACTGACCCCGACCTTTGTTAAGGTCATCAGCTGGTATGACAACGAGATCGGCTACTCAAACAAGGTGCTCGACCTCATCGCTCACATGAAGAAAGTCAACGGCTAATCACCGCTCACTACCCACAGAGCCCCGCCCCAAAGGCGGGGCTTTTTCGCGTCTATATCGCGTTTATATATGGGGAAATTTGCATTGGTTTGGTGAAATACGTTAAAAATACCTTAAATTTGCTTTATTTATGATATCTTGACATCCTTTAATTTGGTAAGTGCGGAATTTATCCTTAACTTTGTGCCATAAAATCTAATATTCATCACAACATAGGAGGAATACTCGATAAATAAAAGGAAAAAGAACCCTATACGTTGGCTATGCCCAGGATCTGAGGATGCTGTGCTGTGCCATTTAATGACTGACATCTTTGTTAGACATAAAATATACTTGAATTTTGGTTATGAGGGAGGTGCGTTGCTGTGAAGCAATGCACTTTCACTATATAGAGGGTTTTTGCCACTATGAAAAATAGAAAAATCCAGAAAATGTTGACCGAATATGTAACAAATGTGTCTAATTAGGGTAGAATTTGTTAGGTATTGGAGATTGGGATTGGAGGAATGAAAAATAATTAATAATTTTGTAACGTGTTTTCACTCACCTGTCTGTAACACTGCGTGTGACTGACCCCACAAGAATCAACCAATAACAATTTCTAATCTTCATACCTTACGTACTACTCTAAATGAATTACCCTAAAAAAGGGAGTAAAGCTTACCTCTACTCCATCGTGCTCGTAGCAGTGATTGGCGGTCTGCTGTTCGGTTATGACACAGCCGTAATCTCGGGTGCCGAAAAGGGCCTGCAGGCCTATTTCCTCGGCGCCAAGGATTTTGCCTACACCGATGTCATCCATGGCATCACCTCATCGTCGGCCCTGATAGGCTGCATCATCGGCAGCGCCCTCTCGGGATTTTTCGCTGCCTCGCTCGGCCGCAAGCGTTCGCTGATGATGGCCGGCTTCTTGTTTTTCGTGTCGGCTCTGGGATCCTACTATCCTGAGTTCCTATTCTTTGAGAAAGGACATCCCAGTTTCAACCTCTTGCTGGCCTTCAACCTCTACCGCATTGTGGGCGGCGTAGGCGTAGGCTTGGCTTCGGCCGTGTGCCCGATGTATATCGCCGAGACCTCGCCCTCGCACATGCGCGGACGCTTGGTGTCGTGGAACCAGTTTGCCATCATCTTTGGCCAGCTGGTTGTGTACTTTGTCAATTTCATGATCCTTGGGGACCACACCAACCCCATCATCGAGAAGACGGCCGAGAATCTGTGGATAGTGCTTCCGACCTCTGACCCCTGGACTATCAGCACCGGCTGGCGCTATATGTTCGGCTCTGAGGCTGTTGTGGCGTTCGTGTTCATGTTCTTGCTGCTGTTTGTGCCGATGTCGCCCCGCTTCCTCGCTATGAAGGGCCGCGACAACGAGGCTCTGCGCGTGCTGGCTCGCATCAATGGCATAGCCAAGGCTCGCGAGATACTGCATGATATCAAGACCGCCGACACGGTCAAGAGCGCTGGCCTTTTCTCATTTGGCATGACGGTGATATTTGTGGGCATCATGTTGTCAGTGTTCCAGCAGGCAGTGGGCATCAACGCTGTGCTGTACTATGCGCCTCGCATCTTCGAGTCGATGGGCATGGGCAATCCTATGGTCCAGACTGTGATAATGGGCGTGGTGAATATCTCATTCACTCTGGTGGCAGTGTTCACGGTCGAGAAATGGGGCCGCAAGCCGCTGCTGATCTGGGGCTCGCTGGGCATGGCTCTCGGCGCCATGGGCGTAGCCGTATCGAATATGACGGCTGTGCCGGCTATCGTGCCAGTGATGTCGATCATGGTGTATTCGGCCAGCTTCATGTTCTCATGGGGTCCCATCTGCTGGGTGCTCATCTCTGAGATTTTCCCCAACACCATCCGCCCGGCAGGCGTGGCCATCGCCGTGGCTTTCCAGTGGATATTCAACTTCATCGTATCCTCATCGTTTGTGCCTCTCTACAACATGGAGCTTGGCTCGATGGGCTCGCACTTCGGACACATGTTTGTCTACCTGATGTACGGTGTGATCTGCCTGGCAGCGGCCTGGTTTGTGCTCAAACTCGTGCCGGAGACCAAGGGCAAGACCCTCGAGGATATGAACCGCCTCTGGCTCTCGCGCTCCAAGAAGGCTGCCTCCAAGGTCGAAACCCCAGTCGAGGCCTAAAGACCATAAGGACCTAAGAAACGTAAGCACGTAAGTAGAGCGCTCTACTTACGTGCTTACGTTTCTTAGGTCCTTACGGTTTTTATTGTTTTTTTCAGGAAATTAAATTGTGTAATTCAGAAAAAAGCGCTAACTTTGCGCCGCAAGTTGTGTACAGGCCTCGGGCCGTGCCACTTGCGGCTAATTAATTAACCCTATTTATTAACTTTTTAATGACTGAACAAGTAAAGACCAGCCCGATCGAGGACTTCGATTGGGATGCCTACGAAAAAGGCGACGCCGTCGGCGCGAAAACTCGCGAGGAGCTCACCAAGACCTATGACGAATCTCTCAACACTATCAAGGACAAGGATGTAATCGAAGGTACCATCATCGCACTCAACAAGCGCGAAGCTGTGGTTAACATCGGATACAAAAGCGACGGTATCATCCCGATGAGCGAATTCCGCTACAATCCCGAAATCAAAGTCGGTGACAAGGTGGAGGTGTTCATTGAGAACCAAGAAGACAAGAAAGGTCAGCTCATCCTTTCGCACAAGAAAGCCCGCGCAAGCCGCAGCTGGGAGCGTGTGAACGCTGCCCTCAACAACGACGAGGTTATCAAGGGCTTCATCAAGTGCCGTACCAAAGGCGGCATGATTGTCGATGTGTTTGGCATCGAGGCTTTCCTCCCCGGCTCGCAAATCGACGTAAAACCCATTCGCGACTACGATGTGTTCGTGGGCAAGACCATGGAGTTCAAGGTAGTCAAGATCAACGAAGAATACAAGAATGTTGTGGTGTCGCACAAGGCCCTCATTGAAGAGGAGCTCGAGCAGCAGAAGCGCGAAATCATCGGCAAGCTCGAGAAAGGCCAAGTGCTCGAAGGCACTGTCAAGAACATCACCAGCTACGGCGTCTTCATCGACCTGGGCGGTGTCGACGGTCTTATCCACATCACCGACCTCAGCTGGGGCCGCGTTTCGCATCCCTCTGAGGTGGTTGAGCTCGACCAGAAGCTCAATGTGGTTATCCTCGACTTCGACGACGAGAAGAAGCGCATCGCTCTCGGCCTCAAGCAGCTCAATCCTCACCCATGGGACGCTCTGGATCCCAACCTCAAGGTTGGCGACCGCGTGAAGGGCAAGGTTGTCGTCATGGCCGACTACGGCGCATTCCTCGAGATCGCTCCTGGCGTAGAGGGTCTGATCCACGTGTCAGAAATGTCGTGGAGCCAGCACCTGCGCTCAGCTCAGGATTTCATGAAGGTTGGCGACGAGATCGAGGCTGTGATCCTCACCCTCGACCGCGAAGACCGCAAGATGAGCCTCGGCATCAAGCGGCTCAAGAATGATCCTTGGGAGAATATCGAGACCAAATTCCCCATCGGAAGCCGCCACACTGCCAAGGTGCGCAACTTCACCAACTTCGGCGTGTTTGTTGAGATCGAAGAGGGCGTAGAGGGTCTGATTCACATCAGCGACCTCAGCTGGACCAAGAAGATCAAGCACCCCTCAGAGTTCACCCAGATCGGTGCCGACATCGATGTTGAGGTGCTCGCTATCGACAAGGACAACCGTCGTCTCAGCCTCGGCCACAAGCAGCTCGAGGAGAATCCTTGGGATGTATTCGAGACCATCTTCACCGTTGGCTCAGTACACGAGGGTACCGTGGTTGAAATGCTCGAGAAGGGCGCAGTCGTGGCTCTGCCTTACGGCGTAGAGGGCTTCGCTACACCCAAGCACCTGGTTAAGGAGGATGGCACAACCGCTCAGGTTGATGAGAAGCTCCCCTTCAAGGTCATCGAGTTCAACAAAGACAGCAAGCGCATCATCCTGTCACACAGCCGCATCTTCGAGGATGCAACCCGCGCAGAGAAGAACGCCGAGCGTCGCAAGCAGCGCCAGAACCAGGGTGGCCAGCGTCGTCAAGAGGAGGCTGCTCCCACAATGAGCACCGCCACCGAGAAGACCACCTTCGGCGACATCGAGGCTCTCGCAGCTCTCAAGGAGAAACTCTCTGGCAAATAATCCCAAGCTACCTAAAGCATCTTCCAATAAAAAATCCGCATCGGCGTTGCGCCGATGCGGATTTTTTGGTTTATGGCCGACTGGTTTATCTTACGATTACCTTGCGGCTCTCGCCGTTGATGTTGACGATGTATTGGCCGGGGCCGAGGGGCAGATAATTTTGGCCGCTCTCGACTGCTCCCTGATAGCGCAGCATGCCGTCAAAGCCGTACACATTCACTTGGGCATCGTTTTGACTCACGATCATCAGGCGCTGGCCGCAGCTCACTGCACCCCAGGTGGGCACTGATGTGGTGATTGAGGCGATCGATGCAGAGCCTGACCAAGCCTCATCGACCTTGTCGCCCCATACATGCTCGGCGAGCTCGGGATAGTCGATAAAGGGGTTGCGGTTGCTCTGCACACTGTATACAGCCTCGTTGCGGTCGAGCTCTTTCTGGCTCACAGGGTCCTCGCGGTGCCATTTCAGCAGCAGAGCCACGCTCCAGTCGGTGAATGCGGGATATGAGTTGCCAGCGAGCATGTCGCTCTCCCAGTCCTCAATCAGATGGTTGTAGCAAGCAGCCATGTAGAGGAAACCGCGTGCCAGGTCGCCCTTGTATTCGTCGATGGGCTCGTAGACGATGCCGTCGTAGCCGTCAAATGTCGAGGTGCCAAGCTTGCCGTATGCCTCTACTCCCTCGGGGATTTTGCTGTCCTTGATGGCCTTGTCGTTGTTGCACTCGCCGTAGGGGTAGTTGGCACGCCAGTTGTTGACGTATCCGTCGGTGGGATAGATGTGGAAAAGGTCGCTGTACATGGGCTCGAGACCGCCAAACCAGCTCTTGGGCATCGAGTGCTCGCGGTTGTAGCAGTCACCCACCATCGAGTAGTTGCCGCACTGGTCGTCTTGGTATGTCCAATGCTTTGAGCAGTACATGTCCCAGATAGAGCCGTCCTCGGGGCGGGTGTCGGTGATGGCGTAAGCCTCCCATAGGCCGTTGTAGCCCACTGAGGTGTGCTCGAATATCACATCCGAGAGGGCCTCGATCAGAGCTTGGCCGCTCAGGCCCTTGCAAGAGTCGTAGTAGCCAGCGGGAATCTCAGCCGCAGCCAACGCTGGCGACAGAGCCAGCGCAAGTAGATAGATCTTGTTCATTAATTAAGGTTAGGTAAATTTTCTGTGTAGGGTATCGGTTATTGTCATCATCCCCATGGTATTGGTTATGAGGAGTGAAGGTGTGCAAAGTTACCAATTTTCTCCCAATCCACAAAATCCCACCCTCTCCATTTCCGAATTTTTCACCCAATTTAAGTCTCTTTAATTTCATAGAAGATTGGCCTGAAACGAGGTGCTTTTTTTCATCAAACGCCCCTACCTCCCCAAAAATAGGGTACCCTTGGCTATTTAATTGTGCTAAAATCTTCATCACAATAGTTCGGTAAAAAATTAGGCAACCTTGAGCTCTCCGACCGAATTCAAGGCCTCTTTTGGCTGACCCGCCACGCCCGATCAGTACCTGGCGAAGCCGGGGGTACACTTGCCGGCTTTGGAAATTTCTGACAGCCAAAAACCAAAAAGATTTGTCCATTAGTGAAATAATCCTTAACTTTGCGTAATCACAGTAGAATATTCAAAAATGAGTCCGCTTTAAAAAGTCCAACAAGTTTAAAAGTGTTAAACATTTTTAATTGTTAAGAAAAGCTAATCAAAATGTTTGTCAGTCTGGCAAATTATTCGTAACTTAGAGGAATAAAACGAAACGGCTATGTTCAAGGAGACCAACCACAACCAGCAACGCGACC
>NWBJ01000028.1 GCA_002633115.1 Muribaculaceae bacterium Zag1
CATAGAGCAGCAACAGGCCGAATCCCCGGTTGCCCTCCTCGGCGAGGCGTCGGCAAGCCTCATACATCGAGAATATCTGACCCTTGGCATCGCAGGCGCCACGACCGCGCACCACACCGTCGTCGACTGTCGGCGGGATGTAGGGAGGCACGGTGTCGAGGTGGGTGCAAAACACGATTTGCGGGTCGCCCCAGCTGAGCAGAAGGTTGACGTGTTCGCCCTCGGGGGCGTCGGCCGGATAGCGTGTCAGCTCGGCCCCATGGCGCGGCAGTCGCTGCTCAATCCATTGCGCGAGCAAGCCTTCACGTCCTGTGGTCGAGTCCACCTTAAGGATGTCGAGGTAGATATCGAGGTCCATATCAATCAATATGTGGGGTATAGTGTATAATAGAGGTTTTCCCACAATTTTTCAACAATATGGGAAAACAAAAGTTCTGTTGGAAACCTAATCTGTCGTTCGCTTACGAAACGTGGCGGTTTGAAACCGTGCGGCAAAGTTACAGATATTTTCCCACACCACCAAATTTTATGACAAATTACATATAAAAGCCCCTCATATCCTTACGTTTTGTGAGGAAAAGAGGAGCAATTTGACGAAGATGTCATGTGCGGCCCGTAGGGTCGCCTTTGTGTAGCAGCCATTGGATGCAATTATATATACGGTGGTCGGCGAGATCGGCTTTGAGCCAGCGCGATGAATAGAAGCGGTCGTGGGCATTATAGGTGCAGCAGGGCGAAGGGGAGATTTGCTTGACGCCGGCCTGGCTGAGCTGGTAGGCGCAGATGCCCGGCAGGTCGATGTGCCACTTCTCGCGCCCCTGCCAGGGTATGCGTTGGCAAAAGGCGCCGTAGCCGGCTGCCAGGAAGTGCTCGTACACCTCATCGCCAACCTCAAATGCCTCTTGGTGGATGCAAGGCCCGATGGCAGCGACTATAGCCTCGGGGCGTGAGCCAAATTCGCGTGCCATCTTCTCGACTGCTCGGCGCGATATTGCTAAGAGTGTGCCCTTCCAGCCCGAATGCACTGCGCCTACGGCCCCATGCTCGGGGTCGCACAGCAGAACCGGCACGCAGTCGGCCGTACGCACCCCTATCAGCAGTCCGGGCTGACGCGTGATGAGCGCGTCCACGCCGTACAGGTCAGTGTCGCGAGGCACGACCGCTACCTTGTCGCTATGGGCCTGCCATGATGGCACGAGGGGCTGAATGCCCTGCTCTTGGCCAATCTCGGTTGAGAAGGCCCGGGCCCCGGCCTTTGCTAATTCTGGATATTCCATAATCATGGGATAAGGGATAAAGAACATAACAACATAACATACATAACAACAAAGAGAGGGAAATTATTATCCCGGCTGGATGCTGCAGGGGTAGGGAGCGGGGCCGAAAACGGGGCGAAAAAGAGGTGATTATAGGGAAAAATAGAGTGTTAATCGTTTTTTTGAAAAAAAATGTGTAAAAATTATGTGTTATATTGAAAAATTTATGTAATTTTGCAATACATGAATTGGGAGTGACACAAATCACCCATGAGATTAGTACCCTACAGTGCATTTTGGCCATGTCCACATTCATTGAATAGAAACAGAAATTTAATCCTAAGTGATTGATTATAGACAGAAATTTGATCCTATGCAATTAACAATTGTAGACAGAAATTCGATCCTATTCCTCGTAGACTGGTGACCGCAGAGCTCAGCTCTGCAGTGGCCGGAATGTCACATAACACTTTTACCTTAAAACGAACATGGGTTTATTCATCTAAATATTAACAAGAAACTCCGTAGATTCATGAAGAAACGATTCTTACTGCTATCGATGTTGAGGTTAGGGGCGAGCCTCCCGTATGGCGCGTTCTGCGACGGTCAACTGTCTCTGACAGGTTTTGACGCGCAGGCCCAAACCCGAACAACCGTAAAGGGTACTGTCATCGACGAAGATGGCGAACCTCTCATTGGAGCTGTTGTCACAGTCAAGGGGACAAACGTCAGCACCGTGACTGATATTGACGGCAGGTACGAACTCCCGGCTGAAAAAGGCGCTACGCTCGTGATCACATTCATTGGCTATCAGCCATTGGAGATCAAGGCTGGCACACCTCAAGCCGTGATGCAGTCATCAAGCACCCTCCTCAACGAGGTGGAGATTACTGGCGAGTTCGGTCTAAAGCGTGTTGCACGCTCAGTGGGTTCATCAACCCAAAATGTCAAGGCCAGCGACATCACCGATGCCATGCGTACCGACTTCATTACCGCCCTCCAGGGCCGTGTGTCTGGTATGAACATCGCATCGACCTCAGGTCAGCCGGGCGCATCTACCAAGGTGACCCTGCGCAGCATCACTTCTCTTTCTGGCTCTAACCAGCCGCTGTACGTAATCGACGGTGTGCCTATCAACAACAGCACATTCGACCCCGTGACCGGTTTTGCCGACGACTCCGCTGTCGACCCTCGCTACTACGACTTCTCGTCGCGCGGCAATGACATCAACCCCGACGACATCGAGGAGATGACCGTGCTGAAAGGCGCTGCCGCTGCCGCTCTTTACGGTTCTGACGCTTCGAACGGCGCCATCATCATCACCACCAAGAAAGGTAAGGCTGGACGCGCATCAGTGACATACAGCAACCAATTCTCATGGGCCAACGCTTACGGCTGGCCCGAAGTGCAGACTAAGTACGCCAACGGTGCTTATGGCACTACCAACCAGTACTACACCTCAAAATTCGGCGGTGACTTCACTGGCCCAGTTTATGACAACCAGAAGGCTCTCTACCAGACCGGTTTCACCCAGCGCCACAATGTCGCTGTCGAAGGTGGCACAGAGAAGGCTTCGATGCGTGCTTCGGCTTCTTGGCTTGACCAGACTGGCGTGCTCAAGACCACCGAGCTGCAGCGTAACAACCTCTCTCTGTCGGGCAAGGCTCAAATCAGCAAGTATTTCAGAGTAGAAGGCACAATGCAGTATACCCACCAGGAAAACCAGAAGGCTCGTAATGGCGCCTATGGCCCGCTCTACTGCTCATACATCTGGCCCAACAGCGACGATATGTCAGTGTATATGGCTGAGGATGGCATCCACATGAAATATCCTGAGAATTACACCGATACCGACCTGCTCAACCCTCTCTACGGCCTCAACAAAAACCTCAACGAGGACAAGACCGACCGCTTTATCGGTACCATGACCGCCCACATCACCCCGACCAACAACACTTGGATTCGCGCTCAGGTAGGTTATGACTTCAGTAATTCGACTTACCAAGTGGGTACTCACCCCATTTATCGCTCAGCGAACCAAAGCTACAACGACGGCTCTGGCGGATCGTACAACATTTCAAAGTATAATACCAACGACCCCACGCTCAACATTCTGGCTGGCTGGAACGACAAGTTCTTTGACGACCGCTTCACCGTAAGCGCACAGGTTGGTTACCACCAACTCGAGAATGGCGTATCGGCTCTGTCGGTATCTGGTTCAAACTTCCTCGTGGTTGACTTCTTCTCAATCAACAACTGTACGACCTCGACCCTGGTGTCGAAGAAGACTGAGACCAAGCGCCGTATCCAGGCTATCTCGATGGCCGCTGAGTTCGGTATCAACAATGTGCTGTTCGCTGCATTCCGCGCTCGTAACGACTGGTCATCGACTCTGCCTACTGACAACAACTCGTACTTCTATCCCGCAGTTGAGGCATCGTTTATTCCTTCTGACCTCGGATTTATCCGTAGTTCTCTGCCCGAATGGGTCAACTTCTTCAAGATTCGCGGATCATTCGCTCAGGTAGGTAAGGACGCTCCCGTCAACTCGATCAATCCCGAGCTCGAGGCTTCTGACTACTATGGCGGCGGTTATCGCTACGGCTTCACCGGCCCGAACCCCAACCTCAAGCCTGAGATGAACACCTCATGGGAGGCTGGTTTCGAGACTCGCCTGTGGAACGACCGCATCAAGGGTGACTTCACCTACTACTGGACTAAGTGTGAAGACCAGATCGTGTCGGGCTTCCGTATGAGCTACGCTACCGGTTTCGTGCTCAATACGCTGAACGTTGGTTCGTTCAAGACTTGGGGCTGGGAAGCTCACGTAGATGTTGACGTGGTCAGCACCAAGGACTTCACCTGGAACATCGGTATCAACGCTTCTCAAAACCACTCAGAGGTGCTCGAGCTCCCCGAGGGTCTTGACGAATACTACAACGCTTACACCTGGATCGTTGGTAACATCCGCAACGGTACGTCAGTCGGCCAGCCTATCACCTCAATCACCGCTCTCGGATACGAGCGCAACGATTATGGCGAGATCCTGATCAACCCGACCACCGGACGCCCCGTGGTGTCAAGCGAATGGACAGTGGTCGGCGACCGCGAGCCTAAACTCCGCTATGGTATCAACACCTTCCTGCGCTACAAGAACTGGCGCCTCTCCGCCAACTTTGCTGGCCGCGCTGGTGCTACCATGGTCAACGGTACCGCTTACTACCTCTACTATCGCGGCATCAGCCAAGAGTCAGCCGACCTGCGTGAATCTGGCTATGCTACCCTCACCGGTGTGCTGCAAGACGGCAACGAGAATACCGAAAACCGCAACTACACCAACGTCACCCTCGGTCTCAACTCATCGACCAGCGGTTATGGCTACTACTATGGCAGCTGGGAAGACTATGTACAGAAAAATGTGTACTACATCCGCTGTCAGGACCTGCGTCTGAGCTACACCATCCCCAGCCGGTGGCTCAAGCGTGTAACCCGCGGTGTCATGGATAATGCCAGCATCTTTGTGGCTGGAAGCGACCTCTTCACCATCACCAACTATAAGGGCCTCGATGTGGTCGGCAACGGTGCCTCGGCATCTCTCGGCGGCTCGGGCGCAGAAGGTTGGGACTGCTTCGGTCTCCCAAGCCCCCGCACTTACACTGTTGGCTGCAGCGTCACTTTCTAATCTCCCCAAATCTTACATAGATTAAACATGAAAAAGATCACAAATACAATCACCGCAATGGCTGTTTCGGCTTGCGCGTTGTCATCGCTCACCGCGTGTGACGACTACCTCGACGTAAACACCAACCTCGATGCTCCCGACTATGTCGACGCCTACCTATACTTGGCCAGCATCGAAGAGGCTTTTGCCGATGTCTATTATGACCTGCGTGCCGCCGGCCCGCTCACCCAGATGATGGGCACCTCATCTTACACCAACTTTGCCAACCACTACTATTCAGCATCAAGCGACGCGGCTGGCCAGATGTGGCGTATGACATACTGGGAGCACGGCATGAACCTCGAGAACCTCATCAACCAGTCGATCGAGGCCGAGAACTGGACCCTCGTTGGTATCGGCTACGTCATCAAGGCTTTCTCATGGCAGCTCTGCACCGAGTGGCATGGCGATATGCCCATGACCGAGGCTTTCCAGACCCAGCAGCTCTCATACAGCTACGACTATCAGGATGCCATCTATCCGCAAATTCGCGAGTGGGCCCTCACTGCCATCAAATACCTCGAAATGGAGGATGAGAGCAGCTATGGCACAACAATCAGCGGCAACGACTACATCTATGGCGCCGACGCTGCAAAGTGGAAGAAATTCGCTTACGCTATCCTGGTGCGCAATCTCGCTTCGCTCACTTGCAAGGACAACTTCGTAAGCGAATACTACAACGACCTCGTTGCCTATGCCGACAAGGCATTCCAGAGCAACGACGACAATGCAACTGTGACCGTAGGCGGTGGTGGCGCTGATGCAGCCCTCTCGGCTTACAACAACTTCTGGGGCCCCTATCGTGGCAACCTCGTTGGCAGCTACTTCCCCCACGAATACGCTGTGCAAGTATTCACCGGCACTGTGCCTCAGTACAACGCCGCTGGCGAAAAGATCCTGCGCAATTCCAATGAGATCAGCGCTGAGACCTACGCCAACTATCCTTATGAGCTGGCTGAGAAGCAGATTATCTGCGACACTCTCGAAATTGCTGGTCACCTCGACCCCCGCGCTATCATCAAGATTGGTTCACGCTACTACAATGATGGCGACGCAGCTGTCCTCGAGGAGGATTCAACTACCGTCTGGGACAAGGTACGCAAGTGTGTGTACTATGGTGGCTCAAGTACATCAGTGACTGGCCCTATCGGCACATCATCCAACTTCTATGGCCTCACCTATTCACAGTACAGCACCTCCTACGCTGGCTCTGGCCGCTGGCTATATCGTGATGAGGCTCCCTACATTCTGTTGACCTATCCTGAGATTCAATTTGACTTGGCCGAGGCTCACTTCAAGGCTGGCAACAAGAGCGCCGCTCTCGCCGCTTGGAAAAAGGCTGTCGAGGCTGACATGGAGTTCACCGCTACCTATATCACCACTGGCAAGTTCTCAGATTCAGGTTACCACCAGGGCGACTGGCTCAGCAAGTCAGACTTCACCACCATCGCTAATGAGTACCTCGCTGGTCCGTACGTAGGCCAAATGTCAGAGTCAGACCTCACCCTGTCGCACATCATGATGCAAAAGTGGGTGCACCTGTATCCTTGGGGAGCTCTTGAGGCATTTGTTGACGAGCGCAAGTATTTCTATGACATCGACTTCTCGGGCGAGTATCCTTCAAACGGCAATGGTTGGGACCTGACTGTTGTCAACATGAAGAGCGACGATGACGCATCAAAGGTTTACAAAGGCTTCTATCTCTATCCCGCCAACGTGACCAGCCGCAACACATCGTACAACGATAAGAACAATGGTTCGCCTTGCTTCCGCGTGCGTCCTCGCTACAACTCTGAGTATGTATGGAACAAGATTTATCTTGACGAACTCCTGCCGATTTCAGGCATGGCCGACGACTACCACTGCTCGATTCCGTACTTCTGCTATCCCAACGACGCTACCTACAAAAAACTCATTGGTCAATAACAAACCAAATTAGACAACTATGAAAATTCTGAAATATTTGACGATGATTGCCCTCTGCGCAGGATTCACTCTCACCTCCTGTGATCAGAAGGACATCGACTTCGGGCTGCAGTATGTCGACCCCAACTCGGCTCTCTACCAAGTATTCTACGTCAATCCCGTAGCGAATACTACAGCCAACTATGTGTACAGAGTTGATGTGGGCGACAAGTCATACTTCAACAATGGCTCCTCCATGATTACCCGCTACTCGGGCATACCTTCGGGCTCTGTCAACCTCTGGTACAACGACGCTACTGGCACCAAGGACGTGCGCTTCTACACCGGCAGCATGGACAACCTCGCTTACTCAAACAGCGCAACCCTCACCCAGGGCTTGCAGTCGATTTGGGTCTACAATTTCGACAAGGCCCCCATCGTGCTCAAAGAGACTGAAGCACCCCAGAATCTCGGTACCGACAATGACACCATCGCCGGCTGCTCGATGAAATTCTACAACTTCCTCTTCAAGGATGCTACCACACCGGTTGATTTCAAGGTGCAGTTCTACATCCGCGACTACCATGACTGGTTCCCCGCTCAGCAGAATGAAGACGGCTACGTAGCCATCGGCGAGCCTCTGGCTTTCGGCGAGAGCACCGACTGGGAAGTTTGGAACATCAAGAAGAGCATCTGGAACTCGTCGGGCTACAATGCCAACTACTATCTGGCAGTCAAGAATGTTGAGACTGGCGAATACATCAGCTATGTCAATACGGCTGGCTCCAACTTGCAGCTCTTCGCTATCACACAGACCCTGTATTTCGGACGTGCATACCTCAAATACCTGTATGGTACGCTTGAGGATACCTCTCTCAATCCGACCGTGGGTACGTTCACTCGTTACTGATTGATAGGTACATGTATTATAATCCCAAGTGGGCGCCGGCTTCGGCGTCCACTTTTTTCACTCTATATGGGCCTTTGCTTGAGATTTTGTAGAGATAAATTGCAAAATTATAGAGATTATTTCTTTAATTCTTGAAATTATCGCTATCTTTGCACTGACCTATGTCTTGACATAGGTCCTGTTTAAAATTTGTGATAAGATATTTACCTTACTTCAATAATTACACAGCAGTAATTACCGCTTAACTCTTTCATTCTATGTTAGAAAAAACCAATGTGAAAGTCCTCGACAAAGTGGTCGTAAGATTTTCGGGCGACTCTGGCGACGGAATGCAGCTTGCCGGCAACATCTTCACCAATGTGTCGGCTGGCGTAGGCAACCAGGTTTCGACCTTCCCCGACTATCCGGCTGAAATCCGCGCCCCGCAGGGTTCGCTCAGCGGTGTCTCCGGTTTCCAGGTGAGCGTCGGCACACATGTGCACACCCCAGGCGACCAATGCGACGTATTGGTAGCCATGAACCCCGCTGCCCTCAAGCAAAATGTGAAATTCCTCAAGCCGGGCGGCGTAATCATCGTTGACATCGATTCATTCAAGGAGGCCGACCTCAAGAAGGCTCTCTTTGAGACCGATGACCCATTCAAGGAACTCGGCATCACAGCCCAAGTGCTCGATGTGCCTATCACCTCGATGACCAAGGCCGCATTGGCTGATTCTGGCATGGACAACAAGAGCATCCTCAAATGCCGCAACATCTTCGCTCTCGGCTTGGTGTGCTGGCTGTTTGACCGTCCATTGCAGAGTGCCATCAACTTCCTCAAGAATAAGTTTGCCAAGAAACCGGCCATCTTCGAGGCCAATGCCAAGGTCATCAATGCTGGTTACAACTACGGCGCAAACATCCACGCTACTGTTTCGACCTACCGCATCGAGACCGAGGACCCGCGTCCGGGCATCTACACCGACATCAATGGCAACACCGCTACGGCTTGGGGTTTGATCATGGCATCTGAGAAGTCGGGCCGTCCGCTCTTCCTCGGTTCTTATCCTATCACCCCGGCTACCGACATCCTGCAGGAGCTGGCCAAGCGCAAGGACCTTGGTGTGAAGGCTTGCCAGATGGAGGACGAAATCGCTGGCGTATGCTCGGCTATCGGCGCATCGTTTGCTGGCGACCTGGCTGTGACTTCTACTTCTGGTCCTGGTCTGGCTCTTAAGAGCGAGGGTATCGGTCTGGCTGTAATCGCTGAGCTGCCTCTCGTGGTAATCGACGTGCAGCGCGGCGGTCCGTCGACTGGTCTGCCCACCAAGACTGAGCAAACCGACCTGCTGCAGGCTCTCTACGGCCGCAATGGCGAATCGCCCGTGGCTGTTGTGGCTCCCGCATCGCCCACCGACTGCTTCACCATGGCTTTCGAGGCTTGCCGCATCGCTATCGAGCACATGACCCCGGTGATTCTGCTCAGCGATGCATTCATCGGCAATGGCTCGTCGGCTTGGCGCATACCCGATGCCAATGACTATCCCGAAATCAAGGTGCATTACCTGCCGCAAGAAGAGGTTGAGCAGGGTTGGAAACCCTACAAGCGCGATGCCGAGACTCTGGTTCGCTACTGGGCATTCCCCGGCACCGAGGGTCAGCAGCACCGCCTCGGCGGTCTGGAGAAGGACGCTGTGACCAGCGCTATCTCGACCGACCCCGTCAACCACGAAAAGATGGTGATGGCTCGCCGCGAGAAGATTGCTCGCATCGCCAACAATATCCCCGAGCTCGAGGTGCTCTGCGACAAGGATGCCGACACTATCCTCATCGGCTGGGGCGGCACCTACGGCCATCTCTACACTGCTGCCGAGGAGCTCTGCGCCGACGGCAAGCCAGTGGCTTTCGCTCACTTCCGCTATATCAACCCTCTGCCTAAGAATACGGCCGACATCCTCTCGCGCTACAAGCGCATCATCGTGGCCGAGCTCAACACGGGCATGTTTGCCGACTATCTGCAGGCCAAATTCCCGGGCCGCGACATCCGCCGCATCAACAAAATACAGGGCCAGCCCTTCCTTGTCAAGGAAATCGTGGATGGCGTCAACAAAATCATGGAGGAAAAATAATGGAACAGACAGCTTACACTCCAGCCAATTTCAAGAGTGACCAATCAGTGCGCTGGTGCCCTGGCTGCGGCGACCATGCGATCCTCAACTCTCTGCACAAGGCTATGGCTACGCTGGGCGTGCCGCCTCACAAGACTGCCGTAATCTCCGGCATCGGCTGCAGCTCGCGCCTGCCTTACTATATGAATACTTATGGCTTCCACACAATCCATGGCCGCGCTGCCGCTATCGCCACCGGATTCAAGGTTGCCAACCCTGAGATGACTGTGTGGCAGATTTCGGGCGACGGCGATGGCTTGGCCATCGGCGGCAACCATTTCATCCACGCTGTGCGCCGCAACATCGACATCAACATGTTGCTCTTCAACAACAAGATTTATGGCCTCACCAAGGGTCAGTATTCGCCTACCTCGGCTCGCGGATTCGTGTCTAAGTCGTCGCCTTACGGCACCACTGAGGATCCCTTCATACCGGCCGAATTGGTGTTTGGCGCTCGCGGGCAGTTCTTCGCTCGCTCGATCGATGTTGAGCTTGCCATCACTCAGGAGGTGCTCCTCGCAGCTGCTAAGCACAAGGGCGCATCTGTTGTTGAGATTCTTCAGAATTGCGTCATCTACAACAATGGCATCCACAATCCTATCACCGACAAGGAGGTGCGCGCTGACCGCACTATCCATCTGCGCCAAGGCGAGAAGATGCTCTTCGGCAAGGAGATGAATCGCGGCCTGGTGCGTGACGGCTTCCTGCTCAAGGCTGTGACCGTGGGCGAGGATGGCTACACTATGGATGATGTGCTTGTGCATGACGCTCACACCGAGAGCAACTTCCTGCATCAGCAGCTCGCCATGATGGATGGTATCACACTGCCTCTTGCCATCGGCGTGATCCGCGACGTGGCTTCGCCCACCTACAACGAATCAGTCGACCAGCAGGTCGAGGAAGTTCGCGCCAAGAAGGGCTTCACCTGCCTCCGCGACATGATCCTCGCCGGCGAAACCTGGGAAGTCAAATGACCATAAGGACATAAGAAACATAAGGACATAACCGCAAGGTCATAAAATACGTAAGGACATAAGGTTTCATCGCCTTATGTCCTTATGCTTTTTTACCTAGCCATCCGTGGTGTGAAATACCCAATTAAAATCATGCCCTTCATGCGGTCGTTGCGAACATCTTTTGGTGGATTCAAAAATAATTGTTATTTTTGCATTGTAGAAGTAGAAACGGTACATTATGAGTACACAGAAAAAATATCCGATAGATATTCGTTCTTTTCCCAGAATAAGGGAAGAGGGTTATGTATATGTGGATAAGACTCAGTATGTGTACGATCTGGTAAACAATGGCGCTACATATCCGAGCTATATAATAGAGAGCTTAAAGAAAGCCAAGGTCCAACCCTCGCAATTAGAGAGGATGGTGGCCACCGCTCAGGATTTCGATGCTCCTATAGAGGAAATGAGTTTTATATCACTCCTCTATCAATCGGGTTACTTGACCATCACGGGATACAATGAAGTGTCTGATACCTATATCCTTGAAATCCCTAACAAAGAAGTAAGATTAGGGTTGATGCATTCTTTGATTCCCAACTATGTGGAGCAGCCAGCTTAGCTAGGACGATACTCTCCCCCTCGTAAAAATTGGCATCATCAAAGAGTGGAAAATTTGCAGTATCTTCTAATCCGTATCTCATATTCCTTTGCAAGAAAAAGATTATTGTATAATTAAGAGGTCTAATCACCGGAGATAAAAATATCAACATAAACAACGTTAATATCAAATTTTGTATTGAGATGAATCTGTATTATTGGGCGTTATGTTTCTTAATAGTGGTATGTGTGGGATGTCGGAATCATACAGATGGTTGGCAAATCCTTGAGGCTTCAGAGTCTATTATGGAAGAAAATCCAGATTCTGCTTTTTTCCTTCTTTCCTCAATTGATGCTTTAAAATTACGTAAGGGAGAGGAGAGGGCCCTATATTCCTTATTGATGACGCAAGCTCTGACTAAGGAAGGATATATCCTTTGCTCTGATTCAGTTATAGGAAAGTCTGTGGATTATTACAGTAAGAGAGGTTCTAAGGAAAGGCAGATAAAGTCATTGTACTATCTTGCGGATATCCTAGATAACCAAGGGCGGCAGGTCGAGGCCATGAGCCCATTGTTAAATGCTTACGATATATCTTGTGAATTAGGAAATCCTCTTTGGCGTGCTAGAACTTCTGAACTTATTGGTCATATTTTGGCTCATGCGCAAAAGTC
>NWBJ01000029.1:0-6155 GCA_002633115.1 Muribaculaceae bacterium Zag1
TCACAAAATTTTGGACACCCTAAATAATAACTGCCTCTGACCTACCTTAACGTGAAGTTAGCCTTCGAGGTCCATCGTAGAGACGTGCCATCCAGGGCTACCCCGTAGGGGTTGTTTCATATAGCCTTAGAATGGGCCTCCATTTTCCCCACCCACCTCCCGCGCTTTGCGCGGGGAGGTGGGTGGGGGTAGGCGAAGACAACCGGGGCTAGATGAAACAACCCCTATGGGGTAGCCCGCCTGGGATAACCTTCTATGGTGCCTGGGATAGACTTCCAACAACCCGAAAATAAATTAACGATATAATAAAACCATAACACCTCCTTACAATCATTTAAAACAACCGATTATGAAGAAGATAGTATTGTTACTCATTACAGCGATGGCATTGGCGGGGGCCAATGTGATGGCTGATAGCACCGACGCCGCGAAGGAGCGCCAGGAGATAAAGAAGCAGACGAAGAAGGAGCTTTCGGAGAAAGCCTCAAAGGAGGCCCGCAACGCCGCCAAGCAATTCAAGAAAGAGGGCTGGATGGTCACCCCAGGCGCCCTCCCCATGGAGAAGCAGCTCGATAAGTCATATTTGATGCAATACGAATACGATGATGACGGATATCCGAAATACATTATGGCCGAGGCCAAGAGCGTAGCCTCAGCCTACGATGCTGGGAAGTCACAGGCTCTGGAACTGGCCAAACAAGGCCTAGCAACCCAAATCCAAACAGAAATGACATCGCTCATCGAGAGCACCGTGGCCAATGACCAAACCAGTGGCGAAGTGGCTGCCTCTGTGGTAAAAAGCATCCAAGCAAGCAAAAACCTGATCCAACAGAATATTGGTCGAGTTATCCCAGTAGTAGAATGTTATCGTGAGGATAGCAAGACCAAGAAAACCGAGGTACTCGTGCGCGTTGCCTACAGCATGGAGATGGCTAAAAATGCCGCAATGAAAGCTGCTCGCCAAGACCTCGAGAGCCAAGGCGATTCCCTCCATTCCCAGCTTGACAATCTGCTCGGATGGTAAGACACGTCCCACTCCTTACCCTTTGCATCCTGAGCGTGGCTTCGGCCCATGCTCAGGATGCTGATAATATCCGTAAGGCTTTTGAAGAGGCTAAGCAGCAACAAGCGCAAACTTATCAGGAGTTTCGCCGCCAGGCCAATGAGAAATATGGACAATTTGCCGAAGAAGCCTGGAAATGGTTCAACTGCGACAAACCTATTCCTAAGCCTAAGGATGATGTAGTGCCCCCTATCGAGGTGCCAGAGGATGACAAGTCTAAACCCATCCCTCGACAAGTGCCAATCGATAGTGTAACTATTCCGCCATTGCCAAAGCCTCAACCCAAACCATTGGCACCCATCGAACCGCAACCAGTAGTTACTCCCACTATCGATGTCAACTACTTTGGTACCCTTTGCAAAGTGCATGATAACGAGGTGAAGAATATTACCCTCAATTCAACCTCCAACGATGACTTATCGCGAGCCTGGAAGAAATGGATGGACCAAGGCGACCCTCTACTTAAAGACTGCCTTGAATTGAGACAACAATTGGGGCTATGCGATTGGGCCTATTGGTGCTTGCTGCTGCAGACCACCGAGCAAATCTTTGGTGGCCAAAACAACAGCCAAGCCCTGGGGATGGCTTATCTATATGGCAACTCTGGCTATGCCCTGAGATTAGTGAGAGTGAATGGCAAACTGTATCTTTTCTTCGGTACCGAGCATTTGGTATGCGAGAAACCTGGATTTGTGGTCGACGGACTGCGCTACTACACCATGGGGCAAATGCCTGAGAGATTCGAGGTCTACGCATTAGCCTTTCCAAAAGAGCAACCAATGTCGCTCCTTATCTCCCAGCTCCCTAATCTTAACAAGGCAATAACCCCTGATCGAGAGATACGTAACCCTCGCACTAATGGGTTAAGCGTGACGGTAAACTCGAATAAGAATCTTATTGATTTCTACGATACTTACCCTACTTCGTATATTGGACAAGATATTCTGACGCGCTGGGCCATGTATGCCAATACTCCAGCAAGTCCCGAAATGAGAGACCAACTCTATCCACAACTCAAAGAGCAATTAGATGGATTAGAGCCGATTGAGGCTGTAAAGCGTGTGCTCAAATGGGTGCAACATGGGTTTACTTATGGTTATGACAATGAGATATGGGGTGGCGACCGAGCCTTCTTTGCAGATGAGACTCTATTCTACCCAAAGCAGGATTGTGAAGACCGCTCAATACTGTTTACTCGCATCGTGCGCGACTTGATAGGACTCCCTTGCGTATTGGTGTATTATCCTGGCCACTTGGCAACTGCCGTTAGTTTTGATGACGTAGGTGAGGTGAAGGGTGATTATCTGACCCTCAGAGGGCGCAAATTCACCATCTGCGATCCCACCTACGTGGGTGCTCCCATTGGGCGCACGATGCCCAAGATGGATAATTCTTCGGCTCGAGCCATTCTCCTAACTATGGACAAATAAAAATCTGAATCAATATGAATAGAATCTTCTCTCTTATATTTATCCTCTTATCGATATCGTTGCTGAGCCCTGCCGATGATAAAGTTACTGGCGAGTACACCTATCGATGTGGACTTGACAAATCACCGGAGGAAGCTAAGAGAATTGCCTTGGAGAGAGCCAAAATTGATGCCTTGGCTGCGAAATATGGCACTACGATGTCGCAAAACAACTTCACCAATATCAAGACTGACTCTGAGGCCACCAACATTGATTTTGAATCAATTTCATCGAGCGAGGTCAAGGGCGAATGGTTGGAAACCATAGGCGATCCCGTCTATGATATACGTCTTGATGGGGATATGCTCTCGGTGACAGCAAAAGTGACAGGCAAAGCTCGTGAAATCGTAAGGGCAAATGTCGACTTTATGGCTAAATTGTTGAACTCACCCGACAACCGTAAGGAGGTGGCCGAATATGCAGAAGGCGAAAGCATGTTCCTTGAGTTTGAGTCCCCCACAAAGGGATTTCTCTCTTGCTATCTCTTAGCCGATGATGGCATGGCCTATTGCATTCTCCCCTATATAAACAGCGAGGAATCAATCTTCAAGGTCGATAAGGACAAGGATTATATCTTCTTCTCTCCGGCTCATAGCGCTACTCCTGCCATAGTGGATGAATATAATCTTACTGCTGACAAAGACATTGAGCACAATCAGCTCTACGTAATCTTCTCCCCCAATAATTTCTCAAAGGCAAGGGACACATCCCAAGGAGAAGGACTGCCTCGCGGCCTCTCCATCACCGACTTCCAGAAATGGCTCTCGCGTCAGCGCAGCTCCGACAAACAAATGCAAGTCACCATCAAATCCTTCACAATCATCAAACGCTAACCTCCCCCAGCCGCAAGCCTCTCCTTGCGGCTGCTTTATTCCTAAGTACCCAGGTCAAGTCCCCGTTCCCATCTTCTTCATAAAAGCAACCCCAGGGGGATCATTTATCTCTTTCGATGCTACAGGTGGATTTTGGTGTCTTTGTGGTAGTTGATGCCTACCACCAGGATATGGGCTGCGTATCCTTGTATCAAATCCAGATAATCTTTACGGCGAATCTGACCCAAAGCAGTCTGGGCTACCCACCCTCAAAGGAATGGATTAGGGAAGAGGTTTGTCCACTTCTCCCTCTGAGATTTAATCATTCTGCTCGTAATAGTACGAATAATCAATACCTTTCATAAACATCTCACGGTCATCAATTTTTGTAGTCAAAGCTGGCTTGACCAACTGTTTGATGTGGGCGCTGTCAATTACGCTTTCGCGCATGGCAGAGAGGTAGTCATTCTTGTCAATTTGGCTCCAATCAACACATCTTTTCAGTGAGCGCTTCAGCATCAAATCCAGCCAAATGCGAGTGCTACGACCATTGCCTTCCATAAAGGGATGGGCCACGTTCATTTCTACGTATTTGTCGATTATCTCATCAAATGTAGTTTCGGGCATACGTTCAATCATTTGCAAGGTAGCAGGGAAATGCATGCAATTGGCAAAAGTAAATCCGCCCTTGGAAATATTCTTTGTGCGAATCTGCCCCGCAAAGTCATACAATCCTCCAAATATGTAGGCATGGATCTGCTGCAAACACTTTATGGTGCCTGGCTCGAGACGGCGCAACAATCCACTCTCGTACAATTGATAAGCCTTTTTGCGACTTTGGCCGTCTATGGTATTATCGCTGTAGGTAAACCAATCGAGAAACTCATTTGCCCTGTTGTTTGGGTAGTGTTTTGCCAGCAGTGTTACGCCCTCACTATCGAGCACGTCAGTATATCGTTGCTTGCCATCGGGAGCCTCAAACTTGAACTGGTTAGTACCACTAACCAGTTGGGGGAAATCTTTCAATTTCCCCTTTAGATATTTCCAATAGTTGCGAGCCTTGGCGTAGTCAGGCTCGTTATTAATGGCTCGCACAATATCCGTTGCGGAGAACCACCACTTGTTGTTCTCCTCATCCCATACAGCTCTCACTTCTCGGTCGTTGAAAAAGCGTATTGATTTCTTTGCCATGTGCAATTGGATAATGTTTCGATTGCAAATCTACGAAATTTTACTGAAACCTCAGCACTACTCTAAATGAAAATTTAGTATACTATAACAAAATCCACAAATGAGAGAAGCCAGTTTTCATCTGAATCCCTAAGGTTGAAGAGAATCCCTACTGGAACAAATCCTCCATTGTCACTTGGCAATGTATATCATGGGCGTAGGGATTCTTGACCAAGCCATAGGTAGTAATCATAGTGATCAGTACGCCTTTTTTTGTACCGGTCTCAGCTATCAAGGCGTTTTTTCGATTCTTTATCTTTAGGTCTTCATCTTTGGTGATTAAATACTCCCCATTGCAATATTTGATTTCACAGAGATTAATGGTATCATCATTTCGATCAAGCACAAGATCGATTTGACTGCCTCCATGGTTTCCATCAGCATGGCATTGCCAGGAATGGGCGTTGCATATTACCGCCGAGAACCCTAAAGCTCGCTTTATCTGAGGGACATGTTGGAGGCATACTCGTTCGAAAGCTCGACCAGCCCATCCAGAATGCAATGAACTGGCAATATTTGAGGTCCAAAAATTGGGATTCCCGTTTTCGTTTTGGGAGATGAAATCAAAGTAAAAAAGAGTATAGTTATCCATCAACTGATACACAGCCTCTTTTGTTTTCTTGCCCAAGGCTGTATATTTTCTGATGAATCCGCACTGCTCGAGCTCCTTTAGGGCAGTAGAGAAAGCCTCGTTATCTGATAGTTTTGTAGCCTTAAGGATTTCGCCTCGTTCCAATCCCTTCTTCTTAGTGGCAAGGGCGTGAATGATAGCTATGTGTTTTTTGGGTTTCTTAAACAATGATTTGTAAAGAGCATCAAACTCATGCGACAGAGCCCCACGCTCAGAAAAGAAGATATTGTCGAAGTTTTGCGCCACGCTATTGCCTCGCTTCATAAAACTCCAATAATACGGAATACCTCCTAAAGCCATATAGGCCTCAAGAATCTGCGCCATGGAATAGCCCAGATCGTTGGCCTCGCAATAAGCTTTGCACTCTTTCAGGTTGAAGGGTTCGAGGAAAATCTGCTTAGTAAGGCGATTATGTAGCCCTCCATAATTCATAATCACATTGTTTATAATCCACGACGTGGCGCTACCGCAGATAATTAGGATAATGTCTTTGCGAGTCGTGGCCCATCCGTTCCAGAAATGATCAAGAGCCCGCACAAAATTGGAGCGCGTGGTGTCCATCCAGGGCAATTCGTCAATGAAAATCACCTTTTTATTTCCATCCTTGGGTTTGCTCTCGATAAACCTCGAGAGAATATGAAACGCTTCATTCCAGGTCTTAGGTACCGGACACTTCTCCAGTCCCGCAGATATGAGGGATTCGCGAAATTCTTGCAATTGCTCAGAGCGGGACGCGCCATATATTCCCGTGTGTTGGAAATCGAATCGGTAATCAAAAGCCTCTCTGATGAGATAAGTCTTACCGACACGCCTACGACCATAGACCGCCACAAATTGGGATTCTGGGCTTTCGAACAGCTCCCGCAGGGCTCTATATTCTTCCTTTCTTCCTATCATTGTCCTCTATTTTTGTGCAAATATACAAAAAAATCTCTGAACTCAGCGGAAAT
>NWBJ01000029.1:6161-16302 GCA_002633115.1 Muribaculaceae bacterium Zag1
ATTTCCGCTGAGTTCAGAGATTTTTGCTATGGCGTGTACACTGGCCAGGTCAGGGATCACATCTATTGGGTGATGTGCCATTGGCCGCGCTTGGCTGAGCCTTGGTAGGAGATTTGGGGCAATTGCTTGAGTTGGCGCTTGATGGTGCTGCGGCTTACATGGCACTGCTCTGCTAACTCATCGAGGGTAATGGTAGGCGTGGCAGCCACCGCCTTGATGATGGCGTTGCTCAGGGCCTCGCCCTTGAGGCGAGGCGGAGCAACATAGGCCGGAGTAGGCGGAGTCACATCAACTGGAGCTGACTGAGCTGCATAGGTTGGAGTCGGCGCAGCCACATAGGCTGGGGTGGGGGGAGCAGCCTCTATGATGGGGCGTGGTTGCCTATGCTCAGCAGCCCGACGCTGCTCTATTTGCTGCAATATCGAGGATGGGCGGCGAGACAGGTAGGGGACTGCCGGCTCTGAAGCCCCAAGCGGACCCTGATTAGCAGATGGCGCATACAGGCGCAGCATGGCTTCGATGTCGGGCCCGTCTGGACCAACGGGCAGATGCAGCCGAGTGCGAAATACTCCGTTGAGGGCAGTCTCTTGTAGCGTAGGGCTCTCATGGTATACAATGGGCCATACCGAGAATATGGTGGAAACCCCGCTGCCGGCTCGTTCGCCAAATTTGATGAAGGAGAACATTTTGAGCAGCACGGCCCCTCTTGGATCCGAAATGCTGCCTTGGATGGCTGAATCGACGGATATGCGCATGTTGCCTGGGTTTTCAAAGGTGAATCCGTCATCATCTTTGGTGATTACCACCCCCTGGCGCCCATAGTAATCGGCGTTGGTGAGGGTGTTGGTCAGCGCCTCGCGCAGCATTTGGTGGATGGGGGTGTCATCATCGCGGAAGACGCCTCGCATTGCGAATGGCACCTTGAGGTCGGCCTGCAGGCGCGTGAGCGTCTTGACGGCGAAGTCGAACAGGTTGCCGCTCCAGTCGCCAGTCTGCGATGTGATGCGATCGACCCAACGGGTGTGCAGCACTTTTCTTTTCTCTTTGAAGTCGAGAAAATAGTTGGGAAATTTGCGGGTAATCTCGTATTCGTAGCCAAACATCAGCAACCCGGCCGCAGTGGGATGGAATTTCATGTCCTTGCCGACGCCCATGGCGCCGAGATAGCGCAGAAACTGTGTATCATCGGTGTTGTTCCAGTGATGAGTAGGGTGAGTGTCGCGGAATACCTGGCGGTATGCCTTGATTGTTTCTTGGCAAAATACTGTCTCGTCCATCTCATCGATTACCTCGCAATCGAGCGATGATGAGGAGGAATCGCGCAGCATGGCGCTCACTTCATCGGGTGAGCACAGAAAGTCGCCATCACCGTATCGGCGGTACGAGCCGGTGCGCGGATCGGGGCCCTTGGAGATGGGTCTGAGTTCGCGTTCGACGCGTGGCACCTCGATAGCCATGACGCTCTTGCCATCGATGTCTACGACGGTGACCATCGAGTGAGTATGTTGATGCTAGCTTTTTGCCGATTGCCGGCCATGCACCACAGGTCTTTTTCTGTCTTGCGGGCATCAGGCAGCCCCTCGACAAATAGCTTGCCGGTCTTTTTGTCCTCGCCCACGCCGAGCAGTATCACGCCCCCGTCGGTGTTGGCGAATGCGGAATAGGTCTCCCAAAACGAATCGGGAAATCCGCCCTTGGCGCTTTTGGCCTCGATGTGGTCGCCCTCGCCTTGGCGTATGGCTTGCAGTATTTGGTCTTTAGTCATCATGGCTCACCTCTTTTTAAATCCGCCACAAAGTTACGGCTTTTTTTGGGTTCTTCCAAATTTTTGACCCTAAATTTTCAATTATTCAGGCTCTTTTTTTAATTTTGACCCTCAAAATCCCATAATGACCCTAAATTTATTGGTGCCTAACCCGTCAAATTAAACTATAGTGCATAGAAACACGGAGGAGGGCCAGGCTTCCTCGCCCGGCCCAGTATGGATTTACTCCTCGGTATCGGTGCTGGAGCTGGATGATGAGGTGCGGGCGCGGATGATGTTGATGTCGCCTGATAGGTTGTAGGTTTGGCCGTCTGACCCCTTGGCCTTGATCACATAGTAGTAGGCTCCGGCCGGCACGAGCTTGCCCTTGTATTTGCCGTCCCAGCCCTGGCCCGGGTTGGTGAGGTGGATCATCTCCTGGCCCCAGCGGTTGAAGATGTGGCAGTCAAAGTCGATAATTGACTTGTAGCTCACCCTCCACTCGTCGTTGACGCCCTCAGATGCCCCAGGCGAGAAAGCATTGGGGCAAAGCAGCGACGACTCGCCGACAAACACCGTATAGACATCGCCATCGTATTCGCAGGTGGCATCGGCATTGTCAGCCACAAAGCGCACATAAGTGGTGCCTTGCTCAGTAAAGGTGTAGTCAAAATCAAGCTGGTAATAGCGGTCATAGACCGACTCAAACTCAGAATCGTTGCTCAGCTGCCATTCGGTGTAGATTGCTGCATCAGTGACAGTGGCATGAAAGGCGACCAGCACCGGTGCCGAACCGCCCAAGCCGTCAGTCTCGACCGACTGCTCATTTTCATAATCGCGCCCATCCTGCGTGGCCGAGGTCTGAGCCTCGACAGCGATGGCAGTGTAGGATGGCGAGGTTACAGTCTGCTCCAGGCTCCATTTTTTCATGAAGCGGTCGCCCGACAGGGTGAACTGAGTGTTGCACAGCGGAGCCACGCAGCTGAACGTACCGTCGATGTATTCAAGCGTCGACTGCACCGGGGTGGTGAGATATGATTCTGATGTCTCATCGTAGCTGAGGGTGTTGTACGATAGCGACAGTTCGCGGCTCAGGGTCTTGCTCTGGCCGTTGATGGTGTAGTAGACGATGCGTGAGGCATCGCCCTCGAGCACCAGGCGAGCGCGGTCGCAGTCCTGCTCGTCATTGAAGGTGATATCGTCGAGCGAGATTATATGGTTGGCATAATTGGTGATCCAGAAATAATAGCGCGTGGTGCCGTCCTCGATGATGTAGCCGTAGTCCTGTATCGGCAGGGTGATTGACGACACTCCATCGGCCATCTGCGATTCAATCTCCTCGGCATACCCGCCGCCGAGATTGCTGTAGCGCATCCAGGTTACATTCTGAGTAGTGGCCGTGTATGAAGCGGTGACGCCGAGGGCTGAACGCAGCACATAGATCTTGTCGAGGCCCGTGCTGCTCTCAGCCGATAGTTCGATTGGCGCTTGGGAATTGCCGGAAAAAGATAGCGAAGCTCCCCAGCCGCTGAGGCTGGAGAGCAACGAGAGTGAAAATATAAGAAGAAAGAATAACCTATGCATTTCGTTGGGGAGCTGTCTTTTCTTCTTATAACCCAGAAACCCCCGATTTATTGTGTCCCTTACCATGCCTTACCCTCCCAATCCTCATTCTTCATTTTTCACTTTTCATTTTTCATTCTTCATTTTTCATTAAAAAGACGAAATGGCACCCCAAGCCCGAAGATAGCAACTAAATCATTATTTCGGTGAGTTGGGCGGGGTGCCATTTCGTCTATAGGTACCTGATTGGAATCGCTTTGGAAAAGATCTGATCTGAGAATAATAAGCAGGATTAGAAGCAGGCTATGCTTTGCATGATGGGGAGGCTGGTTGAATCAACTATTTGTGACGCAGAAACGAGTATCCGAATCTGCGAGCTGCGGCTCGTTCCAGTTCCTCCCTGAATTCTGGCGCAGCGACAGAAATCATCAGTCGAGCCCTCTCGGCCAGGTTTTTGCCTCGGAGGTCTACGGCCCCGTATTCGGTGACGACGTAGTTGGTCTGGAAGCGGGTTGTGACCACTCCGGCTCCGGGCGTCAGTATGGGCTTAATCTTTGTATGCCCCTTGTTTGTAGTAGATAGCATTGCAAGGAATGACAGACCGCCCTCGCTGCGCGAGGCCCCGTAGACAAAGTCATGCTGGCCGCCAACGCCCGAGAATATGCGCTCGCCTATCGAGTCGGCGCATACCTGGCCCGTGAGGTCAATCTCAAGACAGGAATTGATGGACATCACCTTGGGATTTTGGGCAATGCGGAATGGATCATTTGTCCAAGCCACATCCTTGAATATCATGTCCTTGTTATAATTCATGTGATCATAGAGCCGACGGCTGCCCAGGGCCAGCGATGCCACCGATATGCCGGGCATCACCGTCTTGAGCGAGTTGTCAATCACTCCGCTCTCGAGCAGCGGCAGCACGCCGTCGGTCATAGCCTCGGTGTGGAGGCCCAGATGCTTGTGGTCAGCGAGGGCGCGGATTACCGCATTTGGTATGCCGCCCACGCCGATTTGCAGCGTGGCCCCGTCGGGTATGCGCTCGGCAATGGCTGCGCCGATGCGCAGCTCCTTGTCGGTGGGCACTGCCGTGGGCACCTCGACCAGCGGGTCGTCGACCAGCACAGCGGCGTCAAGCTTGGACACGTGCACCACGGCGTCGCCATAGCTGAACGGCATGTGTGGATTGATCTGAGCAATCAAGATCCTCGAGCACTCGGCTGCCGAGGTAGCCAAGTCGGCCGACACGCCAAAACTCACGTAGCCCTCATCGTTGGGCAGCGAGCAGTTGAGGAATGTGACATCGAGCTTGACAGTGCCGTCGCGGAACAGAGCTGGCACCTCGCCCAAGAATCTGGGCGTGACAGAACCGTAGCCCTCCTCGATGTATTTGCGCACACTGTTGCTCACAAAAAATGAGTCAACAAAGAATGCGTCTTTGTATTCCGGCTTGCAATAGGGAGCCGGGCCTTTGGCCACGGCAAAAGCGGAATACACAGTCACATCGCGCAACTCGTGGCCACGGCGAGCCAGGGCTTCGCACAGGGTCTCGGGGATAGAGGTCGAGCCCTGCACAAAGATATGGTATCCGTCATGGATGAGGCCCATGGCCTCATCGGCAGTCATGTATTTTATTTGATTTGTCATAATTTTTATATTCGGGCCACGAAGAGGCCCGACACAGTAGCCGCCATCCGGAAGGCTTACTTATTACTTATTATCTATTTGAAACCACCCCTAAGGGGTAGCCCCTCAGATCCTTTTGACTTTTGACTTGTTACTTTTGACTTTTGACTTTTGACTTTTGACTTGTTACTTGGTTTTATGGTCGGCGTCAAAGGCGGCGAGGCGCTGGTCGAGGGCATCGAAGGTGGGGTCGTCGCAGAGGCGGGACACGGTGACGCGCACACCCTTTTGGTCAGAGCCAGTCGATTTCAAGGGGATGGTAGCTATGCCATAGCGTAACAGCTCGCGGGCCAGGGGTTCGCCGTCGATGTCGTCATAACCGATGGTGAAGAAGAATCCGTCGCTGATGGGGTGCTCGCCATCGTGGGCATAAGCCAGATGGAAACCGTGACGCTTGAATATCTCCTTGGCGCGGTGGGCGCGACGGCCATATTCGCGGCAATGGCCTACGAAATTGAGTTCGCCGTCGGCTGCGGCATTGAGCATGGCTGCCATGGCATACTGGGCCGAATGGCTCACGCCCGACGAGGCGCAGTACAGCACGCCGAACACATAAGCGTCGCCAAACGATGGCATGTCATAGAATTTAGCAAAGAACTCATAGTGGCGGTTGCACACCTCGGGGCTCATGCACACCATGGCGATGCGTTCGCCAGCGTAGCTGAAAATCTTTGAGGCCGATACCAGCAACACGTAATTGTCGGTATATTTGGCCACGGTGGGTATGTACGGGGGTTGGAAAGGCACGCTCAGGTCGGTGCGGAAGTCCATGCCCATGTATGCGAGATCCTCGAGCACTATTGCATCGTATTTTGTGGCCATTTCGCCTATGATGCGCAGTTCCTCTTGGGTCAGGTTTGTCCAAGCCGGGTTGTTGGGGTTGCTGTAGATCATGCCCGTGATATTGCCGGCCGAGAGGATGCTCTCGAGCTTGTCGCGCAGCTTCTCGCCGCGATATTCATAGAGGTCAAAGCTCACCGACTTCAGGCCCAATATCTTGGCCTGGTGGTGCTGGGCTGGAAATCCCGGGTCGATAAAGAGCATGGTATCCTTGCCAGCCAAGCGTTGGCTGAGCAACAGCATCAGGGTGAAGCTGCCCTGCATCGAGCCTACGGTGGGCACTATGCCATGTTCGGGCACGTCTATGTCGAGGAAAGCCTTAAGGAATCGGCTTCCGGCTTTTTTCAGTTGGGGTATGCCGGCGGCATTGGGGTACTGGTTAGAGATGCCGCTGCGCAGGGCCTTGCAGTGAGCATCGATGCCCTGGAGCTCAGCGGCCAATCCCGGGTTGCCGAGCTCCAAGTGCACGAATTGTTCGCCGCTTACATCCTCGAGCATTCCAGCCAGGGCTGCTATCTGACGGATAGTAGCGCAGTTCAGGTCTTCGATTTCGAGGTGCGCCATGGCCTCAAGCAGTTGGCGCGTTTCAACGGGTTTCATGGTAATAGTATTAATAGCAACTAAGAAGGTTGTTGGGAAATGTATGATGATAGATTCAGGTTTCTGAATTGTGGAGTAGGAATCTTAGGAATCTTAGGCTGCCTAAGATTCCTAGAGTATCATTTAGTGTAGTTGCGGCCGGCGCGGTAAGCAGTGAGGTTGGTCTCAACCACTTTCTCGCCCTTGGGGGCGAAGATGGCGCGGATGGCGGCTTCGATTTTTTCTGATTCAAGGTCGATGTAGCGCGAGGCGGCTCCGAGCAGCACCATATTGGATGCGCGCGGTATGGCTACCTCCTTGGCCATGGCGTCCATGTCAAATGCTACGACATGGGGCAGGGCGCGCAGTTCGGCTTCGACCTTCTCCATCTCCGGGTAGTTGGGGATGTTGACAAAGGGAGCGGTGTTGGTAACCACCCAGCCGGTAGGGGCAAGATAGGGCAGGTAGCGCAGGGCCTCCATGGGCTCGAGCGATACAATCAGGTCGGCGCCGCCCAGGGGTATCAGGTCAGATGCTATGGGCTGCGAGCTAATGCGCAGATTGCTCTGCACGTCTCCGCCGCGCTGGCTCATGCCGTGCACCTCGGCTTGCTTGAGGTATAAGTTTTCTTCGAGGGCTGCCTTGCCCAGGATTGTGGCTATTGAGAGTATGCCTTGGCCTCCCACACCGGCCAATACTATATTGCAATTCATAGAGGGGTAGTTTTTGAGACGAGATTCGACGAGATTCGACAAATTCGACGGGAATCGGTATAGTGAAGGTTATTTGGGGAGAAGACTACTTTTTGTGGCGGCGTGCGGTCTGGATGCACTCGCGGCGCGAAATCACCACTGAGCAGCCGGGATAGTCAAACTCTTCGCGGAACAGGGCCATCATCTCATCGTGCAGCTTGGGCAGCGAATCGATGGTGCGCACATGCTTGGGGTCGGCTCCGAGGCCGATGCAGATATCCTCGAGCTTGCCGGTGCCTTGCGAATCTTGTCCGCCAGTCATGCCGGTAGTCAGGTTGTCGCTGATAATCACGGTGATGGGAGAGTTCTCGTTGATGGCATCGAGCAGTCCGGTCATGCCTGAGTGGGTAAATGTCGAGTCGCCGATGATAGCCACGGCTGGATGCACTCCGGCATCGGCAGCGCCCTTGGCCATGGTGATGCTGGCGCCCATGTCGACGCAGGTATCGATAGCATTGAATGGTGACAGGTAGCCGAGGGTGTAGCAGCCGATGTCGCCAAACACGCGAGCGCCGGGTTGCTCCTTCAGAGCATCGTTGAGAGCCGAGTACACGTCGCGGTGTCCGCAGCCTTGGCACAGGGCTGGCGGTCTTGGCATTACGATTTGCGGGGTGGGGATGGGAGCCTCCTTGGCCAGTTGCTTGCCGACCTCGCTCTCAGCGCCCAATACCTTGATCAGGGCATCGCGCACGGCATCGGGGGTGAGTTCGCCGGTGCGGGGCAGTTGGCCGGTCAGCTTGCCGTACAGGTTGGCATTGTCGGCGATGCCGCGCAGGCGCGATTCGATGTAGGGTTGACCCTCCTCAATCACCATCACAGCCTCGCATTCGTCCATCAGGCGAGCCACCAATTTGGCGGGAATTGGGTATTGAGATATCTTGACAACGGGGAAAGGCGAACCCTCGGGGAATAACTCATTATAATAATTGGCAGCGATGCCGCTCACGATGATGCCCAGCTTGTGGTCGGGCCCATCCTTATAATAATTAAAGGGCGACGTGTTGCTCTCTTCGGCCAGGGTTTCGTAGGTCTTGATGAGTTCAGGATAACGGCGGCGCGAATTGCCGGGCATCAGCACCCAATTGCGGCCGTTTTCTGGGAAATGCACCTCGTTTTCGGCTTGTGCCTCTTTGTCGGTCTCAACCACGGCGCGCGAGTGGGACAGGCGAGTGACCAAGCGGGCGAGCACCGGCACTCCGTGGCGCTCTGACAGTTCAAAGCCATAGCGAGCCATGTCGTAGGCCTCTTGCTGGTTGGTGGGCTCGAGAGCCGGAATCAGTGCGAAGTCGGCGTAGTAGCGTGAATCTTGTTCGTTTTGGGATGAATGCATCGATGGGTCGTCGGCAGCGATCACGATCATGCCGCCGTTGGCGCCGGTCATGGCCGAGTTGACAAACGGGTCGGCAGCTACGTTGAGGCCGACATGCTTCATCGACACTATTGAGCGCTTGCCGCAGTAGGATAGGCCGAGGGCTTCTTCGTAGGCAGTCTTCTCGTTTGATGACCAATGGCTGTGTATCTTTCTCTCTTTAGCCACGGGGTTGGCTTGGACGTATTCGAGGATTTCGGTCGAGGGCGTCCCCGGGTAAGCGTAAGCGCCGGAGAGGCCAGCGTTGATGGCTCCTAAGGCTAAGGCTTCGTCACCGAGTAGCAGTTGTTTGGTTTTCATGGTCGGTAGATTTTTTTGTATTGCAAATTTAATGAAAAGATTTTTTCAAAACAATACCACCAAATCCCTAAATTTGCAGTCAAAATTGGGATTTTTACGTTAAATTGTAAGTTTGACTTAACAATCTTAACAAATCTGAACACTTTGGTTTCAAATCCGCGCTCTGACCGCCCTGATTTTGAGAAATTGTAATTCCGATTTTTCCAAATTTTTTCCAATAAATTTAGATTGCAGATAAATTTTTTTGGAGTACCCTAATTTTTAGCATTAGTTAAGGTTTATGTGGCGAAATTGTGTGTAATTTTGTAGGCAAATATGATTCATCTTCGATATGAACAAAAACAGCCTTGTATCTATAGCCGATTTGAATAAGGATGAGCTGCTGGAATTGCTTGAGCAGGCCCGGTATTTTGAAGAGCATCCCAATTCTAAAATCCTCGATGGCAAAGTGGTGGCCACTCTTTTTTTCGAGCCCTCCACTCGCACACGCCTTAGTTTTGAGACCGCCGTCAATCGTCTCGGCGGCCGCGTCATCGGTTTCTCCGACGCATCGACCACCAGCTCGTCGAAGGGCGAGACCCTGCACGACACCATCAAGATGGTATCCAACTATGTCGACCTGATCGTGATGCGCCATTATCTGGAGGGCGCGGCCCGCTACGCCTCCGAGGTCACCGATGTGCCGGTGGTCAACGCTGGCGACGGCGCCAACCAGCACCCCTCGCAGACGATGCTCGACCTATACTCCATCTACAAGACCCAGGGCACGCTCAACGACCTCACGATTACCATGGTGGGCGACCTGAAGTATGGGCGCACCGTCCACTCCCTGCTGATGGCCATGAGCTACTTCAACCCGACGTTCAACTTCGTAGCTTGCGACGAACTGCAGATGCCCCGCGAGTATCTCAAATTCTGCGACGAGCACGGCATCCCCTACACCTGCACCACCGACTTCTCGCCCGAGATTATCAACAGCAGCGACATCCTATATATGACTCGCGTGCAGCGCGAGCGCTTTACCGACATCATGGAATATGAGCGCGTCAAGAATCTCTACGCTTTGCGCAACGACATGCTCTCCGAGTCAAAGCCGACGCTGCGCATCCTGCACCCGCTGCCGCGTGTCAACGAGATAGCCTACGATGTCGACAGCAACCCCAAGGCTTACTATTTCGACCAGGCTCGCAACGGCCTGTATGCTCGTCAGGCAATCATCTGCCGCGCCCTTGGCATTAATCCAATGAAAAATGAATAATACAGTTTATTTTTCATTTTTCATTTTTAATTTTGAGTCCGCTTTAAAAAGTC
>NWBJ01000030.1 GCA_002633115.1 Muribaculaceae bacterium Zag1
AAGGCCACAACAAGCTGATGGAGCTCTGGCTCTCGTTCCTGACCATGCTGCAAGACAATAGCGATGGTATAGTACCAGAATATCTGACCAAGGACAAAAACGTTGCTGAAGCCGTAGAAATAGTGCAAGATCTGAAATTGACCCCCGAGGAAAGGGTCCACTACGAAAAGTTCTGGGACGAGGTGTCTTGCGAACGCACCCTGCTTTCCGAGCGTTTTGACAATGGTGTAAAAGAAGGCTGGGAAAAAGGGGAGAAAATCGGCTTGGAGAAAGGTGAGAAGATTGGCTTGGAGAAAGGCGAAAAGATCGGCTTGGAGAAAGGTGAGAAGATTGGCTTGGAAAAAGGTGAACAAATAGGCCTCGAGAAAGGCCGAAGAAAAGAGAAGGAAGAAATGGCTCGCAATTTCAAGGCCATGGGCGTAGACCTCGCCACCATCGCTAAGGCAAGCGGACTGTCAATCGAAGAAATCCAGAATCTCTGACCAACCACATGCTCGATATCCTAGAAAATGCCTTCCCTCGGCTAATCGCTTGATCAAAGTGTCACAAAAATTTCTAACTTTGTGGAGAGGTTGGAAAGGCTCCCCTGAAAGTGAGAGCACTAACCATAAAGATTGAATGAATGGTGACTGAAAGTCTAAGAAGCAACCTATAGGACATTTTTCAGGAGAAAGCATGAGGGAATAAAATATGGAAACAAGTATGAAGAAAGGGTTGGGTACAACCAGCGTTATGCCAAGGACAGGACGTGAATCCTCAGGGCCTCTGCATCATGCGCACCACTTACGCTGATGGCACATCCGACGCCCAAGTAATCAACAAGCGCTGATTCTCCCACCTCCTCTGATAATACGATAGAGAGCTCCCCCGTCTGGGGGAGCTTTTTTTGTGTAGACAGAAGATTTTTTTTGGATTTTTGGGATAATGAATTGAAAAAATTTGTACCTTTGCATGCAATAAAAAATAACATTAAAAATCTTACCAATGTCATTTATTGCCGACCGCGTCAAAATGGATGGCCTCACATTTGATGATGTCCTCCTTATACCAGCATTTTCCGACGTGCTTCCTCGCGAAGTGGACTTGAAAACACGTTTTTCCCGCAACATCACCCTGAATGTCCCCCTGGTGTCGGCCGCTATGGATACCGTCACCGAATACCAGCTCGCTATTGCCATCGCTCGCGAGGGCGGCATTGGCGTAATCCACAAAAACATGTCGATCGCTGAGCAAGCGCGCCAAGTCCACGCCGTAAAGCGCGCCGAGAATGGCATGATCTATGACCCGGTCACCATTCGCCGTGGCAAGACTGTGGCCGATGCCCTGCACATGATGGAGGAATACCATATCGGAGGCATCCCCGTGGTCGACGATGAAGGCATGCTTGTTGGCATTGTCACCAACCGCGACTTGCGCTTTGAGCGCAACCTTGGTCGCCCAATAGATGAAGTGATGACCTCAGAAAATCTGGTCACCACCACCCAATCGACCAACCTCGAGGATGCTGCCGACATCCTACAAAGCCACAAAATCGAGAAACTGCCCGTAATCGATGCCCATGGCAAGCTCATCGGCCTCGTTACCTATAAAGACATCACCAAAGCCAAAGACAAACCCAACGCTTGCAAGGACAGCAAGGGTCGCCTGCGCGTAGCCGCTGGCATCGGTGTCACTGGCGATGTGATGCTCCGTGCCGAGGCTCTGGTCAATGCCGGAGTCGACGCTCTGGTTATCGATACCGCCCATGGCCACTCGCAGGGCGTGATCCGCGTGCTGCATCAGGTCAAGGAAGCATTCCCCAATATCGACGTGGTGGTTGGCAACATCGCCACTGGCGAGGCTGGCCGTTATCTGGTGGATAATGGCGCCGACGGCGTAAAGGTCGGCATCGGCCCAGGCTCGATCTGCACCACCCGCATCATCGCAGGCGTAGGCGTCCCCCAGCTGACAGCAATCTATGATGTGGCCAAGGCCCTACAAGGCACCGATGTGCCTCTGATTGGCGATGGAGGCATCCGCTATTCCGGCGATATCGTCAAGGCCCTCGCAGCCGGCGCTCACTCGGTGATGCTCGGCGGTATGCTGGCCGGCGTAGAGGAATCGCCCGGCGACACCATCATCTTCAACGGCCGCAAATACAAGTCATATCGAGGCATGGGTTCGCTCGAGGCTATGGAGAAAGGCTCAAAGGACCGCTATTTCCAGGCTTGCGAGAGCGATGTCAAGAAGCTCGTGCCAGAGGGAATCGCCGCTCGCGTGCCTTTCAAGGGTTCTCTCTACGAGGTTGTCTACCAGATGCTGGGAGGCCTGCGCTCAGGCATGGGATATTGCGGAGCTGCCAATATTGAGAAGCTGCACCACGCCAAATTCACCCGCATCACCAATGCCGGCGTGGCCGAGAGCCATCCCCACGATGTAGCCATCACCAGCGAGGCCCCAAATTATAGCGCATCAGCTCGCTGACACACAATATCGCGGCTATTTTCGCGTTATCTCCTAAGCGAGGCCCGGCGAGGGGAAACCTCCCACCGTGTCTCGCTTTGGTATATTCCACATACGCATTTATAATAGGCCTTGTCACCATTTCACTGTAGTGACCATTACTAATTAATGATGAACAAAAAAGTACTTTCTGCCGCAATCGTCGGCGCTGCCATGATCGCTGTGGCGGGCAATTCCAAGAAAGACCCCGTGTTGATGACCATCGACAATCGGGATGTACCCCTCAGCGAGTTTAAGTATCTTTACAACAAAAACAATTCGCAGCAACTTCAGCCCCTCACTTTCGAGCAATACGTCGAGATGTTTGTCGACTACAAACTCAAGGTGGCTGATGCTCTGTCGCAGGGTGTTGACACCACCCAGCAGTTCCGCCAGGAGTTCAACAAATTTCGCGATGAGCTCGCTGCTCCCTTCCTGCGCGATTCTGCCGAGCAAGAGCGTCTCGTGCTCGAGGCTTACAGCCACCTGGCCGAAGATGTCTACGTAAGCCACATTATGCTGCCTATGCCCTCGGCTCAGACACCTCACTCCGAGGCTACCCTCGACAGCCTGCGCACACTAATTGTAAATGGCGAGGCCAACTTTGAGGATGTGGCTCGCCAGTATTCAATTGATAAGGGTTCGGCCTCAAACGGCGGACGCATGGGCTGGGTTACCGGCAACAGCCGTCTGCCCTGGCAATTTGAGAATATGGCCTACGCTACCGAGGTTGGCTCAATCTCCCCTATCGTAAATTCGGGCTACGGTCTTCACATCATTCGTCCTGAGATGCGCCGCAAAGCCAAAGGCGAAGTCAGCGCTCAGCACATTCTGATCCTCACCAAGGGCAAGACCCCCGAGGAGGCAGAGCTCGCCAAGGCAAAGATCGATTCTATATATAAGGTGGTGACTACCCCTGGCGTAGATTTCTCTGATGTGGCTATGCGCGAATCTCAAGACCCCGGTTCGGCTCGCAAAGGCGGCGACCTCGGTTGGTTTGGCGCAGGCCGTATGGTTGCCGAGTTTGACAGCGTAGCTTTCGCTCTCGCCGACAATGAAATCTCAGCCCCCTTCGCTACTGCCTACGGCTATCACATCATCCACAAGACTGGCCATCGCGGCGATGTAGTGCCCCCACTCGAGCAAGTGCGCGAATCAATCGAGAAATCAATCAGTTCTGACTCACGCGCTCACGCCCCCATCGCTGTCAAGGTCAAGCAATTGGCCCAAGAGAGCGGTTCTGAGGTTAACCCCAATCTGTCAGAACAAGTGGCAGAATACATGAGCCAAAAGGGTTACGCCGTTTACGACTCTGTAGCCATGGCCGATCTCAAGGCCAGCGACATCGTAGCTTTCCATATCGGCTCTACTCAATACACCATCGGCCAAGCGCTGCAGAAGCGTCCTATCAAGTCCGGCACCGATGCCGCTACAGCAGCCAAGGTGGCTGGTTCGGCAGCTCAGGCAGCATTCGAGGCTGAAATCCTTGAGTACGGTCGCGCCCAGCTGATGCTCACCAACCAAGAGTACCGCAATCTGATCAACGAATACCGCGATGGCATCATGCTCTTTGAGGTATCAAACCAGAAGGTATGGGACCGCGCTGCCAAGGACACCGAGGGATTGGCTGAATACTTCAACGCTAATCGCCAAAACTATACCTGGGAGGCTCCCCGCTACAAGGCTGTGGTAGTGTTTACCAACAACGACTCGATACTGCAAAAGGCCCAGGCCTTCGCCAAAGAATTTGACGCAGCCAAGGGCGCTAATGCCGAGGCTTTCACATCCGACATCAAGAAGCGTTTTGGCAAGGATGTCAAGGTCGAGCGCGTGATTGCCGCCCAAGGCGAAAATGCCATCACCGATTACCTAGGATTCGGCCAACCCAAGCCTGAGCCACAAGGACAGCGCTGGAGCCGTTACTTCGCCTACGGTGCCAAAGTGATTGACGCTCCCGAGGAGGCTGCCGATGTCAAGGGGTTGGTTATCACCGACTACCAGAACCAGCTCGAGCGCGAATGGGTTGACTCATTGCGCCGCACCCACACTGTCAAGATCAACAAAAAAGTGCTCAAGCAAGCCAAATGATGTCACGACTGCTTACACTTATCCCCCATAGAGAGGCATGGCATTGCTGCCATGCCTCTATCGCTTTTGTGTTGTCGGTGGTGCTGGCGATGGGCATGGCCGCTTGTTCCAACAAGGATAAAAATCCAGTGCCGGAAGATGCCATAGTGTCAATCGGCAACAAATATCTCACCTTGACCGACATCAAGCGTCAATTGCCCGGCGGACTTACGGCTGAGGACAGCGCACGATTTACCGATGCGCTTATCAATTCTTGGATTTATACCCAACTGATATCGCAAGTAGCAGCTAAGGAGATTGATATGGATGCCATCAACAGCCTGGTCGACCAGTATCGCAACGAACTCATAATGCTCGAGTATTCGCGCCGCATGTTTGACACTCGCGGCAAAAGCGAAATCCCTGAGGATTCGATTCAGAAATATTATGACGAGCACTCTCAGGAGTTCAAGCTTGAGCGTCCGATGGTCAAAGGAGTGTATCTCAAGGTGGCTGACGATGCGCCATCGCTGCCAAAACTCCGCAAGCTCTATCGTTCGCAAAAAGAGAATGATATTGATAATCTCGACAAGAGCGAACTCAATGGAGCCGTGCATTACGATTATTTCCGCGATCAGTGGATTGACTGGGAGCAGATTGAGAATAAGATACCTTATGACTTTGGCGCCAACCCCGATGTATTCCTGCGTTCTAATCGAGGATTAGATTACTCGCATGGCGGATTCACCTATCTGCTCGACATCACCGACGTAGTATTCTCGGGCCAGACACGCCCATTTGAGAGCGCCAGGCAGCAAATCATTGACAGGTTGGAGTTTTACAACCGCCGCTCCTACGATGAGGCATTGCGCCAGTCACTGTTTGACAAAGCGGAATCGCAAGGCAAAATCCGTTTCTACCGCGACACCCCCACCACCGATTGATAGAAAACCAAGGAATCATATTTATAAAACCGAAATTATATTATAAAACCACGGATTGCACGGATTAACTCATAACTCACTACCCATAACTCTCAACTCACAACTCATAATTCATAACTCATAACTCATAACTCATAACTCAAAACTATCATGGTAAAGCACATTGTAATGTTTAAGCTCAAGGGCACACCCGAAGAGCGCAACCGAGTGGCCAACGCCTTCAAGGATGCTCTGATGGAGCTCCCCGGCCAAATTCCCTGCCTCGAGTCGATGGAGGTAGGCATCAACCAGAATCCAGCCGAAGACTGGGATGTGGTCCTTACTGCCACTGTACCCACGATGGCTGACGTAGAAATCTATGCAAAGCATCCGGCTCACGTTGCCGCTGCCGGATTGCTCAAAGACGCCAAAGAGGCTCGCGCCTGCGTCGACTATGAAATCTAATGAAAAAATGAAAAATATCAGCGAGGTATTTTTCATTTTTCATTCTTCATTTTTCATTCTTCATTTTTCATTCAAAGGGCCATTGCTCTTTTAGGAAATCCCTGAGCACCTCAGAAAAAGCCTCGTTGGCGCTGCGTGTATATCGCACATCGGTAAACACCTGAGCCAAGGTGGCTTTTCCGTTTTCTGTAACAAACTGATGGCTGTCATCGCGCGCCTCCTTCTCAGCATACAGGCGGTCGATATCCTCAGGAGTATAGTCCTTATATTTCTCCACATGCATTACAGCCTCGATGGGCAGGCGTCCGCAATCTTGTCCCTCATCGGCTGGATAGCCCAATGAGAGGGTTGCGATGGGTACCACACGTTTGGGCAGCTCAAGAGCCTTGGCAATGTCAGGCGCATTGTATGTGGTAGTGCCGAGATAGCAGGTGCCGATGCCACGCTGCTCTGCTGCTGTCACTATTTGCTGCGCAAAGATTGTAGCATCTAGCGTTGCAGTGAGCAGCGATTGCAGATTGTCATACCCCGGCTTGGCCTGGCGCTGTTCGCACCATTTCACAAAGCGATTGTAGTCGGCGCAAACCGTGAGCAGTACGTCGCACCCCTCAACCTGGGGTTGACCGAAATGCGCTGGCGCGAGTTTCTTTTTCATCTCCGGGTCGCGTGTCACCACCACGCTATAAAGTTGCATATTGCCGGTGGTAGGCGCATGCGACGCGTCTTCAATAATCGCATTGAGTGTGTCAGCGCTTATGGGCTGATCGGTGTAGCGGCGGATGGTGCGCCGCTTTGATAGGTCGTTGGTCTGATTCATGGCTATTCTGTTTTAGTGCTGTCGGCGGGTGCAGTTTCTTTCTTCTTCCGCTTGAGGAATCCGAGTATGTCGTCAAAGTCTCGCCTTATGATTACGCCCACGCCCTGGGTGGTCTGGGCTGTGCGCAGGTAATAATTCTGGTCGTTGTATCGGTTGTAGGCTTTAAGTCTCCACTTACCGCCTCTGTCAAGCAGATACTCGATGTCAAAGTCGCCTACAAACTGGTTGGTGTTGAGCGACTTGTCGCGATATCCAAAGTTGCCGTTGAATAGCAGCCTATTGTTGAGCAGGCTTGACGACAGGGCTACATCGACCTCAACATCTGAGAAGTCGCCCTTGTCGCTGCGCAGGTTTGGCGCGATGCTCCAGTTGTCGCTCAGCTTGCCCAGCATGCTCGAGAGCTGACTGGCGATGGTCGATGACGCTACTGAGAATAGCTCGTTGCCCTTGGTGGTCGATGCCATATAGTCGGGCGTGTAGAATCGGTTGAGCGCCAACAGATAGATGATTTGTCGATTCATCATATCCTCGGTCGAGACAATCGACTTGACCTTGCGATAAGTGTCCTGGGTCAACGTTGGGAATTCGAGGTCAAATGTAATGTCGGGTTGCTGCATATTGCCATTGACCATCAGCACAGCATAGACTGGCACATTGGTGCGGTTTAGGTCTTTGTCTGACAGGAAGGATTCGTCGAGGTCTGACAGGTTAGCATTGGTAGCATAGATTGCATCGATGTTAAGCACGGCCGCATAGGGGTCGCCGGTAAATGTAATGCTGCTGCCTTGGCGAATCTTAAAGTCCTTGATGATGATGTCCTGCAGGGTGAAATTATAATCGCCGCGCTCCAGTGTATAGCTGCCGAGCATCATCAGCTCCTCGTCGACCGAACCGTAAGTCAACCTGAGCAGTCCCTGGCCGTAGGCGCGTATGGCATCGCCACCGATGGGATCCATCACAATATTGACTTGAGCCGAGGGGGTAATGTCGACCGTGATATCGAGGTTGAAAGCTGTCGGCTCATCCTCTTCTTCATGGTTTTGTAGGCTCTTGGCCTTATGCTCAGCATTAGATTCTGATTTGAAGTCTATGAATTCATCCTCGATTATTACGGGCGTTGCGTCGTTGAATACTATGAACGAATATTCTGCCGCCTCCTCGGTATCCAATAGTTCGAATGTAAAGGTGGAATTGTCGGCCGTCTGCATATTCACCGTGATGGTGACCACCCCGGGTTCGCCCTTCACAAAAGCCGAGCCGTTGCCAAAGATTGTGCCATACCAGCGCGGATTGTCTTCTTTCTTGATATCATAGCTCAAGAAATTGCGAGCATCGGTGATGGCGAAATCAAAGGTCGGCTGTTTGAAATATTTATGGTGCACCACGCCGTTGAGTTTGGCTGTATTGCCATACCTATCATAGATTGTGATATTATCCAAGTTGATGGCACCAGGGGTAATCTTCAATGGGGTTGAGGTCGAATACCAGGTGTTGGTAAAATCAATCTTTAGCCTCACGGTGTCGGCCATGATGTCGCCCTCCATATCGATATATTTGAAGTCGCCAAACAGATGGGCCTTCCCCGTAGCGTAGCCCTCGATGTCGCTGCAGAAGGCGTCCATAAATGGCTTGAGAAATCCAATCTTGACATGGTCGGCATCAAAATAGAAATCCAATTCCTCGGTAGCTGGAGTGATGCTGCCAGCGATATGCGACTTGTTGCCCATATCTCCTATGATGTCGGCCACAAATGTCACCGACTGAGTCTCATTGTCAAATCCAATCTCCAGGTCTGCATTGCCGAGCACGCAGCCATTGTAACCTATGCCCTCGACATGGAATCCCTGGCTCTGGATATGAGGTGCTCCGCTGAATAGCTGCGAGGCGAAAATTGTGCCGGTCGCGCTGCCGCAAATCAATGCCTTGTCAATCTCGAGTGTCTCAAAGATATCAATCAGGGTGATGCGCTTCAAGTCGACTCTCAGTACATCTGCTGGGTCTTCGCTGGCTTTGCCATTGATGCTCACGCTCTGGGTCGGGGCTTTGAGTGAGAAATCCTTAACCTCGAGACGCTTGTCGGAATATACTATTTCTGATGGCTGGATATCCCACACCTCTTCGCCAAAAGTAATCTCGCCGGGCTCAAATTCTACTGTCACCTCCACTGGGCTGTCTTGAGCCAAACGCTTGAGGTAGATGTCAAAGGCCAAGCGCCCGTTGATGGGAATGTCTCTGATAATTTCCCAGTCGATTCCTGTGAGCAAGAGTCCATCTGAGGCATCGACATTGGCGAGCAGATTCATTGGCCCCTTTTTGGTGGGCATAAGGGTTGTGAGATAGAGTTTGCCGTTGCGCTCGTTGCCGTCAAGCCGAGCCACAACATAAGTGGTCTCTATAACCTTGTCGCCTTGCAGCAGCCAGTCGGCATCGACATTGAGGGTAATGATTTTTTTCTTATCGCTCAGTGCGCCGGTGATGCTCACAGGGTCGAGTATCGACACTGGCAATTTGAAGAATTGGCAGGGATTCTCGGCATCAGAGATGGTCAGGTCGTACGAGAAATTGTTGCCCATGGCTGTGGCGTGTCCTTTTGGTTCGCCCAACAGGCTTGGGAACACATCTCGCAAAATCTCCTGTACCGACTGGCCCATGGTGGTGAAATCGAATTCGCCATCTAAACTGCCATTGATGTAATCCGACGATATGGATATAGTGCCGAAATTATCCATATTGTTGGCATCTATGCTCATGCGGCGCATCTTCAGGCCCGACTGCTTGGCATCAACATATCTCAGGTCGTTGATTTGGAGACCAGCCTTCATTTCCTTGGGGTTGTACCCCTCGCCATAGACATTGAGTTGAGTCGATAAGATATGCCCAGGATAAGATTTGTACAGGTTGAGGGTGTCAAGATTTACGCTGCCTATATCGCCGCGCAGCGCTCCCCAGGCATACCCCGATGATGAGCGCGCCAAGCGAGTCGACAGCGAGAGCGTGGCATTGGGGTCGGCTATGGCCAAATTGCCCGAATATAATGAATCACCAATTTCGGCCATTGCGCTTATGTCGTGGTACTGATATCCCTTGAATGTGAAATCTGAAATCTGAGCCTCGGCGTTGCCGATAAATGCCGACTTGCCTCCCACCTTTGTCAATGAGCCATCAGCATTGACTGTGCCCGACACTCGGCCCAATTCCTGGTTGTGCAGCAGGTCTCCCAGGTCAAAATCAGAAATCTCTACCTCGACATCGCCCATGGCTCCGTCAAGCAATTTTTCGACTTCGCCCCAAATTGACACAGTGCCCAATAAAGAGTGATACTCGATTGTGGCTTCACCTCCATTCATATCCCCGGCTCCGTTGATTGACACCCGGGTGTGACCGCCAAGGGTCAATGCTCGTCGTGCCTCAGCGGGCCATTGCCTCATTTTCAATAGTTCCTCGGCTCGGCCTGTAATAGTGCCGGCTTGCTCTATAGCAAGGCTTAGGTCTTCAGCTCTCGCCTCTTTTATATTAGGTAAGCCCTTAATCAGTCCGGTCAAGCTGACGGTGGCCCCGATAGCTTCGCAGCCTAATTCCAAGTCATGTATGGCCAAGCTATCAAGCAGTCCTTGGGCTTGAAGCGCGATTTTGCAATCGAGGTTCCATCTACCCAACTCGGGGCAAAAGGCCTGCAGGTCGGGCGGAAACACATGGCTGCCGTTTTCGATTCCCAGTATCACCTCTTGCTCCACTCCCAGCTTGCCGAGCGACGCGAGGCCATCAATGGGATAGTCCATATCCTCAAATTTCACCAAGCTATTGGGCAAGGCCACCAATGCTGATTGCAATCGAGCTTCGTGCTCTGTCACAATCAGCCGCGCTTGCATATTTGACAATTGAAATCCGCATTGCTCTTTGAAGCTGAGATGCCTTATGCGAGCCTGGAATTCTGAATTGGAAAGCATCGGAGCGAAGACCTGTAGATTCAGGTCGGTGACATTGATGTGCGCCGGGTTGAATCGTCCAGGCGTGGTGGGTTGTCCCCATTTGTTGAATCGGGCCTGGCCATCTACAATCTCAAAACTGTTGAGACGCAGTTGGAAATTTGATTGATTAGGATTCTTCTCCTTCTTCTGGAATCGCTGTATTATAGGAGTGATGTTGAGGGTCGAGTCACCGTCTTTTTGATATATGTTGGCTCTCAGACCCTCGATCACGGCATAGTCGACAATGAATTTCTGGCTGACAATCAGATCGGCGAGTTCAATTCTTAAATAGAGTTTCTTGATCTCCAAAGCCATCGAATCGTTCTCGTCCATCACATTCACGCGCTCGAGATTCAAGCGATTGAATGGCGAGAATGACACCTCTCCGATTTCGACCGGGGTGCCGAGCAGACGCGTCAAGGCATCCTGCCCCACGGCCCTCATGCGCTTTTGCGCCCACGGGGTCGAGAGCATGACATAGCTGACTGCGGGTACACCCACAGCCAGCACTAAGATAGCCACAAGCAGAGCTCGGAATATTTTTATAGCCGTTTTCAATATGGCTTATTCTGATACAGATATCGCTTTATCGAGCGCTTAGGGGTCTTTTCAAATTCTTCTTTCAGGATCTTGAATTTAGTCACCTTGCTGTAAGCCGGTATGTCTGAGTTGAGTTGCTTGATGTTCTGAGCCATGATATCCTCAATATCCTTCTCGCTCATGTTCTCCTTTGATGTCAATTCATAATCGGGATAGATGAGGGCCACCAGCTGATGGTCGGGAGTAGCCACCACCAAGCTCTCGCTCACATAGGGCAGGTTGTTGAGCACTTGCTCAATCTCCTCGGGATAGATGTTCTGTCCCGACGGACCCAGGATCATGCTCTTGTCGCGGCCTCGGATATAGAGGAATCCATCACTGTCCATCGAACAGATGTCGCCAGTGTTCATCCAGCCATCCTCGCCCATCACGGCCTCGGTAGCCTCAGGATTCTTGTAATATCCTTGCATCACATTGGTGCCTTTGACCCACAGCACGCCCGGGATGTTGGCTGGGTCTGGACTGTCGATCTTGGCCTCCATGCGGTCAACGATGCGTCCGCACGATGCCGGACGCTGCTGTTCCCAAGGAGCATAAGCGATCAGCGGCGCGCACTCGGTCATGCCGTAGCCAACGGTGAATGGGAATTTGATGCGGCGCAAGAATGCCTCGACATCCTTGTTGAGGCCGGCTCCGCCGATGATCAGCTCTTTGAGATTGCCGCCGAATGTCTCGGTGAGTTTCTCTTTAATCTTAGCCAGGAGTTTCTCGTCGACAAACGGCACCTTGAGCATCAGCTTCATCATCGGTTTCTCCAAGAGCGGGAACACGCGGGTCTTGATTATCTTCTCAATAATCAATGGCACAGTAATAATCATCTTGGGCTTGATGGTTGCGAAAGCCTTCATGATGATAGTCGGCGAGGGCAAGCGAGTCAAGAAATTGAGGTGACATCCCTTGCACAGGCAGTGGATCATATCGCACATCAGGCCGTACATGTGAGCCAACGGCAACATGCACACTACCCCATCGCCCGGTTTAAGCCAGGTCAGGTGGTCAAAGCAGAATTGCATATTTGACCACAGGGCGCGGTATGGCAGCATCACACCCTTGCTGAATCCCATCGAGCCCGAGGTGTAATTGATCACTGCCAGTTCCTCGGGCTGGTCAACATAATAATTGACGTCATTGACCGTGAACTCGCGTGGATATTTCTGGCCGAATAGTTCGTTGAGGTGGTCGCGTGTCTCGGTGAAGACCTCGTTGCGCGACAGCAGCATCGAATAGTCATGCAGCCCCACTGCGCCCTCGAGGGCCGGCATCTCATCTGCCTTGAGCGTGGCCCAGATTTCCTTGTCGCAAAACAGCAGACGGGCTTCGCTATGGTTCACCAGATGGTGGATGTTGTCGGGGTGGAAGTCGTGGAGTATTGGCACAGCCACTGCGCCATAGGTTATGACTGACAGGAAAGCGGTTGCCCACAGGGCACTGTTGCGGCCGCACAGAGCGATACGGTCGCCCTTCTTAATTCCGCCTTTCTCGTAAGCGATATGCAACTTGGCTATCTTTCTGGCTATTCCACGGTATTGGAGCGAGGTGCCTTCAAAATCTGACAGAGCCAGCCGCTCCCAGTTTTTGCGTATGGCATCCTGTATGTATAGATTGAGACTGTCTCTTCTTTCCATTAGGTTGCTTTTTGGGTTAATGTTAAATCCAACCGCAAATTTAATAAATATTTTTCGTTTTACACCCTAAATCTGAAAGATATTTCGTACATTTGCACACTAAAATTAAATCATACGCCATAAATATGAAATTCTCAGTCCCCAGCAAGACCTTATATTCCCTCGCTTCTGGCGTGAGCAAAGTCATCAACGCCAAAAACGCTCTCACAGTGCTCAACAATTTCCGCTTCGCTCTCAGCGGCGAAGAACTCACCATCACCGGTTCTGACATCGAGAACGCTCTCACCGCCCGCGTAGCCGTGGCCGGAGCCGAGGGCGAAGGCGTCTTCTGCATCGACGCCCGCCGTCTGGTCGACCTGCTCAAGGAGCTCCCCGACCAACCCCTCGAGTTCGATATCAACCAAGACACTCTCGAGATCTCAATCTCTTATGCCAGCGGCCACTATTCGATGGTGGGCGCTCCCGGGGATCAGTATCCCGAGTATAAGAAGGAGGAAGGCGAGGTCGAGCCGGCAGAATTTGAGTGCGATGCCGAGCAAATCCTCAAGGGAATCGACAATACCCTATTCGCCATCGGCACCGACGATTTCCATCCACAGATGATGGGCATCTTCCTCGACATCATGCCCGACAATATCACCTTTGTGGCTACCGATACCCGCAAGCTGGTGCGCTTTATCAACCGCAATTGCGCTCCGGGCGTAAGCATGACTTGCATCATGCCGCTCAAACCGGCCACCATCTTCAAGACCATATTCTCAAAGCAGGACAAGGTGCAAATCACCATCACCTCAAAGAGCGCCACATTCCGCAGCGAGGTGTTCACCTTCAACTGCCGCTTCATCAAGGGACGTTTCCCAGATTACAACAAGGTAATACCTAAGAATAATCCCTACACCCTGCGTGTCGATCGCATGCGCTTCCTCAACGCCGTGCGCCGCGTTGGCGTATTCGTCGACCCCGGCTATGGCATGGAGCGTTTCCGCATCACCAACGACTTGGTGCATATCAAGTCGCACGACCCCAGCCTGTGCACCATGGGAAGCGAACGCCTCGATTGCGAATACGAAGGTCCCGAGCTGGTGATTGGCTTCAACGCCCCCTTCTTGATCGAGATTTGCAATGTGCTACCCACCGAGCAGATCATCGTCAAGCTCTCCGACCCGAGCCGTCCCGGTGTGTTCTGCCCCACTGAGAACGAAGAAGGCACCGACCTGCTGATGCTGCTGATGCCTATGAATGTGGCTGAGTTCTGAAGCCACGACCCCGGACCTAAAGACCCAACAGAAAAATGAAACTATCCCTCAAAAAACCAATAATATTTTTTGACCTCGAGACCACTGGGTTCAACCTCACCCAAGACCGCATAGTCGAGATTTCGGTGATCAAGGTGATGCCCAATGGCGAGGAGATACGTCGCACACGCCGCGTCAACCCTGAGATTCCAATCTCGCCCGAGGCCACGGCCACGCACCATATCACCAACGAGGACGTAAAAGACGAACCCACATTCAAGCAAATCGCCAAGTCGCTGGCGCAAATGTTTGTGGGCTGCGACATAGCTGGGTTCAACTCGAGCCGTTTCGACATTCCGATGCTCGACCAGGAGTTCCAGCGCGTCAATGTCGATTTCGACTTCTCCAAGGCCCGATTTGTGGATGTCCAGACAATATTTCACAAAAAGGAGCCTCGCAACCTGATTGCCGCCTACCGTTTCTATTGCGACAAGGATCTCACCGCTGCCCATAGCGCCGATGCCGACACCCAAGCCACCTACGAGGTGCTGATGGCTCAGCTCGACCGCTACGAGGATTTGCCCAATGAGATAGAAAAGCTCGCCGAGTTCTCCCAGCAGAATCGCAATGTCGATTTCGTGGGTCGTCTCATCTATGATGACCAGAATCGCGAGGTGATCAATTTTGGCAAGTACAAAGGCAAGCTTGCCGAGGATGTACTGCGCCGCGACCCCAGCTATTATGAGTGGATCATGAATGGCGACTTCACTAAGAATACTAAAGATTGCTTCACCAAAATAAAGTTGCGCCTCAAGAAATGAAAGGCCGTCATATCATCCTTGGCATCACCGGCGGCATTGCCGCCTACAAGTCAGTGTCTCTGCTCCGGCTCCTGATCAAGGCCGGGGCAGAGGTGCAAGTAGTGATTACCCCCGCTGGCAAGCAGTTTATCACCCCAGTCACCCTGTCGGCCCTATCCGGGCGTCCGGTGATAAGTGAGTTTTTCACTGCCAACACCGGCGAGTGGCATAGCCATGTCGACCTCGGCCTGTGGGCCGATGCCATGGTGATAGCCCCAGCCACCGCTTCGACTATCGCCAAGATGGCCAACGGCGTGGCCGACAATATGCTGGTCACAACTTACCTCTCGGCCAAATGCCCGGTATTCGTGGCACCGGCCATGGACCTCGACATGATGGCCCACCCCTCAACCCAAGCCAATATCGAGCGGCTGCGTTCGTATGGCAACCATATCATCGAGCCAGCCTCGGGCGAATTGGCCAGCCATCTGGTAGGCAAAGGCCGCATGGAGGAACCGGAAAATATCTTCAAGGTGCTTCAGGATCATTTCGCCCATGGCCTCGACCTGGCTGGCAAGCATGTGATGATTACTGCCGGTCCGACATACGAAAAGATAGACCCTGTGCGTTTTATAGGAAATTACTCATCCGGCAAGATGGGTTACGCGCTGGCCGAAGAGGCGGCAGAACGCGGCGCCAAGGTGACTCTGGTGAGCGGTCCCGTCAATCTGACAGCCTCGAATCCCAACATACAGGTGGTCAAGGTTGAATCTGCTCGGCAGATGCTCGAGGCGTGCCTCGAGACATTCCCCCACTCTGACATCGCTGTGATGTGCGCGGCTGTGGCCGACTACGCACCGGAATCGGTGGCCGATGTCAAGATCAAGCGCGAACATCAAGATGCTCCGGTAATCCGTCTGGTCAAAAATCCCGACATAGCCGCCGCGCTCGGCGCTCAGAAGCGCCTAGGACAAATCCTGGCTGGTTTTGCGCTTGAGACTCACGATGAGGAGAAGCATGCCAAGGAGAAAATCACGAAGAAAAATCTTGACATGATCGTGCTCAACTCGCTGCGCGACCCTGGAGCCGGATTCCAAACCGACACCAACAAAATCACAATCATCGATGCCGACGGCTCGGAGATAGCCTTCCCGCTCAAGACCAAACGCGAGGCTGCAGCCGACATCATCGACCATATCTTATCTTTATGAATATTGCACACATACCCTGCCTCAGGCCCTTGGCCATTGTTTTCTTGGCGCTGGTTGCGACTATCGCACCCCGAGCCCAAGAACTCAATTGCCGAGTCGAAGTAAACTACTCTCAGCTGGCGCAAGCCCAGGAGTCGGTGTTTACCACCCTGCAGGAGGCTATCAATGACTACATGAACACCAATATCTTCTCAAACGCGCAGTTTGCCGTCAATGAGAAGATCGAATGTCAACTCTACATCACAGTAAAGGAATACTCCGACGGATTGATCAAGGGCGACTTGCAGATACAGTCGACGCGCCCGGTGTACAATAGCGCTTACACCACCACAATCCTCAATTTCAAGGATTCAAAGATAGACTTTGAATACCAAGAGGGCGACCAGCTGATTTACTCTATTAATACGATGGAGAGCCAGCTGACCGCCATACTCAATTATTACGCCTATCTGATTCTGGCCCTCGATTTCGACACATTCTCGCGCCGTGGCGGTGACCCGTATTACGAGAAGCTGCGCCAAATCGTGCTGCAAGGCCAATCGTCGGGCAATGTGGGCTGGAAAGCATTTGAGGATACCAAGAACCGCTCAGCTGTGCTTAGCGCTCTCACTGACAATAGCACCCAGATGCTGCGCGACATGCTGTACGAGTATCATCTGACTGGGCTCGACCAGATGTCGGTGTCGCCCGAAAAGGGACGCGCCGCCATCCACAAGTCGCTGCAATACATCAAGCAGGTGTATTCGGCAGCGCCGATGTCGGTGGGCCTGTCAATGTTTAAGGACGCCAAGATGGACGAGCTGGTCAACATATACAGCAAGGCAACAGCCGAAGAGCGCAAAGATGCCTACGACCTGCTCCAGCCAATTTATCCGGCCGAATCAACGCGCCTCGACAAAATAAAGAAAGGAGCTGAAAAATGATACAGCGACTGCACATATCCAACTACGCCCTAATCTCAACGATTGACATACAATTTCAGCAGGGCCTCAACATTATTACTGGCGAGACCGGAGCTGGAAAGTCGATCATCCTGGGAGCGCTCTCGCTCTTGCTCGGCGGACGTGCCGACCTGAGGGCTATCCGCGATGCGTCAAAAAAATCAATCATCGAGGCTTATTTCGACACTAAGGGCTTCGCGTTGCTCCGTCCGATATTTACCGACAATGATATCGACTGGGACGATGACACATGTATCCTACGGCGCGAGTTGTCGCCGTCAGGGCGTTCGCGCGCATTTATAAATGATACGCCAGTCAATCTGCAGCTCCTGCACGATGTGGCTATTCAGCTTGTCGACATACACTCGCAGCATCAAAATCTGCTCCTCGCCAATCATGACTATCAGCTGTCGGTGATTGACAGTCTGGCCGAGAATAAGCATCTGCTGGAGCGATACGCCGAGGCTTATCAAGCCTATCGCGCTGCGCTTAAGCGGTACACAGATACTCGCGACATGATTACTCGCAACCAGGCCGATGCTGAGTTCATATCCTTCCAGCTCGACCAGCTCAACGAGATGAAATTGCAGCCGGGCGAACAAGAAGAGTTGGAGCGTGAGCGTGACAAACTCGCCAATATGACTCAAATCAAGGAATATCTCTCAGATGCCAACGAGGCCCTGTCGGGTCGCGAAAGCAATGTGCTGGCTGGGCTGGCCGAGGCGGCCGACAGTCTGCAGCGGTTGAGCGATGTGCTTGATGATGCCGATTCGCTTGCCGAGAGATTGGAGAGCGCAAGATTGGAAATCAAGGATATCGCCGAGACGATTGCTGATTACAATTCTGATATGAATGCTGACCCACAGCTGCTCGATGATATCGAGACACGCTTGGGGCGCATCTACTCATTAGAGACTAAGCATCATGTCGAGACAAGCGATGACCTGATTGCATTACGCGACAAGCTGGCTGCCCAGCTCGCCGCTATCGACAATGCCGATGAGTCGCTCGCCGTATTGCAAGAAGAGGCCAAGACTGCCAAAAAGGCTGCCTCGGCGATTGCTCGGCAATTGTCAGAAAGGCGCCACGCGCAAGCGTCGGTGTTCGCCGAGGAATTGCGCGAACGCGCCATGCCGCTCGGCATGAAGAATCTGCGCTGCGAGGTAACCTTCTCTCCTACCAAGCTATCGCCCACGGGTATTGACCAAGTGGATTTCAAATTCGCTTTCAACAAGAATCAGCCATTGATGTCGGTTGGCGCCACTGCTTCAGGCGGTGAGATTTCGCGTCTTATCCTCTCGATCAAATTGGTAATCGCTGAGAAGATGCAATTGCCGACAATCATATTCGATGAGGTAGACACTGGCGTGTCGGGCGATGTGGCAGTGCGCATGGGCGTACTTATGGCTCACATCTCACTCACTGCCCAAGTGATTGCCATCACCCACCTGCCACAGGTGGCCGCTAAGGGCTCGGCGCATTACAAGGTGTACAAAGAAGATGACGAGACATCGACCAATACGCGAATTCGTTTGTTAACACAAGAGGAGCGTGTCGGCGAACTCGCCCTTATGCTCAGCGGCACCCCCAATGACCCCTCGGCTCGCGCCGCAGCCCAGACCCTTCTCAACTCTAACTCATAACCCTTAGTTTATAACTTATCCCTTATAGTTTATAACTTATCCCTTACAGTTTATAACTTATCCCTTACAGTTTATAACTTATCCCTTACACCTTAACCTTAATTTCATGGAGCCCACCGATTACATCTATGGCCTGAGAGCCGTGATTGAAGCTATCGAAGCTGGTAAAGACATAGACAAGATCTTGATCAAAAAAGACTTGCAAGGCGACCTCGCCAACGAATTGATGCGCCTCGTGCGCGAGCATCATCTGTATGCCCAGCGAGTGCCTATCGAGAAGATTAGCCGCATCACCCAGAAGAATCATCAGGGCGTGGTAGCTTTCTTGTCATCGGTGACCTATACTCGCGTGGGCGAGTTGGTGCCATCGCTCTATGAGAGCGGCGTGTTGCCATTCGTAATCGTGCTCGACGGCATCACTGATGTGCGCAACTTCGGCGCCATCGCCCGTACGGCCGAGTGTTGCGGCGCCAATGCCTTGGTTATCCCCGAACGCCACAGCGCAAGCGCTGGAGGCGATGCTATGAAGACCTCGGCCGGAGCCCTCAATTACATACAGGTGTGCCGAGAACGCAATCTGACCTCGGCGGTGAAATATCTCAAGGACAATGGATATCAGATAATAGGCGTGACCGAGAAGGCCAACCTCAACTATACCGAACCCGACTACACCACCCCGGTGGCTCTGGTGATGGGTGCTGAGGATGTGGGCATCTCGCCCGAGATTCTCGACCTGTGCGACTACCGAGTGTCAATTCCGATGTTCGGCAAAATTGGCAGCTTGAATGTGTCTGTGGCAGCCGGCGTGATGATGTACGAGGTGGTGCGCCAGCGCCTCAAAGCCGACATGGAAGTGATATAGGTTTTTGGCTTTTAGTTTTTGGTTTTTGGAACTGATAGGCGTGAATTAATAAGAACAGATGGCGAATTTTCTGCAGATAGAGAATCTGACCAAGAGCATCGGCGACCGAATGCTCTTTGCCGATGTGAACCTGGCTGTCAACGAGGGCGATAAGATTGGTATCATTGCTAAGAATGGCGCAGGTAAGAGCACCTTGCTGCGCATTCTTGCCGGACAAGAGGATTATGACAGTGGCAAGATTTCGCAAAAGTCGGGCCTGCGGGTTGCTTATCTTGATCAGGATAGCGTGTTCGACCCCGACCTGTCGGTTATCCAAGCTTGCCTAAAGGCAACGCCCATACCCCCCGAACATCTCCACGCTGATGAGACAGGCGCGGGCTTTGAGCAGAGATTTCGCCAGATGCTATCCCAACTCGGTGTAACCGATATCGAGGCCCCCGTCAAGAATATGTCGGGTGGTCAGCTCAAGCGCATGTCGATAGCTTGCGCTCTGATTACCGAACCAGACCTGCTGCTTCTCGATGAGCCAACCAACCATCTTGACATTGGCGTGATCGAGTGGCTTGAGGGGTATCTGCGCCGTTCGCGTTCTACCCTGCTGATGGTGACTCACGACCGATATTTCCTCGACCGCGTTTGCAATCATATCATCGAGATTGACCGAGAGCGAGTGTTCTCTTATGATGGCAATTATGACTACTACTTGCGCCGGCGCCAAGAGCGCATCGAGGCTATGGGAGCCGAACTGGCCAGAGTAAAGAATACGCTGCGCCGCGAACAGGAATGGATGAGCCGTCAGCCCCAGGCACGAGCCGGAAAAGCCAAATACCGCATCGATCAATATTACGACCTGAAAGAGCGCTCGCGCGTAAATCTCTCAGAGCGCAATGTCAACCTCGACATCAGCAAGTCGGCTTACATCGGCAGCAAGATTTTTGAGGCCGAGGGAGTGAGCAAGAGATTTGGCGACAAGGTGATTCTTGACGATTTCACCTATACCTTCGCGCGCGGCGAGAAGGTTGGCATCATCGGGCCCAATGGCGTGGGCAAGTCCACATTCATCAAGATGCTGCAAGGGCTGATGCCACAGGATTCTGGACAGTGGAATTTGGGTGAGACCGTGCGATTCGGATATTATTCCCAAGAGGGCATTGCCTTTGACGAGAATAAGAGGGTAATTGACGCGGTGACTGAATTGACCGAGGATATCCAAATTGCCGATGGCAATCATCTTTCACCCATGCAATTCTTGCAGCACTTCTTGTTTTCGGTGCCAGACCAGCAGAAATACATTTATAAGCTGAGCGGCGGCGAGAAGCGACGCTTGTATCTCGCCACAGTGCTGATGCGTAATCCTAACTTCTTGATTCTTGACGAGCCAACCAACGACCTTGATATTGTCACTCTGGGTTTGCTCGAGGAGTATCTGTCAAAATTCAAGGGCTGCGTGATTGTGGTAAGTCACGACCGATTCTTCCTCGACAACATCGTTGACCATCTCTTCGTGATGGAGGGCAACGGCGTGGTCAAGGATTTCCCCGGCACCTACACCGAGTATCACCAGTGGCGCGAAGAGCACGACCGTGCCGAGCAAGAAAAGGAGAAAGCCGCCAAGACCCCCACCCCTGCTGCAGAGCGCCCTAAGGCTAACCGCCCAGCCAAACTCACCTATAAGGAGAAGCGTGAATTCGAGGCTCTCGAGGCTGAGCTGGCCGAACTGTACGCTGAAAAAGAAGCCCTCGAGGCCCTATTCAATTCCGGCGAATCCATCCCCGACATCGCCGCCAAGTCAGCTCGCTACAGCGAACTCTCCCCTCTCATAGACGAAAAAGAGCTCCGCTGGCTCGAGCTCTCCGAAAAAGCTTAAGGGTGTCCACGCGCCCCGACTATCGCTGAGCGTAGGTAGCAAGGAGGCCGTTGATGAAATGACCGAAAGGTTACGCCATGACGGCTACGATGTGGCCGACGGTCCTCGCACCACCAGCGATGGGTATTACGAAAGCGCAGTAGTGGGCATTGATGGAAACCTGATAGAGATAACCGTATAAATTTTAGGGCAAAATAAGAATAGGGTTAGACTTCGAGGATGGCCGGGTTGAGGTTGCCGGGGCTGAGGTGTACGCGGCCGGGGCCAGTGATGCGAAGCATGCTGAGGCCCTCGCCACCGAATACATTCTTGAGGGACCAGGCCGAGGAGAGTTGTCCCTCGCTGATGCCCTGCAAGGCAATGATGTGATCCTCATCGACCTCAATAGTCTCGCCATAAGATAACTCTTTGGTCAGAGCTTGCCCCTTGCAATCTAGAAAGACTGTCGATGAGCCCGATATCCGCTGCAAGAAGACGCCCATGCCTCCCATTATGCCAGCAACCGATACGCGAGTGGTGACTTGCACCAGATTGTTTGAGGCCACAAACACCCCCTTGTGACATAGAATAGATTCATTTTGCAGCTTCACCGGGAGCAACCCGAACGCGCCTCCCAACACCAGCTTCCGTGCCGAATTTGAACGATTGACATAGTGGACCAGAAATATCGATTCGCCCGACAGCTTTGCTCCTATCAGATTGCCAATCGCGCCAAGCGCTCCCTTGTTGGAGCCGCCGCTATTCAACACCGTCTCCTTTTCCACGCCTTGCTCCAAATAGATCAGAGCGCCCTTTTGAGCATAAAATTCTTCGCCAGGCATCAATTCTACCTCAAGATGCTGGATAAAACTCCCTATCAGTTTGCAATTCATATCGTCAAAGTTTATAACTAATTCCTATTTCTTTGCAAATTTAACGATTTCTTCCGAAGTTTGAAATCTTCAATACCTCAAATTTGTGATATTATGAAAATTTTCGGTACAGGGGACAGTCCCCTGTACCGGATTGAACATAAGTGAGGGAGGGGTTGTTTTGATAGAAAAAGGAAGATTATGAGAGCTCTAAGATTTGTCATATTATTGGTGGCGACTGCGATGATAGCGGCCGCTGGCTCGGGGTGCAAGGCTCTGAAGGGAAGCGAGGAATCGGCCAAGGCAGATTCCATCAATTATGTCGTGGGCAAAGCCCTGATTGAGAATCAGACATTCCTGATGTCGGTCAACCGAGTGATGATTATGAATGTCACCATACCATCAGTAACCCCAACTACCAATTTCATTCTTGTCATGGGCGACAAGGGCGTAGTGCAACTCTCGCCTGGCCATAGCGGTGGTCCCAACGGAGTGGGCGGCTTCACAGTCAAGGGCAACATCACCGACTACAAATACTCAGTCAACAAGAATGGCGAAGTCAACCTCCAGTTCCATCTGAGCGCCCCTATCGGCTCATGCGACGTACAAGCCACAATGGTCAAAGGCTCGAATCGAGCCACAGCCTTTGTGCAAAGCACATTCCACCGAGGACGCACCACAATGTACGGCACCATACAACCCATCGACGACTCCTACTTTGAGGGGCACTCGATATTCTAACCTCGATAATTCATAAAAAACCACGGATTACACGGATTACACGGATCCCATCTGGGAAGTTCCCAGATGGCTTTTCCGTATAATCCGTGTAATCCGTGGTTTTACCTGGAAACGTAAATTTCCGAGTGGTTTACTCCTCGTCGTCCTCTTCTGGTTCGCGCATGTTGTGGAAGACATTTTGCACGTCTTCGTCATCCTCGAGTTTCTCGAGCAGCTTCATCACCGATTCGCGATCCTCGGGAGATACATCCTTCAGATCGTTGGGGATGCGCTCAAATTCAGCGCTGATGATCTCAAAGCCATTGTCCTCGAGATATTTCTGTATGCCGGCAAACTCCTCAAAGGCGCCGTACAGTACGATTTCCTCATCGTCGCCCTCCAGCTCGTCAACGCCATAGTCGATGAGCTCAAGCTCCAGGTCCTCAAGGCTGATGCCATCCTTAGGCTTGATTTTGAACACGCTCTTGTGGTCGAACAGGAAAGTGAGCGAACCCTGAGTACCGAGGGAACCGCCATGCTTGTTGAAATATGAACGCACGTTGGCCACGGTGCGGGTATTGTTGTCGGTAGCGGCTTCGACAAAGATAGCGATGCCATGAGGGCCGTATCCCTCGTAGGTTATCTCCTTGTAATCGCTGGCATCCTTGTCGGTAGCCTTCTTGATGGCGCGCTCGATAGTGTCCTTAGGCATATTGGCAGCCTTGGCATTCTGGAGCAGAGCGCGCAGGCGTGGATTTGACGAAGCGTCGCTACCGCCCGACTTTACGGCGATGGTGATTTCCTTGCCGATGCGGGTGAATGTGCGCGACATGTTGCCCCATCTTTTCAGTTTTCTTGCTTTGCGGTATTCAAAAGCTCTTCCCATATAGTTATGAGTTATGAGTGTTGAGTTATGATTATTTTTGTTATTGTAATAGTTGGGTAGGTTATCTCAGCTCAGCCCCCACTCTCTTTTGGAGATTGGCGATAATCTTGGCCATGATTTGGTCGATTTGCTTGTCTTGCAGCGTCTTCTCCGGGTCTTGAATCGTCATAGCGATGGCATACGATTTCTTGCCATCGGGCAGATTCTTGCCCTCATAGACATCAAACAGGCTTACGCTCTTGAGCAGCTTCTTCTCAGCCTCGCGCACAGCTTGTTCAACCTGCTCCATTGTCACAGAGGTGTCGATGAGCAGAGCCAAGTCTCGCTTGACAGGCATCGTGCGCGGGAGCGGAGCGAAGGTCACCTTCTTGCCTGCGGCAAGCTTGACCAGAGCTGTCCAGTCAAGTTCGGCATAGAGTACCTCTTGCTTGACATCACATTCCTTAGCTACCGATTTCTTGACGATCCCCATATCGCCCAGATGCTTGCCGCTGCGTGTATCGATTGAGAGCGAAGTCTCAAAGATATCGAGCTTGCCCGGCTGCAGTGTCACCTCGCGGCTGCTGATGCCAAGACGAGCAAACACATTGGCCACAATAGCCTTAAGGTCAAAGAATGTCGATTCCTCGGTAGGACGCGCCCAGTTGCCCAGTCTTGCATTACCAGTGAGCCAGAGAGCCAGACGAGCGCCCTCGGTGTACGGTGCCAAAGGCTTCTCAATCGACGACTCTACCCCGGGGTTGAAGAAATACACATTGCCAAACTCATAGAGCAGCAGGTCGGGCATCTTGCGATTGGCATTGTGCATGATAGTCTCCAAGCCGCCAAACAACAAGGTCTGGCGCATCACATTCAGGTCTTGGCTCAGCGGATTGAGCAGCTTGACGCAATGCGTGGCCGGATAGCTCTCAAGCGGAGCATAGTATTTCTCAGCTGTAAGTGAGTTGTTGAGTATCTCGTTGAAGCCCTCGGCAGTGAGCTGACCCGAGATTGTGCGTTGCAAATCATCCGACACATCAGTGATGGTCTTGAACGACAACGAAGAGTGCACCTCGGTGGGCATCTCCACATTGTTGTAGCCATAGATGCGCAGGATATCCTCAATCACATCGCAGGGGCGCTTGACATCCACGCGGTAGGTCGGCACCTCAAGGCTGAGATTGCCCATATTCTGAGCCACAATCTCAATTTCAAGAGATTTAAGGATGGAATCGACAGTAGCCTCGGGAATCTTCTTGCCAATCAGAGCATTGATATCCTCATAGCTGAGCTCGACGCTGAAGGGCGGGAACTCTCCAGCCTTGACATCAAACACCTTGCCCACGATTTCGCCGCCGGCCAATTCCTTGACCAGCAGAGCGGCCAGCTTGAGAGCGTACATGCAACCGTTGGGATCCACGCCACGCTCAAAGCGGAACGATGAGTCGGTGTTCAGCCCTTGGCGCCGAGCTGTCTTGCGCACACGGGTAGGATTGAAATAAGCGCTCTCGAGAAATACATCAACTGTATCCTCAGTCACGCCCGAATCCAAACCGCCGAACACGCCAGCGATGCACATCGGCTCCTTGCCGTTGCATATCATCAGGTCCTCGGCTGTGAGTGTGCGCTCTACCCCATCGAGAGTGGTGAATTTTGTACCGGCAGGGCAATTGCGCACCACCACTGTGCCGTCAGCAATCTTTGAGGCATCAAAGCAATGCATCGGTTGGCCGAAAGCGTGTAGCACATAATTGGTGATATCAACCACATTGTTGATGGGTCGCACGCCTATGGCAGTGAGGCGATCCTTGAGCCATTGGGGACTCTCGGTCACCTTTACTCCCAAGATGGTAGCGCCGCAATAGCGCGGACATCCCTGGTTGTCTTCAACCTCTACGATTACACCCATAGTCTCGGGCTCATCGACTTTGAATTTCTCAACCGAAGGCTTGTGGAGCTCAGCCAGATTTGCATGGCAGCATAGCCAAGCGCTCAGGTCGCGAGCCACGCCATAATGCGAGGCGGCATCAATGCGGTTAGGAGTAAGGTCAACCTCAAGCACATAATCGTCTGACAGGCCATAATACCGGGCTGCGGGAGTACCCGGCTCAGCCGAACCATCGGCCAGCACTATGATGCCAGCGTGGGAATTGCCAACGCCTATCTCATCCTCGGCGCAAATCATACCGAATGATTCCACGCCACGAATCTTGGATTTCTTGATGTTGAACTCCTTGTCGCCATCATACAGTGTGGTGCCGACAGTTGCCACAACCACTGTCTGGCCAGCGGCAACATTGGGTGCGCCGCACACAATCTGCGTGGCCTTGCCATCGCCCAAATCTACGGTAGTGATGTGCAAATGGTCGCTGTCGGGATGGTCAACGCAAGTCAGAACCTTGCCTATTACAATCCCTCGCAAACCTCCTTTAATTGATTCGACGCGCTCGACCGAACCCGTCTCCAATCCTATCGAAGTCAAAGCGGCTGCCAATTCCTCGGGAGTGAGGTCGAAATCGACATACTGCTTGAGCCAATTGTAAGATATATTCATATCTGTGAAACGATTGTTATTTCCTTTTAAAGCGCAAATTTACACATTTTTCCTGACACTCTCCACATTTTTCCCACAAAAAATAATACATAACGAGTGCCACTCCCCTCGCCGATTAGGCGCAGGGGAGTGGCACCAGCATTTATCCATTATTTTTTATCAAAGAGAGGGAGCTGAACTGACAGCCATCACATTGTAGGTGAAGACTGTGCCATTGTCGACATCGGTGACCTCGAGGTCGAAGGTCAGCGACATCAGGTTGGCAGTGTTTGTAGTGCCGCGCAGGTTGGTCACCTTGTAATTCTCAATCTCAACAATCGAGCTTGACGACTCTACGCGCGAGGGCACTTGTTCGTCGAGCGAGAGGCTAACCAAGCCGTTTTTGTCAATGTCGAATGCGATGCCGGTGAGCTGCAGGTCAATTGCAGTCATAGCCGATGAGAGCTGGAAATCCTCGATGATGAGCTTGGCCATGCGGTTCTCAGCCTTGTTGAGGTCGAGGGTCGAATCGCCATCGTAGAGGGTGATGTAGTAGAGAGGACGCGCGTTATCGCTCGAGCTAAAGCTCGAGCCGTCAGAGCAGCTGACCGAGGTCTCGCCGTAATTGATCAGACCAGCCGGGAACGATATGATGCTGTATCCGCTTGATGCGATTGAGTAATTGATATTCAGGCAGGGATAATAAGTCGTAGAGGTGACCATGCGGTCATATACATAGAAATTAAAAGTGGTAAAGGTGGGAGGAATCAGCGACGATGAGGGAGTAACGTTGGTAAGGCTGATGCGCTTCCAGTCGTTGACAATAGCCCAAGGCACTTGGCTGAAAGTGAGGGTACCCAGAGAGCCCGAAGGCAGAGTTAGGCCCGAAATCTGAACATCAGCTACCATGTCGGTGTAATTGTAGGTCACTTCGTATCCCACACCTTGCTGATAGGTAGGGGTGTCGTTACCCTCTTCAAATATCACATTGAAGAAACGTGAAAAGGTGGAGGTATAAGATAGCGAGTTATTGCTGTCGTTGCTGAGGCAGCTGGTGGTGCCGAGCAGAGCTGCTCCAGCGGCCAAGGCCATGACAATTTTGTTGAATTTCATTTGTTGGTAGTTGTATTAATGGTTGGTTTGTTTTTCCTGTTTTGGCGGGGTATGCCTCCCCTTCTCTATTGCTGCGGCATAAACTATACAAAATTACTCAATAATCCGTAAATGACAAAAAGGCGTTAAAGATATTTATCTAAAACGCCTTTAAATTCATTATTATTTGCCTTATTTCAAGTATTGAAATCGGCAGTGTATGTCACTGATTCCATCTCCATCGGTATCGGGGGGGCCATCTTCGACACGCTCACCGTGCCATGAGAGATTTGCCCGGGATACTCGGCACGCAGCGCCAGGATGATGCGGCCAGCCGCTGCCTCGATCAGCTTGCACGGGTGCGCCATCTCTCGCTTGATTAGCTCTGTCACCGCCGCATAGTTGATGGTATCGGTCAAGTCGTCAGTAGCCATGGCCCGCTCGGTAGCCGGGACATCCATCGTCAGCGACACCTCAAAGATGTTGCCCACCCTGCGCTCCTGCTCCATCACCCCATGGTGACTGAGCAGGCGCAAGCGATTGATCGAAATGCGACCCATCAGCGCTTGTTGCCTTTTGATCCGCGATGACGGCTATGCTTCACTGTCTTTTGCTGCTGCCTGGGACCTTGCTGCTCAGCATAGCTGCTGCGCTTTGCCTTGGCCTTGGGCGATGGGCGGCGCGAAGAACCTTTCTTGGACGCCGCATCGGGATTCTTGTTGATTTCCTCGGCCAGCTTTTCGGCTTTCTTCTCAGCATCGGGTGTGCGGCCAAAGTCATCGACGATGGCAAAGTCGAGCTGCTTCTTGTCGAGATTGGCTCGGGCCACCTTGACTGTCACATTATCGCCCAAGCGATATTTGTTGTTGTGCCTGCGGCCCACGAGGCAGTAGTTGCGCTCGTCAAAGTCGTAGTAGTCATCAGCCAAATCGCGTACCGGCACCAGGCCCTCGCATTTGTTGCTGTCAAGCTCGACATACAGGCCCCACTCGGTCACACCCGAGATGATGCCGGAGTATGTCTCGCCGAGATGGTCGGCCATAAACTCGACCTGCTTGTATTTGATAGAGGCGCGCTCGGCATTGGCTGCCAGCTGCTCCATATCAGACGAGTGCTTGCATTGCTCCTCGAGCTTCTCCTTGTTGACGCTGCGGCCTCCGCTCATATATTTCTCGAGCAGACGGTGCACCATCATATCGGGGAATCGGCGGATAGGCGAAGTGAAATGAGTGTAATACTCAAATCCCAAGCCATAGTGGCCGATGTTGTCAGTCGAATAGATTGCCTTGGCCATCGAGCGGATTGCCAGTGTCGAGAGGAAATTCTCCTCTGGCTTGCCCTTGACATCCTCAAGCATCTTATTTAGTGAGCGGTTGACCTCTTTTGAGCTGCCGCTTGATTTGATGCGGTAGCCGAATGTGCTCGACAGCGAAGCCAAGTCAGAGAGTTTGCCGGGGTCGGGCATGTCATGCACACGATAGACAAATGCCTTGGCTTTCTTCTTGGGCCCGGCCTTGCCGATAAATGTGGCGACTGTGCGGTTGGCCAGGAGCATAAACTCCTCAATGAGCTTGTTGGCATCCTTTGATTCCTTGAAGTACACTCCCGTGGGCTTGCCATTCTCGTCGATGTCAAAGCGAACCTCAACGCGGTCAAACTCGACCGAACCATTCTCATATCTCTCCTCGCGCAGGATTTTGGCCAAGCGGTCAAGCGTCAACAACTCTTCGGCAAATTCGCCTTCGCCCTTTTCGATGATCTCCTGAGCCTCTTCGTAAGCAAAGCGGCGCTGACTGCGTATCACTGTGCGCACAATCTTTGAGTTCAAGACCTTGCCATGCTCGTTCATCTCAAAGATGGTCGAGAATGTAAGCTTATCCTCATCGGGACGCAGCGAGCAGATACCGTTGCACAGATGCTCGGGCAGCATCGGCACCACGCGGTCAACCAGGTAGACCGAAGTAGCCCTCTCCTCTGCCTCGCGGTCGATGATAGTATTGGGCTTGACATAATGGGTCACATCGGCGATGTGCACGCCTATCTCATAGTTGCCATTGGGCAGCTTGCGTATCGAGAGGGCGTCGTCAAAGTCCTTGGCATCCTTGGGGTCGATGGTGAAGGTGGGCACGCCGCGCATATCCAAGCGCTTGGCCACCTCCTCGGGTGTGATGCCATCCTTGATGCGATCGGCAGCTTTCTCGACTGCCTCGGGGTATTTATAGGGCAACCCAAACTCAGCCAGGATGGCATGTATCTCGGCGGTGTTGTCGCCAGTCTTGCCCAGGATATCGATCACCTCCCCCTTGGGATTCTTGGCATCCTCGGGCCACTCGGTGATTTTCACGATAGCCTTGTCGCCAGTCTCGCCTCCCTTGAGTTTTGCCTTAGGTATGAAAATATCAGAGGCCAAGTATTTAGAATCGGTAAGCAGATAGGCAAAATGCTTGTCAACCTGCAGCGTACCGATAAATACCTGGTCCTTCTTCTCCAGAATCTCTAATACTTCAGCCTCTGGCTCTGCTCCCTTGCGACGAGCGGCAATCGATACCAGCACGCGGTCGCCATTGAGAGCGTGCTTTGAGTTGCGCTCGGCAACGAATATGGTTTCGTCTTCATCGGTGACTACGCTGTTTTTGCCATTTGAGCGGCGCACGAATACGCCCTCAGCTGTCACGCTGCGCAGCACCGTCTTGTACACCCCTGGCGACACCTCCACCAGGTCGCCATCGAAAGCGAGTTCAGCAAGGGCCAATGCCACTGCTTTTTGTTGCGCAGGAGCCTTAAGACCCAAGGCCGATGCCACTTGATGATAATTGAACGTCTTGTTCTTTTGTGTCTCAACGTAAGCAAGCACCATTTCCATGGTATGCTTGCTCGGCGTGCTCTGCTTCGATGATCGAGCCATAGTGAATACGTGTTGTTAAGGGTGTTGAGTGTTGCGTTTTTGCGCTGACGGGTTAGGCATCGATGTTGGCGTAGTTGGCGTTAGCCTCGATGAAATCGCGGCGCGGGCCCACGTCCTCGCCCATCAGCATCGAGAAGATGCGGTCGGCCTCGGCGGCGTCGCTGATTGTCACCTGCTTGAGCATGCGGTGCTCTGGATCCATTGTGGTGTCCTTGAGCTCGCGGTCGCTCATCTCGCCAAGACCCTTGTACCGCTGCACCGTGGTGCCTTGGCCATTGCGCATTATGAAATTTTGCACCTGTTGGTCGGTCCAGCAATACTCTTCGGCCTTGCCGCGCTTGCATTTGTAGAGCGGCGGGGTGGCGAGATAGAGATAGCCGTTTTCGATGATCGGCCTCATGCGACGGAAGAAGAAAGTCATGAGCAATGTGGCGATGTGGGCGCCGTCGACATCGGCATCGGTCATGATTATGATCTTGTGGTAAGCCAGCTTGCTGAGGTTGGCCTCCTTGGGATCCTCCTCTGTACCTATAGTAACACGCAAAGCGCGGAAAAGGTTGGAAATCTCCTCATTGTCGAGGATTTTGTGCTCCATAGCCTTCTCAACATTCAGGATTTTGCCGCGCAATGGCAAGATGGCCTGGAATGTGCGGTTGCGAGCCTGCTTGGCTGTTCCTCCTGCCGAGTCACCCTCGACGATGAAGAGTTCGCAATCCTCGGCCGTTCGGCTTGAGCAGTCGGCGAGTTTGCCGGGCAGACCGCCGCCGCTGAGCGGCGACTTGCGCAGCACTTGCTTGCGGGCATTGTAAGCTGCGTGGCGAGCCTGAGCTGCCAGGATTACCTTCTCAACGATGGTCTTGGCTTGCTTGGGGTGCTCCTCTAGATAGGTGCCGAGGGCATCGCTCACGGCTGTTTGCACAGCGCCGATCACCTCGTTGTTGCCCAGCTTTGTCTTGGTCTGGCCCTCAAACTGAGGCTCCATCACCTTGACCGATACCACGGCGGTGAGGCCCTCGCGGAAGTCATCGCTGGCAATCTCGACCTTGGCGTTCTTGAGCAGGTTGTTGTCTTCGGCGTACTTCTTAAGGGTAGAAGTCAGGCCGCGACGGAAACCGGTCAGATGGGTACCGCCCTCAATAGTGTTGATATTGTTGACGAATGAGTAGACATTCTCATTGTAAGTGCTGTTGTATGTCAGAGCCACCTCGACGGGGATGCCTTGGCGCTCGGTGTCGAGATGGATCACATCGTCGATCAGGGGCTCCTTGCTCGAATCAATATAGCGCACAAATTCGCTCAAGCCCTCGCTCGAGTAGAAGGTCTCAGTCTTGGGATTGCCCTCGGCATCGATCTCGCGCATGTCGGTGAGGGTAAGGGTGATGCCGGCATTGAGGTATGCCAGGTCGCGCAGACGGTTGGCCAGTGTCGAATAGTCGTAGACTGTCACAATGAAAATGCTCTCATCGGGCTTAAAGGTGATGCTGGTGCCAGTGCGCTCGCTCTCGCCGATCACCTTGAGCTCTGAGGTGGGCTTGCCGCAAGAGAACTCTTGCATGTAAGCCTTGCCGTCGCGGTGCACCTCGGCGCGCAGGTAGGTCGAGAGAGCGTTGACGCAAGATACGCCCACGCCGTGCAGACCACCCGACACCTTGTACGAGCCCTTGTCGAATTTGCCACCGGCGTGCAACACAGTCAGAACCACCTCGAGAGCGCTCTTGTGCTCCTTTTCGTGCATGTCGACTGGGATGCCGCGGCCGTCATCGACCACGGTGATTGAGTTGTCATTGTTGATTGTGACGAAAATATGTTTTGCATAGCCGGCAAGCGCCTCATCTATTGAGTTGTCAACAACCTCGTACACCAAGTGGTGCAAACCTTTTTCTGAGATGTCGCCGATGTACATAGCCGGACGTTTCCGCACAGCCTCCAGGCCTTCGAGCACCTGGATATTTTCTGCGGTATAGTCCTCTCTTCTTTCTGCCATATTGAGTAATTCTGTATTATATGTCCTATTGATTAAATAGCCTACAAAGTTACGAATTTTCTCCGACATGACAAAATAAATGTAACAGCGCTGTTACAACAAAAAAAGCGTCTCAGCCGGGGGCTGGGGCGCCTTTAATGAGTTCTCAACGGAGAGAGGTTATTTCTGTGCGAATTGCACTGCTGGATAGATGTAAGGTGCTGGCATCATCACTGGGTGAGCCTTTGCCACCTGTGTACCTACCTTGTAGTGTATACCGGGTTGAGCGGTGAAGGTGACGTTGCTCTGCTGCTGGAAGACGGTGACGATATCTGAGCCACCGAACTGGAAGTAGCTGATCTCCTCGCCCTTGCGCAGGGTACGACCGACTTCGGCCGTTGTGATAATCGAGGATACCTGGGCCATACCCATAGGACATACAGCAACCAGACCAATCGAGCTGGCGATCACAACCAAGCCACGAGCCTGCTGGAACTGATATCCAGGAGTATCAGGAATATCAAACTTACGTTTGATGACAATGTGCTGCTTGCCTTCGGGGTCGCCGGCGATAGGCTCGGCCTCAACTTGCAGGTAAACGCAGCCCTGAATCATACGCGATTCCAATACCAAACCGCCTACAGGGGCGTGCTGACGGTGATAGTCAGTGGTGTTAAGGAATGAGTGGGTGAACTGACCGCCCATGAAGCAGTCTTTGTAAGGTGAGCCGTCGAGCAGCTCTTCGATCTTCCAGTGCAGACCCTTGATGGTCACGAACGAATCTGAGCGGATTTCCCACTGGCCGTCGAATGTCGAATCGGCATCAGCGGTAATCACTGTATCATCGAGGATATCGGCTATAGGACGGCAGCCCGGCTTGGTGCTACGAGCAAACATTTCGTTGAATGTCTTCCAGCCGCCTCTCGGCTCGATATACTCATTCATGTTGTAGATAGGAGATGCGAAGAATGTCTGCACTGACTCCTTGGTGATAGACTGAGGTTGATCCATCCATTCGCCGAGAGCGTCGACATATTTCTGCATCCATTTGCTCAGCACGGTCAGGGCCGGTTGCTGGTCGTGAGGAACTACAGCGTTTTGCAAGCTCTTGACAGGTTCCTGGTCAAGCAGGAAGTAGAATTCAGCCACATGCTGATATACGATGGTACCTTGGCGGTTTTCTACAGGCACCCAGCTAAGCTGGGCATTCAACCAATCGAAGTAGTCGTCGAGTGTTTTGATGGAATCGAACTCGACTACGTTCTGGGCCTTAGCATTCTTGAGGGCCTCTTCAAATTTCTCTTTCCAACCGTTTTGGTTGATAAGGTCTACGAGTTCTTGTACAATAGGCTTTAGTGTGCTTGCCATAATACTAGTGATGTTACATTTTAGTGATTCTACTTTTACCGGCCTCAGAAGTAGTCGAGCCATCGTAGTGTGTTTCAGCAGGTGACGCTGCTTTCATTCCCGGATTTGTAATTAGAACACTGCCGACAAAAAATCGTTCGTTGAGATTTGCGTACTTTAATCTTAACGAACGATTCAATATCACTGTAAAGGATTATAAATCAATATATTTGTGTTTTTATCGGAATTTAAATTTAAACAATATTTCAACAAAATCAACTTATAATCACACAATTTTTCCACCTCAGGCTGACAAAAAGCTGCGCAGCACAGCCCGGAATTGCACCGGATTGTCGAGAAAACTGTAATGTCCGCATCCCGGGAACGACACCAAAGCCCCGCCCGGAATCAGTTTTTCCATCATCTTGGCATCGCGCAGCGGCGTGGCTGTGTCTTTCTCACCCCAAATCAGCAGGGTCGGTGCCGTAATCTGGGGCATTACTTTCTTCAGATCCTCGTTGACAACCTTTGAGAGTATGGCGCGCATCTTGGGCGTCGAGTTGGCATAGTCGCTCGATCCGCTCTTGCCACGTCGGCGCTCAATCAATTCCTGGGCCTGCTTCTTGCCCAGCAAGATTGGAGCCAAAAATTTCAGCAGCTTGAAGGTGTACACCTTGTAATAATATTTGAGAGTGCGCTTGGGCTTGATGCCGGCCGCATCGACCAGGATTAGCTTGGATACCGGATTGCGCGATGAGTAGAGAATCCCCACTCTGCCGCCAAATGAATGGCCAAGCAGGATTGGATTTTCCACCCCTATCGCTTTGAGCCATTTCTCAACAAGCTGGGTGTATTCCTCCACTCCCCACACTCCATCCGGCTCAGGACTCTTGCCAAAACCAGGAAAGTCTATGTTGTAGACATGGCACAGGTCTTGCGCGGCATTCTCGATCGATGCCAAGGTGGTGGTATTGCATCCCCACCCGTGCATCAGCACCAGAGGCGGTCGCTGCGGATCGCCAGATTCGGTGTAATGCACCTTCTGGCCATCTATATCTATAAATTTGTCCATTAGTAATCGTATAGGAGTTCGAAATCATCGAGATACAGCACGGCACCGTTGCCGCCAGTGAAATAGTCGCCGTATTTGCTGGCCGAGCCGGTCACTATAATATAGGTAGGCTTACGGTTTGTAGCCTTGTACTCAAGGGTAATCTCAAATGGCTCATAAGCCTCAATGTCGTGGCCGCTCTCAATCTTGCCATAAGCGACTACGTAATCGCCATCAGGGTCGAAAAGCGAACGGTTGTTGGGATTAGTGCGAATCTCAAACGGCTCGGCAGTATCGATCAGCGCGCACCAGATGATGCAAGTGTCGGGACGACCTTTCAGATCCTCAAATCCGGTGGTGGTGCTGCTGATAGCCGCAGTCGTGTACTTGTAATAACCGGCAAGCTTGGTGGGCCGCTCCTCAAATTCGCGGCCAAAGCTCAACACTCCGTTGGTGCCGTCGGTGCGCACGTAGTAGCCAGTGAAGATATTGCCAGCAGCCAACTTGCCAATCACGCCGATGCCCACAAATTTGGTCTCCAAGCGAGCGGCTTGGCCTGTGCCAGTCACTGTGTCATCGGTAGGCGTGGAGTTGCTTTGTCCCAGAGTGGTCGCGCCCTTGTTTCCGGTATCCCAGTAACAAGTGCCGTCTTCGGCCCAAGGATTCCATACCTTGCCATCGAGCCACCAATTGTCAAAATCGCTATTGGGCATCTGCACGACCGACCCGGTAGTAAATTCAATCTCCTCGCCATAGTCGTCATCAGATACGGCGCGAGCCTCGTAGGTGGTGAGCGGAGTCAAGCCAACAAGTCGGGCATAGAAATCACCTCCATCGTGGGTCAGCCAACTATCGGGCACGGTCAGCCACTCGGTGTCGCCCTTGATGCGATACTGCACTGTGTTGGTCTTGCTGGCTTCGGCTTGGCCATATACCCAAGCGACCTTGGTCCAAGCATCGACCCTGACGGTCTCGACAGTGCTCTCGGTCTGGGTAATATAGATTGTCCATTGCTCATTGTGGCCATAGTTTGAGATATTGACCACAACGGGCGATGTAAAGTCAATGGTATGGCCAGCGAGCTCGGGTGTAGCGACTGAACTGGTCGGACCCAGTTTGCAAGTCTCGACAGTGACTGCGTCAAGCGACACGCGAGCCGCCACTGTTGCCACCACGCGGCGCCCAGGCACGTCAATCGTGGAGGTGCCGATCTGGCCCTCGACGGTGAAATAGCGTTCAATGTCCTGCGAACTCACGATGCGCCACAGATATTCCTGGTACATCGACAGCACGACGAAATATGTCTCAGAGAGGTCAATCAGGGTGTCAGGGCTCAGCGAACCCTCGACAATAGTGGTGTTGGGCGACAAGGCGAAGGAATCAATCTTCACCTCATATATATTGGCATCCTCGGGGAAATACAGCGTGGCCACACGGTTGGTGCTGTCGATTTGAGCCATGCGGCTTTGACCCTCGGCCGAGATATAAAGGATATTGGCCTGGATGCGCGGATATGGTATGTCATTCTTCAAACAGCTCGGCAAGAGGATTGCCCCAAGCGCCATTGCCGCTACGAAGATACGGGTTGCAAGTGTCTTCATATTACTATCAAAAGGCCAAAGTCGATATTGAAAATGTTGAATTTGAAATTGGCGCCGCTCGAGAATCTCGAACCCTCGTCAACCCCGTTTGTCTTTTGGTCCTCCTGGCGCATCTTGATGCCGAAGACGCCAAACGACAGGTTGAATGCCACATAGTCCTGAAGGAAAACGCAGATACCCGGGCTGAAATTTAGGCTCGCGGTACGGAACAGTGTGTGGGTGTCAAACAGCTCGCCATCATAATAGCGCTTGAAGCGCGACGAACCGCTGCCAAATTCAAGCGACACCTCGTTGAAAACCGCAAATCTCTTGTCGCGATTCAGACCCACATAGTTGCGGTAGAATACGCCCAAGGTGTAGCTCTGTGAGTAGTAGCTGACATCGTGGAGGCTGAAATCTATGTCATCGTCAAAATCCATAGCCAGATTGGCCAGGTCGCCCACGCCGCGAGTGTAGTTTAGACGCATACCCACGGCTTGGTTGCTGCTAAAGAAATAAGAAATCGTAGGCTTGAGCGAATAGATCTTGCCATCAAAGTCGACATCCTTGAGGATTGAGAGCAATTGCACATCCTCGGTGTTGAGTTCGCCATACGAGGCGGTGAAACCAAATGCCCACTTGCCCTTAGGGATATACAGGTAATTAAACAGGCCACGATCATATCGACCCCAGTTGCGGTCGGGGATGGCGATTGGCACTGTATCCTTGCCTACCTTTACCATCTCGAGGTATTCGGCAGGTGTCTCGGTGATGAGCTTTTTCCTCACCACTGATGGAGCTTCCTCTTCTTGGCCGTAAACAGCCAAGCCGCTTAGGAGCAGAAGGCCCAGTAACACGAATATAGTCGTTGTCTTCATGCTTAGCTGTCATTTATAGGTAGAACACCACGCCGAAAGTGATGCTGAATAAGTTAACTCTAAAATTAGCCGACTTGGTGTGCCGGTTGGCTATGTACACCTGGTCGGTGGTAGATTTGGTGTGCGAGTAATTGAAACCCAGCACACCGACATTGACCTCGATGGCTGAATAATTGTTGAGAAACATTATCATGCCCGGAGCCACGCCGACATTCAACGAGAATGTGCGCTCAAAGGTGCCAGTCAGGTCATCACCGGCGCCGTTGCACAACTTTGACTCGCCGCCTGAGAACTGGAGCTGCACCTCATTGAACATGCCAAACCTAGTGCTCGACCCGAAGCTGATGTAATTGCGAAAAGCAGCCATGGCCGAATAGGTGTGCGATATCGAGTAGAGATTGTCGACCTCATAGTCGGTCTCAGAATCGACCTTGACATCGGCATAGTCGAGGCGCGTGCGCTGGCGCGTATAGGCGAGCTTGCCACCGGCTGCCAGGTTGTCGGCAAAAGCGTAGAGCAGCATCGGGGTCACCTTGAATGTATAGGTGTCACCGTCAAGGCTCTCGACTATCAGGAATTGATAATTCTTCTGATTCGACTGCGAATAGCTCACACTCACGCCAGTGATCCACTGCCCCTTGGGAATAAAAACGATTTGCTTTAATCCGCGAGAGAACTCTGGAATCTCAGGTGCCATAGGCAGCGTATCGACACCCGCCTCGATGACCACTATTGAGTCGGTGAGATTCTTGTTGACAAGCAATGAATCGGCAGGCGACTCGCTCTGCATAAGCATCTCCTCAACGCTGACCTCGTCGGGCAAGGTGTCAGAGAATACCCACAGGGAATCTGGCAAATCCTGTGCCGAGGCCGCTATGCTTAGCGCCGCCATTAGCAGCAATAGGTATGTCTTTCTGAATAACATCTTTATCGTTTTCTCTAATAAGCGAACGTCAAATTATCAATCCATAGCACGCTGCCACGAAATTCTGACAGCTCTACGTTGGCATCGACTGGTACTTGGGTGTCTTCCTCATCGATAGTGCCAGTGCCGCGGCTTGAGCAGAACATCATCTTCAGTTTTGTGGCTTTGGTGCCTATGATCTTATATTCAATCGGTAGGTTGAAGGTTATGAAGTCGGGAGCCTCATGAAATTCCATTGTGGCTGTGCCCACGACGATCTCGGTCGAGTTCTCATCATTGATGAGCATAATCTCGACAGTGCCGTAGTCTGACTCGTCGGAATCGACGCACGAATATTTGTAGTAGCCGTTTAGCGACGATGGGCGCGAATTGAAGGTTACGCCCTCGGTATAGGTTTCGGTCAGGGTGCTGTAATCAAACTTGTAGCTACCGAGGAATAGCTTGGCTGCAGCGCGGTGGTCGCAATTGGGCACATTGGCATTGTACGGCAACTGCTCGCCCTCTTGCTGCAGATACGGCTGTATCTCCTCGCCATCGACCGACCAGCCCACCGAAGACAGGCGCATGCATTTCGAGCCAGAGGTGCTATTGTCAAAGTCGATCACAGTCGAGGTCTGCATATACCAGGTATTGTGGTTCTTGGCCTTGGTGCAGAATGTCTTGGCATTGACGTTGGCCCAATATTTATTAGGCCACCATACGTTGACATCGGTATGGTTTTGCATATTATAGATCGGGAAGGTAGTATTTGAGTATATGCCTCCTTGGGCCAGATTATGGTAATCAATGTCTTCGGATACATCCTCAAAGTCGCCCTCGGGCACTTGCGCAGCGCTCTCGGTGGTAAACTTAATCGTAGGCGTGTATGAGCCCTGGACTGTCACCAATTTGATCTCGTAAGTCTTTGACGCGTTCAAGCCGCTGAGGGTGATGATGCCCAGGTCAGAATCTCGGCCAGAAATGCTCATCTTTGAGCCGTCATAGGTGGCGTAAGCGTATTGAGCCACAGCCTGTGCCAAGGCATCGGGGGCCAAAATCTGAATCAGCGCATGGTTGGCGTAGGCGTCAACAGTAGCGCTGTATTCGGGCACTATTCTCTTTATGATAGCTTGAGCCTTGGGCTTGCCCAAGTAATCTATTCTTATAGGCACATCGCTTACGCCCTCTCCTACCGAGAAATAAAGGGTAATGATATCGCTGCCATTAAAATTGTCGCTGCTGGTGATAGGTGCCTCCTTGACCACATCGCCATTGGCATCAAGCATGCTGATTGAGAAATCCCGCTCCTCAATATAATCCGAGTTGAGCTGCAGGGTGACCGAGGCTATATTCTCCCCAAAGATTGCATCGGTCTGGCCCGTGAGTTGAGCCTCCAATGTAGAAATGGCAACATTGAGTACTGATACATCCGATGCGCGGCCCAGCTCATCAAAAGCATGGACAGCAAATTCAATTACCGAATTGGCGCTTATGCTCAAGCTCTCAAGAAAAGTGGTGAAATCTATTGACACGCTCTGATCCGCATTGGTCCACACATCCAAGCCTTTTTCTTTGAAAGCCTCGCCCTCGGTAAGCAAATCGCACTCTTCAGGAAATTGGGAAACCAAGGCCGGAGTGCCGCTCAATGTCATGACCACTGCCTTGAGCGGTGCCTCGGATGTGATGTTCATAACAAGAGAGCGCGCCGATGGGAAACCCTCCATCAGACTCACCGGCTCACCCGACTGGAAACTTTCGGTAGTAATCTGAGGTCCATCAGATGAGAAAAGGGCATCGGTCAATTGGATTTTGCATGACGAGCCTCCGCAACTTATCTCGAAATTGTTAGCCTCATCTATTCCGAGACTATATTCATATATGGTGTTGCTCTTGGCATCAACTTCAAACGAAGGAGAAATTGTAACCTCTCGGCCCGAAGCATCGCTTATTGTAATATATAGGTATGTGACGCCAGGGCTCAGAAGCAACGGCTCTGTAGCATCGACTTGAAATTCCAGATAATTCCCGCCCACCGAGTGCATCGTCACCTCGTTAATGCTATATTCATCAGCCAGCCGCGAATCTACAGTCAGATAATTCAGGGATTGTGACAGCGACACGGGTATCTTAACATCAACAGATTCGCTCTCAAGCACTGTGAAGTCAACCTCGCCGATATAGCAAGGGCAATCATATCCCTCGCTGCCCTCGGTACCGGATACGGCTTTGGCCGTATATCGCCCTACATGCAGATTCTCGTAGGTGAGATAGTCAGCTATATCGGCCCAAGTATAGGAATACACGCTGTCAGCGCTCGACAATGTGAGTGAAAAATTATCAGACGGCAAGGCTGCTGAATTAGGAGAAAGCTCAACGGCGAACTTCGCCCATCCAAGCCCAGTGGCTTGGGCGTTCTCTTCAGCTTGACATCCGACAAGGAGATAGCTCGCAGCTACCCCTAAAGTTATTTGTAGCCAATTCTTTAGCATCTGATGCGCTTTGGTTTTTCTTCTCTCGTTTCTCTATAGTTGAAATTCAAATTGCAAAATTAGCCATTTTTTTTGAAGTTTAAGCAATATTACTTCAATTAACAAAACACCAATAAGTGAAAAAAGTTGGACTAAAAGTCGAATCCTGCCCATCCTGCCCTCAATTTTTGCCTCGCCCACAGGCTTAGGCAGATGCAAAAAGGGTCTTCCTCACGGGAGACCCTTCCTCCTTTTTCCATTTCAGCCTCTTTTACAACATGAAAAAGTTAAGAAATCAATCGAGGCTGTGATGGCAGGCTCTTCTAATCAATCGTAATTGATCTCATCGTATCCTTCGGCATCAAACTCCGAGGGATCGTATTCGTCTGAACCGTAGAACTCCTCACCGAGGTCATCGAGGTCGGCAGCCGAGGCTGCGGCTTTGTCATCAAGGTTCTTGGTGAACTCATCGATGTCGACCGTCTGCTGAGGTGCTTGTCCAAGAGAGAGGGTGCACACCGGGTCCTTGAGGATCTTGCCGGTGATGATGCTGCGCAATTCCATGAAGAGGCATCGGTCGGTCATGTAGTCGAAGACGAACAGTATCTTCTGACCCTCGTCGTCGAGGTAGTCGCTCAGCACGCACTCGTCCATCAACCACACATCCTGGTCGCTGTCTACGTCCATGTCCTCCATGGTAATTTCTTTCTGCTTCTCCCAGCTGTCATCGCAGAGGAAGAATGACGACATTTGATTCTTGTCATAACCTACGCTGTCGCAGATGGCATTCTTAAGGTCTTGAAACGTCGCCGTGGCGTCGATATCGATTTCACGCTTGAAATTCGATACCTCATCTGATACAATTCTAAACTTAAATATCATGGTTAAAATGTTTGTTTCGTTTCTACGCTGCTAAGTTAACAATTAATATGACACGATTTATCATTTTGAGTGATTTTTTTTATTAAAATTCTTAAAAAGCGAATTTTCTTTTGCCTAAAATTGTTCATTACAAAAAAAGAGAGTAATTTTGCACTCCATAAATGACCAAACAACCATACAAAATACAACGATGAACGTAAGTTTAGAGAAAAAGGGCAATGTCGATGGCATTATCACCGTCACCGTTGACACTGCCGATTACGCTGACAAAGTCAAGAAAGAGCTGAAGCGCATTTCTGACACACACGTTATCCCCGGCTTCCGCAAGGGCCACGTCCCTATGGACCAACTGCGCCGTCGCTTCGGCAAGGGCGTCAAGAGCGATGTCATCAACGACATGGTGTACCGCGAGGTGCTCAAATACATCACCGACAACAAGCTTGACATCCTGGGCGAGCCCCTCCCCATCGATGTCAAGGAGATTACTCTTGACGATGGCGACTACACATTCCAGTACGAAGTGGGATTTGCTCCCGAGCTGGGCGAAGTTGCCACCAAGGAGGTAGAACTACCTTATTATATTATAGAGGTGTCGGATGAGATGCGCGCCGAGCAGGACAAGAGCCTGCTCGAGCGTCTCGGCTCACAGGTGCCCGGCGACACTGTCGACGAGCGCGCACTGGTCAAGGGCGCCATCATGGAGCTCAACCCCGACGGCACTGTCAAGGAAGGCGAAGATGCCATTCAGGTTATCAATGGCATCGTGGCTCCCTTCTACTTCAAGGACAAGGAAGAGGCTGACAAGTTCCTGGGCAAGCATGTCAACGACAAGGTTGTCTTCAATCCCTGGAAGACATGCGAGGGCAATGCCACCGAGCTCTCATCGATGCTCAATGTCGACAAAGACAAGGCTGCCGACATCAAGGCCGACTTTGAGATGGCCATTTCTGAGATCATCGTGCTCAAGCCTGCCGAGCATGACCAGGAATTCTTTGACAACGTGTTTGGCAAGGACAAGGTGCACAACGAAGAGGAGTACACCACTGCCCTCACCCAGATGATCGGCCACAGCCTACGCGGCAACAGCGAGCAGCTCTTCGCCGAGCAGACCCGTCGCTACTTCATCGACAAATATTCATCAATCGAGCTTCCCGAGGAGTTCCTCAAGAAGTGGCTTGTTGCCCGCAACGAAGAGCTCACCCCCGAGAATATCGACGAGGAGTACCAGAAGATGCGTCCCGCTCTGATCTGGGAGCTCGTGCGCGGCGCCATCAACAAAGAACTCGACGTCAAGGTTGAGGAAGCCGACCTGCTGGCCCAGGCCAAGGGCATCGCTTACCAGCAATTCGCCCAGTACGGCATGACCAACCTCGACGACGAGACCCTGACCTCGTACGCCAAAAACATTCTTGACAACAAAGACTACCGTCGCCGCATAGCCGAGCAGGTAGGCGAGGCCAAGACCTTCACCGCTCTCAAGGAGAAGGTAACCATGGATACCAAGAATGTTTCGGTTGAGGAATTCAAGGAAATTGCCTCGAAAGCCTGACAATCGACACTGAGATTGAAAAAATTTTCACTCTCGTGATAAAAAAATCTAGAAATTCATCTATTTCTAGATTTTTTTTGTAACTTTGAATTACAATAAGCGATTAACGAAAAAGCAGACTAAACTTAACACTGAAAATGGCAAAGAAACAAGCCACATGCTCATTTTGCGGACGTCCCGCCGACATGGCTGAATTCATGATTCCCACAGCTGATGAGAAGAATTGGATTTGCCCTGACTGTGTGGAGCAGCTCCACGCCATGATCCTCGACTTCCACAAGTCGATCAACGGAGGCGCAAAGGGAGGCAAAGGCAAGGACAAATCAAATGTCAATCTCAACAAGGTGCCCAAGCCCAAGGAAATCAAGGAATTTCTTGACCAATACGTGATTGGGCAGGAAAGCGCCAAAAGATACCTGTCTGTAGCCGTCTACAACCATTATAAGCGACTGGCTCAGAATGATGATGACGTAGATATCGAGAAGAGCAACATCATACTCGTTGGCCCCACCGGAACTGGCAAGACCCTCTTGGCACGCACCATCGCCAAGCTGCTCGACGTGCCGTTCACCATCGTCGACGCTACTGTGCTGACCCAGGCCGGCTATGTGGGCGAAGACATCGAGAGCTTGCTCACCCGACTGCTGCAAGTAGCCGACTACGATGTGGCCAAGGCTGAGAAAGGCATAGTATTCATTGACGAAATCGACAAGATAGCTCGCAAAGGCGACAACCCGTCAATCACCCGCGATGTGAGCGGCGAGGGCGTACAGCAAGGATTGCTCAAGCTGCTCGAGGGCTCAGTGGTGAACGTGCCGCCGCAAGGAGGCCGCAAGCACCCCGAGCAGAAGATGATTCCTGTCGACACCCGCAATATCCTATTTATATGCGGCGGCGCATTTGACGGCATCGAGGACAAGATTGCCCACCGCCTCAACTCGCACGTCGTGGGCTATGCCACCGACGCAAAGAAGAAACATATTAATAAGGAGGATTACATGCGCTACGTGGCCCCGCAGGACTTGAAGTCGTTTGGCCTCATCCCCGAGATCATCGGCCGCTTGCCTATCCTCACATCGCTCGAGCCTCTCGACCGCGACGCTCTGCGCCGCGTGCTCACCGAGCCAAAGAATGCCATCACCCGCCAATACGAAAAGCTGTTTGCTATGGACGGTGTGATACTCACATTCGCCCCCGATGCGCTGGAATACATCGTTGACAAAGCCATCGAATACAAGCTCGGAGCCCGAGGTCTGAGATCAATCGTCGAGACGATCATGATCGATGCCATGTATGAGATCCCATCGACCCCCTCAAAGAAATTTGAGGTCACCATCGATTACGCCCGGGAAAAACTCGAAGAGGCCAACTTTGAGGCCGCTGCCGTCTGACCCGTGGCGCCTGTGTTCTATAATAAACTAATCTCCTCAATCCTAATTGACCAATGGCCGATATTAGACAACTCTTAGCCCATGCACTGAAAGAGCATTTCGGATTTGACCACTTCAAGGGTAATCAAGAAGCCATCATGACCAACCTCATGATGGGCCGCGATTCCTTTGTGCTCATGCCTACGGGCGGTGGCAAGTCGCTATGCTACCAGTTGCCAGCCCTCTTGCTCGAGGGTACAGCCATTGTAATCTCTCCCCTTATTGCCTTGATGAAAAATCAGGTGGACGCCATGCGCAACTTCAGCGAAGCCGACAGCGTGGCCCACTTCCTCAATTCTTCTCTCAACAAGGCTGCTGTCGACGAGGTGAAGACCGACATCCGTGCCGGCCGAACCAAACTGCTATACGTTGCTCCCGAATCCCTCACCAAGGAAGACAACATCGAATTCCTGAAAAGTATCAAAATATCATTCTACGCTATCGACGAAGCGCATTGCATCTCTGAGTGGGGGCATGACTTCAGGCCCGAATACCGTCGCATCCGTCCGATCATCAACGAGATTGGCCCGCGTCCGATAATCGCCCTAACTGCCACTGCCACACCCAAGGTGCAGCACGATATCCAGAAAAACCTCGGAATACTCAACTGCGACTTGTTCAAGTCGTCGTTCAACCGCGAAAATCTTTTCTATGAGATTCGCCCTAAGACCAAAAACACTGACCGCGAAATCATCAAGTTTATTCGCTCGAATACCGGAAAATCTGGAATTATCTACTGCCTAAGCCGTAAGAAGGTGGAAGAATTGGCCGAGTTCCTCAAAATCAATGGAATAAAAGCCCTGCCATACCACGCTGGCATGGACGGACTCACCCGCTCGGCCAACCAAGATGCCTTCCTGCTCGAGAATGTGGATGTGATTGTAGCTACAATCGCTTTCGGGATGGGCATCGACAAGCCCGATGTCAGATTCGTCATCCATTACGACATGCCCAAGTCTCTCGAGGGTTACTATCAAGAGACCGGACGTGCCGGACGCGATGGTGGCGAGGGCCGCTGCATAACTTTCTATTCTGCAAAAGACCTACAGAAGATGGAAAAGTTTATGCAAGGTAAACCAGTGACCGAGCAGGAAATTGGCAAACAGCTCCTGGTTGAGACTGCATCCTACGCCGAATCTTCAGTGTGCCGCCGCAAGACGCTGCTGCACTATTTCGGCGAAGAATACAAAGAAGATAATTGTGGAAATTGTGACAATTGCATTAACCCTAAGAAAAGAGTGGAAGCAAAAGACGATTTGCTAGCAGTCATCGAAACGGTGACTGCCCTGAAAGAAAAATTCAAAGCCGATCACATCATCAATGTGATGCGAGGCAAGGCCACAGCCGATGTCAAATCTTACGGACATGACGAGCTCGAGGTCTTTGGATGCGCCGAAACAAGCGATGAACGTTATCTCAACGCCGTGATACGTCAGGCTATCATTTCTGGATACCTTGACCGCGACATCGAGAATTTTGGCATACTCCATGTCACCGCCGAAGGTAAAAAATTTCTCCAGAATCCTAAGTCATTCAAAATTGTAGAGGACAATGATTTCTCGGAAGAGGAAGAAGAGGCCGTGCTCAAGGGTGGCGCATCGTGCGCTGTCGACCCTGAGCTCTATAATATCCTGAAGGACTTGCGCAAGAAGGTGGCCAAAAAACTGGATCTGCCCCCTTACGTCGTGTTCCAAGACTTTTCGCTCGAAGCCATGGCCACTACCTACCCCATCTCAATCGAGGAGCTCCAGAACATCACTGGAGTCGGGGCCGGCAAAGCCAAGAGATACGGTGAGGAATTTGTGAAAGTGATCAAGAAGCATGTCGAAGACAACGAAATCGAACGCCCCGAAGACTTGCGCGTGCGCAGCGTTGCCAACAAGAGCAAGCAGAAGATCAGCATCATACAAGCCATCGACCGCCGAGTGCCCCTCGACGAATTAGCCGAGGCGCATGGCCTGGAGTTTGGAGAATTGCTCGACGAAATTGAGGCAATAATGTACTCTGGCAGCAAAATCAACATCTCGTACTACATCAACGAGGTCATTGACCCCGATGTGCAGGAAGAGATATTCGACTATTTCAAACGCACTGAGCAAGACGACCTGCAAGCAGCTATTGATGAGCTCGGAGCCGATTACACTGAGGATGAGATACGCCTGATGCGCATCAAATTCCTCTCTGAGCTTGGCTATTGAGATGAGCAACATCAATCAACTGCAAGACCTGTACAAATCGCATGTGGGCACCCAATGCACCCACATCGAGGAATTGCCTTCATCCGGTTCCAATCGGAGATACTTCCGGCTTTCGGGCCCAGTATCCCTGATTGGGGTAATAGGCAATTGCTTGGAGGAAAACGAAGCTTTCCTCTATCTCGACGAACATTTCAGCGAGAAAGGCATACCCGTGCCCAAAGTAGTGGCCGTGAGCCAGGACCGCATGGCATATCTGCAAGAAGACCTCGGCGACACCCTGCTGTTCAACGCCATCGAAAAGGGGCGCCAGACTTGTTCCTTCTCCACCCAAGAGCGGGAACTGCTGGTGCGCACCATCACCAAGCTCCCCGAAATCCAATTCATGGGAGCCATTGGCCTGAACTTCAACAAATGCTATCCGCCCGAGCAATTTGACGTGAGGTCTATAATGTGGGACCTCAACTACTTTAAATACTGCTTCCTCAAAGCCACGGGCATAGATTTCTTGGAGAATAAGCTGGAAGACAACTTCCAAGCCCTGGCCGAAGTGCTGATGCGCAGCAAGTCGAGCACATTCATGTACCGCGATTTCCAGTCGCGCAATGTGATGATCAAGGATGGGCAGCCATGGTTTATCGATTTCCAGGGGGGCCGCAAGGGACCATTCTACTACGATGTGGCATCATTTCTCTGGCAAGCCAAGGCTCGATTCCCCGACAGCCTGCGCCAAGAGCTGATCCAGGAATACATCAAGGCTCTGCGCAAATACAAGCCAGTGGATGAGTCATATTTCCACGAGCAATTACGCCACTTCGTGCTGTTCCGTATCCTGCAAGTGCTGGGCGCTTACGGTTTCAGAGGATACTTTGAAAAGAAGCCCCATTTCTTGCAAAGCGTGCCTTATGCCATCTCCAACCTGCGCGAACTGCTCAAAGAGCCATTTGAGGAATATCCCTACTTGCACTCGCTGCTGCAGCGCCTCACCGAGATGAAGCAATTCTCAGACGCGCTACAGAAGAAAGCTCTCACCGTGCGCGTCATGAGCTTTGCCTACAAAAAAGGCATACCAAACGATGAATCCGGCAATGGCGGAGGCTTCGTGTTTGATTGCCGCGCAGTCAACAATCCCGGCAAATATGACCGCTACAAGCCATTTACCGGTCTCGACGCGCCGGTCATAAAATTTCTCGAGGACGATGGCGAAATCACAGTCTTCTTGAAACATTGCACCGAACTGGTCGATGCCACTGTCAAGCGTTACATCGAGCGCGGGTTCTCGCATCTGATGGTATGCTTTGGATGCACCGGCGGTCAGCACCGTTCGGTCTATTGCGCCCAACATTTGGCCGAACATCTCAACAAAGAATTCAATGTCAAGGTTGAGCTGGTGCATCGCGAACAAGACATCGAGCAAAATTTCAAAGCGCACTGAGATGAAAGCGATGATATTTGCCGCCGGACTTGGCACCCGGTTGAAACCCTTTACTCTCCACCACCCCAAGGCTATGGCCGAGGTTGGTGGAGTACCTATGCTTGAGCGTGTGATGAGAAAATTCATTGACTGCGGGGTTGACGAATTGGTGGTCAATGTCCATCATTTCTCACAGCAAATCATTGACTTCATCCACGCTCATGAGCCTTGGGGTGTACCCATCCATATCAGCGACGAATCCTCAGAATTGCTCGACACCGGCGGTGGCATCTTGGCTGCTCGCCGATGGCTCGACGGCGATGAGCCTTTCTTTGTACACAATGCTGACATTCTCACCGACTTCCCGCTCGATGAGATGTGGAGAGCGCACCTTGCCTCAGAGCCACTTGCGACATTATTAGTCGCCCATCGCTCTACCTCGCGCTATTTGCTCATGGATTCAGAGATGAGGATGCGAGGCTGGACTAACCAAAAGACTGGCCAAGTGCTACCAGCCGACTTGCCGCTCTCTGGGCTTGAGCCCTGGGCCTTTGGCGGCGTGCATATCCTTTCGCCTCGGGTATTTACAAAACTAAAGGAATACGCAGCCGACAGTCGCGTATTCCCTATTATGCCTTTTTACATCGACGAGTGTCATGTTGAGACTATCCAGGGCTATTGCCCCACTGCAGTTTATCGCTGGCATGATATCGGCAATCCCGATAGCTTAGCAAGAGTCCAACTCGATTTCTGTCCTTAATCATTTGTGGCGACGCATCATCTGATTGACTCGAGCCTGTACGCGTGGGTACTTGTCGCCCAGTTTCTGCTTGCGCACCTTGCCGTTGCCATAATTACCCTTGATGGTCTTCTTTGCCAATACATCAATGTCGGCATTGCTGGCCTGAGCTGATGCGGCGTTGCCTCCGGCTTTAAGTCCGCGAGCGGCTTTACCAGTCGGGATAGCAGCGGCAGCCTTGTCGCCATCTTCTGGATTTGCTTGGGATTCATCTTCAGTGCCTTCGGCCGGGACATAGAGCGGATCAGCAGTAGGCGCAGTCACGGCTCCGTCAGGCGTCTCATTATTTATTGGCACAATCACCTCTTCTGAGTTAGCAGATGGCAGGCAAACCCACCACCAGATAAATCCAATCACAATCACAGCCAGGATTACCCATAGCCACCAATATGAGCGGTTAGGGGTTATGGCTTCCTCAACCAGAGGTTCCGGTATTGGTTGTTGATTATTGTCAGAAGCATTGGCATTCTGTTGGTCCTGAGGTTTTGGTTTCTCAGAGCCATCCTTTTTGGTGTTTTTCTTTTCTTCAGCCATAGTAGTAAAGATTAAAATTCATTCCTCTGTATAATATATGTTGAACCCCCTCAATGACTGAGAGGTTAACGTGTGTCTTTATATAAAGAACGTCAGAGGAACAGAGAAGTTCACTGTCAATGGCTGTTTCTCAACGCCTAACGTGCTTATTTAGAGAAGAAGAAGAACACTGCCGCCCACTCCATCGGCACTCCCCGAGCGGTGCCCAATTCGCGGCATTGGGCATCCATGACAGTGCCGTCTTGCTTGACCCGACCCAACACTTGACAGCGGCTATTCTCGACATAGCCGTCTGATTTTATGCGACCCACCGTCTGGTATTGCGCATTCTGCACATATCCGCTGCTGGTGATGCGGCCAATGGGCTGCAACTCGGCATTCTTGATAATACCGCTACTGTCAATCCACCCTATCACTCGCATCTGGGCATCTTGTATCTGGCCGTCAGACTTGACATAAGCCACCACCCGGCACTCATCATTGGTGATATACTGGGCCTGCAGCGGGAGCCATAATAAAATGGCTATCAATATGAATAAGTATTTTTTCATGGCTTTACAATATAGGGCTTAACAATCTCACAATCGATTCACCGGCTTTCTTGGCAATCGGGCGCTTCTTCCATTCCGACAGGTACAGGCGTGTGGATTGCTGCAGGTCTTGCTGGAATATTTTTGCCATCTCGTCATTGACAGCAGTGGAATAGATCTGCATATTGGCCTCGAAGTTATGCTCAAAGCTGCGGAAATCGAAATTAGTGCTGCCTATGCTCACAAACTCATCATCGACCACCATTGTCTTGGCGTGGAGCATGCCAGCCTCATAGAGATACATCTTCACACCGGACTGCAGACATTCCACCACATACGAGTGAGAGGCAGCATCAAGCATGCGCGAATCGCTGCGCCTCGGTATCATCACCCTCACATCCACGCCCGAGAGAGCTGCGGTTTGCAAAGCCTTGAGCAAACCCTCGGTGGGCAGGAAATAGGGCGTCTGCAGAAACACTCGGCGCTTGGAATTGGCAATGGCTTTGATAAACAGCATGGCTATGTTGGTCCATTGCGAGGTTGGGCCCGAGGTGAGGAGCTGCATGCCATCGATGCCGCACACCTCAGCCTCTTGGGCATTGACTGAATCCTCAATCAATGGCTGTCCCATAAAGTTCCAGTCGACTATGAATGAGAATTGCAAACCACCCACGGCTGGACCCTCGACACGGATATGGGTGTCGCGCCATGTCTTGAAAGCCTTGCCGCCGTCGATGTATCGGTCGGCAATGTTCATGCCGCCGATGTATCCTACGCGGCCATCGATAATGCAAATCTTGCGGTGATTGCGCCAGTTGATGCGAGTGCCGAATGGCGGAAAAGCCACGCGGAAGAATGGATAGGCTTGCACACCGGCCTGCTTCAGTTCCTTGAAGAACGAGCCCTTGGTGCCAAACGACCCCACATGGTCATATATCAGCCTTACGGTCACGCCCGCACGAGCCTTCTCGACCAATATATCCTTGATCTGGCAGCCAATCTTATCATCAGTCACAATATAGTATTGCATATTGATGAATTTGCTGGCGCTCTTCAAATCGCGCTTCAGAGCATCAAATTTATCTTGACCGTTGGTGAATACTCGAGTGGTATTGCCCGGGTAGTAAATGGCGCCGTTGAGGGTGCGCGACAGCTGTATTTGCTGCAGCGATTCTTTGGATAGGCCCAAGCGATCGAATTTCACTTTTTTGAAGGATTCGCGGCGACGCAGCTTGCGACGATTGCGCCGCGAAATCATGCGCGTGTTCTTGATGCTGCGTCCAAAAAACAGGTACAACACCAGTCCCAACACTGGCAAGAGCAATAGCACTGTCACCCATGCCAATGATTTAACTGGGCTGCGATTTTCAGACAATATCACCCCGATAGTGCCGATTGTGGTTATGACATATAGCCAAAACAGCACCACGTAGACCCAATAGAGATTTATATATCCAACCAAAGAAAGAAACATGTTGCAAATTACGAAGAATAATCGGGAAAACCAACAATTAAGCGTAATTTAACTCACTTCCTCCAATTTTTCCCTCTTATAAGATAAGTTGCATCACTAGTGCATCGTCATAACCGGTGCCTTGGCGAACCCACGAGCGCAAGCATCCGCTCACGCCGAAGCCCACTTGTTTGAACAGCGCCACCGACCCCTCATTGCTTTTTGCCACGATAGCCGCCAGCTGATGCAGAGCCAAAGATTCTCGGCTGAATTGCACAGCCTGTTCCATTGCCTCCACGCCGTATCCCTGGCCTCGGTATCTCTTGTCTATGCCAATGCCAATCATGGCGCGGCGATTCACTGGGTCGTAATCGCTCCAGTCTATTGCCCCTATCCTTTCGCCATCGACATTCTCAATCACCAATCGCAATTGCCGATCGCGAGATATCTCAGGAGTGTAATTTGACAAGTAATCCCACAGCAATTGCCGCGACATGGGACATTCGCCCCACGACACGCGCCTTACGTCGGGGTCATTCTCCAATCGATAAAGGAAGTCAAGGTCTGAGGGCTCGGGAGCCCTTAATTGCGTCTTCATAGCTCAATGTTGAAATGAGTCGGTAAACAATGTGCGATTGACCAGCGAGCGGCCAAGAGTGATTTCGTCGGTGTATTCAATCTCGTTGCCAACCGAGACCCCTCGCGCCAGCTGGGTAATCTTTACGGGCAATCCCTCAAGGCGTCGATAGATATAATAGTTGGTGGTGTCACCCTCCATTGTCGCACCCAGAGCCAGAATCACCTCTTCGATTCCACCCTTTCTGACTCTCTCCACCAGCGAATCAATCTGCAAGCGGTCTGGACCAATTCCATCTACAGGCGAAATCACTCCGCCGAGCACATGGTATAGGCCCTGGTATTGGGCCGTGCGCTCAAAGCTCATCACATCCTTGACAGTCTCGACCACGCACACAATCGATGGGTCGCGCTGGGGCGAGGAGCAGATGGGGCAAATGTCGCTCTGGCTGATGTTGTGGCAAATCCGGCAATAGCGGATGCCATGGCGCATATTGATCAGCGAATTGCCCAAAGCATCCGCCGCGCTCTCGTCTTGCCGCAGCAAGTGCAGAGCCAAGCGTAAGGCTGTCTTGCGTCCTATGCCCGGCAGACGCGACAATTGAGTCACAGCCTCCTCGAGTAGTTGAGATGTGAATTCTTGATCTGTCACCATATATCGAATCTGTATCCAACAGTAATTGAACCTGAGATTGAGGCGTTCTCAAAAGTCGAATCCTTATCATACACGATGTTGAAATTCATATCGCCTATGAATCCGGCAAACCAGCGCTTATGATTCCAGACCACCGACAACTTGAGCACATTGGCCATAGCGAAGGTGCTCTTCTCTACATCGGTGTTGATGTAACCCTTTCGTATTCCCACAATCGGAGATTCCGACACGCCCATCAGCCAATGCGGCGCAAAGGCCCAGTTGTAGCCGTAGCCGAATTTGATGGTATAGTTGCGGCTGCGAGCACGGTAGGTGTAGTCAGTCCAGGTAAGCGGTATCGCCTCTTTGATATAGTCAGGCAATTCGTTGAAATCAAAGTTGTATTTGTGTCTGTAATATGAAAATCCCAGAAACCACGAGCCATGGCTCTTGATCTGAATGCGGCTGAAGTTGAACGCCGCAGTCTGGGAATATCTCTTATGGTCAAAGAAATAGTAGAGGTCAAACGTCAGCGACGAGGTCTCTACCCCATTGAAATCAAGGTGTGGATTCATGGTGTCGCCACGCGGCCCGAATTTGGATATGCGAGTACCTACCTTGTTGTCGATGTAGTTGAGATTGACGGTGAAGAGGCTGCAGTTGAACCCGTAGGCGAATTGCTGCCTCGCATTGTCGCTGCCCCCGAATAGGTGGCTAAAGCTCTTGTCGTAACCAACCGACACAGCCAGATAGGTAAGCCAAAGACCGGCCGAGGTGCTCGGCTTTGAAATCATGCGCATGCGCATGTTGTCGGGCATGTCAAAATTGTAGTAGTCAATCCAGCTGTCGTTCTTTTCCTTGATGTTGAATTTGTAGCCAGCACCTGTGACGTATTCAGTATCATAGCCGTTGAAGAACTGGTCGCCCCAACGGTACACATTGATGCAAAATCTCGGAAACTTGCCCCACTCAGCGATTGAATCCAGAGCAAACGATATGGCATGCCCAGAAAGGCTTGCACTCAGTGCAAACGCTATCAGTATTATTAGTCGGCGTATCTGTGGCATGCTCTATGTTAAAACTCAAGGGTCTGAAATTTTCTGCAAAATTAGCGAATTATTTAATAATATAACCAACACTCGTTGAAAAAAGTTGAAATTGGCAATTCTTCCTCCCTTTCGGGTCAGTCTGAATAGTCATGTTTTAGTATATTTTACGCAATAAGTAGGGAATTTTGCAAAGTCGAATTTGTGGGTTATGGAAAAAGTTAGTAAATTTGCAAATCTAATTGCAAGAACTTGTAAACAATACTTAATTGCCATTGCGATGGAACTTACAGTAATCCTACTCGGGGCCCTTCTCCTCGCCCTTATATGCGTCTTCTTCTACTATTGCCCATTCTTCCTATGGATTTCGGCTCGCGTCAGCGGTGTCAAGATATCATTGGTTCAGCTCGTGCTAATGCGCATTCGCAAGGTGCCGGCATCGGTAATCGTGCGTGCACTGATCGAGGCTCACAAGGCTGGCCTCACCGATGTCAACCGCGATTCGCTCGAGGCCCACTATCTGGCCGGTGGAAATGTCGAAAAGGTGGTACACGCCTTGGTCTCGGCCTCAAAAGCCAACATCGACTTGGGGTTCAAGATGGCTACCGCTATCGACCTGGCTGGCCGCGATGTGTTCCAAGCCGTACAGATGAGCGTTAATCCCAAGGTCATCGACACTCCCCCAGTCACAGCCGTTGCCAAAGACGGCATCCAGCTAATCGCTAAGGCTCGCGTCACCGTGCGCGCCAACATACGCCAACTCGTAGGCGGTGCCGGAGAGGATACAGTGCTGGCCCGCGTAGGCGAAGGCATCGTGTCATCAATCGGTTCGGCCGAGAGCCACAAGCAGGTGCTTGAGAATCCGGATTCAATCTCCAAGCTGGTGCTCAAAAAGGGCCTCGACTCTGGCACCGCTTTTGAGATTCTCTCAATAGACATCGCCGACATCGACATTGGCAAGAACATCGGCGCTGCCCTGCAAATCGACCAAGCCGAGGCCGACAAGAATATCGCCCAAGCCCGCGCCGAGGAGCGCCGCGCTATGGCTATCGCACTTGAGCAGGAGATGAAGGCTCGCGCCGAGGAGGCCCGCGCCAACGTAATTCAAGCCGAGGCCGAACTCCCCAAGGCAATGGCCGAGGCTTTCCTGAAAGGCAATCTCGGCGTCATGGACTACTACCGCATACGCAATGTGCAAGCTGACACCGACATGCGCAATTCCCTATCGAAATAAAGACTCAAGCCAATGGACATCATTTCTGAGATAGGCTACTCGCGCAATTACGCCCTGCATACCCACACCCAATTCTGCGACGGCCATGCGCCCATGGAGGAATTTGCGGCCATGGCCAATCGCCTTGGGTTCACCCACTACGGTTTCTCTCCCCACTCGCCGATTCCTATCCAATCGCCTTGCAATATGCGGCAAGAAGATGTGCTTCCCTATCTGGCCGAGGTTGACAGGCTCCAAGCCAAGTATCCCGACATCAAATTCTACGCCTCGATGGAGATTGACTATCTTGACCCTGAGTGGGGTCCGTCAACTCCCTATTTCTCTCGCTTGCCACTCGACTATCGCATCGGTTCGGTGCATTTCATCCCCAACCAAGAGGGCGAATACATCGACATCGATGGGCGCTTTGAGAGATTCAAGAGGAATCTGAGCGAGAAATCCCATGATGACCTGCGCTACGTGGTTGATACCTTCTTCGCTCAGTCGCATGCCATGGTCGAGGCTGGCGGTTTCGACATCATCGGCCACCTCGATAAGATAAAACACAATGCCGGCTTGGCTCATCCCGGTCTGGAAAATGAGGAATGGTACTCCAAACTGGCCAACGACCTAATAGACCATGTGCTCGAAAAGAAATACATCATTGAGATCAACACCAAGGCTTGGAAGGAGCATCAGCAAATGTTCCCCAGCCAACGCCACTGGCGCCGTCTGCTGGAGGCTGGTGCGCCAATCGTGGTCAACAGTGATGCCCACTATCCCGCATTAATCAATGCGTCAAGAAAAGAAACACTTGCTGCGCTCGACTATCTGCGCAGCAAAAGCATATCCTAAATAACCAAACAAAACTAAAAATCTAAGATGAAGGCTAATTTGAGTAAGCTTATCAAGCTCGACAGAATTCCTGAGCGCTATTACGCCCCCGCCAACGAGGTGGAGAAGGCAGCCCTCAGCCGTGAAGAAAAAATCACCGTAGATATCTTTGAATCTGTCGTTGATGGCGCCCGCATCGAGGCTGAGCGCATAGCCAAATTGATCAACCATGCCGTTGAAGCCAAGGGCAAATGCGTGCTCGCTCTCGGCGCTGGCAATGGCACCCACAGCGTATACCAATCGCTGATCGAACTCAATCGTCGCGGCAAGGTCAGCTTCCGAAATGTCATTGTGTTCAACATCAGTGAATTCTACCCCACTGGCGAGGGAATGCCCAGCACCCTGCAGCGCCTCCACACCCTGCTGCTTGACCATGTTGACATCCCAGCCTACAATATACACAGCATCAACACCAATGTATCGCGCGAGGAAATCTATCAGGTGTGCAAGGACTACGAGTTGGACATCAACCGCGCCGGAGGCATCGACTTGTTGGTTTGCGAAATTGGTCCTCAAGGAGCATTGGCCTTCAACGAACCCGGCACAAAATACGGCAGCGGATGCCGCTTGGTGCTGCTTGGCAATCAGCTGCGCCATCAGGTAGCCAGCGACTACAAGTGCGAAGAGGCCCCCACCACAGCCGTGACCCTCGGCATCTCCGACATCATGCAGTCTCGCAACATCGCCGCTATGGCTTGGGGCGAAAATACTGCAAAGGTTGTGGCCATGGCTATCGAGGGCCCCGTCACCGATGCCCTGCCAGCATCATATCTCCAAACCCACGCCCACGCTACCGTTATAATCGACCTCGCTGCCGCTGACGACCTGACCCGCATCAGCGAACCCTGGAAGGTTACATCATGCGAGTGGACCGACAAGCTCACCCGCCGCGCCATCGTATGGCTCTGCAAGATGACTGGCAAGCCAATCCTCAAGCTCACCGACCGCGACTACAATGATTGGGGCTTGGGCGAATTGCTTGCAATCTACGGCAGCGCCTACAATGTCAACATCAAGATTTTCAACGACCTGCAGCATACCATCACCGGTTGGCCGGGCGGCAAACCCAATGCCGACGATTCTACTCGTCCCGAGCGCGCCAACCCTTATCCCAAGCGTGTGATTGTATTCTCACCCCACCCCGACGACGATGTGATCTCGATGGGCGGCACTCTCAAGCGTCTGGTTGACCAAGGCCATGACGTGCATGTGGCTTACGAGACCTCAGGCAACATCGCCGTTGGCGACGAGGACATGATGCGCTATGTGATGGTGATGGACGGCATCGCCAAGGATTTCGGCTTTGACACCCCAACATTTGAGGAGAAGAGCAAAGAAATCAAGGAATACGTGCATGACAAGAAGGCCGACGACATGGACTCGGCTGATATCCGCCAACTCAAGACTGTGATTCGCCAATGCGAGGCCCGCACCGCTTGCAACTACATCGGTGTCAAAAAGGATCATGTGCACTTCCTGCGTCTGCCGTTCTACGAGACCGGAGCTGTCAAGAAAGGCGACCTCGAGCAACGCGACATCGATATCGTAAAGAAACTGTTGATGGATGTCAAGCCCAACGAGGTGTTTGTGGCTGGCGACCTGGCCGACCCGCACGGCACCCACCGCGTATGTCTTGACGCTGTGCTCGCCGCCCTCGATGAGCTCCAAGATGAGCCCTGGCTCAAGGAGTGCTATGTGTGGATGTACCGCGGCGCTTGGGCAGAATGGGAAATCGACCACATCGAGATGGCCGTGCCTATCAGCCCCGAGGAACTCAGATTCAAACGCAACTCAATCCTCAAGCACCAGTCGCAGATGGAGAATGCTCCCTATCTCGGTGACGACGACCGCCTGTTCTGGCAGCGCTCTGAGGAACGCAACCGCGCAACAGCCAAACTGTATGAGGATCTGGGACTTGCGGCCTACGAGGCAATCGAGGCTTTTGTGCGTTTCCGCCAGTACAATGAGCCCGACCAACATTAATCGTGAATTTTTTATCGGTTTCGTTGGGAAATGCCGTTTTTATTCACTAATTTTGCACCGAGTTTATTTTAGACCCTAAAAATCTAAGATACACTATCAGTATTTAACCTTACTTTATACGACATGAAGAAACATAACTTCTATGCTGGACCCTCAATCCTGAGCGAGTACACCATCAAGAACACTGCCGACGCAGTGCTCAACTTCGCTGACATGGGCCTGTCTATCCTCGAAATCTCTCACCGCAGCAAGCAATTCCAGGCTGTAATCGATGAGGCTACCGCCCTGGTGAAAGAATTGCTCGAAGTGCCCGAAGGATATTCGGTGCTCTGGCTCGGTGGTGGTGCATCTATGCAATTCTGCATGCTTCCCTACAACCTGCTCCGCAACAAGGCTGCCTATCTCGACACCGGCACTTGGGCTCACAACGCCATCAAGGAGGCCAAACTCTTTGGCGAGGTTGACGTGGTCGCTTCTTCCGAGGCTGCCAACTACACCTACATCCCCAAGGGATTTACCGTCCCCGCCGATGCCGACTACTTCCACTATACCAGCAACAACACCATCTACGGTACCGAAATCCGCAAGGATCCCGATGTGCCTGTGCGCTTGGTTGCTGACATGAGCTCTGACATCTTCTCACGCCCCGTCGATGTGTCAAAGTATGACGCTATCTATGCTGGCGCTCAGAAGAATCTGGCTCCCGCCGGCGTGACCATCGTCATCGTGCGCGACGACGCTCTCGGCCATGTCGACCGTCAAATCCCCACCATGCTCGACTATCGCACCCATGTCAAGAAGGGTTCGATGTTCAACACTCCTCCCGTGCTCCCTATCTACGCAGCTCTCCAGACCCTGCGCTACTACAAGATGCTCGGCGGCATCAAGGAGCTTGAGAAGCTCGACCTGCAGAAGGCTGAGACCCTCTACAATGCTATCGACGCAAGCAAGATGTTTGTCGGCACCGTCACCGATCCCGGCGACCGCTCGATCATGAACGTTTGCTTCGTGATGAAGCCCGAATATAAGGACCTTGAGAAGGACTTTGTCGACTTCGCTACCGAACGCGGCATGGTCGGCATCAAGGGCCACCGCTCAGTTGGCGGTTTCCGCGCTTCGCTCTACAACGCACTGCCTCTGGCCAGCGTCGAGGCTCTCGTTGACTGCATGAAGGAATTTGAAGCTAAACACTAATCCGCGTGTCAGATGAAAGTATTAGTCGCTACTGAAAAACCCTTTGCAGCCGTTGCTATCAACGGTATCCGCAAAGTAATGGAAGAGGCGGGCTACGAACTCTGCCTCTTGGAGAAATATACCGAGAAGAAGCAACTGCTCGAGGCTGTTGCCGATGTCGATGCTCTGATTGTGCGCAGCGATATCGTCGATGCCGAGGTGCTCGACGCTGCCAAGCAGCTCAAGATTGTGGTGCGCGCCGGCGCTGGATACGACAATATCGATCTCGCTGCCGCTACCGCTCACAATGTTGTGGTTGAGAATACTCCCGGCCAGAACTCCAACGCTGTTGCCGAGCTGGTATTCGGCATGGCTGTCATGGCTATCCGCAATATGTACAACGGCACATCTGGCACCGAACTCAAGGACAAGAAGCTTGGTATCCACGCTTTCGGTCAGGTTGGCCGCAACGTGGCTCGTATCGCCAAGGGTTTCGGCATGGAGGTTAGCGCTCTTGACCCCTACTGCCCCGACGAGGTTATCATTGAGGCTGGCGTAAAGCCCGTGCACTCGGTCGAGGATCTCTATAAGGACAACCAATTCGTTTCGCTCCATATCCCGGCAACAGCCGAGACCAAGAAATCGGTTGGCTATGACCTGATCACCCTCATGCCCAAGAATGGCGTGCTCATCAACACCGCTCGCAAAGAGGTGATTGATGAGGAGGGTCTGGCTCGCGCTCTCGAGGCACGTCCCGACATCAAGTATGTCGCTGACATCAAGCCCGATTCAGCCGTTGAGCTCAAGGAGAAATTTGGCGACCGCGTATTCTTCACACCCAAGAAGATGGGTGCGCAGACTGCCGAAGCCAACATCAACGCCGGCATCGCCGCAGCCAACCAAGTCGTAGCATTCCTGCGCGACGGTTGCGACCGATTCCGTGTCAACAAGTAAATCAACAAGTAAATAATGTGATGATTTTAGGAAAAAATTGTGATGAATTTAAGAACAAATTGATGAATAATTGTTTCTCAATTTAGTAAAAAAGGCAACTCCGTGAGGCGTTGCCTTCTTATTTTTTCATTCCCCATTTTTCATTTTTCATTTTTCATTCTTCATTTCCCATTCTTCATTTCCCATTCTTCATTCTTCATTTTTCATTTTTCATTCTTCATTTCACTCCCGCAATGGCGATTCTCATCTGCCTCGGGTCGAAATATTTCTTGGCCATCGCCATTATCATTTCTGGAGTAATAGTATGCACAAGTTCGACTTGGCGGGTGAAATAGTCCGGCGGGAAGCCAGCCACTCTCATCGTCTTGTAGTAGTCCATCACCGATAGCGGACTGTCGAGGGTATCGATAATGCTCATCGAGACGAATTGTTTCACTCGCTCCATCTCGTCGGCATCCAATGGCTCGGTGGCCATGCGCTCCATCTCCTTGGCCGTCTCATCAATCAGAGGGCGCTGATAGGCTGGGTCGGTCTGGGCTGAAATAGAAATATAGCTGCCATCGATACCGCCAAGCAGATAGGCCTGTATGCCGTAGGTGTAACCCTTATCCTCGCGGATATTCTTCATCAGACGACTGCCGAAATATCCTCCAAGGGCCGTCACCGCAAATCGCAATGGCAGATAGTCAGGATTCTTGCGCTCGGGAGCCGGGAGGGCTATTCTCACTGAGTTCTGCAAGGCGCCAGCCTTCTCAACAAATACCTCGCCCGGACCTTCGGCATGGTATGGACACTTCACCAAAGGCATGGCTGGCGATGAGCTTTGCATTGCCAAGAGCATATCCTTGACCTGCCCATATATTTTATCCGTAATTCTGCCGCCGAGCAATGCTATGCAGCCCGAGGCTGTGTACACCGACCGGTGGAAATCCACAATATCAGAGCGCGTGATGCTCTCGATGTCGGCTGGCGTCTCCACTCTGGCCAGAGGATTGTCTGACCCTTGTATCATCGGTTGCAGAGCCTGTTGGCTCAGGGTTGCTACCTTGCTGTTATTGATGAGATTGGTCTTGACGGCCTTTTCTTTGTAAATCTCCAAGGCATGCTCGTCAAAGGTCGGGGTCTCTACCATGCGCGAGATGAGATCAAACAGTCCATCGGCCAATGAATTGACCGAGGCGAAGGCCAAGATAGAATAATGCTCTGCGACCTCGTTGCGATGGATAGCGCCACGGAAATCCAATGCCTCTGACATCTCAGCACCGGTCATGCCCTTCACGCCCTCGCGCAGCAAGGCCCCGGTGAGGTTAGCCACCGAGGCTGTCCGTGCCTCGACCATTCCTCCCGGCCAAAGCAGAAACAGTTGATTCAAGTCCTGAGTGCCGCTATCGAGCACTCGCAGCGTCGCCCCATTGTCGAGCAATTCGGTTGTGGGGACAGGCAGCACCAGATTCCCTATAGGGTGAATCTTGGGGGGTATCGTGCGATCAAGCATTTTCTTGCGATTTAAGGTATTGGAATGCTCTCTCCAAGTCAGCGGGCGTATCGATTCCGATTGTCTGCCATTGGGTGAGCGCAGTCTTGATTTTGTATCCAGCCTGGAGCCATCTCAATTGCTCGAGCGATTCTGCAATCTCGAGGGGCGACTGCGGCAGCTTTGTGACAGCTGCCAGCACATCAGCCTTGTAGGCGTACACCCCGATATGCGCCAGATATGGGAACCTCTTGGGCCACTCTGCCTGAGGACAATTGCGCAGGTATGGTATCACCGAGCGCGAGAAATACATAGCGTAGCTGTCATTATCAACCACCACTTTGGGAGTATTTGGATTGCTGACTGCCTCGTAGCTCGCATCCTCGCCAAATGGGCGCACAAGCGTGGCTATCTCGGTGCGCTCATCATCGAAGCAGCCTTTCAGAGCGGCAATCTGCGACGGCTTGATAAAGGGTTCGTCGCCTTGTATGTTGATTACCACATCGGCGCCGGATTTGATATTGCAGTATGCCTCCTCAATGCGATCGGTGCCGCTGCGATGGTCGGGCGATGTCATCACTGCCTTGCCTCCAAAAGCCTCGACGGCATCATAGATGCGCTGATCGTCGGTAGCGACAACCACATCGTCAAGCTCTTTGCGAGCCTGTTCGTACACTCTCTGTATCACTGGCTTGTCGCCCAGCATTGCCAAGGGTTTGCCCGGGAAACGCGTTGAGGCGTAGCGGGCCGGTATTATTCCTATAAAAGTTTTCATGATCTTAGTCAATGGCGCAGCGTGGTTCTGTAATCCTACGCTGCAGCTTCTATCATTTATGTTTCACTTACGTATAATTGGGCATTCTCAAATTTCACCACTTTCACGGCTCGCCTTGCATCGATGAATCCCATGATCGACACTGCGTCAAAAATCTTACCGCCAATTTCAATCTTGCCGCTCGGACGCAAATCGGTCACTGTCTCGGCCTCGCTGCCCACATAGTGCTTAAGCGATGTGTCAACGCTGCTGTAGCCATCCGACACTCTAAGTTCGGTTTGCAATTCTGATACTCGGCGTATACACTTTGGCCCATACTTCGAGGTCAAGAACCAGGTCAACCCTACCGCCAAAACCACTCCGACCGAGGTTATGGTTACGGCATCGACGATATCGACAGCATAACCACCCTCCATCGCTGGGCCGTAGAACATAGCCCCCACAATCGATGCCAATATGGCGATTATGCCGCACACTCCGCATATCCCGAATCCTGGAATCACAAACATCTCCAAGGCCAATAGCACCAGTCCTATCAAGAATAGCACTATCACCCAAGGAGCCATGGTGCCATTGACAGCCATCGGCAAGAAATACAGCACGGCTGCCACAAAGGCGACTGCGCCGGCAAAACTCAGGCCCGGCGATTGCATCTCCATATAGATGCCGCCCAGGATTAACATAATCAGCACCGCCCTCACTCCGGCATTGGCCAGGAATCCGAGGATATGGTCGGTGGCTGTACTGTTGAAATATTCTACTCGGTAGGGCTGCTCGAGATGCGCAGCGATTACCTCGTCAACACTTGTAGCCATGCCCTCGGCGTAGCCATGGGCGATAGCCTCCTCGGGGGTAAAGGTGAGCACGCTGTCGGGGGTTACCCAATGCTCGGCGATGGCTGGGTCGCGGCGCCATTCCCAGGCTCCAGTTTCTTCATTCCATCTCTTGCCATGGCTCTCGGCGGTCGAACGCATTATCGATTTCATGTACGACTGGTATTTGTCCGGTGCCGGGCTGCCATCAGGCGTGACCACCGTGCTGGCGCCGAGGCTCGCTCCGGGCGACATATACACCGAATCGCAAGCCAAGGAGATAAGCGAACCAGCCGAAGCGGCATTGGGGTCAATAAAGGCGACTGTCGGTATCGGCAGCCTCAGCAGGGCTGTGCGTATCGAGTCGGCAGCATCGACTGCGCCACCATAGGTGTTGAGATGTATCACCACCAGATCGGCCCTCTTTTCTTGGGCTTCTACCAGCGCTCGCTTCGTGATCATCCACATCTTGGCATTTACCTCATCATTAAATTCCAGCACATACGCCAATGGCTCCTCGGCCCTCATCCAGCCTACAGCCACCACTGACATTATTAATATGTATAGTAATCTCTTCATTAAAATTAAATTATATGTTTGGGGTTATCCACCCAGATGGTTAGTGCGTAGCGCGTCTCTTGTCTGTTAACATGGAGTGCGATAGCACGGAATGTGGGGTAGGCATAGTTATGGCCCTAAAGGGATGAGTGCGTAGCACGGCTCTTGTCAGGCGTGAAGTGATTCTCTGATAATAAGTGACCTGCTATGTACTCAATCATTGTTAATTTTAAATTTGTTGTCATTTACTTTTGACTTTTTGAAGTATGTCGGTGCCAAGCATACGCCCAGAGCCAAGTATATATAATAGGTGATGAGACGCCATATCAGAGCCATCACCAGTGCCAAGTCGAGATTGCCGATCAAGTCGCCATAGTATTCAGTGAACATCCACTCGCTCAAGCCCGAACTGCCCGGCGTGGGACTTACCATCAGCACCACCCACACCACAAACTGTCGGCAAAATACCAAGCCCCAGTTGCATCCTGGGATGAATGCCCAGAAGATAGCGTTTACGATTAGATAGCGCGAGAACCATGACAGCACCGTAGCCCCAAACACATTGAGCCACCACGAGCGCGGGCAATGCTTCACCCAATCTGACGTGGCTATCATATTGCCCGTCATTTGTTGCACATTGGGGAGCCAGCGACGCAGCCATTTCATGCTGAACAGTTTGACAAACACCTTTTGCACTATCTGCGGTTTCCACAAGATGCCAGCATACAGGATTGATGTCCAAATTACAATTCCGGCATAGACCAGCCAGAACACAATCTCTACGCCTTGCAGGAATCCGCTCCGATTCCCCGACCCAAACAATTGGTCGAGCGGCAGGCACAGCACTATTATCGGGCAAAAGATTACGAAGAAGAGTTCGTCGAGAAACAGCGTGGTCAGCGTCAGAGCCGTAGCCCGGCCCACCTTCACCCCCTCGGTATTGAGGTAAAAGATAGCCAAAGCGCTGCCGCCCACTGCCGATGGCGTGATGGCCGAGGTGAATGCGCACATCAGGTCGACGCGCAATGCCCTCTTCCACGACAGGTCGGGAGCCGCGATGGTATGGAATCGCCAGGTGAGGCCGAAATCTCGGCCCACCACAAACAGGCAAGCCAGGGCTATGCCCACCACTGCTCGCCAGCCAAAGTGTATGCTTGCGAAGGCAGCCTCAGAGAAATCGTCATGGAATAACCAGGCGATTACCCCAAGGCCTATCACGATAGGCAACGCTACCTTCCATCCAAGCCCCTTGATCATTACTGCGCTCCGCTATTTAATGCGTTGATGATTTTTTCGGTTTCAGCCACTGGGTCGGCCGCACTGCTGATCGGCTCGGCTTCGGCTATGCCGTTCACTCCGGTCGCCAGTACTGCTGGAATTTCCAGTATCCCGAAATTTCCCTCAGCCACGATTGGCAATTCGAATTTGGCATTGCGCAGCGCCTCGACATTCTCAGATATGCGTTCAAGCGGCACCGTGGGCGGGAAGGAAACATAGTCGATGTCAGCCCCTACCAGAGCCATGGCCGATGAGGCAATCTCGACTTGCACGCCAATGATAGCCTCGGGCCCAAACATCTCGCGCACCTGGTGGGCGCTATGGTCGCTACCCTTGAGCCAGATGCCATGCAGCCCAAGTTCCTTGGCCAACTCCACATGGTTCTCGATGGTGAGGATGGTAGATGTTTCTTTGCACAGAGGCGTAAGCTCCTGCACGAGTTCTCTGATTTCATGGTCGGCCATATCGGGCACTCTCAGCACTATCCACTGGCATCCGCCCTCGATGGCCATCTGCGACAACTCGGCTATGGTATATTTTTCATTTGTTTGGGCTATGAACTGTAACATCTGATATACGTTTTTCGGTTAGATAAAATGTATTTGCAAAGTTAACGTTTTATTGTCTAACTTTTGTCATTCGTCTCCAGGGTTACCGCACGAATTTTAATA
>NWBJ01000031.1 GCA_002633115.1 Muribaculaceae bacterium Zag1
ACGAATAATTTGCCAGACTGACAAATATTTTGATTAGCTTTTCTTAACAATTAAAAATGTTTAACACTTTTAAACCTGTTCGACTTTTTAAAGCGGACTCAAGAATGAATTACTTGAAAAATAGGTGTTACTCTTTTTTGATAATCCTTGATGAGTTTCTCTGAAGGTATAACTATTGATAAGTTATTCAAATCCTTTGCATACACATGGGGTTGGGCAGCTCCTTTTTGTAAATTTTCAATTAAAGTCTTAAAAACTTTTAGGAAAACATATAGGTACATAATATTTTGACAGCTTGAGTCAATATATGAGCAATCAGCTGCCCAAATGTCTTCATAATATAACCGAGTAAATCCAGCGTTTGCTCCAGAAGCACTAACTGTCACCACTGGGCCCTTGGCATTCGCTTTATTATGGTAACAAGCAGGATTAATACCACCTGAAACCACTGGGATATTACCCAATATAGTTTCATCTTTTGTGATATTTTTGCCACGTCTAAACTCTCCTAAATTCAAAAGAATACCAAAATGCCAACCTTCGGGGAGACCTTTCTTTAATTGGGTTGACTGATGGCCGGGGAAACGCATTTGGACAAACCATTCGCGGTAAATGCGCATAGCCATTTCCTCCAATATCTTTATACGCTTCTCATTCACCTCAATTAAAGCATCATAATTGGAGAGAGTATCTACAACTTTCTTTTGGGTTGGTAAATCAGGTAACTCTAATGGTACTCCTGCAAGTATGTCCCGGTTGATGTTAGGCATAGTAGCTCCAACTGAACTTTTTTCGAGCCATTCTATTAGGTTTGGTAAACGTAGTTGGTAGGCTATGAATTTTGAATCTGCAACATTTGGGTTAATCTCAACTTTTAAACAACCCGTTCCACATAACCAACCTTCTTCATTTTCGGTGATATAAGCACATTTACCCACATCTCCTCTACGTGGAAATAGAATGTCACCTTGATTTAATTTATAACGAGAAAGACGATTTACGTGATTTTCTCCCACACGAGCAATCTTGTGGGTAGTGATAGAGTAACCCACTATATCTTGAGGCATGACAACAGGGGTGCCAACATCAGAATAGTCAGACTGATGAAGTTGTGAACCAAATGGTCCAGTCTGAATATTGAGAGCGATATCACCTAATTTGACTTTCTCCCACATCATAAGCCCAGCTCGTTAAGGTTTTGGTAAATTTGAGCCATTAGTGAGCGGCTTTGCTCATCGAGAACTGTTAGACGATCGCGGAGTGAAGCCATTGCCTCTACAAAATCCTCATCGTCATCTTCCTCAATGGAAACGCCGACATAGCGACCAGGATTAAGAGAGTAGTCCTGTTCTCTTATTTCTTCTATCGTTGCGGCTTTACATAGACCCACCACATCTCGATACTCACCATTAGGGAAATTATCACGAAGCCATTGCTTCATCGACTTCATATACTCAAGTCCTTGCTCGGCTTTGGCAATAGCATTGGTAGCTCCATCCTGTCTACGCTTTAAGTCCGGCTTTAGCTTTTTGTCAGGATTGGCAGTGGTAAATTCCAACACTTCTTTATCTACTGCTTCTTTGGCTTTTGTGGCTGCGTTGAGCGCGTCTGTCAAATCCTCGATGCGGTTGGCATAATGGGTTACAAGCAGTTGATAATGCTCTTCTTTGCCTTCGTATAGATGGCGGATGCAAGTAAGATTCGCAATTTGCTCATCAGTAAACTCTCGGTGAGCACGGTCTATTTGACGATAGACATTGCGGGCATTTATGAAGAGTACGCGTTTGTCGTCACGCTTTGCCTTATCAAAGAACCAAAGGGTGGCTGGCAAAGTTACTGAATAGAACATATTGCTTGGTAATGATAGCATGGCATGAACAATGCCATCTTCAACTAATCGGGCACGAATCTCTCCCTCAGACTTGCCTGCATCGCATGCGCTGTTGGCCATTACCAGAGCTGCGCGGCCAGTGGCATTAAGCGAGGTTGCAAAAAGCGAGATCCATAAATAGTTGGCATTGGGGACTGTCTCAATCGCATCGGTCTTCTTTCCGCTTTTGGTTTTATTCCTTGGTACTCCGAAGGTATTGAAACGAGGATCGTCCTTTACCTTATCATAGTTTACATCGTCAACATTGAAAGGCGGATTAGCCATCACAAAATCAAAATTGCCAAAGCACTTGTGAGGATCATTGTAGTAACTATTGGCTTGGAGAATACTGTTGCTCAGCCCGTGGAGGAACATATTCATTCTGGCAAGCTTTACTGTTTCTGATTCCTTTTCTATTCCATAAACTCGTATGCCACTCCCCTTGGAGTTGCTACGAATTATGAAATCGGCACTTTGTACAAACATACCCCCAGATCCGCAAGCGGGGTCTAGTATCTTTCCCTCATAAGGTTCAATCATTTCTACCATCAGACGCACCACAGAAGTTGGGGTATAGTATTCGCCGCCTCCTTTCCCTTCACTGCTGGCAAATTTGGCAAGAAAATACTCATAAACCTTACCAAACACATCACCAGTCATATCCTTAGGAATGCCATTGATGATTTTTAGAAGAGATGCCGATAGGGAATAGTCGCGCGAATGATCGTCATCGTTGACAGTGGCAGCTTCAAGGGCATAGTATTCATCTTTTGGTAGAGAGCCTTCGAGTTCTGGCTTATAGCGTTCGATACCTTCCATAGCAGTTTTGATTGCAGCAGGGATATCCTCTTTCTCTGAGAGATTAAGGAGATAATCGAAATGTGATTCAGGAGGTAAATAAAATCCACATTTTGCTAATGCTATCTCTTCAATGCTTTTCTCACCGCGTGTACCAGCCAGTTGGTTATATTCTGTTTCAATTTCACCTTTATAGTGGTCATATTTATTGGAGGCAAATCGTAGAAACACAAGTCCGAGCAAAGGCGCAGAATACTGGGTGGACTTTAACCCACCATCTACACGCAGTTTGTCGGCTGCTTGCCACAGGCTCTCTTCAAGTTCTTTTAATGATTGGCTCATATTGGGAGGGGCTATAATTCAAATTACGAGCAAAGTTAACCAATTTAATTGAATAAATGGCTATAGACGGATAGAAAAGATTCAGTAGAGGAAGCCGAGGGTCCAGAGGGGGAGGCGGTTGGCGAAGCCGGATTCGATGTCGTCGGCGAGGACGTAACTAGAGGGGAGGTCTTTGATTTGATTGAATTTTTTGTTTTTGCCGCCAACCTCAAAGAGCATGCCATTGTCGAGGAGCAAATCGCCATCTTTTGGCATAAATACCTCGTGGGCATGCGACAATAGAGAAGCAGCAAAGGTTTCTCGCTGTGTGCCAATTTCTGCCTTGGGGCTCAAAGCATTCATGATGTTGGCGTTATCAAAGAGAATCTTTTCGGGCTTTTTGAGGCCACCCATATTCTCCTTTGCGAAAAGTCGGCGAATGAGGGCTGCTTTGTCCATCAAGTCAAGCATCTTTAGCAGCGTGTTGCGCGCTACCCCCATGGCTTTAGCCAAATCCTCTAAGTTGAGGGTATAAGGAGTAGACTGAGCCAGAATGCCCAGAAGGCGTTTGATTTTATACACCGATTCGTATTCAAGATTGCCCACGGCTGGGATTTCGCTTTCTATCACCGTAGTGATTACCTGTTGGAGTCGCAGACTGAAGCCCTTTAGGTCTTCTTTATAGAAAGGATAAAAACCAACCTGAAGATATTTCTCAAATGCGGGGAGCACTTTTATATCCTTAGTTACCTTTGCTGCCAGTTGATAGTGGTTTGCTACCAATTCTTCCAGCGACAAGGGTTTGTAATCTCCCAGGCCCTCGAAGTGGAGAAACTCACGGAAAGAGAGGCCCGCAAGGTCGTATTGGCGACGGCGTCGAGAGATATCTGCCAACTTTGAATCCGACAGATTGAGCATCGATGATCCCGTCACTATGATATGGAGTTTGGGATACATATCATAGATATTCTTCACCTCCTTAATCCAGTTGGGATATTTGTGCACCTCATCCAAGAAGAGATGGGTGCCACCATGGGTGTAGAAATAATGCGCGAGGTCAACCAAGCTATTGGTAGAAAACCAAATGTTGTCTAACGACACATAAAGAGCCTGGGGAGATTGGTAGAACTCCTCCTTCATCCTCTGCCATATCATAGTAGACTTGCCTACGCCTTTTGGACCGCGAATCACTATAAGCCGATTGTCCCAATCAATCTCTTGATAAAGGTAGCGCTTATAGGTAAGGTCAACCTCCTCGACCAGCAATTGGGAGGATTCAAACAATTGCATTATATCCATATCTTCACCATTTTTATACGGCAAAGATACAAAAATTATCAATGCAATGACGATTTTTGGAGGAAAATCGTCATTGCATTGATGAAAATTGGAGGAAAATCGTCAATGGATTGATGAAAATTGGAGGAAAATGGTCAATCGATTGACCATTTTGGGTGGATGGAGAGGGGGAGATTATTCTGAGCGGAGGGCATCGACTGGGGTGACGGAGGCGGATTTGCGGGCGGGGAAGTAGAGGCCGATGGCAACAGAGGCGAGGAGGAGAGCCAGGACCAGCATGGAGATTACGCCGAAATGGAGCCAGAAATTGTCAGTCCAATTGAGGTTGCGGGTCATGCCACCGGTGTTAATGGTGGCCAAACCGTCAGAAAGAGCTTTCTGCAGGAAGAGGAGGCTGCCCAGAGCCCAAGCGCAGACTGCAAGCAATGCGCCATGCAGCATCTGCTTCCAGACAATCTGACCCGTGGCCGCACCGAATGCCTTGCGTACTCCAGCCTCATGCCTGCGGCGTTCGCCCTGTAGGTAGCACATACCAATTACGCCCAACACTATGTTGGCGAAGAAGAATAGCATCATTGCGGCGCCCAAGCGCTCTTCGTTTTCATTGCCATAGTAAGAGCGTAATTTGTCTCTCTTTTCGCTATAGGAATTCAGGTCCTGAACATAGAAATTGCCTACGCTCAATGTCTCGCGTATCATATCCCCATTAGCATCCAGATATTTTTGGGGATCAATGCCGAGACGCAACCTCACAGCAAACTGTGGATAAATGAAGCAGAAAGGAGAAAACATATCGGTCAGATTATCCATATCCAGCTTAAAAGGTGAAAAGAGAATGTTTGTCACATTTTGGCCAGAGTTATAACGCACATTCTCTACTATTCCAGACACATTTAACACGGCCGAGTCGCGGGCTACAAATGAAGTAGTAGCGTCATCTCCTCCCACAAAATCGATTATGGATTTGGTGAAGATTCCTGAAATCACATCTGACATATCAGTGGTTTCGGCGTAGCTTGCATTGTCAAGGTCTGAAGCTGTAAGGCCAGATTTGACAGGTTTTATCCCGTAAGTGCGGAAGAAGTCGGTGCCAGGTAAAAACGCTAGTTTATAATATGTACTATGGGTGGTTGAGTCCAATTCTAAACTGCTTCTAAACGAACCATAATTCTCGAATTGCATCCAAGGGCTTATTTGTGTGCAGCTTTCCACCTCTGGGAGAGCTCTGATTCGGTCCATGATTTGTTGGCGCTGATTCCATATAGCCTGATTTGAGGTTAGGGTAGAATCAAAGAGGACTGATGGTTTGGGTAAGGTGTTAAACTCGATAGTGAATAGTTGGTCAAAGTCATAGCCAGGGTTATCAGTAGCCTCGGCCTTGCTTACGGCTATAGGGTCGATGATTGACCAAGCCAATACGGTGATGAAAACCAACTCTAAGAAAATCCAGACATTGGATGAAATGCGTCCGAGCAAGCCATGGCTCTCTGTGTCACGACCGCTTGAGGATAGGGATTGTACGATTGGATGCCTAAGTTTACACCATACCGGTATGAGCGAAGCCACCAGATTGAGAACAAAGGCAGCTGCTATGCAGTAGGCGAATATGCTCCATGACCAAAGCATTTCCCAAGTTATTTGGGTGGATTTATCGATAGAGCCATAAGTGTTGGCTAAATCACTGACTTTAAGCACCCAATTGCCGCAAAGAGAAATTACTATCCAAGAGAGTAACAAGCCTAAGAGAGCTCCAGCAATAGTGAGCAATAGATTTTCAGTCACAATTTCCCAAAGCAGAGACGTGCGTCCTGCTCCAAAGGATTTGCGCACTCCTATTTCTTCTTGTCGGCGGTTGAGGTTTTCGGTGATGAGGCCGCAAAGGTTCATAGCTGGCACCATTAGCAGCAGCAACGCTATAGCTACGTAATAAAGATAGCCCGAGTGTGTGACACTGTTGAATGCCTGAGTCTTCTGGTCAGCTGGCCCATCCTCAAATTCAAAAGAACGGCCTTCTGGCATAGTTGAATTGTAACGGCGCAGCCTGTCCTTGATTTCTTGTTGCAATTCCTCAAATTTCCGTCCCTCTTTGAGAAGAAATACTACGGAATACTGTGCAATCATTACATTCGGATCTTCTTTAATCACGATTGGGCAGAGGATTTGGGCGTAGGAATTTGGTGCCAAGGCGCTTGTAGGACGGAAAACGCCAATGATTTCCTTGGGCTTGAAATCCATATCCACTTCCTTGCCTACAGCTACTGCTGCACTGCCGTATAGTTGCTTGGCAATGTCTTCGTCAATCATTATTTTTGATGCGTTGGCCTCAATTTCATCATCCGTAAATTGCCTGCCAGCGAGAATGTCATAATTGTATATTCGTAAGAAGTCGGAGTTGATGTCAAACCCACGGGTTTTAATCATTTTTTTAGTGCCAGGCACTCGCAGTGTGCTTCCTCCAATTACTGTGACGCCAAGATTTTCCACGCAGTCGATATCTTGAGCAATTTCCCTTACCACTTGGGCCGTAAGGTTGCCACTCATAGAGGAGTGTTCTTCTTCGGTGTCAACTTTTATGGTCATTCTCGATAGGTAGGCAGTGCGGTCGCGGTTGTATTCGGGATAGATGGGGTCGAGCTTGACGTGCCAGATGATTGAGATGATCATCACGGTGCATACGGCGAGGGCGACGCCCAGGATGTAAAGAATGGTGTTGGCGCTATTGGCGCGGGCTTGCGCCCATGACTGTTTCAGCAGGTTCATTGCGAGTTGGTATTAAGTGGTGACCCAATGATTTTTTGTAGTCATTGAGGTTGCTTTTAAGAACTGCCAAAACCGTGTCAATTCTTAACTCGCTGATTATCAATAGGCAAAATTTTAGAATGTGTCCGATTTCGGACACTTGGTGGTCAAAAGCGGACAATTCGGTCAACGCACGCTTTTGAGCAGGGCGTGGAATAGGGCTACCGCATCCGAGGCAGATTTGATGAGGGCGAAAAAGCGCGAGCGCCTCTGGTCGAGCATGAACATGTCATCAAATTCATCCATCAGTGACCGCAGATTGTAGGGACGCTTGGCTCCCTTGTCGAGGTCCTTGCGCGAGAATACCTCTATGCGGTATTTCTGTTTCTCCTGCGGCTCATGATACAGGTCGATGGCCACATTGTAGACAAGATGGTCGGTGTATAGGCACTTGGCCCCATAAGGGCGGATAGGCATCCAGTGGTTGGGGTCAGAGCGCAACTCGTATTGCTCAACCCACCAGCGCGGATGCACCCTCTTGATGTCATACACACCGAGAAAGGCCGGACAGGGGCGCAGCAGCTGGCGCTTGCGCGCATAGTTGATGGTCTCTTCGTTTTTAATGATGAAATAGTAAGGATATGACTTGTCGGAGAATCTGCTGATCATCTCCTTGAATACCTCGATGGGATGGCGGCTTGGGTCGCAGTCGCAGCGGTCGATTATATGGCGCAGCAGGCCAGGAGCTGTGAGCATCAGGCGCTGCCAGTCGAAATCATTCCAGCATAGCGAGAGCACCGTATCGCCTCGGCGCACTATCGGGTAATCCTTGTGGCGCACAGTGAGCAGGGCGCGGCGCAGCAGGTCGAGCGATGGCTGTTTGTCGATTTCCTCTGATACTGGGCATAGCACTCCATTGCCCGGCATCCGCAGTCCGAATATGTCATAGAGACGCTCGACATAGTGGGCCAGAATCGACATGTCGCAGTTGCACCAGCTCAGTATCCTTGATGCTTTGCCGTTGATGGCCGGGTGGCTTTCAGCGCAGGCTATCAATTCTTCGGCGCGGTCGCGTTGGTGCTGGTTGCGAGCGATGAACTCGAGTTTGGCCCGCTCCTCATCGTTGAGCAATCGGCGCGGCGCACCGTGCCATTTCAGCAATGACAGCAGGTCGGGATTGCGCATGCCCATTGCCATCTCTACGCCCGCTTGGGTATCCGAGCCATTGGCTGCCGCTTTTTGATATCGGGTGATATTGCATAGCATGTGGCAGAATCGGCGTATGTCGGCATCCGATGCCTCATCGCCGAAATGGCGCACAAAGGCTACTGTAGGCAGGATGGCAAAGTCGCCAGCCTCGAGGAAATCAGCTCCGCCCAAGCAGGGGAGGGCGGCGTTGCAAGCCGTGGCCATGCGGCAATATGCATCGGCAAACTCAAAGAAATCCTCAGGCGTGAATCCTGACGGCTGGTCGAGTGTAGCAAGATAGCTATCCATCATGCGTTCGATGTCGCATTCGTGGCGATGCGCCCACATCCAGTCTTCGATTTTATTCCAGCGCTCAGCGATGGTCTTGTCATCGGGGCGCAAGGCTATCGACAGAGAGCGCAGCTTTTGCGACATGGTGAGGGGCTCGCCCGTGGTGTTGATGGTGATAAATGTCTTCTCGGCCGTGGCTCGGTCGGTGAATCCGCAATAAAGGAATTTCACCTCCTTGCGCAGAAATTCTGAAAAGCCGGTGAAGTCAAAATCTACCACCGAATCGGCCTCCTCAAGCACCGCATCGATTTGCCTTAGGGCCGATATGAAACTCTTGACCGATGGGTCAGCATCATAGCTGGCATAATACCATGTGCTCTTTTCGAGTTGGGAGAGGTGCCCGTCGCGGTTAAGGAAGAAATGAGTCACCAAATCACTGATGAAATAGAAAGCCTCGCGACGCGACTGGTAGAGGATGCGTGGTTCGCTGTCATCGACAAGCTGATAATCGCTGATGAGGAGCTGGCGCAGGGCTGGTTCCTCAGTGCGGCGATAGAGCATGCCGGCAAGCAGGTATAGGGTGGTGAGACGCTGCTGGCCATCGATGATGTTGATGCGTTGGCTGTCGGCTGGCTGTTCGTAGCCATAGAGGAGGCCCAGGATTGAGGGTCGCTTCATCTTGAAGAGCAATAGCACTCCCTTGACAAAGGTTGCGGCCTTGTACTGCAGGGGCACATCATTTCCCTTATCGCCCCAGCAATAGTCGCGCTGCATATCGGGGATGACCATAGTCACCTTGCCACCGAGCAGCTCTTCAAGCGAAAACACTCTATTCGATTCCATAATAGCGTCAATAGATTTATTCCTCTACTCTGTTAACGATTTTTTAATCCATTTGTTTCATCTGTGGGTGGAAAACGTAAGCACGATTCGAAACGTAAGCACATAAGCTTTACGTAAGCGCACCATGGATGATTTCATTTTTTTGTCCACTAGAGTTTTCCTTTCTGATGTGCTTACGTATAGCTGATGTGCTTATGTTCTTTAAACTTGAATAATATGAGTGTTGTTATGTTTTACAAAAAGATGAATTATGGATACGAGCATTATACCCACAGAAGAGCAGATTGAGGACAATCGCCGGAGGATTGAAGAGATATTGCGAGCCACGAATAGACCCGGGATTGAATCGGTGTTGAAATTCATGGCCGATGGCGATTTCTATCACAGGCCTTCGTCAGACAATCGCCATCATAATTGGCGGGGAGGGCTGGCGCAGCATAGCCTGAGCGTTTATGACCATGCCTCGCAGAAATACCCCAAGCTCCCAGCAGATAGCATAGCCATCTGCGCCCTGCTGCACGACCTGTGCAAGATTGACCAGTTCACCACCGATGCCCAAGGCAAGGCCATACCCACGGGCGCTCCCAACACTGGCCATGGCGACAGGTCGGTAGAGATGCTCCGCGCCCACGGCGTAGACCTTTCGCCCGAGGAGGAGAGAGCCATACGCTGGCACATGAGTCCTCGACGCACAGGCCTTAAGGATTCTGAAGACTTGCGCCGCGCCCGCAAGGATTCCCTCTGGTGGGCTATCAAAAACGCCGATGTCTCTAACGTCGGCCCCAACTTCACCCTTGATAATTAAGTACCACAGATTACTCTCTGATAATTTGTAACCGCAAATTCCCACAGTTTTTTTACAGATTCCTTTACTCCAAAGAAATCCGTGTAATCCGTGGTTTTTACAAGATAAATTTTAAATCCTTGTAAAAATTACTGGGGTGTTGTTTTTTCCGAGTTTAATTCGTAATTTTGTCAGCAAATAATGATTTTGCTATGAAGAGGATTTTATTTGCTGCATTGATGGCACTTGGGCTCATGGGTTGGGCTCAAGAGTTGACTGTGGGTTCATACAATATACGGCTTGATTGCGAGTATGACCGCGAGAGAGGTCATAGTTGGGATGAGAGGGTGCCGTATATCACCGACTTACTGGAATTTGTGATGCCGGATGCTTTTGGCACTCAGGAGACTCTCGACCATCAGCTGCAAGATATGTTGCGCCTGTTGCCAGAGTATGATTATATTGGCACTGGCCGCGAGGGCCCTCGCGAAGGCGAGTACTCCTCCATATTCTATAATCGAGAGAAGTTGCGTCCGTTGCGCAGCAGTACTTTCTGGCTGTCAGAGACTCCTGACACTGTGAGCCGTGGGTGGGATGCAGTGTGCCACAGGGTATGCACGTGGGGCGAATTTGAGATAATCGCCACCGGTGATACTATATATTTCTTCAATCTCCACATGGATCATATCGGTACTGAGGCTCGCCGCAATGGCGCAAAGTTGGTGGTTGAGCGCATGGCTGAAATTGCGCCCAAGGATGCCAAGATTATCCTTACTGGCGATTTCAATGTCGACCAGCATGATGAGATATATTCTATTTTCACCGCCTCTGGCCTTATAGATAGCTACGAGGCAGCTGATCGCCGCTTTGCCACTAATGGCACCTTCAATAATTACAAGAGCGATTCCTACACTGATTCGCGCATCGACCATGTGTTTGTCTCCCCGGCTCTGCATCCCTACCGTTATGCCATCCTCACTGATGCTTATTGGGTTGTTGACCCCGATGCCGCTACCACCAAAGGCGCCGCAGCCCCGCAAGAAATCGACTTCTCCTCCCAGCAGCGCCGCCTCCCCAGCGACCACTACCCCGTCTTCGTAAAACTGAGATATTGATTATTTGATGCCGTAGTAGAGTTTGAGGTTTTTGAGGGTGAGGTTGTAGTTGTCGACGATGGATTGGGCGGTCCAGGTGTTGCCGGCGAAGACGCAGACACTGTGGAGGAGGTTTCGGCTCTCGAAGACCCCCATGTCGCCTGGGGCGAGAAACATCATCTTCTTTTCCTCAAAGCCCGCGTTGCCAAATCGGGCATTGTTTTGGCCATAGAGTAACACCAAATTGCCGATGCAATGCTCCGACAGCTGCACTCCGTCGAGATTGACAATATCATCACGATGCAGAAAAGTCGGGTCTGAATCCAACTTATGGCGCGAGATATGCAGTTCGTTGTCATTGCCGTCAAAGATGCGGCCATCAGGATTGCGATGCCAAACCCTTGACTTGGAATAAATATGTTCGAGCGAACGGTTATTCCAAATCCTGAAATCAAACCTGCGGCCCAATTTGATATCCTCATCGATATTGAGGCGCAGCAACAGGTTGAAAGCCTCCTTCTTAGCCTCGCTATGGTAAACATCGGCCATCGAGAGGGTAGCCAGCATATCGTCAAACTTTGCCGATTCGGGCTGTCCCGACAAAATCTCATCAATGCTCATGCCCAAGAACGACAACTTGTAATACCACTCCAGAGCTTCATCGTTGATCTCCATCGTGATGAAATACAGATGCAGAAAGTCGAACTGCGCCTGCGGCTCTTGCAACAGTAAGATAGCCTTGATGCGATTATAGGCTACAGTGTCGGCGTAAGCCTCTTCAAATCGCTTCTGAGTGCGACGCAGTTTGCTGAAGAAATGCTTGGCTGCATGGTATGGCTCTGGAGCCTCGGCCTCAATTGCTACCCTGAACTCATCATAAGTGAGGGGAGTAGTGCAGTCCGAGCCACGACTGCGCAGCCCTAATCTGAGCAGCAAGTCGAGCGGATCCTTGGCCGTAGTGCCATAATATGTGCGCACTGCCGGTGCGTTCCACCAGCGCAGCCAACTCTCCCATTCCGAGGCGTAGCGCGAACGCAGCGCATTCAAGTCCCAATCCGTGGCATAAGGCTGCTTAGGGTCAGATGCCATGCGCATCAGGTCAGCTTTGATTACATCGCAGGGATTCATCACTGATTTGGTGGCATTTAGCATCTGATAAGCGCCTATGCTCATGTCTGGCTCGGGCAACTCGATATACAGAAAGATAATCTTGTCGAGCAGGTCATCCACCGAATATTTTGGCGCGGCTTGCGTTATGGCCTTAAGCGAAAGGCGAAAATAATAGACATCTTGCGACGAGGGGTCATCAATTTTCTCATCTCTTGCCTCAAGCCAAGCCTCAGCACTGGCCCTACAGTCATATCTAATCTTGAAATATTGCTTTGACGGATCTAAATGTAGGAGCAAAAGATACAGAAAAGTCAACCTTTGCTGCCCATCCACCACATCAAATCCGCCATCAGTGCGCCGCGACAGGGTTATGCCTTGCAAGAAGAGTTCCTCGCCAGCCTCGAAAGCTTTGCTGATGTTGGCCAACAACTTAGTAGCGGAATTCTTAGAACCGCGTTTTTGCTGTCCCCAGATGTATCGTCTCTGATAATCGGGGATGCGAAACTCGCCACCGGCGTGTTCGATGATTTGGCGTAAGGAAAGTCGAGCTGAAGGCATGAGGATAAGGAATAAGGAATAAGTAATAAGTAATAAGTAATAAGTAATAGTGAATAGTGAAAAATGAAGAATGAAAAATGGGATGGGGAATTTTTCATTTTTCGTTTTTCATTTGAGATGGGGGAAGAGGCGAGCAATTAGGTCGGGGCGGTGGAGACGGCGCAGCGATGAGATGATGTCCTGGCGGTAGGTTTTGTCGTACCAGAAGAAATACTTGCGCTGGGCCAACTTCTCGGCCTGGGTAGTGGCGGTGAAAATTTTTTCACCGGTATAGGGATGGTAGCCAGTGTAGTAAATCTCAGTGGCCACGGTCATCGGAGTGGGCGTAAAATCTTGCACCTGCTCGAGATGGAAGTTGAGGCTCTTAGTCTCAGCCGCCAATTCGGCCATGTCCACCTCGCGGCATCCGGGATGGCTCGAGATGAAGTAGGGAATCAACTGCTGATTGAGATGGTACTTGGCATTAGTGCGGTCAAACAGATCCTTGAACTGATGGAAGAGTTTGAAGCATGGTTTGCGCATCACATTCAGTACCTGGTCAGAGGTGTGCTCCGGAGCCACTTTCAAGCGCCCCGACACATGGTGGGCGATAAGTTCTTCATTGTACTGCGCATTGGTGCGGTCAATATCGGGGTCGCCAGTGCGGTGCATCGACAGGTCGTAACGCACGCCGCTGCCCACAAACGACTTCTTAACCTCAGGCAGAGCATCCACGGCATGATAGATGTCGAGCAGAGCCGAATGGTCAGTGTTGAGATTCTTGCAGGGCGATGGATGCAGGCATGAGGGCCGCAGACACTTGGCGCAAATGCTCTTGTCTTTACCGCCCATGGCATACATATTGGCCGAGGGGCCTCCCAAGTCACTGATGTAGCCCTTGAAATCGGGCATCTGGGTCACCTGTTTCACCTCGCGCATAATCGAATCCTTGGAGCGCGAAGCGATGAACTTGCCCTGATGGGCCGAGATTGTGCAGAAGGCGCAGCCGCCAAAGCAGCCGCGATGCAGGTTCACCGAGTGGCGAATCATCTCGTAGGCCGGAATGCGTTTTCCCTTGTAGCGAGGATGGGGCAGACGAGTATAGGGGAGGTCAAATGCGGCATCAATTTCGCCTTGGGTCATGGCCGGCAGCATGGGATTGGCTTTGACCACTTTGTTGCCCCAGGCTTGCCACAGCGTAGCTCCGCCATTAAGGCGATTGCTCTGCTGCTCGATATGCTTGAAATTGGCCGATTGCTTGCGTTTATCCTTTTGACATTCTTCCCACGAGCTCAGCACTATGTCATCATCCGTTGTCTCTGTTGGCATTTCCGATTTGGGACGCAGTACCACCGACTGCCGAAGGTCGGTTATATCGGCTATCTTTTCGCCATCGCTGAGGCGCCGGGCCAATTCTACAATCGTGCGCTCGCCCATGCCATAGAGGATCATATCCACTGGGGCGTCGGTTATGATTGATGGTCGCCGGCGATCTTGCCAATAGTCGTAGTGCGAGAATCGGCGCAGCGAGGCCTCGATGCCTCCAGCAATGATGGGGGTATCAGGAAATAGATCGCGCAATATCTTTGAGTAGACGATTGTGGGGTAGTCGGGGCGCATCCCGGGGCGTGCGTCAGGAGTATAAGGGTCGTCGCTGCGACGCCGACGGTTGGCTGTATAGTGGTTGACCATCGAATCCATGGCTCCGGCTGAAACGCCGAAGAAGAGCCTCGGAGTGCCGAATTTCTTGAAATCCCTGAGATCGTCGCGCCAATTTGGCTGTGGCACAATCGCTACGCGATAACCAGCCGCTTGGAGCGAACGGCCGATCACAGCGGCGGCAAACGATGGATGGTCGACATAAGCATCGCCCGTGAAAATCACCACATCCACATAGTCCCAGCCCAGAGCCTCCATCTCCTTGACCGAGGTGGGCAGGTAGTCAGTGACCGGCGGATACTTGATCATCGCCGATTGCTTGAGCTGCTGATTGGGCGCTCCCTCCTTGGGCTTAGGGCCATTGGCCGGATTGCCTTTACCGACAGCCCCCTTGCCTGGGATATGTGACTTTTCTTTCATCACTTACTCATTACTTATTACTTATTACTCATCCTTTCATTTTCTCGAGTTTCTGCTCGATTTTGATGATTTCATCTCTCAGGCGCGCAGCCTCCATAAATTCCATATCCTTGGCTGCCTTGAGCATCTCGGCGCGCAGTTGCTCGGCATGTTTAGTGAGTTGCTCTTTGTTCATGTATCCGATCACAGGGTCGGCAGCGATATCAACCTTTGGCTCGAACTCATAGTCGTAGATGCCTCCCTTGCGCGAAGTGCGTTTCTCGCGCACCTTGTCGCGAGCATTGACTTGCTTGCGTCCGCGGGCCACTTTTTGCACATTCTCAAAGTCGTCCTCAATCTCATCGAGGCCAATGATGGCGTTTCTGGCCTTAATGATAGCCGTCGGGGTAATGCCATGCTCTTCGTTGTATTTCATCTGCAGGGCTCGGCGTCGTTCGGTCTCATCGATGGTCAGTTGCATCGAATCCGTAATCTTGTCGGCGTACATTATCACCTCGCCATTGATGTTGCGGGCAGCGCGGCCCACAGTCTGGGTGAGCGAGCGATGGCTGCGCAGGAATCCCTCCTTGTCAGCATCGAGGATGGCCACGAGCGACACCTCAGGCAGGTCAAGACCCTCGCGCAGGAGATTCACGCCAACGAGCACATCATAAGTACCAGCCCTCAGGTCATCGAGGATTTTGATGCGGTCCATCGTATCTACATCGCTATGGATATAGGCTGTAGAGATGCCCATCTTGATGAGGTAAGCGTTGAGCTCCTCGGCCATGCGTTTGGTGAGGGTAGTTACCAGGGTGCGCTCGCCGCGCTCTATTCTGAGTTGGATTTCCTCAATCAGATTGTCGATCTGATTGATTGATGGGCGTACGGTGATTTTCGGGTCAAGCAGCCCGGTGGGACGTATCAGTTGCTCTACCACCACGCCCTCGCTGCGCTGCAGCTCATAGTCGGCCGGAGTGGCGCTCACGTATATGGTCTGAGGGGTCAGGCTCTCGTATTCCTCAAATTTGAGCGGGCGGTTATCGATTGCGGCTGGCAGACGGAAGCCATATTCCACCAGGTTCATCTTGCGCGAAATATCGCCGCCATACATAGCGCGAATTTGCGGTATGGTCACATGGCTCTCGTCTATGATTGTCAAGAAATCCTTGGGGAAATAGTCGAGCAGACAGAAGGGACGCGACCCAGGCTGACGGCCATCGAAATATCGGCTATAATTCTCAATTCCAGAGCAATATCCAACCTCCTTGATCATCTCCAAGTCGTAGGTCACGCGCTCATACAGGCGCTTGGCCTCAAGCTCTTTGCCCTCTTTGTTGAAAAATTCGACCCTCTCGCCCAAGTCAATCTGGATCTGTGCCACTGCTGAGGCTTGTCGGGCCGGGGTGGTGACGAAGATGTTGGCCGGGAAGATGTTGAACGAATCATGCCTGCCGAGCGACACATTGTCCTCGGGGTGAAGAGTGGCGATGGATTCAATCTCATCGCCCCAGAATACTACGCGCAGGATAATCTCCTCGTAGGCGAGTCGGATATCCACTGTGTCGCCTTTGGCTCGGAAATTGCCGCGCTGCAGGTCCAGCTCGTTGCGCGAATACAGGGCATTGACTAGGCGCCGCAAGAAGTCGTTGCGAGAGATTTTCTGGCCCACATGGATTGGCACTACGCTGGCGTGGAAATCCTCGGGATTGCCGATGCCGTAGAGGCATGACACCGATGAGACCACGATTACATCTCGGCGCCCCGACAGCAGGGCCGAGGTGGTGGCCAGACGCAGCTTGTCAATCTCGTCATTGATCATCAGGTCTTTTTCGATATACTTGTCGACCGATGGTATGTAAGCCTCGGGCTGGTAGTAGTCGTAATACGATACGAAATATTGCACCGAATTCTGTGGGAAGAAATTCTTGAATTCGCTGTACAGCTGCGCGGCGAGTGTCTTGTTGTGGCTCAGCACCAAGGTGGGGCGGTTTACAGCCGCTACCACGTTGGCCATTGTGAATGTTTTGCCCGAGCCGGTGACGCCGAGCAGCGTCTGAGCGGGAGCCCCCTCGTTGACTCCCTCAACGAGTTGGGCTATTGCTTGCGGTTGGTCGCCGGTGGGCTTGTATGTCGAATCTAACTTGAAATCCATAAAGCTAATTTCCTCACTTTTTAAACAAAGGACACGTCCGGATGTTTCGGTTGGGTCCAAAGCAACCACAAAATTAGCAATTTTGACTGATTTTTCCAAGAGTGTGGAATCTCAAACCACACAAAATAGCAAAATTATTTCCTAAATTCATATTTAATGAGTAAATTTGCACGGATAAAAAACTTATGTAGTAAAAAAGAGCGCGGTGCACTGCGGGCACTAAGCGCCACCCTATAGCAAATGAATGAATCAGCGATAAGCCAGCTTTACCTGAAGGATACCTCATTCCAGGACTTAATGCAAAAGCGCATCTTCAACGTGTTGTTGATTGCTTCGCCTTACGATGCGTTTATGATGGAGGAAGATGGCCGAGTGGAAGAGCAGCTGTATTTTGAATATGTGTCACTCAATCTGAGCTCGCCACCCCGAGTGTCGAGGGTAGCCCATGTGTCTGAGGCTCTCGAGGCGATGTCGCAGAAAAATTTCGACTTGGTGATCGCTATGCCAGGCGTAGACATCTCCGAGACATTCGACGGCGCTGCCTCGATCAAGCAGGCTCATCCTGATGTGCCGATTGTGGTGCTCACCCCCTTCAGCAAGGAGGTCTCGCGCCGCCTCTCAAATCAAGACCTGTCGCATATCGATTTTGTGTTCAGTTGGCTTGGCAATGTCGACCTGCTCCTTGCCATCATCAAGTTGCTTGAGGATTTGGCCAACGCCGAGCACGATGTGCTCGATGTTGGCGTGCAAGCCATCTTGCTGGTCGAGGATTCGGTGCGCTTCTATTCGTCAGTGCTCCCCCACATATACAAATATCTGCTCAAGCAGTCGCGAGTATTCTCGACCGAGGCCCTCAACGAGCATGAGCAGATGCTGCGTATGCGCGGGCGCCCAAAGGTGCTGCTGGCCCGCAATTATGAAGAGGCAGTGGAGATGTACCAGAAATATGGCGACCATATCTTGGGTGTCATCAGCGATGTGTCGTTCAATCGCGAGGGCGTCAAGGACCCGCAGGCTGGCCTTAAGCTCTCAAAATACATACGCAATTGCGACCCCTATGTGCCTATCATAATCGAATCGTCAGAACTCGAGAACGCCCATCGCGTGTCAGAGTTCTCAGGCATATTCATTGACAAGAACTCAAAGAAATTGCCGGTCGACCTGGGCGATGCCATTGCTGCCAATTTTGGTTTTGGCGAGTTTGTGGTGCGAGAGCCGCACACTGGCCAGGAGGTTATGCGCCTGCATACCCTCAAGGATCTGCAGAAGAAGGTATTTGAGATTCCGGATGACTCGCTCCTCTATCACGCCTCGCGCAACGACATATCGCGCTGGCTCTACTCCCGCGCACTCTTTCCTATAGCCGAGGTGCTGAAGAGCCGCCGCAGCCACACCCTTGAGGATATCCCCGAGACCAAGCAGCTTATCTTCGATATGATTGTCAAATACCGCAAGATGAAGAATCGCGGCGTGGTGGCTGTGTTCAAGAAGGAAAGGTTTGACTATTATTCCAACTTTGCCCGCATAGGCCAAGGGTCGCTTGGCGGCAAGGGTCGCGGCTTGGCTTTTGTCGATTCCATAATCAAGAAAAATCCCATCTGCGACAACTTCCACGGCGTGGCCATCACCATACCGCGCAGCGTGGTGCTCTGCACGGATATTTTTGACGAGTTTATGGAGACCAACCATCTCTATCCGTTTGCCCTTAGCAATGCGTCAGACGAGGAGATTCTGGCCCGCTTTGAAGAGGCTCTGCTCCCAGAGCGCATTCGCGAGGACCTGCTGGCGCTTTACGAGGTGGTTGACCGGCCGTTGGCTATCCGCAGTTCGAGCTTGCTCGAAGACAGCCACTACCAGCCATTTGCTGGCATCTATTCTACCTACATGATTCCCCATGTGGATGACCCGCAAGAGATGCTCACCCTGATGTGCAATGCCATCAAGGGCGTGTATGCATCGGTATTCTATGCGGCATCTAAGGCATACATGACTGCTACCTCAAATGTCATCGATCAGGAGAAGATGGCAGTCATTATACAGGAGGTGGTAGGCGACTATCATAAGGGATATTATTTCCCATCATTCTCTGGCGTAGGGCGCTCCCTCAACTATTATCCCATCAACGGCGAAAAGGCCGAGGATGGAGTGGCGCAAGTGGCAGTCGGCTTGGGCAAATACATCGTCGACGGCGCTCGCAGCCTCCGCTTCTCGCCCAAGCATCCGGCCAGTTGCCTCCAGACCTCGACTCTCGACTTGGCTCTGCGCGACACCCAGACGCATCTGCTGGCTCTCGCGGCTCACGAGACTGATGAGAAGCCTCTGCAAGTTGATGACGGCTTCAACATCGTCAAGAAACCGGTGCAAGACTTCGCCAATAGCGGCGCTCTGAAATATATCGCATCGACCTATGATTTCCGCAGCCAGATGATTTATGATTCTGAAATGGGAGTGGGCCGACGCGTGGTCACATTCGCCAATATGTTGAGGGACAAAGCGTTCCCCCTGGCCGAGGCTGTCGATTTCATGCTGCAGCTTGGCCAAAGCGAAATGCGCCGACCGGTAGAAATAGAATTTGCCGGCCAGGTATTTCCCAAAGTATCCAAAAATGGTCTGAAGGGCATCATCTATTGGCTGCAAATCCGACCGATTATTGACAAGAAAGACATGGTCGATGACGATGTGCTTGAGATATCCGACGATGAACTCATCCTCAAGAGCTATACCGCTCTGGGGCATGGCAACATCGACAACATCGACACTATAGTATATGTAAAGCCCGACAAGTTTGATTCATTCCACACGCCACAGATGGCTCGCGACATAGCCAAGCTGAATCGCCAGTTTGTCGACGAGGGTAGGAATTACATCCTGATCGGGCCTGGGCGTTGGGGTTCGAGCGATTCGGCTCTCGGCATTCCCGTCAAGTGGGCCGATATCTCAGCCGCTCGCTTGATTGTGGAGTCATCGTTGAGCAATTACCGCGTTGAGCCGAGCCAAGGCACCCATTTCTTCCAGAACCTCACATCATTTGGCGTGGGGTATTTCACGATCAACACAGCCATAGGCGACGGAGTGGCAGACACTGCCTTCTTAGACGCCCAGCCGGCTGTCTACGAAGACGAGTTCATAAGAGTTGTGAGGTTTGACCAACCGCTGCCCATCGCCATCAATGGCAAAAAGAGCCTTGGCGTGGTGGGCAAGCCTCGGGCAGCCGAGCCTCTCGCCCATGAAGAATAATACTTTCCTCCTCCCCGATTTTTCTTACCTTGAAACTGTAATCTGAGAATGCCAATCTTGAACAACATAAAACGCATATTCGGCTTCGGCGATGATGGCCTCGAGGATTCCGAAACTGATATGGAACATATCCAACCTCAACCAGCCGATTCTCAGCCGATGATGCTTCCGGCCGCAGAGCCCCAGTGCCTGATTCTGACAAGGTGCGCCAGATATTCAATGGGGTAGTGGAGGTGTTCAATCGAGCACTTCCCACATTCATCAGCGGCGCTGTCGACCCGGATAAGCAGACTCAACAGCTTTACGACTCTCTCGATGATTCGCTTAAGGCTTACTTGGCCCAAGTCGAGGCTCAGGTTACCGAGTTTTGCCATGCCGAATGGGAGCAGGAGAAAAAGCGCTTGGAAGACGAAGCGGCTACTCTGCGCCAGAAAGCCAAGGACCTGGAAGACAAGCGTGCGGCCCTCAATGACCAGAAGCTAAGCGCTGAGCGCCAAAAGCGTGCCCTAAGCGACCGGGTGCGCGACCTCGAGCAAGAAGTGCAGCGCCTTGAGGCAGAAAAAGAGCAGCTTGATATCGAGAACAAGTGCATGATCAACAAGACCAAGGCCGCTGCGGTGATGGAGAGCGAACTCGAAGAGCTGCGCGCCATAGCCAGCGAGCGCAAGGATGATCAGAGCGCTGAGCCGATGCCAGCAACCCCCGAAGCGCAAGCCGAGATTGAAAAACTTCAAGCTCAACTCAAAGAAAAAGAGGCTGCCATAACCGAGAAGGATGCTGCTATAGCTGAAAAGGATGCTGCCATAGCCGAAAAAGATGGCCTAATTGCGGATAAGGAGGCAAGGATAGCCGAGAAAGATGCTCTCATTGCTGAGCGGGATGCCTCGATTGCTGAGCGAGACAGCCAATTGGCAGAAAAAGATAAGGCTATTGCCGAGCAACAAGATACGCAGAGCGAGATTGAGGAGATAAAGCAGCAGGTAGAGAAATTTGAAGAGGTGCGCTCAAAGATGGATGCCAGATATGAAAAGATGAAGCAGACACTGAGCGGAGTGCAAACTGAGAACGAATCCCTGCGTCAGACCATACGCAACAATTTGCTCCAAAACGCTGACGAGCAAAAGCGCCTGCGCCAGCGCATAGCCGACCTCGAGAACGAGCTCGAGAGGAAAGAGGCTGCCGAGGGCGAAAAGATCAGCATTGCGGCCTCACCCGAGGAGCCATACCAGCATACGGTAGAGAGACAAAAGCCTCCGCGCAAACGTAAGCGCGCCCAAGCCGAGGCCAACGACCTCGATGATATGGTGGCGGGTACCGATTGGCTCGTCGCCACGCCGGCCGAAGATGTGTCGATGCGGCCGACAGAGAAGAATCCTGACTTTGGCTATCAGCCGCCTCAGCGCAAGACCAAGCCGGCTGTCCCCGATGCCCAAATGTCGCTTTTTGATTTTTAAAGATTTACGTTTTGACTCATGAAAACAAGACTTCGCATATTTTTCCTTCCGTTATGCGCCTTTGCGGCTATGGGCGTCAGCGCTCAGATATCGCAGAGCGTCAAGGACATAGCCCCCTATGTCTATCCCCAGAATAAACCGGCAGCGCCGCCGAGTTTCACTTACGCGCCTGACGGCCAAGGGTATCTGTTGCTCTCGGCCGATGCTCGCACAATCGACCGCTACGACATAGCTACGGGCAAAAAGATTGAGACGGTGTTTGACGCCACTCACACTCGCGAATCCACAATCGATGCCATCGAGGGATTTGAAATGAGCCAAAATGGCCGCTATCTGTTGGTGTACACCAACAGTGAACCCATATACCGCTACTCGTTTACGGCTGAATACTATGTCTACGAGGTGCGCACCCGACTGCTCAAACCTCTGTCGACTACCTATCCTCGCCAGCGCGCTCCGCTGATGTCGAGCGATGGCCGCATGGTGGCATTCGTGGCCGCTTATGACAACAATATCTATATTCGCAAGAACGACTACGGTTCGGAGGTGCAAGTCACGACCGATGGCGCTGAAAATGAGATCATCAATGGCGTGCCCGACTGGGTGTACGAAGAGGAATTCTCGACGCAGCGCTCGATGGTATGGGCTCCTGACAATCTGATGCTATGCTATCTGAAATACAACGAAACAGCTGTGCCTCTGTATTCGCTGCCCATCTACCAGGGCACCTGCGATCCCAAGGACCAGTATGCCCTCTATCCCGGCAATTATGAGTACAAGTATCCGGTGGCAGGCGAGCCAAACTCGATTGTCACTCTGCACTCATACGATGTTGAGACACGCAAAATCAAGGATATCGCTCTGCCTGACAACAAGATAGAGTACATACCGCGCATCGCTTACGGCCCTGACCCCGAGTGTCTGCTCGTATCGACCCTCAACCGCGACCAAAACCATTTTGAGATTTACAGTGTTAATCCAAAGTCGACCGTCTCCAAATCAGTCTATATGGAGGAATCCAAGGCTTGGATAGCCCCAGAGACCTACGAGAATCTGCAGTATCTGGATGATGGCTTTGTGGTGCAATCTTCGCGCACCGGATACAGCCATCTGTACAAGTATTCTTACGCGGGCGCGCTCAAGAATACCTATACATCGGGCGACTTTGACGTAACTGATTTTTACGGAGTGGATGCAAAGGGAAATTGTTTCTATCAAGCAGCCTATCCTTCACCTCTTGACCGCACTGTGAATAAGATTGACACTAAAGGGAAAACATCAACCATCTCCAAAAGATCCGGCACCACCACGGCATCCTTCTCGCCTGATATGGCTTACTCGATGCTTCGCTACAGCGACGCAAATACACCACCCGTCTACACCATCAACTCGGCTGATGGCAAGCAGCTGCGTGTGCTCGAGGACAATGCCTCGTATGCCCAGCGCATGGCCGCTATGCCCAAAAAGGAGTTTTTCACTATGACATCAGATGGCAATACACTCAATGGCTACATCATCCGCTCCAACGTCTCGGGCGCTGCGCCGGTGGTGATGTACCAGTACAGCGGTCCGGGCTCTCAGTCGGTGCTGAATAATTGGACCATGGACTGGGACAATTATTTTGCCACCCAGGGCATCACGGTGGTTTGCGTTGACGGTCGCGGCACTGGTGGCCGAGGCCGAGCATTTATGGATGTCGTCTACAAGCGCCTGGGCTATTACGAGACGATTGACCAGGTGAACGCTGCTCGCTGGGTGGCTCAGCAGTCTTGGGCCGACCCTAAGAAGATTGGCATCTTTGGCTGGAGCTATGGCGGTTACGAGACGCTGATGGCCGCATCGGCCGATGGCGCCCCCTATGCTGCGGCTGTGGCGGTTGCCCCGGTTACCAGCTGGAGATTCTACGACTCGATTTATACCGAGCGCTATATGCTCACGCCTCAACAAAACGAGGCCAACTATCGCACCTCGTCGCCTATCAACCGCACAGCCAGCCTGTGCTGCCCATTGCTTATCATGTACGGCACAGCCGACGACAATGTGCACCCCCAGAACTCGTTGCAGTATGTTTCGATGCTGCAAAGCCAGGGAGGATTCTGTGATATGCTTGTCTTCCCCAATATGAATCACAGCATCTATGGCTGTAATTCGCGCTCAGTGGTCTATGGCCGCATGTTTGATTACTTCAGCTCTCACCTCAAATAATAGGGTGGCTACTTTTGACTTTTGACTTTTGACTTCGCGTAAGCGTTGACTTTTGACTTGTCTTGGAATGCAAGGAAAGATAGAATTCAATACAGTATTGGCCAAAATGCAGTGGACATGGGTCATCTGCTTCGGTGCCATAATCGCCCTGGTAGGTTTGGGCTACTGGGTGAACCATACTTGGTTGCCATTTTTGGGACTGGCCTTGATGATACCGGTCACAGTGTTTGGCAATGTGAGTGTGGCTCGTGGTCAGGCGTGTTGCACGCTGATTACCCATTACACCGATTACTCTCTGTTTCTGTCTTCGGTGATAATGATAATCATCAACCTGATCAATTCAAAATGGGTGACAAACGAGCATCTCCTCGCCCTGCAGTCGGGCATCCCGTACATCCCGGCCTTGGTAGTGTTCACGGTCTCGACGGTGATGTATGGCACGGCCATGTGTCGGCGCTTGCATACCGAGTATTGCCGCGCATGCAAGGAGCAGGCTGGGCGCACGCTGCGCGAGTCGCTGCAGCGCAATGTGCTGCATGCCGAGGCTAAGTTCCAGCTCAAGCTGGCATTTGCCTTGTGCATCATCATGGGCATCCTTGGTTGGGTGTATTATGATGTGTTCTATATCAATGTTAACATCAATACTCCTGACTCGTTTTTCTTCTTCCTGGTGCCGGTAGCCGTGTATGTGCTGTCGCTGGTGTTTGTGTTCACGCGCTATGCGAGCATGCAGTTTGAGGTATCGATTTCGCCCGGCCGTATGGGTCGCGATTCGCGCACCGTATTGCGCTATATGGTGGTAAAGGACGACAAGATATTGCTCGAGCTTGTTGCCACCGACAGCACAGGGGCCGAGATGTGGGATACTCCGGCGCAGGTAGAGGTGCCCTTTACCGAAGAGGTTGACCAGCAACAGGCCGTTGACGTCTTCCGCAATATCTCAGGCGCTGACGATTTCACCATCAAGCGTCTCTTTGCCACGAGCAAGGGCATGTCAAATGGCTTCCACTTCGCCGCATTCCTCAAGGCAGACGAGCCTACGCCGGGCTTTACCGCTCAGGGATTCACTCTCTACGAGATCAATCAGATGATGCGTTCTGGCCAAGTGGCTCGAGCATTCGCTTATGAGATACATCGCGTGTTCACCATCACAATGGCATGGAAGACCTACACGCGTGAGGGCAAACGCCTGTACCCCATCAAGAATTATCGTCCGACTTTCCGCCTCACCGATTTCAAGGATTGGGATGTCGATTACAGCGACTTGCATTGGATCAGCGTGGCCAAGAACAACGAAGACCAGCCATTCTTCCGTTGGCGCCGATTCTGGCGCAACCATATTTCAGGCGTTGACTTGCGATGGAGGAAAAAGCACTCTTAGTCATCACCGGGCCCACGGCTACCGGCAAGACGGCTCGCGCCGTGGCGATAGCGCAGCAGTTGGGAGGCGAAATCATCAGCGCTGACTCGCGCCAAGTGTATCGAGGCATGGATATTGGCACTGGCAAGGACTTGGACGAATATGGCCAGGCCCCTTACCATTTGATAGATATCGCTCCGGCAGGGTATAAGTACAATTTGTATGAATATCTGCGTGATTTTGACCGCGCCGAGGCTCTGGTGCGCAGTCATGGTGCCCAGCCGATACTGTGCGGAGGCACTGGGCTGTATGTCGAGTCGGTGCTAAAGGGGTTGAAACTGCCCGATGTGCCAGCCAACCCAGAGTTGAGGGAAAGTCTGCGCGGCAAAACCATTGATGAGCTGGAGGCTATCCTGCGCGAGAAAAAGACGCTGCACAACACCACCGACATTGACACTTGTCAGCGAGCCATTCGCGCCATCGAGATTGCCACTTATTATGAGGAGCATCCCGATGCGGCGGTAGGAGCCGAGCCCCATCCGCGCACTGATGCGGTAGTGATTGGCGTAGACATTAGCCGCGAGTTGAGGCGCGAGCGCATCACGGCTCGATTGCATGCTCGATTGGACGCTGGCATGGTTGAGGAGGGTAGGGCGCTCTTGGAGAGCGGCATCTCGCCCGACGACTTGATGTATTACGGCTTAGAGTACAAATATCTCACCCTTTACCTCACTGGCAAGTTGCAGTACAAAGAAATGGTGGATCAGCTTGAGATTGCTATCCACCAATTTGCCAAGCGCCAGATGACTTGGTTTAGGGGTATGGAGCGGCGAGGTTTCCATATCCATTGGTTGTCAGCGCTATTGAGCGTTGACGATTTCGCCGCCGAGGCTATCAGGATTATGGAGCAGCCTCGCTGCTGCTGAGATCTCCCGTCGCTATCACATAAGTGAGGGTGGTGTTGAGCAGCTCCACTACATATTTTGTCGAGTTGCGCGTCACGGAGAAAACTTGGTCGGTTGTTTCGGTCTCTTGCAGATAATTGTAGAGAATCGGGGGGAAGTCATCAAACAGCAGGGTCTGTGGCAGAGTGCTGCCGTTGCCGTTGATTGATGTCCACTTGCAGTTGTTGTCAAACACGATTGTTGGCCCGTTCTTGAGTATCACGGTGTAGGAGGTATCGGTGTATGTAAAGCTGTAGAGCTGTGTGTTGGGATAGTATTGCGAGATGAATGACTGAATCTCTCTCGGCATTTCGCCGTATAGATCATTGCTTGAACAACCCCCGCACATCGTTACCGATAAAAAAATTAGCATTAGGAGTGTTAAATCGAATATTTTTTTCATAATATTTTCGTTTGTTAAAGGTTATTTACCTTTTATAAACGCGTGGGGCGGGGGATTTGTTTTTCTGTAAGAAAAAAGAAGCGCGGCGCTTTGCGCCACGCTCTTTTCTTTCTTTCGAGGCTCGCTGCCTATTCTTGGCCGGGGTCGGTGGGGCCGTCTAGGACATCGGTGCGCTCTTTCACCTCGGCGGGTGTTACATGGTCCTTATCGGCTGCGTCGATGGCAGCTCCAGGATATTTCTTCTCAGCCTTGATTTCCTCAGGCGTTTTTTCTGGTTTCTTGTCCATAGTTTCGGTATTTATTTGGTTATTAGTTTCTGGTTTTTCGGGCTCTTCGGCCAGCAGAGGCAATTTGTTGAGCTGGTCGATATAGTCCAGTATCTCGTCGCGCCCTCGCTTGTCCTCAGCAGAAGATAGGAACACTGGGGGCAGTTCCTCCCACGTTTCGAGCAGCTTTTCGCAATATTTGGCCACATTGCGCGGGCCCGCAGTTTTGCCGAGTTTGTCGAGCTTGGTGAATACTATGCTGAAAGGCACATTGTTCTCAGCGAGCCACTGCATGAAGTTTAGGTCAATCTTCTGCGGCTCGTGTCGGCAGTCGATCAGCAAGAATAGGTTGGTCATCTGTTCTCGCCCCAAGATGTAATCCTTGATCATCTTATCGATCTTGGCCAGTTCTACCTTGCTGCGCTGGGCGAAACCATAGCCGGGCAGGTCAACGATGTACCATTTGTCGTTGATTAGGAAATGGTTTATGAGCATGGTCTTGCCGGGTTTGGCCGAGGTCATGGCCAAGCCTTTCTTGCCGGTGAGCATATTTATAAGCGATGACTTGCCCACGTTGCTTCGGCCTATGAAGGCGTATTCGTGTAGCTCGGTATTGGGAGTCTTCTCAAGCGAGGGGCTGCTGGTTACGAAACGTGCTGCGTTGATTATCATCTTTCAGTGAATTTACTTATTTTACACACAATCTTAACACGCAAAAGGCCTCGTTGGTTCTGAAATTTGGTCAGGTGGGAAAAAATTCGTAACTTTGCACACATAACCAAAAACTGTGCATTCCGTCTGGAATACACCTTAATTATATATGTGCAACTAAACAAAGAATTGCAACATGAAACATTTGACTATTGTGGCAGCTATGCTGGGCATAGCATCTGCTGCCATGGCAGAAGGATATCAAGTAAACACCTTCAGCGCAAAACAAGAAGGCATGGGCCACGTTGGCGTGGGCATGAAGCTTGGCTCGGAGAGCGTAATCTTCAACCCCGGAGCCCTGACCTTTATGGACAAGACAATGGAAATCTCAGGCGCAGTGAGCGCCATATCCTCACATGTTGACTGCTACTACAACGGTTCAACCTACGAAACCAGCAACAAGGTATCAACCCCGATGAACATCTCGGCTGCTTGGCGTATCTACGACAATTTCTATGCCGGAGTGTCGTTCTACACCCCTTACGGGTCGTCGATCAACTGGGGACGCAACTGGCCGGGCGCCGCTCTTAACCAGAGTGTAGACCTCAAGATCTTCACCGTGCAGCCCACTCTCTCGTGGCGCATCATCCCCAAGCTGTCAGTTGGCGCTGGCTTAATGATCACCTGGGGCAATGTTGACCTCAACAAGGGTCTGGTATCAGGCTCATAATTTGGCACGATGCTTGGTCTGCTTGGGGGCGGCTCTTGGAATGAGAGTGTTTCCCCCGCATCGGCTAATCTGACTGGTTCGTCAGAAATCGCGCTTGGCGTCAATGTCGGCGCTATGTACGACATCAATAAGCAATGGACCGTAGGCGCATCTTTCCGATCAAAGATGAAGATGCACGTCAAGTCTGGCGATGTCACCGTGGAGTATGCCAACGAGACCGCTCAGGCTTTGCTTGAGGCCAACCTGCAGAATCTCAATTACACCAACTTTGACGCTTCGATGCCGTGCCCGTATGTGCTCACCGCTGGCGTAAGCTACAAACCGATTGAGAAACTCATCCTGGCATTCGACCTGCAGCTCAATGGCTGGAAGGCTTATGACTATCTCGACATCACCTTTGCTGAGCAGGAGGCATTCAACCAGCACTTGAAAAAGGATTATAAGAATACCCTCACTTACCACCTGGGAGCTCAGTATGCCGTTACCCCTCGTTGTGATCTGCGTTGCGGCCTGATGATCGACACATCGCCCTGCAACAAGGATTACTACAACCCCGAGACCCCGGGCACCACTCGCATCGAGCCGTCGGTGGGGTTGTCGTTCTCGCCTCTCAAGGGCTTGTCGGTCGACTTGGCATTTATGTATGTATATGGCACCAAGGCCAAGAATTGCACTGGCGAATATGACGATTTCATCGCCAAGACCCTCAATTCTATGGTCGGCGCGCAGATTCTGCCCACCACCGGCACCTTCACAGCCGACTACAAGCTCCATGCCGTAATCCCCGCCATCGGCGTCAGCTATTCCTTCTAAGGCCGTAAGGACATAAGGAAACGTAAGGGCGTGAGATTAACCTAAGCACAAAAACGTAAGCACGTAAGATTAACGGAAGCACACCCAGGGACATTTTTTATTTCCTGAGGTGTGCTTTTCTTTTTATTATGACAGGAATCATGAAAAGAGCAAGGAGATAATAAAAAAGATGACGCCTGGGGTGTGCTTCTGTTAATCTTACGTGCTTACGTTTTTGAGCTTCCGTTAATCTTACGTGTTTACGTTTCCTTATGTCCTTATGGCACAGGGATGAAACTATTGTTAACAAATTTTCTGGCCAAAATATTTGGTCAATTCGGAAAAAATTCCGAACTTTGCACTCGCTTTTCGAGAGGAGAGGCGCTGCAAGGGCCGCGAGGCCGCAGGAAATTGAAAGATTTTCGCAAAGAACGGATCAAAAATTAAAATTCGTTAAACATCGAACAAAAATTTGGTCATGTCAAAAATAGTTCGTAACTTTGCACTCGCTTTTCGGGAGGAACAGCTCCGACGCCCGACAGGGGCCGGCGCAAATTGAAAGATTTTCGCAAAGGACGCATCAAAAACTAAAAGATGGTAAACATCGAACAAAAATTTGGCCATGTCAAAAATAGTTCGTAACTTTGCAGAGCCGTTTCGGAAGAAGCGATTTTAAGAGGACATTGAAAGATTTACAATAGCCATTTAGAGAGACAGTACAAGAGCAT
>NWBJ01000032.1:0-26181 GCA_002633115.1 Muribaculaceae bacterium Zag1
TATTCTCTGCCTCTACCCAAAAAGTTTCATGATGCTTTTCTGTTAGACGCTCATGCAGTTTCATTAAGGTCCACACAGCAACATCATCAATCTTTTTACCATAATGTTTGAGCTCTAACCATTCTTTTACTAATTCTAGCTCTAATCCAAGATGCTGACTATTAGGCTTATGACATTCAACCGTATTGTGATAAGTTTTATGGCCATTTCTATAATACCCATACAGCTCTACTATTTCACGACTCGATTTTAGGTGACTCAAATCCCAGTTGGGAGCTTGAGAAAAGAGAACGTTTTTGTTAGAGGATCGTTTTTCTCGATGGCTTTTAATTTCAATACCCTTATAGTCAGGGATTGGCAGCGGATTTTGTGGGATGCCTAGCATAGTTTCAACGCTTCTGCCTATGGCGGTATCGGCATTAAGTTCTGTGGGATACCATTCTCCTGCTTTGCTTTGGAAGAACTCAAGCAGCTCTTTGCTGACTTGATTCTTTATGCCAGACACTTCTAAAATAAGCTCCTTTAGAAGAGAGGGCTTATCGGTATAGAAAATGCCAGACACTTCTAAAATAAGCTCCTTTAGAAGAGAGGGCTTATCGGTATAGAAAGCTCTTGATATATTGCATCTGGTGATATTGCAAACATACAATTGGTGATTTAGGCTCCAAATAGCATGGATATCATCTGGGCTAGAATAGGTCTTTAATCCAGCTATCCAAAGACGTGGATCTCCCTTTTTGGTATTAGGGCGATAAAAAGAAGTAGTTGTTTCTTTCGAGTCAGATTCAGTAAGTATAAAAGTACCTTTATACAATTTGTGTTCTTGTCCCTGGGCTTGATGCTCATAATTATGGATCCCTTGCTCAACAAAGAATGTACGCATAGGAGCTGTAGCATCCATAATGGATTTCTTCAATCCGGTAGCAGTAAGTTGCACCAGCGTGAAATCTATATGATGATTCACTAAGAATCGAAGATTTTCTTCCTCAAAAGAGGTAAAGGCTCGCATGTGTATCATAATCTTATGTGGTTAAGTATGACATTTGCGATAGCACGTGCCATAAGAGGTGGTACTGCATTGCCTACGAGGGTATATTGGGGGATTTCTTCCTTTCTTTTTTCCCCTCCAGTTTGTCTCTTCCCTTGGAAAACAAAGGAGTCATCAAATGATTGTAATCGGGCCATTTCTCTAACTGATAATGGCCGATGGGCACTGTAGTGAATGAAATCATCGGGCATTGTACAAACTGTAGGGCTTTGGCTCAGAGGATTTAGAACTACATAATTCCGCTTTCTGGAGTCTAATCCTTCTTGTTTAAGGGTAGCTTTAGCTTCATCGTAATCGCCATGTTGAGCTATTATTCTAAGGCGATTCTTAACTTCTTGTTTTTGCTCACTGGTTTGATGGTTAAAAAGCCCTGTACCATCAAAGAGGGTTCTAGAGTTAAGGTCTTGAAGCGATTTTACATAGAATGGTTGAGACTCGGGGACAAAACGGTGGCCTAAGCGCCCGATGCGAGACCATTCAGAATATAGTCTACCTGAATCAGTTAGATTGCTGAATTCATCTCTTTTCTTCAAAAGATCTTTATACTCTGATTGAGGCTCTCTTTCTATATAATGAGTTTGGGTTTCACCATTTCCAATGGTGTCCAAATCCCATAGTGCCTCAAACAGTTTTACCTTTTCTGAGGTGGTAACCGTGGGAGGAATCTCTGTAATGGGTTCTTGATCATTTCTGGAGCCTATAAAGAGGACCCGTTCTCTATTTTGAGGTACTCCATAATCAGCAGAACAAACTACAATAGGCTTATCTATATTGTATAGATGGGCATCCTTGGTTAGGGATTGGTATTCCTCAATCAAGGACTTATTATCTATTTCTTCCAGTTTTTTAGAAATGAGGGCTAAGGTCTCTTCAAATGTGTTTGCAAACAATTGAAGAGAAAAGGTCAAATCTGAAAGCGCTTGGGCATCTCTTACTTCAGAGCCAATTTGGGAGAGAGCTTTGAGTGTCTCAGCTATCAATGTCTCATCATCTATAGAAGAGATAAATTTGTTAAATTGGTCAGTGAATAAGTCATTATTGATATTGCATGAGGTTTTTAAATCAATGACTTGTTTTTGTAGTTCAGCCCTTTTAACCCTTTCTTTTAGAAGTTTAAGCCCATGACGAGCTGTACTGACTTTTTCATCAGATTTGCTGAGATGATAATCCATAGAGCGAGTTACACTCTTAAATAACTCCTCCAAATGAGCAGTATATTCATCCTCGAACGCTACATCATCATCGGCCTCCCATTGCAATTTTATTAGAATAGCTTTAGCTATTGCTGGAGAATAAATGGTCGGCAGGACCTTGTTTAGAAAATTGAGTAGGGATGGAATAGCTTTTGGATCTATGATAGAACGTATCTCATTTAGAATCCGCTCAACGATTCGTCCACTGTCCTTTGTTAGGATGCCTTTAACATTCTCCATAACAAAGTACTTTGGACGTAAAACCTTAATGACTTTTAGATAATGAAAAAAGAGATTGTCTCTTTTGTCAAATTTCTTTCTGGTCCCTGCTAAGCTAAAAGATTGACAACTCGGACCACCCGTCACCACATCCACCGTTGCCCCTTTTAGTTTTCGTAGAAGATTTGTGACAAAGGTGTCCTCCATGATGTCTTGGCATATAAATTGGGTGGATAACCCGAGTTGTTGGTTATACCTTATTTCATGAGTCAAGTAACAATTGGAGTTGATATCCGAAGCCAAGAGAAAATCGTAATACAACTTGTCAGAATAGGCTTGTAAAAAACCTTCGCTGATTCCTCCTGCACCAGCGAATAAATCTATGAATGTGACTTTCTCTCGAGATTGAGTAAACTCATTTTTCTCTGCCATTTCTTATGATAAGATGCTCTTCTTTTTCGAGACGATTTAGAAATTAGTATAAAGATGTGCAAATTTAATAATTATTGGTGATATAAGAAATATTATAAGGAAGAAAAATTTACTCTCCTCATAAAACAGCGATAGCCATCCGGGGTAGCGTTGCCATCCGGATGGCTAATCCGTGGAATCCGTGTAATCTGTGGTTATAAAAGGACTTCATTGTTAGAAGAGGGTGCTGCGGGGGCGGAAGGCGGTGGGGGAGATGGGGGTGGAGGGGAGGTCCATTTCGTAGTAGGCGATGTGGAGGCCGATGGCGCGAGTCATCAGCAGGTCGTCGTGGGCGCCGATGATGGCGCCATAAGAGCCGTTGGGCTTGCGCTCGTAGACGAGCAACTCGTTGAGGCAACGCTCATCGCGCTCGACATACAGGCCATCCCTCACCACCTTGACCATCGTGGAGATGATCATCGGCTTGGTCGCGATGTTGGTGTGGAAGCCGTATTTGCGCGGCATCCCTTGGCGGATATCCTCGGCGCTCTGGCGGCGAGCGTAGAGATTGGGATAGGCATCCTTGATCTGGTTGAGGATGAAATGCGACTGGTCGCCGTCGACCTGCCGCAGAGGGTCGCGCGTCTCGAGTGTGTTGCTCTCAATCACCAACAGCGCCTCGCCATAAAAGGCGGCGATTTGCGCCGCCTTCCATGCCAACAGGTCCATGTCGATATGCCCATACCATTGCGCCACCACCTCCGGCTTTCCACCCGAGGCCATCGGCAAGCGGTCGATGACCACAATCGCCGACCAGTCGGCCTTATAGCTTCTGCCCCCGATATCCACCACCGCCACATAGCGGTTGGTCAGCGATTCCGAGCCGGGTAGAGCCCACACCCAGAGTTGCCCCTGCGCATCCTCGCGAAATTCCAAGCCGATGAGGGCATCGGGGCCCATATCCATGCCAGTGCCGACTGGCCCGCTGACATCGCCAATCCATGCCGGCTTGCGGCATCCTGGGCGCAGGGCCTCGACTTGATACTTATCGAATACAGCCGCGCCCGAATTGACAAACGCCTCAGTGTCGTCGCTCGGGCATTCGGCAGCCATCGAGCCATGCTGAGAGTGCTTGGCGCGCTCCATCATATACCAGTTGATGCCTTCGAGCGTGGCTCCTATCTCCCAGAGCCACCACAGATAGCGGCCCGATTCCTCGCGATTTGACAGCGACTGCGGTTGCTCGCGATTGTCGATGAGCGATTGCGCAAAGGCTTGACGTTCAGCCTCAGACTCAAATGGCAGAGTATTTTGCTCAATCTCATGCCAGGCGATAAAGAGCGCGCGAAACTGGCTGCGGGGATTGTCGCGGGCATCGATGTATTCGCGGTGAAAGAAATTGCCGATGCCATTGGCGGTGGATTCGTAGATAAGCATAGTCATGGGTTTGTATAGCACGCCGCCACAGGCAGCGCGGATGATATCCTCAGGCTTTTTGCCCTGGGTAGCCTTCCAGAGGCCCACCTCGCTGAGGTGCACCAGGTTGTAATCGCCGCCTCGGCACGAGTCAGGCCTCTCGGCGGTGCCGATCTTGATTTTGCAATTGCGCTGAGGCACGCGAAAGATAGAACGTGTCTTGCCCACGCCAACGAGTTTGGCCTCGGTCTCTTCGTAATGTTCCCCTATAGGGTGGAGCAAACGAGCAGGATATGCTCGAACCATGCGGTCGAACATATCCTTAATCTCGTCAGAGCCAGTGCCCTGATGGGCGATGATCAGCGAGTTGAGGCCCGTGCAATGCACCAGCTGCAGCCATGCCATGTAGAGTTGCGAGGTGGTAGAGCCGCCCCATTGGCGAGCCTTGAGCAGCACGATGCGTATGGGCTTGCCAGCGAGACGCAGCTCCTCGAGCCGCGCCACGAATTTGCGCTGGGGGTAGGTGAGGCGAAACAGACAGTCGTCGCCTCCGCCTTTGCGCTTGATGTAGACATAGCGAGCCGCCCAATAGGGAAAGTCATGGCGGATGCGGGCTCGTTCCCAGCGCTCGGCGGCAGTGGCATCGGCGGCGCGGCCGGTGTGGATGATGTCGGCGACAGATGGGTCATCGAGCATCGCCACTGGCACCCATTGGCGCCGTGGCACCGCCCCGGCAATCTCAACCTGGCGCCTCTCGCCCACTGACCCCTCGCCGCTCACCGGGTCAACCTCGGCAAACAGGGCCGCTCGCCTCCGCTGATTCTCAACTATGATTTCTTCTATACTCATACTTGTGACAAATTTTTAAACCATAGATAAGTGATAAAACCCACAGGGATGTTAAAAACCACGGATTACACGGATTGCACGGATTGGCCATCCGGATGGTTCCGTGTAATCCGTGGTTGTTTAACATCTCGGTGGTTTTTGTAGCAAATTTCCGTGTAATCCGTGTAATCCGTGGTTGTTTAACATCTCGGTGGTTTTTAGCGGGATCGGTGGTTGTAGATGATTTGGAGGGCGCGCGAGGGTTGCAGGTAGTGCTCGGGAGCTGGTTGGTATACGACTTGGCGCACTAGGTCGGCAAGCGAGGCTCGGGGATTGAGGGCGGCGAGGCTCATGACGCGCACGTAGATCTCTTGGTACATGCGCTTTTTGGTATGGCTCATGCGGGCAAGCGGCGACTCGCCGCGCATCATGCGCGACACTACTACGGCGGCTCGTTCCTCGCTGACCCAGAAGCGCTGCGCCGGACGGCGCACCACGGCTTGGGCAGCGGCTCGGGTGTTGAACACTTTGGCGGCGATCATTTCTTGACGGTAGGCTTCGACCAGAGCGGCATCGCGCTCGGCGGCAAATTCTGTGACAGATCCTGGTTTTCTCATGGATATTTTGTATTTGTTCTTGATTATGATGCAAAGATACAAAATATATTCTTAATAGAATCTGTATTTTCATACAAATTAAGAAGAAATATTCTTAATTTGATAGGGAAATCGGTGGGCGAGGGTGGCGCATTTCTGGGCCAGGAGGTATTGGGAGTCGGTGGCGTCGACGGGGTCGCCGTTGGGCTCGGGGATATTTTTTGAGGAGAGCCAAGATGCAGTGGCACGGGCTGTGTGGCCGATCACTGAGGCGTAAGGGCGACCGCACAGGTTGGCCACCGTCAGGGCCGAGGCGTAGGCGGCGAGCATGCATGGCAGTCCCTCCTGCAGATGCACAGAGTCGCTCGCTACCAGATTGCCGCCATCGCCGAGGTCGGCGAGCTCGGTTGCTCGCGCATTCTGTATCGCCGTGCCCACAGGCACCACAAAGTCGATAAGCGAGGTGTCGAGCAGCGACTTGGCAATCTCGGCCGCAGCCAAGAAATTTTCGGCTATCGCCTCATCGCTAAGCGTCGAGGGTCGCGCCTGGGTGAGCAGCCATCCAAATTTGACCGGCTTGGTAGTCATCCCGCACAGCAGGTCGATCAGTTCGTTGAGATTGGCGTAAGTATTGGCATTGTATGCCGATGTCGACGCTTGCTGCAGCAGCACCACATCCCATGGCTCCTCGGCCATGACAGTCGGGATTGAGCAACTGTTGCGTTGCACCCAAGCCGAACCGTCGCAGAGGCAATGATCGTAGACATAACTGGCATTGGCGGTGCGAGCATTGTAGAGATGCGAATCAAGGGTGCAATTGCCTACATACAGGATGCCCACCTCAACGCGGATGCTAGCCATCTCCTCTATTATATAAGGCATATAGGCCAGCGAATCGCGCGAATAAGAATTGCCAATCGACAGGATGCGCAGGGCTGGCTCGACGGTTTCATCTTCGGAAGAGCCGTTGCTCTCAGAGCAGCGGCACACGCCCGACAGGTCGAGGCGTTCGCCTCGCACCTCCTGGGTATGGGTTACTGTCTCGGTGACAGTCTCGGTGTGGGTGCCACCCGATGACCCATAAGTCGGCTCTACCCACTCGGTGCCGGCATACACTCGTGCCTGTGTCAGGTCGACCTGGGTGATGGATGTCGCCGAGGTGCTGCCTTGGGCCTGAAGCACAATGCGGGCATAGCTGAATGACAGGCCCTCGACTGTGTCAGGACAAACCATGGTGGTGAGCACCGCCCAACCATAATAAGCGGTGCCCGACGAGTTGGTGCCTTGATTGACGGTGGTGGTAGGCTCGAAGCCCACGCGCCCGATGTAATTGTCTGAGGCATCGTAAAAAGCGATGAACACCTTGCCGGAATAGAAGGCTACATTTTCGATGGTATAGGTGGCTCCCGGCTCGAGGGATATCTTGTTTGACATTATGCCGTTGTCGTTGGCGGCAACTTTGCCGCTGGTGATGTAGTAGCCGTAGAGATACTCATCGGGGTCGAGCAGGTTGGTGGTGCCGGGGGTGATGATGACATCGTCGGTGTTGTCGACCTCGACCTCGCGGGTCACAGTCTCGGTGGTGGTGACGATGGTGACCTCGCCATCGTTGACGATGTATGGGGCGAATAGGCTCTCGACGCGGCTGATGGCGTCGTGCATCTCCTCGATCTGGCCGTCATAGTAGGTGAGGTCGAGTGCCGAGAAATCCCAGCTCTGGCCGGTGGAGGCCCATTGCTGGCCATCCACAGCGTATATTTCGGCGGGGAGGCCCTCGCCGACGAGGGTCCACCAACCGGGCAGCGGGTAGGGGTGGGCCGCGGCCAGGTCTTGGGCGGTGCGGAACAGGCCCTTGCAGGGGCCTTTGATGTTTTTGGCGTCGAGCCAGCCCTCGATTTTGAGATTGCGGGCGATTGTGGCTGAGCCGGAGATGGCGGCGTTGCCGCCAATGGCGAGGTGGCGCGAGATGGCCGCATCGCCAGGGATGTCATGCAGGTACATAATGTGGGGTATTTGGGGAAGAAATTACAGCGGGCCACACAGAGGCCCGCAACAGTAGCCGCCATAACGGACACGAGATAGCAGCATAGCCGCTATTGCCCGTTAGGGCATATTGGCGCAGCCATATCGCGGCATAGCCGCTATTGCGCGATAGCGCATATCGCAGCGCGGCGGCTTATCGCGGCATAGCCGCTATTGCGCTTGGGCGCATTGCGCCGCGCATCGCTTTATCATTTGGGGATAGAGATGCGGGGGCATCTCTATCGACAGATTAGGATCCCAGGCGGGGCGAGGGGCATAGAGGGCGCGGATGGGCTGGGCGTCTTGGCTTAGGCATGAATAAAACTCGAGGGCGAGGCCCTCGGAGCGAGGCACAATGGCGCAAACGGGGCGATAGGGATTGCCGCGCACCCCGGGGATCAGGCTTTTCTGTTTCAGATACTGAGGACTGTCGCTCAGTATCGCCTCGGTCACCGGGATGGCCCAGTCAACCATCTGAAAAGCGATAAGGCGCAAGAAGTCGGCTGGCAGCAGGGTCCAGCCCCACAGGTCGCCCTTGGTCCAGGCTATGCTGTCGGCAAAGGGCAGACCGGGGCCAAGCTTTTCTACTGGCGCCTCGGCAAGCACAGCGGCTGCTGCATCAGGGGCAAATAGCCGCACCTGCTCCTCAATCCTGAGTTGTTGGCTATCAGCAAACACTGGCTTTGGCGCCCAGCCATTAAGGCCCAGCGCCACGCGCACATCGTGCGCAATCTCATCAATCCTGTAAATCATAATATTGTGATTTTAAACGTAAAGCTTACGTGCTTACGTTTTCGCGCTTGCGTTTTTCGATTTTGATGGAGAGGGATGCGGCGGGGAGGTGGCCGTATTGCTGGAGCAGGGATAGGTCTTTTTGAGCCGCATCGCGCATGAATTCGTAGAAGGTGTTAAGCAGGTCGAGCAGGGCCATAGTGGCATTCTGGGTCTGCTGGTCAAATAGCTCGGCACTCATCGCCGAGTTGGCGAGGCGACCCTCGAGGGCACCGTTGACGCCCGATATCTCCTCAAAAAATTTGAGCTGCAGATTGAGCAACTCGGTAATGCCCACGTTGGCGGCATTGCCCGACACCTGGCGCGGAGCATCGCCACGAGCCGACGGCTTGTAGACCAGCACGCCGTTGAAACGGCTCCACGCATCGGCGAAGTCGCGCGGATTGACCCCTCGCGGCACGCAATCCTCCGGCACAAGCAGCACTCCCTTGGCCGATGAGCGCACGATCCAATCATACATTGTAATCAAGCGGTTGGTGTAGCGCTGTTGGTCAATCACATCGCCAACAAAGGCATGGATTTCGCCATCAATCAGTGGATAAGCCTTGACTACATAAGGGTGGGCGCCGTGGGCATAAGGCGATTCGCCTTGGGCCAGCACATGGCCCGTGGGGGCGAGAAAGTAATATCGCCAACGCTCCTGCATCAGCCATTGGGCTGAGATGGGCGAGTGGCTGCGTTGGGCATTGACAGCCTCGACCATCTTGGGATAGTCGGCAGCGCGGATGCGAAACACCCGGCCAGTGAGCGGGTCATGGCAGCGGTATAGCTGGATTAGCTCCTTGCGCCACAGTTCAATCACGCGGCACATCCCCGGATTGCGAGGTGTGAGAAAACCTGACGAGAAATCAGGAGAAAACCCAAAATCATCAAAGCTGTCTGTTCCGCCGTCCGAGCCAAGAGTGCGCCCATAGATAGCGGCGAGCTGCTGGCAATCGGCGCCCGAGCGGGCAAACTGGGCGCAGAGGGTAGGGAAGTCGACATCGTGTACCTCGCCGATGCATCGGCAGTCCCAGGCGCGAAAGTCGCGCATGTTGGCGTCAATGAAGAAATTGTGGGGATGGACATAGTCGGTACAAGGGAGGGTGGGGCGATGCGTAGCGCCGGGGGCGGCGCCCCCACACTGGCGGTGGCCGTACCATTTTTTGTGGACGATCAGGCCACCGATAAGAAATTCCTCGAGGGTGCGCACATACAGGGCCTCGAGGCGGTTGAGTTGGGCGTTGCGCTCGAGAGCGAGTGTGGCATCCTCGGCTGCTGCGCGGTCGATGACATTGACTGCCTCGCACACAGGGTGTGCGCCTTGCGAGGAATAAACACCGATCACATTGCGCACCAGGCGTCGGATTAGATTGTTTTTGAGCGGCACCGAGCCTTGCTCCTTGATATATTCTTCTTCGGTGACCGAACGGCCATCCACTTGGATGATGTCGCTCCACTGGTCGCCATAGTTGTAGCGCTTGTTGCGCTCGCGGTCGCGCCGAAATCGCTCGAGCGCGGCATAACACGCCTGCGCCTGGCGCAGGGCCTCATAATTCAATTTCATATTGAGGATATTAAAGACCGTAAGGACATAAGGGTCATAAGGACATAAGACCATAATGACATAAATATTTTTGTTGCAAAGATAAGGATTACACGTAACGAGAAATCTTTATTTTCATACTCAAGCTTATGCCCTTATGTATCGTATCTTTTGTCCTTATGTATCTTATGTCCTTATGGTCTTAAGAGCGTGAAAATAACGATGGCTGGCGCAAAATGGGCAGTAACTTTGCAGCGTATTCAACACTTAAGCACTAATCACTCATACGCAATACTTATATGGATACCACCAATCGTGAGGCGCTGATGCGCCTGCTGCAAGCCGGCCATCCCGGGGCCGCGCTTGGAACCGACGAGGAGATTTTCGGCCTCATCATCGATGATTACGCCGAATATGCCCGTCTGCTCGAGGCCGAAGAGGCCGAAATCGAAAAGCGCAAGGCGCGTGATGCCCGTCGGGCCGAATCGCTCGCCGAGGCTGGCAATTCAGGGCTCGCTGCTGCCGATATTGACGATGCCGTGGCGCTGATCGACAAGATGACCCTCGATGCCGAGCTCGGCATATACTCGGCCGACAGCCTGCGAGCCGCTTGGCGCGCCCTGCACTATGATGCAGATGTGGCTGCCGCCGAGGTGCGCGGCCGCAACGCCCAGATCCAAGAGACCATCCTGGCCCCCGAGCCCACCGACGGCTTGCCCCACCTGAGCGGCGCCGATGCCTATATCGCCGCCAATCCCCACTCAATTTTTGCCCTCGCCCATGGCGCGTAAGCGCTAAAGCGCAATAGCGGCTATGCCGCAATATGGCTATACCAATATGCGCTATGCGCAATAGCTTGTCCGTTATGGCGGCTACTGTTCAGGGCCTCTGTGTGGCCCCGGCCTCTCAAAATCATTCTTAATTTTTCATTTTTAATTTTCCATTTTTATGACCGAAACCGTAAATCTCACCACCCCGGGCTCAATCGAGCCCACCACCGGCACCGCCGATTACGCCACCCAGGCCCCCGGCGCCCCAGCCACCGTCAGCAACCTCGCCAGCGCTACCGGCGGCATAGCCCCTGGTGCCATGGTCGAACCCGACATCGACGAACAGCTCTTCAGCTTCCAGAGCGAAGACACAGCTCTGATGTCGCTCATGCTGCGCTCGCGCAAAGTCAAGGTCAACAGTCCCGAGGTCGAGCATTTCATGATTGACGAGCAACGCTCGACCCTTACCACCTCGGCTGTGGTGGCCAAGGCCTCGAACATGCAATTCATCCTGCCACTCGAGAGTCGCGACCAGAATCTGCCTCGCGACTACCACACCCTGCTGGTGACCGGCGTTGACGGTTATGCTGATGATGGCTCGACCCGCACTCCCGGCCGCGACCTCATGCTCTTCGTCACTGGTCGCGACTCGACCACCAACAATCCCGTGGTGCGCGCCATCAACGGACCCAAAAATGCCCGCACCGACCTCTATTGTACCACTCCCTTCATCCCCAAGGGCGCAAAGGTGAAGATGCTCGCCAATGCCATGTACGAGACCCCAAAAGAGGTCGACCCCGACCTGATCGTGCCGCAGCCCGAGACAATCTATCTGCAAAAGCGCGGCATGAACCAGATCGTCAGCGACTACTTCGAGGCTCAGCGCAAGCACATCCCTTTCTCGCAGAGCATCATCGCCGAACAAGCCATCCTCAACTTCAAGCGCGCCGGCAACCGCACCCTCTGGGCGGGCCGCAAGGGCAAGCTCGCTGTGAATGTGCCTCGCCTCGGCGAACAGCTGGTGTATTTCACCGAGGGACTGCGTTGGCAGTTTAAGCGCGAGTTGCACCACTCTGGCACCTGGACCATCGAAAAGCTGATTGCGATGGCCAAGATGTTCTACACTGGCGAGGACGTGCCCAAGAATGCCACCCTGCTGGCTGGCAAGAATCTGCTTGAGCAGATCCAGTGCATCGACTTCTCAAAGCACCCTGAAATCCAGATTCTCGCTACCCATAATGCCATAGGGTGGGCAGTGACCAGAATCCACACCGTGTTTGGCGACATCGACATCAAGCGCGAACCCACTCTCGACACCCTGGGCTGGAGCAATAGCGGAGCGCTGCTCGGCGACGACCGTCTGGTGCATTACACCTACTCGGCCCAGCACGAATTCAGTGACCGCGTCGATGGCGAAGAGGCAACTCGCCGAGGCATGGTTGTGTGGGATGGCTTGGCCCTGAAGGGAGCATGCCACCTGTGGATCGAGGGCGAAGGCGCAGCCTCGAATGCCTCGAGCGTCAACTATGTGATCTGGGAGAGCTCTGATGCTCCCACTGGCGATGACCTGGTAGCCGGGCAGGTGTATCTGCTCACTATGGACTGCCCGAGCATAGATGATGACGCCGTGGCCGGCTCGATGTGGCAATATGTCTCAGCCAAAGACGGCTGGAGCGAATACTCTGAGGAGATAAGCGCGTAGCGCTTATCGATAAGGGCGCTATCGCGCCGATAAGGCCGCTGCGCGGCGGATAAGGCGCCTGCGGCGCAGATAAGGCCGCGCTCGCGCGGCAGATAAATAGTTTTTATGGGCGTGACCCTTAGGTCTTAGGGGCGTATTATGGCGCTACGGTTCCTCGCGCTTTGGGCGCGAGACCCTACTTGCGCCCAAAGCGCGAGGAACCGTGGCGCCAGCCCACCTTATCACTTATCACTAATACCTTATACTTAAAAAAATGCTCGTAACCTACGGTGTGGCAGGGCTGATTGATTGGGATCTGACCCTGCCAGCCGGACGGGCTACCGTCCGGATTCATTTCAATGGCGGAGCCATGACCAAGTATGGCATCACTCCCGCCGAGTTCTCGACCTCGAGCCGATTTGTGCAATACGTCATCGAGGGCAGCAAATATTTCAAGTCGGGGCGTATCGTGCGCCTCCGCGTTGAGGAATAACCACAGATTATCACAGATTTATAGACAGATGACTACAGCCTCTCCCTCTCATTCATCACGTATGCAGTTGCGCTGCGCCCTGGCCCTTGTGGCCATGGGCTGCGCCCTGCTCATCGCCGCTTTTGTAGTGCCTCCCGAGGGCGAAATACACAGTTCAGTCCTTGTCGCCTTTGGCGAGATTCTCACATTTGCCGGTGCCCTCTTCGGCATCGATTACCGCTATCGCCACAGACCCTAAATGCAATCCTCTATGGATTATGGCACCACTGTCGCTCGCGCTTCGGGCGCGAGTCCTGCGTCACCCCACCTTATCACTTATCCCTTATACTTTATCCTTAATATCACTTATCCCTTATACTTTATCCTTAATATCACTTATCCCTTATACTTTATCCTTAATATGACTCATTTCACTATCGAGGAGCTGGAGCGCAGCTCCACCGCTGCCCGCTTGGGCATTGACAATAAGGCCCCGGCCGAGGCCCGCGAATGCATGGCCGCTCTCATCGACAATGTGCTCGACCCGCTGCGCGAGGCCTGGGGCGAACCCCTGCTGGTCAACAGCGGCTACCGCTGCCCACGGCTCAATACCGCCGTGGGCGGGGCCCAGGCCTCGCAACATCTGCTGGGACAAGCCGCCGACATCACCGCCGGAGGCAAGGAGGCGAATCGTCGCCTCTTCAATCTTGCCCTCTCGCTCGGCCTCCCATTTGACCAGCTCATCGACGAGCACCGCTACAGCTGGCTCCACATCTCCCATCGCCATCAAACCCCTAACCGCAACCAAATTATACATTTATAAAAACGTAAGCACGTAAGCTATACGTAAGCACAAACTGTGTGCATAAAAATTTTTAATCATCTTAGGTGTGCTTACGTTTAACTTACGTGCTTACGTTTCAACCCCATGAATTATGCAGATTACACTTTCGATTTCACAGACAGCCGTGTATACGGCCGTGGATATGCACGCCGCATATACCGGCGCCAAGATGGATGCCGATCCCAGTGCCTTTGCCCGCATCGCCACCACCCAGACCGACCGCGAAATGCTCGCCCGATTTTGGGACGAAGCAGCCTCGCAATTCTCACAAGCCCTGCGCAAGAGCATCTCTCATCAGTCGACCATCGGCACCCTCTACCAGGTGGTGCTTGAGGTGTCGGCATCGTTTGACGAGACACTTGTCTCGACCATGCAGAGTGCCCTGTTTGATTATTTCACTGCCGCCATCACCGGCCGATGGTTTGCTGTCTCCAACCGCGAACAAGCTCCCGACTTTGCCGCTACAGCCGCTACCCTGCTTGGGCAATTGCAGCGCAATTCCCTGGCCAAAAAAGCCCCCTCTCGCCCCGTATATTAGGTGCGTGTCCGTTATGGCGGCTACTGTTCGGGGCCTCTGAATGGCCCCGTCCCCTCTTTGCTTATTACTCATTACTTATTACTCATTACTACTACTTATGACTATCACATTGCAAACCAAAGAATTGGTCTTTGATATCCAAAACAAGACCTATCTGACCGGGCGCTCTCGTGAAGGCGAAGATTCTGCTCGATTTGTCGCCGCCTCGAATATGCAGACCAGCGACGACGCAGAAAATGCCTACCAGGTGCATCGCAGCCTCAGCAACGCCCTCGCGGCCCTCAAGACTGCCTTTGCTGAATATCTCAGCAGCGAATCGACTACCGCCGACAATCTGATTGAGTCGCATATCGATGGCGATACCGCCCTCACCATTACCCTGACGATGCCGGCAAATTACAATCCTGCCACCGCCGACACTGTCGGCGCCGCTTTCCACCAATATCTGGTAAATGAGGCGATTGCCGACTGGTTCACAATCACCAACAAGGCCGATGCCACTGATTACAAATCCTTGGCGCAGTCGGCTCTCGACACTGCGCGTCGAGCACTGTACAAGCGCAAACGCCCAACACGCCCGCAGTATGGATCGTGAACGCCTGATGTATGACTTGCGCAATTGCGCCTGGATTGAGGGGCATCTGATGCCCGAGGAAGAGCAGCATGCGCGGCATACTGTGATGGATATCTGCGAACCGGGCAACATCGACCGCGTAGAGGCCATGATAGCCCTCGCCTGCGCCGAGGCGCAAGCGTTAATCGGCCCGTTGCCCGAGGCATGGCCCATAGAATTGCATGAATATGTGTTGTGTCGCGTGCTGGCCGACTGGCTCAGCATCGCCTGGCCCTCAGCCGCCCCCAAATGGACCCTCAAAGCCGCCGAGGCCCTCTCCTCCCTCACCGGCCATGGCGCCGCCTTTACCCGGCGACTACCACCCATGTAAATGAAGAATGAAGAATGAAGAATGAAAAATGAAAAATGGCCATCCGGATGGCATTCTTCATTCTTCATTCTTCATTTTTCATTTCAATAGCCCATCCTCTTTGATGAGTTTTGTGCTGAGGTCGAGGTTGTCGGAAGCGTATTGCTGGAATGAATTTTTGAGGCGCACATACTGCTTGAAGCGCAGCATGTCGAATAGGCCGTGAAATGTCGAATCCGGCAATGTGCTCTTTAGCATGGCGTGATGGCTGTTGAGTTGGTCCCAAGCCGTCTTGGCATGGCTCAGTGCTTCGCGATTGGCGTCTACATTGTAACATGAATCCTTGTTCTCACTCAGCGAATTGGCCAAGCGGTCATACTCGCTGTCGATTTGTTGTTCGGTGACGCGCGGATATGTGGCCACCTCTTGCGGCGAGTTAACTGCCATAAGCACAGCCTGATACAGGCTTTGCCATTCCATCTCTTGATTATGGAATAGGCGCCAACTGTTGCTGTCAGTCTCGGCGCACTCATATTGGAAATGCGAACGCAGAAACACATTCTGAGCTGCGATGAGCGAATCGACCAGTTGGCCCTCTTTGGCCAGCAGGTCGTATTTGTTTGTGCCCTTGAGCTGATTGAGCATCAGATAGTTGATCAACTGCAGCGAGTTGTACTCGACATTGGCCATGGCCTGATGGTCGAGATTGCTGCCTGCGAGTTTCTTCTTATTAGGTATGCCGTAGCGGGCATCTACGGCGAGTGTAGCGCGGTCGACCCAACGCGAGGTGCCGCAGGGCTCCTTGCCCACGCTGTCGGCTACGCTGGGTGCGATGCTGTCGGCCGCAGTGGCAAGTATTTTGATTTTGTCCTTAGCCGGAAGTTCAAAAGCCATCGGATTGGCCTCGAAATCGAGGGCATAGCCATTGGTCAGCACCGATGCTCCGTCATCGCTGTCATAATCAGCCACTTTTTCTTCTCTGTGGCCGCAGCTGCTGAGCAGCGCAATGGCCATAACCCCAAGTAAAATATTTTTCATACGATCATCATTAATATCCAAAATATAAACCTCAGGGTGGGGCTAATGTTTACTAGGCTGCTTGTTAAATATTTATGACAAAATTATGGCAAAGTCAGTGTAAATTGTGTCAAATTGTCGGCGTGTGGCTGTCTTATGCCCTTATGGTTTTATGGACCCAAAATTACAAAAAAAATTGTGAGATGCAGAGTAAATCGCTCAGAATTGAGAAAAAATTCGTAACTTTGGGGCCGAAATGAAGAATTTGCGCATAATGCTTGTCGGTTTGCTATGCCTTGGGGCCTTCCTGATGGCATGGTGCGCTGCCCCCGTGTGGGAGGTGGTGCAATCTGAACCAAACTCAGAGGTGGTCGAGACCGACCGTGTCGAGGTCACCGTCAAGGACGGATACATCTATGTGAGCACGCCCCGAGCCGTCACCGTGAAGGTGCTCTCGATCGTGGGGCAGCTCATCTCAGAGAAAAATCTTGAGCCCGGGGTAGCGCGCCTAAAGATAGGCGCCCGGGGCGTCTATATCCTCAAGGCCGGCGACGCCACTCTCCGCGTCAGCATCTGACAGCAACCCGCGCCATGGTGCCATCATCTCCTCAGGTCCGCCCCGGCACCACAGCCCCTCGCGCTTTGGGCGCGAGTTAAACAAATCCCCTCACTTAAGCATTTTAATCATAAAGAGACTATTTATTTATTGATTTTTCATTCTAATTATTATATTTAAGGTGGATCGAATTAAAGTCAAAATAATCAACGATTCAGGATTTGACCTGCCGACCTACGAGACCTTCTCTTCGGCCGGAATGGATGTGCGAGCCGCAATCAAGGAGCCTATTGTCATCAACCCCATGGAGCGGTTGCTGATTCCCACCGGACTGAGAGTGCAGCTCCCCCACGGCTACGAGATGCAACTGCGCCCACGCAGCGGCCTCGCCCTCAAGCACGGCATATCCTTGGTCAATACCCCCGGCACCGTCGATGCCGACTATCGCGGCGACATCGGCATCATACTCATCAATCTCTCAAATGAGCCGTTCACCATCAACCCCGGCGAACGCATCTGCCAGATGGTGATATCGGCTTACACCCACGTAGAGTGGGAACCCGTGAAAGAGATCGACGAGACTGAGCGCGGCGACGGCGCCTTCGGCCATACTGGCCTGAATTGACTGTTAAGAGCTTTGAGCCGAGAGTTTTGAGGTCTCTCAGATTCGGCCTCCCCTCACTCGCCTCTTATCTTCTAATCTTTACGACACACACACCAACATACAACCCTCGAAACTCTGATCTCGAAACTCTAAACTCTTACGGATATGAACCCTACACTCCGCATATTACCAGTCGTATTGGCAGTCGCGTCGATTGCCATAGCGGCTCCTCCCAAGGGTGCCAAGACTCTGGCCCCTACTTGGGATGATATGGCTGCCAAGAAAAAGGCCGAATACGTCTACTTGGAGAGCCAGAGCGCTTATGCTCTCGAAAATTATGATGACTACGCCCTGATGGCGCGTCGCGCCTTCGCTCTCGACAGCACCGATGCTGACATCGCTGCTGAGATGGGCATGATCATCTTAGCCAATTCCCGGGCTGATTCGCTGAAACGCGACTGGGCTTATGGCGCATTGAAGCGGCGATTCTTCTCCGACCCCTCTGACTATCTGACTGGCATGGTGCTTGCCAATGTGGCTAAGCGGCAGCGCCGATTCTCGGATATGGTCCAGGTGTGGGAGACGCTCGACACCGTATGCACCACGCTCACCCAACCGGGCGAGGAGTTGGCTCGCGCCTACCTGATATCATACCTCAATGGCGATGACAGCGCCTACGACAAGGCTCTGCGCAAATACGAAAGCCTCGAATCGGGCACCGGCAAGACTGTCAACCTATCGGCCGAGAAGATTCGCGCCTTTGCCATCAAGAATGATACCGCATCGATAGTGCGCGAGGTTGAGGAATTGGTCCACTTCGCCCCCTCAGACCCCTACGTGGCTCTGTTTGCCGGCAGCAACTATCAATACCTCGGCGACAACCAGACCGCTCTGAAATATTTTGACCGCGCCTGCCAACTCGACAGCACCAATGGTCAAGCATTTATGGCCAAGGCCGCTCTGTACCACCAGATGGGCGACAGCGTGGGATTTGACCGCGAGGTGTTCCTGGCTCTGCGCAGCCCGAGCCTCGAGGTGGATTCCAAACTTGAAATCCTCAGGGGATACGTAGCCGAACTATACCAAGACCCGAGCCAAGAGAAGAGAATACGCGAGCTGTTTAGCCAACTCGTGGCAATGCACAGCGGCGAACCCGAGATACACAGCCTGTACGGAGCCTACCTCTACGAGATTAAGGATTACAGCGGCGGGGCAGAGCAGATGGGATATTCCGCAGCCCTCGACCCGACCAACGAAGGCACCTGGAGCGACTATGTGCACATGCTGGGCCTCGCTGGCGACACTGCCGCAGTGATCAAGCAGTCGCTCGACGCTATGCGCCGATTCCCCGACAATCTTTACTTCCCGATCATGGGGGCAGATGGCTACCGCATGCAGGGCAAGGTCAAAGAGGCTCTGGAGATAGCCAACTCGGTAGGCACCCCCGAGAATGTCAAGCCCTCGGCTCTGTCGAGCTTCATAGCTTTCAAGGGCGACCTGCTGGCTCTCTCCGGCGATACCATCTCGGCTCTCAAGGCTTATGACCAAGCCATCGACATCTATCCCGACAACCACATGGCCCTCAACAATGCTGCCTACTTCATGGCCGAAAACAATATCGACCTAGACAAGGCTGAACGCTATATCTCAATAGCCGTGAGGGCTGAAAATGACAACCCGACATATCTCGACACCTACGCGTGGGTATTCTTTAAGAAAAAAGACTACAACCTGGCGCGCCAGTATATCGACATGACCATCAATCTCTACAATTCACAGCCGCACGATGCCGGCGAGAGCACCGATGAGACCGAGGTGATTGTTGACTCCGATGACGAAATCACCGAGATCACCCCATCGTCTGAGATTTTTGAGCATGCCGGCGACATATACTTTATGGATGGCGAACCAGCCACTGCAGTTGATTTCTGGAGAAAGGCCCTGGCCCTCGACCCCGACAATGAGCGTCTGGCCCGCAAGGTGCAACACCAAACCTACTTTTATAAATAAAAATGAAAAGTGAAAAATGAAAAATAACATCTTCACGCCCATTCATTTTTCATTTTTCATTCTTCATTCTTAATTTTTCATTTTTCATTCTTCATTTTTCATTCTTCATGCGGTTGCGACCAATTCTTATCATTCTATCTATATCGCTCCTGCTCACTGGCTGCCGGAGCAAACATCAAGCTTATCAAAGCGTGGAGATCGACGGCGAGTCGATCTCCCTTTCTGTGCTTTATGATTCGCTTGCTGCCAGCTACCAGCCCTGGCAGGATGTCTACGTGCCAGTGAATCTGGCGTTGAAGTCGCCCACATCGTTCTCAATCTCGGGTCGCGCCACCATGGTCAGGGACCAATCGATACACATGTCATTGCGCATGCTCGGTATGGAGGTAGCCATAATCCATATCGAGGGCGATTCGATCTACGCCATCGACAAGTACCATAAGAAATATGTGGCTGAGAGCATCTCGCGCCTCTTGGCCGGATACCCAATGTCGGTTTCTGATATCCAAGACTTATTCTTGGGCCAAGCATTCGTGCCGGGTCAAGGCACAATTGACGAAAAGTCTCCCCTCGACTTCTCGTTCGCTCCTGAGGCTCCAGCCCAGTGGGTAATGGCCCCGCAGAAAAAGCGCAAGGGAGTAGAGTGGTGGGCTACGGCCACCGAGGCTCTGCCGCCGGTGCTCAACAGCATATCGTTTGTCGTCACCAATAAGGGTCAGGTCGATTGCCTCTACTCCAACCCGTATTCTACGCCGGCGGGCATTGTCAACTCGATTCTTGACTTGGCTGCAACCACCTCATCGCTCGGGGCTAACGCCCAAATCAAGTGGACAATCAAGGACGCGAAGTGGAACACTGGACGCACCGCCCCCCTCACTCCGCCCTCCTCATCCTATCAGCGCATCGATGCCATGGCCCTCCTCTCTTCTCTGAAACTGTAAGGCATCAATAGTTAAAAATCGGGAGATAGGGGGCATAATTCGGGAAAATTGATTACCTTTGTGGTTCTCAATCTTTCGCGCTGTGTACAGACTGCTCAACATACTCCTTATTATCGCTGTCAGCGTGGCCCTTGGCTGCGCCGACTTGTCGTATGCCCAGCAGCGCCGCTCATCGCAAACTGTCAAGAAAGAGAGGCAGGATGCCAACAAGCGCGTAAAGCAGACCCAGCAGCAAATCAAGGAGAATCAGCAGCGCACGCGACGCCAGCTCAATGAGCTCAACTCGCTCCAGGCCGACATCGACCGCTTGACGCGCGAGGTTGACGCCATCGACAAAAAGGTGGTGCAGCTCGGCCGACAAGTGCGCCGCACCGATGACTCGATTCGTGATATTTCGGCCTCGATAGCCAAGCTCAAGGAGAGCAGCGCCCAGAGCCTGAGGGAGGCGAGGTCAAGGCGCCAGACTATGTCGGCGGCTTCGATGGTGCTGTCGGCCAGCAGTTTCAACCAGGCCGTGCGCCGTGCCGGATACCTAAAGCAGCTCGACAAGAGCCGTACTGCCCGCACTCGCAGTCTGCGCGAAAATATGGCCGCGCTTGATGCGAAAAAGAAGCGTCTCGCTCAGCTCAAAGGGCAGCAGGAGCGAGCACTGGCTGATGCGCAGAAGAAACGCGCTACCCTGCAAGGGCGCCAAGTCGAGGGAGAAGTGCTGATGGCCAACCTCAAAAAACAAGGCACCACCCTCGAGCGCGAACTGGCTGAGCGCCAGCAGCGCGCCAACCAGCTCGACCAAGAGCTGAACAGAATCATCGAGGAGGAGCAACGCATCGCCGCCGAGCAAGAACGCCAACGGCGCCTCGAAGAGGAGCGCCGACTGGCTGAGGAGCGCCGCATAGCCGAGGAGAAGCGTCTGGCAGAAGAAAAAGCTAAGAAAGAGGCAGAAGAGCAACGCCTCGCTGAGGAGCAACGCCTCGCTGAGGAGCAACGCCTCGCTGCCGAGCGCGCTGCCGAGGAGCAAAAGCAAAAAAAATTGGCTGCCGCAACCACAACCCCCAAGACCCAGCCAGCCAAGGATAAAGAAAAGGTAAAGGAAAAGAAATCCTCGAAAAAGAAAAAAGATTCGTCAAAATCTAAGACAACCCCCACGGTCACTACGCCCGACTTGGCCGTAACCGAGCCCTCCAAAGCCAAGGAACCAGCCAAGGCTACCGAGCCTACCAAGAAAGAGCCAGTAATCAAGGCTCCGGCTCCCACCTTTGCACAGAGCAAGGGGTTGCTCGCCGCGCCAGTGGCTGGAAAATACAGCGTGGTGGGCAAATTTGGCCGCAGCCAGTATGGGTCGCTGTCAAAAGTCCAGGTTGACAATCCCGGCATCGACATCGAGGCGCAGCGAGGTTCGAATGCCTTGGCTGTCTATCCCGGCACAGTGTCGTCAATATTCAAAATTGATGGCTACAACAATATCGTGATGGTGCGCCATGGCGAATATCTCACCGTGTACGCCAATATCGACAAACTGTCGGTAAAGAAGGGTGATGAGGTGGGCATTGGCCAGTCGCTCGGCAGCATATATGCCGACCCCGACGACGGGCATCGCTCAATCCTCCACTTCGAGGTGCGCCGCGAGCGCGAAAAACTCAACCCCCTCGACTGGCTCAAACAATGATTCCGAGAGAACAAACCACGGATTTCACGGATTCCACGGATACCATCCGGATGGTATCCGTGCAATCCGTGAAATCCGTGGTAGAGAATTAATTAACTGAGTGTTAAACATTTAATCCTCATAATCTTGTCGCAGACTACTAAGAAAGTGCTTAAGGTGATGACATTGTTTGGAGGCGTCCAAGCGGTGGGCATCGTGTGCTCTCTGGTCAAAGCCAAGCTGATAGCGATATGGATCGGCCCAATCGGCGTGGGCCTTTTCGGCATCTTCAATTCTGTGCTCGACATGCTCTCTCAGGCCACCCAGCTAAATTTCCGGCAAAGCGCTGTGAGGGATGTGGCCGCTGCCTCGTGCACCGAGGTGCCGAGGGTGGCCGGGGCTGTCAGATGGTGGGCAAAACGCCTGGGCGTGTTTGGCGCGGCAGTGATGCTGGTGCTTTCGCCCCTGTGGAGCCTGATTAGCTTTGGCCACTGCGACTATTGGTGGGCCTTCGCCTCGCTGTCGGTGGCCATGGCGGCGATGTCGCTGTCGGCTGGCGAGCAGGTGTTGCTCCAAGGCACCGGTTTGCTGCGCACTCTTGGCAAGGTCTCGATTTGGGGTGTCGTGATGGCAACAGTGCTGATTATTCCTCTTTTTTATTTTCTCAGGGTTCGGAGCATCGTGCCAGCCATAGTGGCGACAAGCATTGCTTCGCTTGTGGCTTTTATGCTGGTGTCGCCCGTGAAGAGCGCCAAGCTGCCGCGCCGCGAGTCGGTGGCGATAGGCAAGGGCTTCCTGCGTCTCGGCCTATTCATGACTGTGGCCTCGCTGGCGAGCACTGGCGCCTCGTATGCATTCCTTTCGTATCTCAACGTGACGGCCTCGACCGAGATTACGGGTCTGTATCAGGCTGGTTACACCTTGGTGGTAAAATATGTGGGCCTTATTTTCACTGCCCTGGCCATGGAATATTACCCGCGCTTGGCGCAGCTCAACAGTCGACCCGGAGCCGCTGCCTTGGTGGTGAGCCATCAGATCACGCTGCTGATGTGGGTGATGGTGCCGGTGATAGTGGGGTTTGTGGTTCTCGACCAATTCATAATCCGGCTGCTCTATAGCGAGGATTTCATGCAGTGTCTGCCCCTTGTCACCATCGGCATCGGGGGCGCAGTGTTTAGGGCCGTTTCATACTGCATGGCTTATGTGATCATAGCTCGCGGGGATGGTGTCATATATGTTGTCACCGAGATTGCCAGTGCCGCTATCGGCTTGGCTCTTAATATTTTATGTTATCGCTTATGGGGCCTGATGGGCCTCGGCATCAGCTATGTGGTGTGGTATGCCGTGTATCTCGCAATGGTGTGGAGCGTGTGCCATTGGCGCTACCGCATGCGCTTTACTTTTGAGAGCTTGGGAGCGTTTCTGATATGCACTGTGGTGTGCGCCTCGGCCATCGTAATCAAGATGTTATATTAATTTTTCATTTTTCTTGCGATTTTATCAAAAATAATTCGTACCTTTACGAGATTTTACGAAGTTACCATAAAAGAAGAGATATAAAACACTTATGAATGTCATCAAGAAAACCATCGAGCTGCCTGATGGACGCCAGATAACTCTGGAGACCGGCAAACTCGCCAAGCAAGCCGATGGAGCGGTTGAATTGAGAATGGGCAACACCATGCTCCTCGCCACTGTTGTTTCGGCCAAGGAGGCCGGTGAGGGGGTGGATTTCATGCCCTTGCAAGTTGAATACAAAGAGAAGTTCTCTGCAGCCGGCAGATTCCCCGGCGGTTTCCTCAAGCGCGAAGGTCGCGCCAGCGATTATGAGATCTTGACTGCACGCCTAGTCGACCGAGTGCTGCGTCCCTTGTTCCCCGACAATTACCACGCCGACACTTTTGTCAACATCACCATGTACTCATCCGATGGTGTTGACATGCCCGACGCTCTCGCCGGCCTCGCAGCATCTGCTGCCCTCGCCGTTAGCGATATACCATTCAATGGACCTATTGGCGAAGTGCGCGTGGCCCGCATTGATGGCAAATTCGTAATCGACCCCACTTTTGAGCAGCTCGAAAAGGCTGATATGGAGCTCATGGTGGGTGCTACCTACGACAATATTATGATGGTCGAGGGTGAACTCGATGAGGCCAGCGAGGCTGACCTGCTCGAGGCTCTGAAGGCTGCCCACGCCACCATCAAGCAGATGTGTGTCGCTCAGAAAGAACTCGCCGAAGAGGTGGGCTCGACCCAGAAGCGCGAATACTGCCACGAAATCAACGACGAAGACCTGCGCAAGGACGTGCGCGAGAAATGCTACGACCGCGCTTATGCTGTGGCCAAGGCCGGCTGCGCCGACAAGCACTGGCGCCAAGACAGTTTCGATGCCATCTGCGATGAATATATCGAATCAATCCCCGAAGAGGAGCGCGAAGAAAAGACTCCTTTGGTCAAGAGATATTACCACGATGTGGAGCGCGACGCTGTGCGCCGCTGCATCCTCGATGAGGGCATCCGCCTCGATGGCCGCAAGACCACCGAGATTCGCCCAATCTGGTGCGAGACCGACTATCTGCCCGGTCCTCACGGCTCTGCTATCTTCACTCGTGGCGAGACCCAAGCCCTCGCTACCGTAACCCTCGGCACTAAGCTCGACGAGAAGATTCTTGACGATGTGCTAAACACCGGCCGCGAGCGCTTCCTGCTCCACTACAACTTCCCACCATTCTCGACTGGCGAGGCTAAGGCTGTGCGCGGCGTAGGCCGTCGCGAAATCGGCCACGGCAATTTGGCTCACCGCGCCCTCAAGCGCATGTTCCCCAAGGACTTCCCCTACGTATGCCGCATCGTGAGCGACATCCTCGAGTCGAATGGCTCCTCTTCTATGGCTACTGTCTGCGCTGGCACCCTGTCGCTGCTTGACGCCGGTGTGAAGATGAAGAAACCGGTGAGCGGCATCGCTATGGGGCTTATCACCGATACCGACTGCTCAAAGTACGCTATCCTTAGCGATATCCTCGGCGATGAGGACCACCTGGGCGATATGGACTTCAAGGTGACCGGCACTCGCGATGGTATCACTGCTACGCAGATGGATATCAAGTGCGACGGCCTCAGCTACGAAATCCTTGAGAAGGCTCTGATGCAGGCTCGCGACGGCCGTATGCACATCCTCGACATCATCGAGCAGACCATCCCCGAACCTCGTGCCGACTACAAGCCCCACGTGCCTCGCATCGTCACTATGCTCATTCCCAAGGAGCTCATTGGCGCTGTCATTGGCCCGGGCGGAAAGATTATCCAAGGCATCCAGGAGGAGAGCGGCGCGGTCGTCTCGATCGACGAAATCCCCGAGGGCGGCTACATCGAAGTGGCTGCTGCCAACAAGGACTCGATCGACAAGGCTATCCAGATGATCAACGCTATCGTGGCTATGCCCGAGGAGGGTCAGACCTACCACGGCACTGTCAAGTCGATTATGGAATTTGGCGCATTTGTCGAGTTCATGCCTCACCGCGAGGGTCTGCTCCACATCTCCGAGATCGCATGGGAGCGCCTCGACAACATGGAGGCTTCGGGCCTGAAGGAGGGCGATGAGGTCGATGTCAAGCTCATCGAGATTGACAAGAAGACTGGCAAGTATCGCCTGTCGATGCGTGCCCTGCTGCCCAAGCCCGAGGGATATGTCGAGCCGGAGCGCAAACCGCGTCAGCCGCGTCGCGAAGGCGACAACAACGGTCAGCGCGGCCCACGCCGCGAAGGCAACGACCGCGGCCCGCGTCGCGACGGCGACCGTGGCCCACGCCGCGACAATGATCGCGGACCTCGCGGCCCCAGAAAAGAATAATTTCATGACGAAATAAGAGAGTTTTTACATAATATGCTCGGCAGCTGTGAGGCCTCTGAGCATAGAATTAGGACAACAAGGAACAGAAAGAAGAATTTTTTCATAATTTGAATTTTTTAAGGTGGATAAGCGCCGCTGTGAAGCGGCGCTTTCTTTATCTCCCTGCGCGACAGCGCAGGGAGACCATAAAACCATAAGGACATAAAAACCATAAGGACATAAAAACCATAAGGACATAAAACCATAAGTACAAGGTTGCCACCCTCCCTGCTACCCCGTA
>NWBJ01000032.1:26277-58485 GCA_002633115.1 Muribaculaceae bacterium Zag1
ACCCCGTAGGGGTTGTTTCACAAATTGCTAAATCTGTAATTTTATCTGGAAAAATGCTTTGGAATTGAAAGAAAATGCGTAAATTTGCTGCCATATTGTTTCTGATAGGTTTCTCCTCTATGCTTTAACATTAAACTTTTAACATTTAACCTTCTGATATCTCTATGTGCGGCATAGTAGCATTCTTTGGTAATGAAGATAGCATCGGACGCATGCGTCCCGAAGTGTTGAAAATGTCTAAGCGCATCCGCCATCGCGGACCCGACTGGAGCGGCATCTACAGCGGCGGTCGCGCTATCCTGGCCCATGAGCGTCTCTCTATCGTCGACCCGGAATCGGGCGGACAGCCTCTGCGCACTGCCGACGGAAAGGTGATCCTCACCGTCAACGGCGAAATCTACAACCATCGCCAGATACGCAAGCGCTATGAGGGCAAGTATCAGTTCCTCACTGGCAGCGACTGCGAGGTAATTCTCGCTCTGTATCGCGACAAGGGTCCTGACTTCCTCGAGGAGCTGAACGGCATCTTTGCCTTCGCCCTCTATGACGAGGAAAATGATTTCTATATGGTGGCTCGCGATCATATCGGGGTTATCCCCCTGTACATGGGATTTGACACTGAGGGCAACCGTTATTTCGCCAGCGAGTTAAAGGCTCTCGAGGGATATTGCGATGCCATCGAACCTTTCCTGCCGGGATATGTCTATGATAGCCGAACCGATGAGATGCGCCAATGGTACAAGCGCGATTGGGAGGGCTATGATGCCGTCAAGGACAATGAGACCTCCATTTCTGCCCTGCGACAAGCTCTCGAGCAGGCTGTCGAGCGTCAGTTGATGTGCGACGTGCCTTATGGCGTGTTGCTGTCAGGTGGCTTGGATTCGTCGGTCATTTCGGCCATTGCCGCCAAATATGCTCCTCACCGTATTGAGGAGGAGGGTAGGGAAGCCGCTTGGTGGCCTCGCCTCCACTCTTTTGCTGTGGGCCTCAAGGGTGCTCCCGACTTGGCTGCTGCTCGCAAGGTTGCCGACCATATCGGGACTGTGCATCACGAGATTCACTACACTGTGCAAGAGGGCATCGATGCCCTGCGCGATGTGATCTATCATATCGAGACGTACGATGTCACTACGGTGCGTGCCTCTACGCCGATGTATCTGTTGTCTCGATTCATCAAGTCAATGGGCATCAAGATGGTGCTCAGCGGCGAGGGCGCCGATGAGATATTTGGCGGTTACCTCTATTTCCATAAAGCTCCCAATGCTGAGGAGTTCCACAAGGAGACTGTGCGCAAGCTGTCCAAGCTGCATCTCTACGACTGTCTGCGCGCCAACAAGGCATTGTCGGCTTGGGGCGTAGAGGGTCGTGTGCCGTTCCTCGACAAGGAATTTATGGATGTGGCTATGCGTCTCAATCCGGCCGACAAGATGGCTGGAAATGGCAAGATTGAGAAATGGGTGGTGCGCAAGGCATTTGAGGACTTGCTCCCCAAGGAAATCGTGTGGCGCCAGAAGGAGCAATTCTCTGACGGCGTTGGCTACTCCTGGATCGATTCGCTCAAACTGCTCGCCGCCTCGCAGGTCACAGATGCGATGATGAAGAATGCTGCTCGCCGCTTCCCCATCAATCCGCCCCAGAACAAAGAGGAATACTTCTACCGCAGCATCTTTGAGGAGCACTTCCCATCAGCCACCGCTGCCGCCTGTGTGCCCTCAGTCCCCTCTGTAGCTTGCTCCACCGCCGAGGCCCTCGCCTGGGATGCCTCCTTCCGCAACCTCAACGACCCCTCCGGCCGCGCCGTCAAATCCGTCCACCAACAAGCATATTAAGACCGCAAGGGCATAAGAAAGACCATAAGGACATAAGAAAGACCATAAGGACATAAGGAACGTAAGGACATAAGACCATACCAAGTCTTATGTCCTTACGTTTCTTATGTCCTTGCGGTCTACAGTTATTAATTCACCACCTTATGTCCTTACGTTCCTTATGTCCTTATGGTCTTTTTCACTCAGAATACAAACTTGTGGAGAGGTAGCGCTCGCCGGTGTCGGGGAGGAGAACTACGATGGTTTTGCCGTCGTATTCGGGGCGCTTGGCGAGCTCGATGGCCGCTGACAGGGCTGCGCCACTGCTAATGCCCACGAGCAGTCCCTCAGTGCGGGCGGCTAAGCGAGCAGCCTCAAAGGCAGCTTCATTCTCGATGGGGAGAATCTCATCGACCACTGATTGGTCGAAATTCTTAGGTACGAATCCGGCCCCGATGCCTTGTATCTTGTGGGCACCAGCTGGCTGGCCGGATAGCACTGCCGAAGAGGCTGGTTCGACAGCCACAACCTTGATGCTGGGTTTGTGAGCCTTGAGGGCTGCGCCGGTGCCGCTGACGGTGCCGCCAGTGCCCACGCCAGCCACAAAGATGTCGACTTCGCCATCGGTGTCGTTCCAAATCTCCTGGGCTGTAGTTACGCGATGTATGGCTGGATTGGCAGGGTTGTCAAACTGGCCCGGAATCCACGAGCCTGGCGTGGCTTGGTGCAACTCCTCGGCCTTGGCAATCGCTCCCTTCATGCCATCCTTGCCTGGGGTGAGGACAACATTTGCGCCAAGGGCTTTGAGCAGATTGCGACGCTCCACGCTCATCGTGTCGGGCATCGTCAAGGTGAGGTGATAGCCCTTGACAGCTGAGGCCCAAGCGAGGCCGATGCCAGTGTTGCCGCTGGTTGGCTCGATTATCTGCGCGCCCGGTTTAAGTTTGCCGCTGCGCTCGGCGGCATCAATCATAGCCAGGGCCACGCGGTCCTTGACGCTGCCGCCGGGATTGAAAGCTTCAACCTTAGCCAATAGCCGGGCCTTGAGGCCCTCTACCTCTTCAATCTTTCTCAGTTCAACCAGCGGCGTATTCCCCACCAACTGGGTCAAATCATTGTAAATGCGTGCCATACTCTGATAAGTAATGAGTAATAAGTAATGAGTAAGTTGTCAGTGGTTGCAAAAGTAGGGATAAAAGTGCAAGCCCACAAAAGAAACTGATAATTCAGAAAATTATCAATCTTTTGTGGGCTGTTGGTAGAATATTATTCTATCAGGCTTAGGAATCCTAGGAATCTTAGGAATCCTAAGTCCAAGAATCATAGGCCTCTTAGGAATCCTATGCTGCCTAGGAATCCTAAGATACCTATTTGCGCTTGATAGTATAGCTTTTGCCTTTCTCAGTCGGGAATTGGGTCAGGTAGTAGCCTTTGTCGGCCACAGATTCGGCCTCGATGCCATCTACTGAGATGGGCTGCGCTGTGCGCAGCGAGCAGGGCTGTCCGGCGCAGGAGGTGACGGTAGCCGATTCGAGTTGGCCGTCGGCCCACTCGATGCCCACCTCGAAATTGCCGCGAGCCTTCAGCCCAGTCACTTCACCCTCGGGCCAAGCATCGGGCAGCGCTGGCAGCAGGTGCAACTCTCCCAGATGGCTCTGCAGCAGCATCTCGGTGATGCCAGCGGTAGCGCCGAAATTGCCATCAATCTGGAATGGCGGATGGGCGTCAAACAGGTTGGGATAGGTGCCTCCGGCTCCGCCCCCCTGATGCGGGTCATTGTAGCGCAGGATTTCGCGTATCATCTTGTAGGCATGGTTGCCGTCGAGCAGACGAGCGGCAAAGTTGATTTTCCATCCCTTGCTCCAGCCAGTGCCCTCGTCGCCGCGCAGCTCGAATGTGCGGTTGCAAGCCTGAGCCAATTCGGGCGTCTGCAATGGCGAGATTGAGTGGCCGGGATGGAGCCCGAACAGGTGCGACAAATGGCGATGGTGCGGGTCGGTCTCGGCATAATCTTTGCCCCACTCGAGCAGTTGGCCCTTGTCGCCTATCTGATATGGCTTGAGGGCATCGAGCTGCTTTTGCAGTGTCTTGCGCAGCTTGGTATCAGTGCCGAGGATTTGGCTTGCCTCGATCACATTGCCGAATAGGTCGCGGATGATGGCCAGGTCCATGGTCGACCCTTCGTTGACCGAGTATTCGCCTCCCTGCGGAGCGCGGAAACTATTCTCGGGCGAAGTCGAAGGCGAAGTCACCAAGTGACCATCGCGCTCGACAAGCCAAGCCGAACAGAATCGAGCGGCCTCGCGCATCGTGGGGTAGACATCTTTGAGATAGTCCTTGTCGAGTGTGAATAGGTAATGTTCCCACAGGTGCTGGCACAGCCAACTGCCCCCCATGTACCAGTTGGCCCATTGCGGGTCGCCATCGCCGAAATTGCCTACGGCATTGCTCAGGCACCACGGGTCGCTATTGTGGTGGGCCACCCACCCGGGCATGCCGTAGTATTCCTTGGCGGTAACTGCGCCGTTGACAGCCAGCTCCTTTACCCAGTCGATCAGAGGCTGGTGTAATTCGCTGAGGTTGGTGGTCTCGGCTGGCCAGTAGTTCATCTCGGTGTTGATGTTGATGGTGTAGTTGCTGCTCCAGGGTGCGCGCAGGTGGTGATTCCACAGGCCTTGCAGGTTGGCAGGCACGCCGGGCGTACGCGACGATGAAATGAGTAGATAGCGGCCATATTGATAGAGCAGCGCCTCAAGGTCGCTGTCGGGATTGCCATAGCCATAGTAGCGCAGGCGCAGGTCTGTAGGTATGCGGTTGTTGACGGCATGGTTGTCAAGCGGATTGCACAGCTTGATGCCTACGCGGTGGAAGTATTGGCTGTAATCGGCCTCGTGGCGCTCAAGCAGATCGGCATAGTCGTGGGCTGAGGCTTGGCTTAGGCGCAGGTGGGCAATGGCATCCTCGTCACGCTCGGGCGATGCCGGGTCGGTGTATGGGCCTTGGAAGCTTGTGGCGGCCGCTACGCGCACCACTGCGCAGTCGGCATCGCGCACATGCAGACCCTCTTGGTCGGTCCATTGCTTGCCTCCTTTGATGTCGGCATTGGCGAGGGCGCAATAGCGCATGCCGGTCTTTTCTTTTTCGGCCAGTTTGAGCGCGTCTTCTCCTTTAGGATTGTAGTACGATGGATTCACGCTCATCGGGGCAATGCCGCTCAGCTTGAGGTTGGCGCCGTCGGGTGCCACGCTGTATCCCGGCAACTGGCAGTCAAAGGCTAAGTCCAGGTTGATTTTGCCGGGTTGGCTGGTGGTAAGCATCACCACCATGGCGCTGTCGGGAGCACTCACGAAGAGCGAGCGCTGGTAGCTGACACCGTCGATTTGGTATTGCACGTGGGCCAAGGCGCTGTCGAGGTCGAGGCTGCGGCAGTAATTGCGGACACTTGGATTGGCTTTGCCGTAGGTCTGGTTGAGCAGCAGGTCGCCCAGTGGCAGGTAGCTCTGGGTGAATGGGCCCTGCATCTTGCGGCAGAGAGCATTGGCTTGCTCAAAGTCCTCTGCTTGCAGAGCTTGGCGCAGGGGCTTTAGGTATCGGGCCGATTCGGTGTTTTCGCCTCGCTCTTGCGGGCGGCCGCTCCACAGGGTGATGTCGTTGAGCGATAGTTTCTCAGTGGTGGGGTTGCCGAATACCATGGCTCCGAAAGTGCCATTGCCGATGGGCAGGGCTTCCTCCCAAGCTATGGCTGGCTGCTCGTACCACAGGGTGAGGTCGGTCTGGGCCGCAGCTTTCAGGGATATCGCCATCAGGGCAGCGGCTCCAATGCCCTTGGCTAGGGTGATAATGCGTGGCGTCATATAGGGAATAGATATGGGTATTTGATTTATGTCACAAAGTTACGCAATATTTCTTTTCCCTCAGTCGTGATTTCAATCAAATTTCTATCATTTTTGGATATCTGTCGTTTTTGTCCTACACAAAGGCGACCCTACGGGTCGCGCTGGGTCATCTGGAGCGGCCCGTAGGGTCGCCTCTGTGTAGCAAGATATCTGGTTCCCCCCACGCGGCCCGTAGGGTCACCTCTGTATTCAACCCAAATGGCCACTCGGTTGTTATTCCTATAAAAGAAAGAACCTGATAAATTTTCTTTACTATGAAACGGATTTTCTTAGCATTGGCTACTTCTATAGCATTGTTAGCATCAGCACAAGGCCCCGGCGGTCCGGGCGGTGGCCCTGGTGGCCCTGGTGGTCCCGGTGGCCCAGGCGGACCCAGTGGCGGACCGATCAATGGCGGACCGGCTATTGGTGCGCCTAATCCTAATCCTGGGCCGATGGTTGCGCCGCCGGTGCAAACCAATCCGTCGCCTCTGCCAGGCGCCCCTTTGGCTTCGCCTATTGCGCCCCCGATTTATCAGCCAGCGCCCCCGCTCAATGCGGTGGCCTGTCTGCTTGATGGCATCACCTACTGGGTGGCCAACGGCCTATTCTACCGCGCACGCGCTGGCGGCTATGCCACCACTGTGCCCCCGATTGGCCTGATTGTTCCCTCCCTCTACAACCCCATCTCGATTGTATGGAATGGCGCTCCCGCCTACCTTAGCCACCACGTAGTCTACCGACCCACCCTCAACGGCGAATACCGCGTAGTCGGCTATCTCCAATAACCCTCACCCCTCCCCCTCAGCCACTGCCTCCCCCGAGCCAGTGGCTTCTTTAGGTTTTGGAGAATACCAATAAAATTAGGGTGGGCTTTTCTTCTCCCCTTCCAAAAGTCAGTGTTTGAAGAGGTCGTCGACTGAGATGGATTTGACGTTTTGAGGAGGTTCGGTGGTAGAGGTGGGGGTGGAGTGAGTGGAGGGGGAGATAGAGGTTGAGGTTTTTGCGGAGGTGGCATTTTCGGCGATGCCGTCGGCGATGCAACGCTTCTTCATGGCCTCGATGCGCGCCTCGGTGTCGGGGTGAGATGAGAACATCTGCTGGGTCACGCTCGATGTCGAGCTGTTGCCCTCCAAGCTCTTCAGCTTCTCAAACGCATGCACCATAGCCCAGGGATTCTTGCCATGCTGACGCAGGAAAGTGTAGCCGTAATCGTCGGCGTTGCTCTCCTGCGACCGCGAATATTTTGCCGAAATGGCTGCTTCGCCCAATTGGGCAAGCTGGCTCGAGGTGAGCGCGGCTATCTCGCCTCCCATAGATGACAAGCCGTCGAGCAGTGCCGAGTTAAGCAACGCCTGCTTATAGGCGTTCTTTGAGTCATGGTGGGCCACATGCCCCACCTCATGGCCGATTACGCCGAGCACCTCGTCATCATTCATCAGATCCATCAGCCCAGTGTAGACCCTCACGCTGCCATCGGCGCAGGCAAAGGCATTGACCTCGTTGGTCTGATACACGGCGAAGTTCAAGGGGATGCCATCGACCTGAGTGATTCCCTGAGTGATGCGGGCCAGGCGCTGGCTATAGGGATTGGAGGCTGGCAGGAGGGTATTCTTGGCATCCATCTGCTCGACCGACTGATGCACAAGCTGAGCAATCTGCTCATCAGATATGCTCATAGCCTGAGCCGCCTTGGCGGCTCCGCTCAGCAGATATTCAGAGTTGAGGGCGCCTCCGCTGCTCATGCAGCCCATGGTTGAGAATGTCAATGCGGCAGCGATGGCCGCGCTCAGTATTTGGGTTTTCATACTACTTGCAGATATTGATATTAGGTCAAATGTTTTTATTTGGCCAAATTAGGGCCTCGATTTATAATCTAACAATTTTCTCTGCAAAATAGCAATATCCGTCCACAAAATTCCCCCATGCCAATACTCCCATTATACAAATCGTATTATACAAATCGTATTATACAAATTGTATAATACGAACAAGGGAACGTCCCCTGTACCATTTAGCTTTCAAACCGTGACAAATTGTCACGGTTTCACCTCACTATTTTTATCTGAGGGGTTGGCGCTGGAGCCAAAGCTCTAAGAAGGGGTCGTTGACGGTGTAGATGCCGAGGTGAGTTGTGATAAGGTCACGGTCGAGGAGGATTCGCGAGGCGCCCAGCACAGAGCTTGATGAAATGAGCTTGTGGCGACGGATGAACTCTGTGCCATGGATATTCTTAGCCTCTCCATCCTTGGCGATGGCATACAGCAAAGCGTATTGAGTTTCGGTCAGTTGATAGCGTATAGAGATGTACGAATCGTTTTGAATCTTAAGGATCTCATTGATGGCAATATCAATTTGGTCTACATCGCATTGCTTACCGACTGGGGTATTGGCATACATTATGTTCATCACCCGATGCATCGGAGCCGTGATGCCTCTGAATTTCTCATAGACTTTATGCGATACCTCTGGCAATAGGGTTTTGCCTCCTTTATCAAATTGCGCCATACAGAAATCGGAGTATTTGTCCTCAGGAATGAGTGGTAGATTGAGTATAGTGGTGGAGGCATAGAAAGGCCGAGCCGGAGAATTGAAAATCTCATTCATCAGATGGCGATGGGATCCAGAGAATACGAAGCGTGTATTGCCGCAGTGCTGGATGTAGGTGCGCAAAAGAGCCTCGACCTTCCAGGCGTCTTTGTATTTTGTGATTTGCTGGAATTCATCTATGGCTATTATGCAGGGCGTGTCAGAGGAATTGAGGTACTGAAATATCTCATCCAAAGTAAGGTCAGGGGTGAAACTCTCGCCTATGCCGATATTCCAGACTGGCATGCCATTGATATCAAACGTCAATTGGGATTTCAGTGAAGTCAGAAACTCCACGAATCTATTGATCCACGCTTTGCCCTTTGGCCTGAGAGCCTGCGTGATGGCATTGCCGAGATAGATTACGAATTCTCGGAAACTCTTGGTGGAATAAATATCCACGCTGATGGTTATGAACTCCTTCTGTATGCTGGGTTGATGGAATAAATGGCTGATAAGGTCAGTTTTGCCAATGCGCCGAGGCGACACCAACACCATGTTGTGGCCATTGGTGAGATATTTTATCATCAATTGGGTCTCTTCCTCTCTGTCGCAAAACAGCTCAGGCCCCGAATAGTCATTGATTACAAACGGATTCTTCATCTATCTTTCCTAATTTTCCCGCAAAGTTACGAAAAAACCTGATATTATACAAATTGTATAATACAAATTGTATAATACAAATCGCCTTATACAAATTACTGCGAATACAGCCATTGCTATTGTCTTTTGGCTCTGACGGCGGCTATTTCTGCATTGATTTCTTCGAGAGTCATGTCCACGTTAGCCTCTCGAGCCTGGCGGCGCAGTTCATAAAAGGCTTTGCGCCCCTCCTCCAGTGGATTGCTTGAATCAATCTCTATTTTAAAGGGAATGCTGCCGCTTCTCACAACAGCCTTAGCAAAGATGTTGAAGGCCGTATTGATGCTCATTCCGAATTCAGAGCATAGACGGTCGAACTGGCTCTTCAGCTCAGCTTCCATGCGTATTGTTGTTACAACCTGTGCCATATCGATAAATTTTATGATATCGCAAAGGTAACAATTTTATTTCACATATCGTTGGTTTCGAAATCAAAAAATATCTAAATAGCCAGTAAATGGTTCCTTATGCTACCTGAGGGCGGAACAAAGCAATCCCCAATTTCTGTGTACACTTTATATATTATGTTGAATAAGAAAGCCCCGCCACGCCTACACTAGTGAACTACGGTCAACGTAGCCGTTCAGCGTGAAAAGGGCTTGAAATTTGTACAAATGTGACACCTTTTCTCAATTTCAACAAATTTTTCGGTAAGAAATTTGAAATTGAATTTGGAAAATTATTGAGAATTAGGATAATTTGATTAACTTTGTAGGTGAAACAGCGAATTTGGACCGAGAGTGGGTTTATTCCCACTCTTTGGTAATAGAGACTTAAATCAATCATACAATATGAGAAAAAGTATTATCTTCGCCCTCGTGGTTATGTGTATTGGCATTGTAGGATGCCAGTCGATCTGCGCTCAGTCGTTGACCGATGAGCAAGAAAAAGAAATCAAGGAGCAGGCTAAGGCAGAGGCAAAGCGCTTGCAAGAAGAAAATTGGGTATACCAAGGTCCCGATTCCCTTGAGGCTGCCCTATATAATTACTATGTGAAGACTGCCGAGGGGCAAGCCTTTAAAGCGGTACCCCAAACTGTGACTGATGCTCACAGCGTGATGCGAGGGGAAGCTGAGGCACGCACAAAGGCTGAGGTAGCTTTCGCTCGAGAAATGCGTGCTGTCATCTCCAGTAAAATCGATGCTCTGAAAGGAGGAGAGGAAGTCAACGTAGAGAGTAAAACAGTCGAGAGAAAAATCACTGCCGAACTCAACGGCACAGTTGTCAAATACTTTACCTTGTACAAGGAGGAACGCCCAAGAAATTACACTGTGTGCGTATACTTTGCTTCGCCCAATTTGGATAGCCCAACCAACAGCGATCTCATTTCCAAAGCAGTTGAGAAGGAACTGGAACAAGCGAAAAAGATTGATGAATCAGCCGATAGCGAATAGCCCGATTAACTCTAAGATATAGAAAGCGAGGCGCCACATCAGGGTGCCTCGCTTTCTAATAGGTTTTGGGATTAGAAGCTGAGTAGGGTGGTATGCAATCCTTTATACTGATAGTAATATATGATACCACTATAGAATTGCCATAGAGTGCCGTCATTGTCTCTCATCCGCATTTCGCCGGTTTTATACACCTTATAATAATGGCCGTTCTCACGGAGAAGATAACTATAGTAACCTAATTCCTGTGAGATTAGGTTCCCTTTAGAATATTCCAGGATTTCATAACCATCAGGCAAATAAGCCGATGGGCGACCCAGCAATCCTGAGTACCAAAAATAGGGGCTCTGATTCGCTATGATATATTCAACCGAAAGTTCGGCCAAATAGATGCCATCGTTGTTACGAAATTTATCGTCGGTATAATAAAAGGTGGTCGCTGTGCTCAGTGAGCCTTGATAATACTCCTTTATGGTCTCGATGCAATTGTCGTCATCCCATGTTATCTCAGTCTGTACGTCTCCATAACTCAACCCAATCAATCGGCTATAGAGGTCATAAGTAAAGACATAAGTGTTGTAGTTATTGATCTTGCATGATGCCAATGTGCCATCATTGTTGAAGACGAAATTGGTGTGGGTACGCGTATTGTCATTCTGAATCGACATGGGATCCCAAGAGATGTTGAGGGTTTCTTTTCCTCTTTGGATTCCAATCAGTTGATTGTCGCTGTTATATTTGAAATAAAACAAATCCTCACTGCCTACCTCATCGTCATATTCATATTTGAATGCCGAGACAGGAGTAGTTATTCCCCATAAAGCCAATGGTGGAGTCAGTGGGTTGTCGTTCTTATTTGAAGGCTCATCGCTGCCACATGCGGTGCATAGGGCAGCGAGAGCCAAAAGGGTCAGATCACTGAATTTTTTCATGTAGGGGGGATTAGTTGATGAGGATGACTTTGGCTGAGGAGTTGTCCATGGAGGGCATGGTGCGGCCGACGGGGGCGTTGACGTAGGTGGGGTCGCAGATGGTGAAGCGGCGCCCATTCATCACGATGCAGTCGCCATTGACAGTCTCAGTGAAGGCTACAGCCGAAGCCAAATGGCCCGGATAGAACACCAGTACGGCATCAAGGCCAACAATATCCTTGACCAAGCGTGAGAATAGGATAGCACGGTCCTCACAGTCGCAATAGGGATAATGCAGGGTCTCTTCGCCAAAGAATGCGCGGTCGCCACCCCATACCTTGTCGTCAAACTCGTAGACAAAGGCTGTCTGTACCCAGTTGAGGATGCGTGACACGGCATCGTATTGCGACATGCCCGACAGTTTCTCCTTGAGGGCCGGATAGAGTACGCTCTTTGATGTTGACGACAGCGGTGTGTTGGCATACATGAGCCAGCGCGTCATTTGATTGTTGTCAAGCATCGAGGTGGGATAGTTGTCAAAATAGCTGACAACATTCTCATCGGTCGAGAGAGTGAAGTCCATGTCGGGATAACGCTTAGAGGTCAGCTGACGCGCCTTGCTCACCTTAGGCGTAATCTTGGGAATTGCAGTGAGTTGTAGCGACATCGACTTTTCGCCTGGAAATTGACTCTCCGAGATATTCATACTCTTGACCTGATCCTTTGAGAAGGGATAGAACTTCGTACCGTTGATCGTGTAGTAGTAAGCTGGAGCGAAGAGCTGATGGTTGGAGGCGTAGAGCATATATAGCTTGTTGCTGCTTTGGCCAAGACGCATCTTGTAGCCCGACGAGCAATAAGCAAAAGCTGTGAGCAGCATGCTCTCGTTGGTATCAGTCCCCAGAGCCTTGTCTGAGAAAGTCTTAATGACAGTCAGGTAAGCCCAGTCGTCGAGCTTGTATTGGTCGCGCAGCTTGAGCAAGTCGGCAATGGTATTGTTGTATTTAGAATTGCTCAGAGTGCGCCAACCCGAGGCCACCTTGCTCTCATCAGTGCCCTTGAGGGAGAAGCGCAAGTCGTCGGACCAACGCACCTGCATCTGAGTGCCCCAGATGGTGAAAGTGACATAGGTCTCAACCAAGGGATTCTCCGGGATAGGCTCTACCGGTTGGGGCTGCGGCTCAGGCTTTGGAGGAGTAATGACCTCTTCGATAGGAGTTTCCTGAGGCTCTGGCTCTGGCTCGGAATCGTCAAAAGGCACCAGTTCCGGCGGGGTTGGGTCCTTTTGCTTGATGGGAGCCTCTTTCTCTTGGAATTCCTTCCAAGGATTTTCCAAGAAGTCGGCGTACTCCTTGTTGGCCTTGTCGCGGAACGAATTGTATTCCTCAAAGGCCTTCTTCAGAAAGTCGTCGTAAGCTTGCTGACCTTTTGACTGGGCCTCAGCCAGCATTCCAGAGTAGGATGCTGGCAGAGCCAGTGCCATAGTCAAGCTTATTGCTTTGAAAAGTCTCATAGGCTAATGGGTTTTATTAGTTGCCAGCGCCGAATACGTAAGACAGGCCAAACGCCATCTTGTTTTGCACCGTCTTGTAGTCGCCATAAGAGCTGTATGATTTGTGATCAGTGATGCCTTTTGCCCAGGTGAAAGTAAAGGCTACTGCATGGATACGCAGCGATACGCTGATTTCGGCTGCCATATTGAAGCGCTTGGGCCATCCGTCCTCGCCATAGAAGTCGGTATAATCCTCATAATAATCGTCACTATCGGTGTAGGCTCCATACACTGCATAGTTGAAGCCCAGACCGCCGTGCACGGCTATTGAGGCGCGTTCGGCGAGGCGCAGACGATACATCAGATGGGCAGGCACATATATGTTGTGCTCTTGGAATTTGTTGTAGTCATCATACTCGTCGCTGGTCGAATAGTAGAACTCATAGAAGATACCAGTGTAGAAACCGAGGCCCCACGACAAGGCTGGTTGGAAGTGGATACCGGCCTGGATACCATTGAGCCATGAACCATCGTCGTCAGGCCATACGCCATTCTCTTTCAGCTTCTCGCCCTCACCCGATGTCACGAGCTGCTTGCGCACGTAACCCACCGACACGCCCATAGGCGCTGCGTCAAAGTCGCGCTGCCACGGCCATACCATCGTATGATAGGAGCGCTTCTTGAGGGCAATCACGATGTCGGTCGACATATTGTCTGTGACCTTGACAGTCTTTGACTTCTTTGACGAATAGTTGGTGGCTTGGAATTCAAGAGTTTCGCCGATGGGGCGATTGAACGAATACACCTCTTGGTCGCCCTCTACGCCATCGATGGTGTACTTAGCTGCCGATTGGCCATTGACAATCAGGGTAGCAGCCACTGGGGTGTTGCCCTCGCGCACGGCCACGGTGAATGCCTTGCGGCGCACTGGGTCGAATGTGTATTCAATGGGGTTGGTAGCGTTGATGGTGATGTTGCGCTCATCGGTCTCATCGGCTGACGCAGCACCTTGACGGTGTGGGTGCCGTAGGGGAGACTGATGGTAGCGGGGGTGGTAGCTTGCAGCTCCTCATCATCGATGATGATGCGGCAGCCTTTGTCTTTGCTCTTGATGGTCACGTCGCGGAAATGGCGCCAGTCGGGCTCAAACACGTTGTGATTCTCATCGACCGTGATCTCGGCGTATTCGGCGTTGATGTTGTTGGTGATGGTGTGCTTGCCAAATGTGGCCTCAAATCGAGCATTGCTCGATGGTTGGCTCTCAGCTGTCTTGCCATCCAGCACGATGCGGCACTCTACGCCCGGGTCGAGCTTAGGCCGGATTGTGATGTTTTGTTTCTGGTCGGTGATGATGGTTACCTCCCAGATGTCGTGATGGTCCATCTCGATATTGTTGACCAGGATGCGTCCTGTGCCGTATTTCGAGCTGTTGACATCGATGCGGTTAACTTGCGACGACATGAACAAGTAGTAGCGGCGCCGACCATTGTCGGTGTAGAAATTCGAGCCAGCCCAGTTGTTGCCATCGTCAGGCACAATCTTGATTTTGTCAATCTCCTCATCGGGGATGCCCTCAAAGTTGATGCGCACCAGCACCACGGGGTTGACCACGGTGCCGCGCTTCTCGACTTCATGGTTGTTGGGGTCCTTGGTCGGCCATTCGAGGGCTGCCGAGGTCATATTCTTTGAGCCAAGGCCGGTGCCCTCAACTTCTGAGCCTCCGCTGGCTATCTTTTCGATTTTGCCATCTTTGACTTTCAGGTCGGCCAGTGCGCTTAAGCTCACGCATAGTGCCAATATAAGAGTAAGGAATTTATTCATACAGTAGTAAGTTGTAGGGATTAGTTTATAGGGTAACGTTGCTTCATGTCGCGCAGGTCGAGTTCGTGGGGTGTCCAGGTGCGCACATATATCTGTGAGCCCTCGTTGCGCATGCCTATTTGCAAGGTCAGATAGCCCGTATCGGAATAGATTGATGAGTTGTAATGTTGTTTTAGCTCAATCCAGAATACTTCGCGCATCGAGCTTGGGGCTGGGGCCTTGTCAATGCGAGCATCGTCAAACACCAGATAGAGGTATTTATTGTAGGGGTTTGAGAATAGGTCGCGCAGATGCTGGATGTATGCGTCTTTTGAATATTGGCGATATATCACATTATCGTCAGCTTTGCTAAGGATGCGTCCACCGTCGATGAAGTAATCATTCTGAGTGCTTTTCAGCACACCAGTGATAATCACGGCATTGCCGTTGAAGATGGCATCCAGGTAGTCGGCATCGCGCAGCGCAAAAGCCGTCTGATAGTCCTCCATGAATTTGAGCAAGGCATAGCGGGAATCGAGAGCCCAGTCAGAACCCTTCTCAAAGATGTCATTCTCGGCATCGGCGCTCAGTGCCAGAGAGATGCTCTCAACCTTCTGATTGTCGTCAAAGCGGAGCACGAGCCTCTCGTTGCGAGTGTTGCCGCCATTCTTGACCGAGATTGGAATCGAGCCGCAACGCACATAGTGGTCGGCTTGCTCTACCGAGTATTCGCCTTTCTTCACCACCGACACTTTGCCAGTCTTGAACAGGTCGGTGAGCTGCTTCTGGGCTTGGGTCGACAGCCAAGGCGAGACAGAGGTAAGGTCGCCAGCGCGCAAGGCGCTTTCCAAGGTCTGCGCTACGGTGACGTATGGCGTAGCCTGCGCTCCGGTCAAATAGCGATGGTCAACCTCTTCGGCCAGGCCCTTGGCATAAGATGTCACTGCGCTGGTTGATTCCTTGGCGACCTTGGCCACCTGCTGGGTCTTGCCATTGGTTTTGGCAGTCAGTTTGTTGCCGTTGGTCTGGAAGGGAATCTTGCGCAGTGAAAACTCGTCAAATCTCACTGTCGGGTTGTCATAGACTATCTTCATCTCCTGGGTGAGTTCGTTGTCGCCCGAATAGTGGTATTTGATGTGCATCGAGATGGCATTCATGCCCGTGAGGTCAGGAAACAACAGCGTGCCCTCGCCATTGCGCACACGCAGATCCTTGTTGCTCTCGCCATCGTCATATTTGATGTCGAGGGCCGTAACCGGAAATCCGTAATAAGTCACATGCGAGTTGATGGCATATTTGTCGTACATGCTGTCGTTGTAATCTACCTCCTGGTCAAGCTCGACATCGATGTTGGTGAGGATTTGCTTGATCTTGTCGGTACACCACAGGTCAATGTTGCGATTCTCGGTGATGGGGTCTTTGTCGGCTATGCCGTAGTAGTTGGCCAGATTGAGAGCCCAGTTGTAGAGGCGCAGAGCATCGGCGATGTTCATCTTCTCTTCCTGGTCGGCTGCCTCGTCGATGAGGTCTAGCACACGCTGGCGCAGACGCGCCAATTCGGCCTTGCGGGCCTCTTCAAATTTGCTGCGTTCGTAATAGAGGAATGCGCGGTAGGGGGTGGCTTGGTCGGAAGATGCCTCATAAGTAATCTTCTGATAGCCCTGGATGTTGAGGCACGACGAGATGGTGCGTTCCTGAATCAGGCGCATATCCTCAGCAGAGGCTGCGTTTCCAGTCTCTATTTCGGTGAAGTTGACTTTGGTGTTGATTTGTCGGCTTAGGTCCTCCAAGGCTGTTGCCATGGCTTCGCGGTCGGTGGCCCCGCGGCCTTCGCCCCAATAGTATTTGCTTGATGTATCGTTCTTTATGCGGTCGATGCGCTCAGCTTGAGATTGTGATTGCGCATGGCCCAGCAATAGCCCGAAGGCTATTGCTATGGTCATGAGTAGGGATTTTCGCATGGCTTGAGGAGGAATATTGGGTTATTCGCCAGTGGCGCGGTCGCCGATTTTCTTGGCAAGTTCCAGCTCGTCATCTATAGCTCTGGAGATGCGGGAGCTGCTGGCGGGGCTGTCCAGGTTGGGGCGAGTGAAATATACGCGCACAGTGTAATTTTTTGAGCCTACCTGTTTGTAAAGAGAAAAGCTCTTGAGGATGTCGCCCTTGAGCTCGGCAGCCAGTCTCCTCTCGATGTCGGCGATTTCGATTTCATCGGCTTCGCCTTGGTGGGTAGCGATTTTGCCGGCGAGGGCTACGCGGATTTCGCGAGCGAAGTCAGTCTCGGCGGCTGAGCGGGCCATGGATTCGCCGCGGCTTACGCTGTAGGCGTCGGTCACAGTCTGGGGCGAAGCGGCGAGGGCTTGACCATCGGCTGTCTTCACATAGTAATTGTAGAGGGCAGTTTCAAGCGAGCCAGAGCCTGAATATACCCATTTCTCTTTCGTCAAGCGCTTTGCCTCTTTCTTGGCGTCTTTCTTGGCTTGCTCTTTGATTTCTTTTTCTTGCTCATAAGTCAGCGACTGAGCGCAGATTGACTGGCATCCAACGATGCCGATCAACATAGCCACGAGGGCGAAGATGATGCTTCTTCTCATATCGAGAGATTGGTTTAATCCTCTGGTTCCCTGAGAGGGGGAGTAATATTAGCAGTTAACAAGGACAAGGGTCGTGAGATGAGCCGAGGGATGGGGAACCGGTGCGTCGCTCCCTTTCTTATCTCTCCCTGAGCCGCAAAAAGCCACTCTTGGCACAAGGCGGCAGTTTCATCGGCAAAGATAATCAAATTATCTTAATTATCAATAAAATTTTTCTAAATTATCAAATAAAAAGAGATGTAATGAACTTGAAAGCTCATTTTACCATAAAACCGGAACCATAAAACCGGAATCATAAAACCGTAAGGACATAAGAAACATAAGGACATAAAGCCATATACTAAAGGTTTGTGGCTTTATGTCCTTATGTTTCTTATGTCCTTATGTTTCTTATGTCCTTGTGGTTTTATGGTTATGGTTTTATGGTTTCAGAGCCTGAAGGCTCTGGCTTGAGAAAGGTTCTTCGCTTATAATTCGCGCTCGGTGAAGAGGCGAGCGATGTATTTGCCGATGATGTCAAATTCGAGGTTAACGCGTGTGCCCACCTCGATTTGGCAGAAATTGGTATGCTCAAAGGTGTAGGGGATGATGGCCACGCGGAACGAGCGCGGCTCGCTGTCGCACACCGTGAGGCTTACGCCATTGACGGTGATCGAGCCTTTCTCGACCGTCACATATCCCTTGGCTGCCATTTCGGCCGGTATGTCGTACTCGAATTTGTAGTACTTGCTGCCCTCGACATCCTCGACAGCCGTGCAAACGGCTGTGCAATCGACATGACCCTGCACGATGTGGCCGTCGAGGCGCCCATTCATCAGCATCGAGCGCTCAAGGTTGACCAATGAGCCGGGCTTGAGGTCGCCGAGGTTGGTGCGGTCGAGGGTCTCTTGGATAGCCACCACGGCGTAGGTGCCGTCGGGGGCTATCTCCACTACAGTTAGGCATACGCCATTGTGCGACACCGACTGGTCAATCTTCAATTCGTTGGCGAAGGAGCATTTCACTCTCAGCACCAGGTTGCCCTCAGCGTGTCGAGCCTCGACCACCTGAGCGGCTTCTTCTACTATTCCTGAAAACACTGTAATCTAAGTAATAAGTAAAAAGTAATAAGTAATCCTCCCAGCTACCCCGTAGGGGTTGTTTCATATAGCAATAAGGTCATCCCCTCTTTGCTACCCCGTAGGGGTTGTTTCATATTGCATTAAGGTTGCACGGTCACAATAGGGGATTGCGATGGATTGAATTTGACACCCATGGCAGCTTGTCCATTGTATGTTGTCTGCGTGCCATCGCCATTGTTTAGGCCTATGCTTTGTACCTCAGGCTTTATCCCATTGAATACCAATAGGAAGTTGAGTTCGTCAGCCGCGCCAGGATAGGTTCCTTCGGTGGATATGCTGACTGTGATGGTGCCATCCTGATACTCGCCCTTGAAATGGATCAGGCGGTATTCGCCCTTCTCAAGAGCCTTGGGGTCAAGGCGGTTGTCATCATAGAGGGTGAACTCTGAGCTTACGCCCTCGACTGGGAAGAATTGCACCGTCAGATTGGCCGGATTGTAATCAGCAGTCGAGGCCATGTCATTGTCAGCCATCGGGATAAACGCGCCGGCCTTGGCAAACATAGGCAGCACCTCGAGCGGAGCCGGATAGGTGGCTGTCGAACCACCCGGATACTGAGTGAAGGGAGCCTTGAAGTCAACCCAAGTGCCTTGCGGGAAGATCACCTCACGCTCGGTTGCGCCCTGGTTCAGCACCGGTGCGATCAGCACCTCTGAGCCCCACAGGTATTCGTCGTTGATTGCGTCATAGGCGTGGCTGCCAGCCTCGGTGAAGTTGAGCGGACGCACCAGCGGATAGCCGTATTGGGCGTTCTCATAAGCCAAGGTGTAGTTGTAGGGCAGCCAGCGATAGCGCTCCTTGATCAGCGGCAGGATGATTGATGCATACTTGGGATAGTGGTAGGGTTCGGCCTTGTACTGTGCGTGGGTGCGCAGCATGGGCGAGAAAGTGCCCAGTTGCAGCCAACGCACATACAGCTCGGCATCCTCGGGGCGCTGCTTGTCGACAGCAAAACCGCCTACGTCGTGGCCCATATAGCCCAGACCGCTCAGGCCCGAGTTGAGCATGATGGTCACCTGGGGTTGCAGTCCGCCCCACGAGCGCGACACGTCGGTCGACCAAGGGAACACCGAATAGCGCTGCAAGCCAGTGGTGCCACCGCGCATCATTGTCACCAGTCGGGTGTCGGGATATTCCTCAGCGAACAGCTCTGAGATGATTTCGCTCCAGTCGTTGCCATACTGGTTGTGGTATTGGCGCGAGGTCAAGCCATTGTGGTGCAAGCCATTGGGATGCACTTCGGGTTCGCCCAAGTCGCCCCACCATCCGGTGATGCCGCCATCGGTGAGCTCTTTGTAGCGTTGGCGCATCCAAGCACGAGTGTCAGGATTAGAGACGTCGAGCATGCCGCCTTCGCCCACCCAGATAGTAACTTCTTGCGGGCCCTGGCCGGTGGTGTCGGCCATAAACATTCCCTTGGGAGCCAATTCGTTGTAATTATCGATAGCCTTGCCATTGCGCAGCACGTAGGGCTGCGAGATGGCGATTAGATTCACATTTTGATCTTTGAGGTTGGCGAGCATTTTCTCTGGATTTGGCCATTGCTTGGGCTCCCAAGCCAGGCGACCCATGTCTTGCTCCTTGCCGTACCAGTACAGGTCAAGCACGATGCCATCGACGGGGTATCCGCGCTTTTTGAGCGAATCGATTGCTCCGACAGTCTCTTTCTCGTTGTGATAGCCGTATTTCGAGGTGATATAGCCAAGGCTCCAGAGCGGCGGCAGCGGCTGCCGACCGGTGAGGCTGGTGAGTTCGCGTGTCACGTCGGCGATGGTCTCAGCGCCGTTGATATAATAATAGGTGATCGGATTAGGATTCTCGGTGATATATTTGATGGTGTCGTCCTCGCCCAGGATCATTTCCGCTGCGGCGTAGTCATCAAAGAGGATGGCGAAGCCGTCAGACGAAATAAACAGAGGCATGGTGATATTCATCTGCGAGATGCGAGGGTCGCCCTGGGTGTAACCATAGTTTTGGCGATTGTACATCACCAGCGTGTCGCCGCGCAGATTGATGCTGTGGCCGCGTTCTCCAGCTCCGTAATATGCGCCGCGCGAGGTGGTCTTGAGCGTGATGCACTGGCGCCCGTCAGGTAGTATGATAGGCTCGTTGGTCGAATTGACGATTTTGTTTACGCCGCCGTTGATCGAGGTGTTGCCGTCGGCCTTGTTGAGCGTAGCGGTCAGACCCGAGGGGGTAGAGAGCACGTCGCTGCTCTTCGACACTTTTACCTTGGCTCCTTGGGCCAATCCGTCGAGCACTGTGGCGCGAGAGGGCAGCGCCTGTTGGCCCTCGGCGGCACTCTCCACACGGATTATATTGTCAGTGACAGCAGTCACCACCACGTGGCGATCGCTGACGTTGGTCGACATTTGCGACTGTTCCTGAGTCTTGGTGCAAGCGCTGGCCAGCAGAGCGGCAAGCATTAATGCCGCGTTTCTGATAATCTTTGCGTTGAACATGGATAGATATTAGTTATGAGTTATGGACTTGGAGTAATAAAATGAAAAACCACGGATTTCACGGATTACACGGATTGATGGGGGAGTATCGAAGCCGTCTTAGATTACAGGACTCCCTGCTTTGGAAATCCGTGTAATCCGTGTAATCTGTGGTTTTAATTAAGAATCAGGGGTCGATGTTGTTGAGGTAGGCCTGGATGCGGATCGAGGTCTCCTCGGGGGTATTGAAGGGGGTCTTCCGAGCCTTCTTCTTATACGACAGGCGAGCATGGCGCGCCACATTGGTGAATGTGCGCGAATCCTTAAGTCTGGGTGCCCAAGTCTCAACCAACTTGTGGCGGTCGATTTGGTTCATGTCGTTGTAGAGCCCTTGCAGGTCGGGGTAGGATTCCATTTCGGCCTTCTCCCAGATCTGGTTGGTGTCGAGGTATCTCACTGCGGCCTCAAGCGAACGGTCGGCTGGGTCAAGCGGCGCTTGCGCTTGTGCGGTAGCTTGCGAGGCATCTTGTGTCTGCGCTTGGGTTGCAGTGTCGGACGGCACGGCCACTGGCACCTCTACCACTGTCTCTGCGGCGGCGATGGTTGGTTTGTCGTTGCTTTTGGAGCCACCAGTGCCAAGGCAAGCCAGCATGATGAGCGCGCCGATCACTGCTCCGCCGAGAGCGAAGAGCGACCGCTCGAGCCATTGCTGCTTGAGACTGCTCGAAGCCTTATAGAATAGGTGGTTGCTGCGGCCAGCGCCCTCTTGGATATCGCTTGTGGCCTCGTACCCATCGATAGGACTGTCTGCCAGGTCGGCATTGGTGGTAATCTCAAATTCGATTACTGTGCCGATTGCCGCCGACTTGGCCGGAATCTGGAAATGGTAAGTCTTCTTGCGCTCCTGTCCGATTTGGCGCTCTTGGCTGGGCTGGCGCTCTTGCGTAGCCTCAACGCGTGGGGTCGGTTCGCTCTCGCTATTATTTTCAGCGGAATCTGAGGCGCTGAATGGCTCATTCTTGGCCACTGGCTCAGGCTTGGGCGCAGGCTTGGATTCGCGCACTGGTATGGGAGCCGGGCGCGAGGGATTGAGGTTGGGAGCGCGCATCTCGCCTTGGGCCACATATATTGCCTGCTTGATGTCGGCGGCGTTGTCCTTTACCCATACGATGTCGATGTTGCGCGACATAGGCACGAAGTATGGCAGGTCAAACTTCTGGCCGTAGATGGTGGGGCGATAGCCGTCGACCTCGTTCTTGTGCGGTGGCAGCAACACAGCCATATCCTCGAGCGGAGCCGAGGTAAGATTGGTGCCAGCCACATTGGTGGTGATGTCTTGGTCGATGAGCATCACCCCGGCAAAGGTCAGATAGCAAGGCTGATAGCGATAGGGACCAAGCAGGTCGGCAAGCGAGGCCCCGGTGCGCGGGCCATAGTAGCGATAGGCATAAGCCAGGCCCTCTGAGGGAGCAAACACGGGGTAGAGCACTTCCTCCTCATAGTCGTGCGAGAATACCTCGCGCATATCGGCGATGTCTTTGGCGCTGACCTCGCTGGCCTCGACCTTGTGGGTTATGAATTGCACAAAGTTGAGCACATCCTTGTCGGGAATGCGCAGCGAGTAGGGGATGTAGATCCAAGCGGCGAGGTGGCTGCCGGGCGACTTGGGTATGGTGCGCAGCACCACCACAAACATGCCGGTGTCGATGTATTTGACCAAGTAGAAGATTGAGAGGCCAGCTATCGGATAATCGACTTGGCTTACAGCTTCGCGCAAGTCGCACACCCAGCTCTGCACGTAGGGGTCGGGATTGATCTCTACGCGTGTCTGAAACTCAGCCTGGCTGGTAGTGATATATAGTTGCAGTTTGTCCATTCAGAGATTATTGGAAACGTACTTTATTAAAACTCACTGCAAATTTACGGTTATTTACCGTAATTTACAAATGAAAACTTTCCATTTGCCAAAAAAATACTTATAGGTTATCTGCCCAGCTCCCGGCTTGTGCGCAGTCCTGGGGTGATATGCAGCGGGAAGGCGGCGAATAAGCCCGTCCTTTGGCTGTTGTATCTCACGTGATAGCGCCCCGGCGGCATGTACTTGACACGGAAATATGCTTGCTGGGGTGGCAGCAGGGCTCCCCGTCCTGGAGTGAGGCGCTCCTCAATCATCAGGTCATTGCCCTTTTTGGTGATTGCCAAGCTCAACGCGCCAGTGTCAGTGAGGCCGTCTACGCCGTATCGCCACAACTCGATGCCGCCGCTGTCGGGGCAATAAACCTCAATCTTGGGCGTGTCGGTGGGCGAATCGCTCAGGTCACCAGCCACGAGGTATTCCTCGACTGGCCCTCGGGCCGAAGGCCGAGCGCTGAACGCCACGATTGCGGCAGCTATGACAGCCAATATGATGTAAAATTCTACAGAGTGGAAAAAAGACATTGCTAAATGAAAAATGAAGAATGAAGAATGAAAAATGAAGAATGAAGAATGAAGAATGAAAAATATGGTAAGAGAAATCCCCAAATCCACCGAGGGCGGGTTTGGGGATTCTGATATCTGGGTAAATCTGTGTGAATCTGCGGGTTTAGGTCAGATTACACATCAGAGGTTTAGTTTTCGTCGCTTTGCACGAATTTGAGGCTCTGATTCTTGACCTTCTTGCCATCGAGCAGGAAGTTGAACATCACCGGATCCACTGCCTTGCGGCCCGAGAAGTCGAAGTTGAGACCGAAGGTGTTGGTGAACTGGCGGCCATCGGTAGCATAGTCGTAGGGGCGACCCTGCACGGTCGAAGGAGCCACGCTGAACACTACCAGCTCGTTGCCGTTCTTGATAGGACCAACCACTTGACCCGGCTCAGCGGCGCCCATGTAGCCTTGCAGAGCGTAGTTCTCGCCCATGCGGCCAGCGATGCGCTGCGAGGTGAACACGGCGTTGCTATCGGTGCGAACCTCAGCATTCATCAGCTTGGCATATCCGGCCAGGTCGCTTGCCTTGCCAGCGTATTGCTCTTTGAGCTTGGCAGCCTTTTTGTCCTTCTTGACCTCGGCGGTCAGGTAGTCCTGGATTTGGGGTGAGTTGTAGGGGATGTAGCCATCGTTGAATACCTCCTTGACAGCCACTACCACATATTCCTTGGGAGTCTCAAATACCTTTGACACTTGGCCGGGCTTAGCCTCCATGGCCCACTTCACAGCCTTGCGGGTGTCAGCTACGTTGCCGATGTGGGCTGACGATGCTGATACGAAGCCGTGCTGCAGACGATAGAGCGAGTCAGCGTTGGCCGAGAAAGCGTCACCCTTCATATTAGTAGCGAGGAAGCCGTTGAGCTTGGTCTTGAGGTCGCTTACGGTTTGGGGCGACGGGTCGACGGTGTAACTCACCAGTGCGAGCTCGGCATAGTCGACGGGAGCCTTGCGCTCGTTGATCTGATAGATGGTGTACACGCCTTGGAGCGAGTCAGCGTAGACGAAGGGCTTGCCAGTGGCCTCGGTCAGCATGCGTTCCTTGATCTGGGGCTGAGCACCCACGAGCGATGCCCAAGCGTTGTCGGCACCGCGGCCCGGATTGATGGCTACGAGCTCGGCGATGGTGGTGCCAGAGGCGAGCTGCGACATCAGCGAGTCGGCCTCCATCTGAGAGATGGCTGCGTAGGCTGAGAAGTTGATTGAGTCAACCTCCTGGGTGCGACCCAGCACCTTTACAATATTATAGGTGTTGTTGGCGCGGTCGAAACGGAGAGCCTTGACATGGTCAACCACCAGGTCAGAATCCTGGAGCTGGCGCAGGGTGGCGTCCTTCTTGATGTTAGCCAATGACACATTGTTGGTGTTAGAGATAAATTTCTTGCGGCCGAGCAGACCCTGCAGAGCGGGCTGGGTGTTGAGGGCAGCTACTGCTTCGTTGACCTCTGCCTCAGCGGCAGCGTAGTCGGCAGTCGAGGGAGCGATGTTGACCACGATGTAGTCGATGGCGCGCACCGGCTCGTTGACAGCTGCGGGGCGGGTAGCGGCACCGCGAGGATTCATCATCTGAGCGGGATCATTCTGGGGCACGTACACCGAGGTGTTGAAGTTAGGCTTCAGCTCCTCCCATTTAGCGCGCAGGTCAGCCGAGGTCACCTCGATCTGGTCGTCGGGGACGATGCCGATGGGGGTGCTCACGTAGCTGAGGGGGCGACGCTCCATGTTGTCGTTATAGAGGCTCTTGGCGTCGAGCTCGTTGGCAGTAAAGAGGCTGCTGACGAGGCCCAGGAAGATTTGGTTTTTGATTGACTGCTCGAGCTCCTTCTCTTCGGCCATCCACACGGCCTTGAGGTATTGCTGCTGCTCGGCGGTGATGCCGTAGCGCGAGGGGTTGTTGATAGCGTCGAGCACAGTGGGGCGGTCGATGACCGGGAGACCCAGCTGTTGAGCGGCGGTGCCCAGCTGTTGCGAGATGGGCATTTGCTCATTCATGATACGTGAAATCTCTTTGTCTGTGACGGTGATGCCGAGCTCGTTGTATTGCTCTTCCATGAGCTGTTGCATCAGTAATTGCTGGAGCAAGGCTTGCTCAAGCTCAGCTCCGTCTTGACCTTGGCTCTGCAGGTTGCTGGTAGCGTTCTGGTAGTCGGTGTAGTCGACCGAACCTTTGCCTCCAGTGTACATGGTAGTGCCTGAGCCGAAATAGGAGCGTCCTGAGGTGAGGAAGTCGCCCAAGATGAATGCAAGAAGCGCCACGATGATAATGACGAACAGAAACACCGATTTGCTTCTAATTTTCTCTAATGTTGCCATTGGTTGTTATAATGATTATTGTTTATTATTTCCGCGTGTTGGAAAAAAGCGTACAAAGGTAGACATTTTTTGCCATATCCCCAAATTAACTCCCTATTTTTAACCTCAAATTTAAGTTTTTTTCAAATAATCCCCCTTTTTATGGTGCATGGCAAGCCATTTTCGGCTTTTTATCCGTTATTTATGTGGTTAATCATGAGCAGTGGCGCTGAGGCCGAGGCCTCAGCGCCCGATGGCTTTTAACTAAAAAACGTTTCACATTTTAACACTCAAATATGAAAGGCAAGACCTTATCAACCCTGGGCATCCTGATCGCCGCCGTCGGCGCAGTGCTCATCATCTGCCACAAGCAGATCACCTCGACCGGCATCGTCATCACTGGCGGCATCCTGTTTATGGCTGTCGGCCTGGTCAACCTTATAATATACGGCCAGAGCACCAAGGGCGACCATGGCATGGGCCGCGCATTCGCTCAAATTGCCAACGCCGCTGCCATCGTGCTCGGCATCTGCATGCTGGTTTTCGAATCGACTTTCTCCCCGTTGGTGCCGTTTATTTTCGGACTGTTGGTGGCTGTTTGCGCCCTGTGGGAGTTCTTCTTGCTGGCTGTCGGTACGCGCCCTCATTCGCTGCCCGGTTGGATGTTTGTTTTCCCGCTGTTGCTGGCCGGCGGCTCGGTGTTTATCTTCCTGCAAAAGGACGCTGAGGAGCATCTGATCATGCTGGTCACCGGCATCGCCTTGGCAGTGCTCGGGGTGGGGTGCATAATCGAGGGTTCGGCCCTCGGCATGGTGCGCCGTGCCGCTCGCAAGGCCGAGGCTGCCCCGGCTCAGACCCCGGCCCACGACGCTCAGTTGCCATCATCGACACAATCGCCCAAACACCCCTCTGAGACCACCGACAACCTTGACGACCCCTCAGAAATGCCCTCTGACGAAGAAAATTCAGCAAAATAGCTTAAAATTAGTCAGTTTTTGGTCACAATAAGTGTGTTGTTTCAAAAATAATTACGATATTTGCACCACGAAAAAATTTGGTATCAATCTATCGTATTTATACAACACTTCAATATTAACCACGACATGACTAAAGCCGACATCGTAAACGAGATTGCACGCTCCACTGGCATTGAGCGCGCCCACGTGCTCGACACCATCGAGAAGTTCATGGAAACTGTCAAGGAATCTCTCGCCAACGGCGAGAATGTCTATCTGCGCGGATTCGGAAGCTTCATCGTGAAGACCCGCTCGGAGAAGACTGCTCGCAACATCTCCAAGAACACTACCATCATTATCCCGGAGCATAAGATTCCCGCCTTCAAGCCCTCTAAGGCTTTCATGCAGGAAGTAAAATAAATCTCTGTGCCGACATCCACTCGCCTCTGTCGTAAACCTAACACAACACAACAAAATAGTTTAACCCCTAATTTAGCGTAAAATGCCAAGCGGAAAGAAAAGAAAAGGCCACAAGATGGCCACTCACAAGCGCAAAAAACGCCTGAGAAAGAATCGCCATAAGAAGAAGTAAACCCTCTTCTGCTACGATTCGGCATCTTAGGCTCATTGCCTAATTCACCCACCAACCCAAAACATAGAGCAAACTACGACTTGAGGGACTGATTCGCATTTGCTGCCCTCTATAGTTTGCTCTTTGCTTTTGTATCGACCCCTATCACCCACCCAACTATTTGATGAAAAGCGAACTTATCGTAGACGTACAGCCCAAAGAGGTCTCCATAGCCCTCCTTGAGGACAATCGCCTGGTCTCTCTGCAAAAAGAGGCCCGCAACATCGCCTACGCCGTCGGCGACATCTACCTGGCCAAGGTCAAAAAACTGATGCCGGGCCTCAATGCCGCCTTCGTCAACGTAGGTTACGAAAAGGACGCTTTCCTCCATTATTTGGATCTTGGCTCGCATTTCGCCACCTATGCCAAATTTGTCAGCCAACTCCTCGACAAAGACAATCACGAACCATTAGTGCCGGTGTCGAAGATGAAGATTCTGCCCGACATCGACAAACACGGATCCATAACCAATGTGCTACAGCCTGGCCAGCAGCTGCTGGTGCAGATCGTAAAGGAGCCCATATCGTCAAAAGGGCCCAGGCTTACTACCGAATTGTCGTTTACCGGGAGATATATGGTGCTTATCCCTTTTGCCGACAAGATTTCGATATCGCAAAAAATCAAAAGCACTGAGGAGAAGGTGAGGCTGCGTCAGCTTATTGCTTCGATCAAGCCTAAGAATTTCGGCGTGATCGTGCGCACCTCGGCCGAAGGCAAAGGAGCCGCCGAGCTCAACAGCGAAATGCTTACTCTCAGATCGTTCTGGGAAGAAACGATCGAAAAGGCCCGCACGGCCACAGCCCCAGCTCTCATTTTTGAAGAGGAGAGCCGCATTGTGGGCATGCTCAGGGATGTGTTCAGCCCGTCGTTTGAGAATATCCATGTCAACGACGCCGAGGTGTACGCCCAAATCGAGAACTATGTGTCGCTCATCGCCCCCGAGCGCAAGGAAATCGTCAAGCTCTACAAGAGCGAGATTCCGATATTCGACCATTTCTCGGTGACCAAACAGATCAAGTCGTCGTTTGGCAAGACGGTGTCGTTCAAGTCGGGTGCCTACCTCATCATCGAGCACACCGAGGCTCTGCATGTAATCGATGTCAACTCGGGCAACCGCTCAAAGGCGGCTCCCGACCAGGAGAGCAATGCGCTCGAGGTAAACCTGCGCGCTGCCGACGAGATAGCGCGCCAGCTGCGCCTGCGCGATATGGGCGGCATCATCGTGATCGACTTTATCGATATGAACAAGCCGGAGCACCGCCAGACACTGTTTGAGCACATGCGCGAGGTAATGGCCAACGACCGAGCACGCCACAACATCCTGCCTCTGAGCAAATTCGGCCTGATGCAGATTACTCGCCAGCGAGTGCGTCCGGCCCTTGACATCACCACATCCGAGACCTGCCCGTCGTGCTTTGGCAAGGGCGAGGTGCAACCGTCGCTTCTCTTTACCGACACATTGTTTGAGAAGCTGAAGTATGTGGCTGAGGAGCTGAAGCTGAAGAATGTCATCATGTATGTGCATCCTTATGTGGATGCCTATATCAAGAAGGGGATGTTCACATCCCTCTACCGGCAATGGCGCCGACAGCTGGGACGCTCGTTCCGCATCGTGCCTGACCAGGCACTGGCCATGCTGCAATATCGAGTGATTGATGAGCAGAACAATGAGCTCGACCTCAAGGAGGAGAAAGACACTGACTCGTCGACAGCGGCCAAAATCAAAAACAAAGCCAAGAACCGAGGAAACGAGGATAGCGAATCCTGACCCTCGCACACAGACAACAAACAACAAGGCCGCCGTGCTCATTGTGGCTCGGCGGCCTTGATATTCTTACTGTCGGTTGCTCTGCTGATAGGATGCGTCGATCTCATACGCATTTGGCACCCCTGCGCCATGCGGTTTCTACCGCCCCACCACAGCATCTGGGACAGATGATTGTGGGTGTGTGTTTTTCAAAGATGGGTCCATTCTTTGTTTCTTTGATATTTAAACACTTACACGCCCCCTTTGGTTCACTCAGCCCTCTATTTCGGGGCACTTGGACGCTTTCCGGCCCGTGAGGCTCTGGCCTCGCTTTATGTTATAAAACATATAAATATATTTCTTCACCTCACGTAAAATCACTAATTTTGTAGTCTGTAAACAAAATACAATTGGGACTATTACAATTATGAACAGAAGGTCTTTTCTACAGGCCGCTGGCTTGGGGTTATCAGCGGCAGTGTTGCCAATCAGCTTTTCGGCTTGCGGCGAGTCAACCAAGCGCGTGGCTCCCAGCGGCCGGCTCAACCTCAGCTTTGAACCCTATGAGCTGCAGCTAAAACATGCATTCAATCTTGCGAAATATCAGCGCACCACCACCCCCGATGTGCAGGTGCGCATCGACTATGACGGCCTGGTCGGCTATGGCGAGGCTTCGATGCCTCCGTATCTGGGCGAGAGCGTCGAGTCGGTAACCAAATTCCTCAATTCTCTTGACCTGGGTCAGTTTACCGACCCGTTTGCCATCGAGGACATCCATGCTTATATGGACAGCGTGGCTCCCGACAACCGCGCAGCCAAGGCGTCGGTCGACCTGGCGCTGCACGACCTGGTGGGCAAAATCATGGGTCAGCCCTGGTACAAGATCTGGGGCCTCAACCCTGAGAAATGCCCAAACACCTCGTTCACGATCGGCATCGATACTGAGGATGTAGTGCGCCAAAAGGTCGAGGAGGCCTCGCCGTATCGCGTGCTCAAGGTCAAGATGGGCCTTGACAATGACAAGGAGACGGTCGATATCATCCGCTCGATGACTGATGTGCCCATCTGCGTGGATGCCAATCAGGGCTGGAACAGCAAGGGGCAGGCTCTGGAGATGTGCGAGTGGCTGGCCGACAAGAATTGTCTGTTTGTCGAGCAGCCGATGCCTAAGGAGATGCACGACGAGACGGCGTGGGTGCGCGAGCGCAGCCCGCTGCCGCTGATTGCCGACGAGGCGCTGCAGCGTCTGCCCGATGTCAAGCGCATGAGCGAGGCGTATGACGGCATCAATATCAAGCTGATGAAGAGCACTGGCCTCCACGAGGCCTACCAGATGGCCGTGCTGGCTCGCGCCCTGGGCATGAAGGTGATGCTCGGTTGCATGACCGAGACCTCGTGCGCCGTCACGGCCGCCGCTCAGTTGGCCCCCCTTGCCGATTTCGCCGACCTCGATGGCAACCTCCTCATCTCCAACGACCGCTTTGATGGTTTAAAAATCGTCGACGGCAAGGTCACCCTCCCCTCCGCCCCCGGCCTCGGCGTCACCCTCCTGGGCTAAAACCTTTTACACCTTCAAGGAAATTAAATTGCGAAAATTCCGCAGCGGAATTTTCGCAATTTAATTTTTTTTTGTAATTTTGTAGGTACTAAAAGCAGAGGCAGATGAGTAGACTGGAAAATCCCTTTGTGGTACGAGGCTATATGGGCCCGGAATATTTTTGTGACCGTGAGGCAGAGACGCAATCTTTGCTCCAAGCGATGCGCAGTCGGCGTAACGTGACCCTGATAAGCCCCCGACGCATGGGCAAGTCTGGCCTCATCCATCATGTGTTTGACCATGTGAGGAATAATTCGCCTGAGATATACTGCTTTTACCTTGAAATATTCTCTACCCATTCGCTGGCTGAGTTTATCGAGGTGTTCGCCAATGCTGTGTTCCAGGCGCTTGAGACTAAGGTGGAGAAATTCATGAAGAACATTTATTCCATCCTCAGCCATTGTCGGCCTACCATCACCCCTGATGAACTCACTGGCCTTCCCACCCTTTCGCTTGACATTCAGCCTGGGCGCGAAGTCCATACCCTCAACGACATCTTCTCCTATCTGATTTCATCGGGTAAGAGAATCTATATCGCCATTGACGAGTTCCAGCAAATCGGAGAGTATCCCGAAAAAGGCGTTGAGGCTCTTTTGCGCCGCTATGTCGAGATGGCCAACAATGTGTCGTTCATCTTCTCGGGGAGCAAAAAGCATCTGATGCAGCAGATGTTCACCATGCCCGAGCGTCCCTTTTATCAGTCAACCCAGACTCTGTCGCTCACCGCTATCGACAAGGAGGGGTACCGCAAGTTCGCTCAAAAGCACTTTGCAGCATCTGGGCAATCCCTTACTGATGAAGCCTTTGATTACATCTACGATACCGTGATGGGCCACACATGGTATGTGCAGTACTGGCTCAGCAAGGCTTTTGATGACGGAGCTGACACCATAGATTTGCCACAGGCAAAACTGGTCTTAGAGAACATATTGGGTGAGGAGGATGACAATTTCTACAACTATACCGTGATGCTGACCGCAGCGCAGAAAAGCCTGCTAATCGCATTGGCCAAAGAGCGAGTGGTCTCCTCTCCTTATTCGGTGGAATTTATCAAGAAATACAACCTCCCCTCGCCAAGCACCATCCGCAGCTCTCTCCAGACCCTGATAAACAAGGAATACGTCATCGAAAACCGAGGCGATTTCACCGTCTACAACCGCTTCTTCATGCTCTGGCTCTCCCACCGCCATTAACCCCTACCGTCAATGCTCTTGAGGTCGTTGTTGAAACTGGTATAGTTAAATATGGAGGTCGCCCGGATGGCTACCCCGTAGGGGTTGTTTCATCTAGCTATGGGCGCATACACCTCCCCCTCCTACCCCGTAGGGGTGGTTTCGCTAACCTTCTGAGCACTAGAATGAAACAACCCCTACGGGGTAGGAATCCGGGTGTTAACCTATATGCTAGATGAAACAACCCCTACGGGGTAGCCATCCGGGTACATCTGAGAAGGAAGCTTATAGTAACACGCAATTAGTTTGAGAAAAATTTGCAAGGTTGGAAAAAGTTCCCTACCTTTGCAGCATGAATCTGGAGATGAGTAAAGAGCAGTTGAAGGAGTTGGAAAAGATCCAACGGAACGTAGTGGGCACCCCGGCTTATGTGAAGGTGACCGCAATCATCATGCTTGCCAAGCACTACTCTCCCGGCGATGTTTCCTCCTGCCTCGGAGTGGATTTGTCCACAGCCTACCGTTACGTGAAGGCATATCGGGAGTGCGGAGTTGACGGTCTCATGGAGAACAAGCACAAGGGCTACTTTGGAAAGCTCACCTGTCTGCAAATCTCCGCGTTGAGGAAAGAGCTCAGGAGCAAGATCTACACTGATGCGAAATCCGTCTGCGCATGGGTCAAGTG
>NWBJ01000033.1:0-16342 GCA_002633115.1 Muribaculaceae bacterium Zag1
TGCCACTTTTTAAAGTGGACTCAAGTTTCTGATGCAGAATTTGTTACATCTCAAGAATACTTCAATTCCAATGGATTTAACACAAGAATTGAATCCATTACCTTCTCTTACAATGAGGATGGCACTGCAGCAACTCCTATCCTAACCGATGCTTACAATGAAACCTTAAATCCATTGCTTCAAATCAACAAATATGAAAAGGGCATCGCATATTATACAGTTCTGATTAAGCACTTTGGTGATGACCTTACTCCTTGGGGCTCAACTGTAGGCGACCCGGCTCCTACTATTGGCTCAGGTATTGCTGAAGCTTATCCTGTTACAAATAGAGATGCCAACTATCTTGGCCGTTATGGTGTGCTTCGCAACAACTGGTATGACATTAATGTAACTGGTGTTTCAGGTCTTGGCGATGCTAGCGATCCATCAGACAGATTGTCAAAAGACCCAACACCTGATGACAACCTTGATGCTTACATTGCTTGCAAAATTAATATCCTCAGCTGGGCTAAACGTACTCAGTCTGTAGAGCTGAAATAAATCCCATCGCTATCATAGCGATACTCTGACAATAGGGGGCGCCGAGAGGCGCAGAGCGTATCAAATGAGTAGGTATGGAGTAGCAATGAGATAGGTGATCATTTCTCCATTGCTGCGACCCCTCGACGCCCCCACTCTTTCCTCCTCTCCTTCCAAAAACCAAAAGCCAAAAACCAAACACCAAAAGCCAAAAGCCAAAGACCAAAGACCAAAAGTATGGCTTCTCTCAGATATATGTGCATAGCCGCAGCTGCGGCAGTCTTGGCCTTGTTGGCCGGCTGCAGCGCAATGCACACCGACCGTGACGACTGCCCATTCGGGCTGTATGTCACATTTAAATACGACTACAATCTACAGCGAGCCGACATGTTCAACGCCCATGTCGGCGAGGTGACACTATATATCTTCGACGAGGACGGCCAATTTGTCCGCTCTCAAACCGATGCCAACACCGACGATGACCAACCCCTCGAGTGCCCCTGCTATAAGATGCACATCCTTGGCCTCCCCGAGGGGCGCTACCAATTCATCGCCCTCGCTGGCCAAAACCAATATGCCCAACAATTGCTCACCGACCGCGCCAAATTTCGCCGAGTCTCCGAGCCCGGCGTCAACGTCACCGACCTCGAGGCCCTCGAGATAGTGCTCGACCGCCAACTGCGCGGGCAGCACACCGACGGCCTCCCCATCCACGAGGTCGTGCACAACGACCTGCCCCTCGACACCCTGTGGCATGGCATCGACCTGCGCGGCCTTGAGGTCAGCGACCTCCACGCCACCTACGACACTATCAGCCTGGTGCGCGACACCAAGAAAATCAATGTCACCCTACGCGAGATCGATGACCCATCGACCATGGATGTCGCCGACTACCAATTCCGCATCATCGACCGCAACACCTACCTCCTCTACGACAACTCCCTCCTCGAGGATCATTACGCCCTCTACACCCCCCATGCCCTCTGGAATAGCGACGACCGCAGCGACAGCGATAGCCGATCAGCAGGCGATCCAGCAGGGCACCACGGTTCCTCGCCGTTTGGCGGCGAGTACAGCGCTTCGCGCTCCGGCGTCGGGCGCATCGCCCACGCCGATTTCATGACATCGCGCATCATCTATCACGACGATGCCGCTGATGATGCCATCCTCGAAATCACCCACCGCGACACCGGCACCGAAGCTGTGCGTGTCGACCTGCCCGACATGCTCTCGCGCCTCGCCAATTACGATGACCTGCATCGCTATTCACGCCAGGAATTCCTGGATCGCGGCTACGATTACAATCTCGATTTTTTCCTCAAGGGTGGCCAACTCAAATACGTCAACATCTCCATCTCAGTCCTGAGCTGGAGCATCCGCATCCAATACGAGGATCTATAGCCCAGTGGCCAGCCCCCCAGCCCCCTAAAGGGGGAGTTTCCATGCGGGCGTTCTTCCTGCGTTAGCCACCTCGCTCGGTCACGATTGCCACGATAATCACGCTCGGCCACGATAACCTCGCTCGGCCACGATAACCTCGCTCGGCCACGATAACCTCGCTCGGCCACGAATGCCACGATAATCTCGCTCGGCCTCGATTAAAAATTTAACTTATATGCCCATAACCCCCACATATCAACCACTCAGCAGCCCCATGACCAATCGAGGTTGCTCGTGGCCGCTCGTGGCCGCTCGTGGCCGCTCGAGCTGGCTAACGCAGTGGGGATACATCTGTGGCTGTCTGCATAGCCTCTCCCCCTTTAGGGGGCTGGGGGGCTGGCCGCTGGGGGGCTGGGGGCTGGCATGTATTTTCTCTCTTTTTTTATCCTCATGTTTCCACACCGATCTGTCTGATTGTCCAGTGGCTGATGAGCAGACATCGGCATATATCACCTTGCAGCTGACTATCAGCGCTGGCGCTGATGGGCGCTCGCGCGCCGAGGGCGACCCCATTGATGACAGCAATCCTTGGGGCGGCGAGGATGGCAATGGCCGCGAATACGCCACTGCTGCCGAATCGGCAGTCAGCAATGCCACCCTGCTCTCTATCAGGCCGATGGCGGCATCAACGATGCCGGAGCCTCCAGCATCAAGATGGCTGCCGCCTTGGATTTCGATGTCAATCCCGCCATCAACACCGGCGATTACGACCGCATCTACACCACCGAGCCAATACAGGTCGACCTGTCGCTAATCTCCGGGGCCTATCATGTAATCATCATCGCCAACACCCCAGCCGGCTGGCCCGACATGTCGGGCTGGACCCTCAGCGCCGTGTGCGATTATCCAGCCATCCAGCAGTGGGCCGAGAGGAATGGCACCGTCACCGATTTCTTGATGAGCAGCGAGGAGGATGCCGTCATCGACATCTCCCAGATGGCTGGCAGCGGCTCGAAAACCAATCCCTATCTGATGGAAACCACCATCGAACGCCTCGCCGCCCGCATCGACATCCAGCCCGGCGATGGCGAGTGGGATAACAGCCGCCAAGGATACAGTTACACTGTTTACGATACCAACGATCACGCTAGCCCCACCGGCGACACCTTTATCTTAACAAATATTGAGATAGTTAACGAAAATCTATCCGGTGGGGCTTATCTTATAAAACGCGTAGCCGACGACTACGCGGGCACAATAAATCTCTCATACCTCGGCGATGAGACGCGCCAAGCCGTGTATGTCACCAATGCCGATGGCACCCAATCCCTGATGGGTTATGCCGCAAAAAATTGGGTGGTGGCATACAATCCCGTCTCAAAATACACTACGAGCCATATCCTGCCAGTGAGCCAATGCGACACTGGCAATGATTATTTCCGGGTGGACTATCTGCAAGAAAACACATCTCAGACCGCCAAGACCGGCCTGCGATTCATCGGCATCTACATCGACAAGGATGGCAATGAGACCCCCAAAACATATTTCGCCGACACTCCATATCTGATACGCCACGCCTACGAGCTGGGCACCACATCATCAATCGACCCGATGTATCACGCCATAGTGCGCAACAACATATACCGCATCAAGATTACCAATGTGCTCGGCACCTCATCCTCGCAATCCGATCCCGACACCTCTACCCTCGAGCTCAAAATCATAGCAATCCCCTGGGCGACCTACACCCACGATTCCATCCAGATGTGACTACCCTCCCTCCTGCGTTAGCCGCTCGATCGGCCACGATAATCACGATTGCCACGAGCGGCCACGATACTTACCATCATTAATTATAATTTGACATCAATGCCCATATCACCCACATATCACCCACAGCCAAATATCGAGGCCGATCGTGGCAATCGTGCCAATCGTGACCGCTCGAGCTGGTTAACGCAAAGAGACCAGCCCCCTATCCCCCCAGCGACGTATCTGCATAGCCGCTCCCCCTTTAGGGGGCTGGGGGGCTGGCCGCTGGGGGGGCTGGCCGCTGGGGGTCTTTGCTTTGTTTTTGTCATTGCTCACCCTCGCCTCATGCTCGGGCGCTGATACCCCGATGGCCGAGTCTAATACTGCTCCCCTCACAATTGGCATCAGCTGCGCTGATGGGGCGATGGGGCGAGCCGTATCATATACCGGGACGGCTGATGCCACTGAGGGCATCTATGATTGGTTTGTGGTGCTATGCCAGGGCGATAATGTCACTTATGTAATTGACGGCAATTCTGGTCTCGGCGGGGTTAAAGAGGATGGCCTCACCACTGATGATGAATACCCCACTGGCACATACACCGCATACTCGTTTGCCAATGTCTCTGCTGCCGATCTGGGCATCACCTCATCAACCACGGCGAGCCAAATCGAGGAGATGACAATCGCCACCAATGGCAATCTCATTGACCTCTCCACCACCGCCCATATCCCTATGACCAATGTCGAGACAGTGACATTTGACTCTAAGGGCATGGCCGATCATGACCTGCATGTGGTGCGCCTCTATGCCAAGATGCAGCTCAGCATTACCAATGGCACTGGCGAGGATATTACCGTCAAATCTCTCTCCATCACCGACATCACCGCCAATGGCGCAGAGATTCCTCTGCTCCCCAATCCCGGAGCCACATCTGAGGCATCGCCTTGCACACCTAATTTTAATGACAATGATGTCACCACCGCTACCCTGACATGGACGCAGAGCATTGCCATCGCCGATGGCGACACTGAGACATGCTCATTTTATCTCAATGAGTCGGCCACGCCGACCAACCTGTATGGCCTGTTTATGCTCACCCTCTCGCTCGAGACTGCCGATGGCTCTGTCAAGGAGATGCGCTACGCGCTCATCACCGACAATGCCTCAGGCGAGTGGAGCTACATCGCCCGCAATGACTATCGCCAGATCCCCATCTCGCTCATCGAATACAAGATGGATATCCTCCCCGTCGACTTTCCGCCCATCGGCGTCTACCCGGCTTCGGTCAAGGAGGAAGATGGCCTCTTCACTGTCACCTTCCATGCCGGGGGACATTTCCACCTGGTGCCGCGCGTCACGCGCATGGGCACCGAGCTCCCCTGGGCCGATGGCTCCAATTGGGACATCCTCCGCGACAGCAATGGTGATGTCACTGGCTGGCAATATGTCAGCGGCGATGCCGAGGCCCTCTTTGACCCCTCCACCGACCTCACCGATGGCTCAGACAATGGCGGCGCCCCAATCTGGGACCCCATCAACGGCTTCCTCTTTGGCCGCTTCGCCGACGGCGCCACCGGCTCAGCCCGCTACACCCTCACCCTCAAAGTCGGCAATCGCACCCTCACCTATCCAATAATCATAATACTCAGCCCCTAACCCACGCAGCGGGGGGGAGGCTGCCGCCTGCTGAGGGAGCCATCACTACCCATCATTCCTTCGCGTTAGCCTCTTCGAGCGCCCTCGATAATCACGATTGCCACGAGCGGACACGACAATCACCATCAAAGATAATAAATTGATAGCAATGCATATTATACCAACCCTATTCCTATTTTTCTTATGCGTCTTAACTGCCTACGCTGAAATTCCGCATAAGGACAAATACATGGGCTATAAAACTACCCCATCATCGCCTGTCCAAATCAAAGACAAAGCCACTGGTGGTCTCACCCTACAGGAGATTGCCAATGACTTGGGCTTGGACGCGGATGAAATCTCAACTTATGTCAGATGGGGATTGGCTGAGGCAGATGGCACTCAAACTCCTCTCCATACTCCCGCTTGGCAAAACGAACTCCATGTGGGTCCATTCTCAACAAGTGAGTGGAATGAATACCCCTTTGGCATCGGCACTCAATGGAACAGCTCATTTTACGCTGATGGCTATGGCAGATGGTATACCGGCAAGTATGACAGCACCCCTGACGGTTGGACCTCAGATACTCCGTTCCAACCCTATTTCTTTTTCACCGAATTTCCTGGTTTAGACGCATACCTTACCCTCGATTTCTCTCCTACGCTCTCAAACATCAACAATTATAAAAGCGATGATGAGGGGGATTCATTTTTCCAAATCCAATACCGCTTCTATTTTGGTGAAAAAGAAGACGATTTCACCAATATCGACAATGCCATAGAGCATACCAAAAGCCTATCTCTTTCCTCCACTACCCAATCAAGTTGGCCAGCCGATGATTTCAACAATTATTTCTCTTTGCCTACCTCTGTCAACTATGTGCGCCTCTCAATTCTGCAAAATGGCGAATTAGTTGACCCGACCACTGTTTGCACATTCTCTCCTGCTGGATCTTACACCTCATTTGTTGACATCTCCAATGGTGACATACTCCATGGCTGGTATAGTTTGCCTGGAGGATATTTGTCTTCCATACCTTTTTCCATAACTGCAATAAATGGAGCACAGCTCTCAAATCTCCAGATAGCTGCCTATACCTCTTCACAGGCTCCAACATTTGAGTCAGATGAGTCTCTTTCCCAAGAGCCAGAAATTGAGGATGCCTTTATCATTAGCTTTATGCCTCCATTTAAGGGAGAATTTACAGGAGAAGCCTCCATAATCCAAACCGCCATTCCAAATGCCTTTATTGCCGAGGAAAAGACTTTTGCCTTGTCCTATAGCAATAATTCCCTCCAAGGAAAACTTACCTATGACACTGGCTTAGGTTGGGACGCTTCTCAATCCTTCGATTATACTTCCCAAATTAATCTCAATGAGATTACCCCAAAATATATCCGTTGGTACGTACGAGATAAAAACACTTTGGAGGAATGTCCCGAGCTAATAGCTACTGCGCAATACACCGACCACTTCAAGACTGCCGTCAATGGCAATTATTTATTCTGGTGTTATGAGTTGGACAATTATTATCAACGCTCATGGAAGGATTTGGTAAAAATTGTATTTGGCCTCACATTAATACCCGATGGATTAGATATTACAGATTATGAACTGGTGGCGGATATCAGTACCGACAACATTTCGTCATCATATATTGATACCACTAATAATACCCTCATCCATGAGCCGGATGTGTTGAGCCATCGAATTATTTTCCAATTCAATAGCAGAGAATATCCATCGGTTGAGGCTATCGAGAAAACTGTAGAAATAGAAATTGAATCAGAAAAGAATCCAGAGAAGATAATTACCAATTTCTTCAACAACTATTCTACCCAGGTCTTGGATTTCTTTGGAGGCACCTCGCCCACATACCTGCGCTACTACTTGGAGAAGAAAGATGCAAACGGTGATTTCCAACCCGTTGAATCTTACTCTGACTATGTGCAATACCCTGATGGTACGGCTCTTGACCCGGAATCTCTGGGATACTACAAAACTAGCTTCTCAGATGCTAATAGTACTAACCAGCCATTCCTCTTGCCCGAGGATGAAAGCATAGATGACTATCGGGTGGTGTATCTGCTGTCTGACCAATCTGATGGCATTACTGGTTATGTCGAGCCAACCATCAGGCTGCGCTATATCTTCACTTTCTGGGACGGCAATGATAGCTTTGTAAATGTGTCAAGTTATCCAACGGTGACCTATTATAAGGAATACCTCATTGACGACAAAGCCACACTCACGGCTACTCTTGACCTGCTGGGCGCAAATCCCACTTGGGACGATATCCCATTGCCAGATGAGGCCATAACCTACGCTCGCGTCACGGTGAAAAAGGCTGATGGCACACATATTGTAAAACCCGAAGAGTATTGCGCCATCCAAGGTATCGACAACTGGATCCAAGCCAACGACCATCGCAATGGCTGGTACTGCGCTTATCCCGATGGCCTGGAAGATTTGCCATTGACCATCACGGCAATTGATGGCCATCTGTTGACGGATTTGCAATTGGTGATTTATTTCTCTACCGAGCAATACAATGTGAGCCGCGCTCAAAGCATCACTCTCAATGCCAACGGAACCTTTGACAGGGAGCCATTGGTCAACTATGTCTACACCATAACCTTTGATACGCCTTTTGCTGACACTATAGGCACCCCTGAAGTATTGACCATCACCACCCAGATGGGAGCCTCTTACTACCGCTCCACACAATACTATTATTACTATTCCGACAATACATTCTCTCAAACCTATTATGACCAAGGGTCAGAACACGCTTTGCCAGAGTCCACATTAACCGGAACAGTTCCAGATTTCTCTAATGCCACCACCCTGTATGCAAGATTCTATTTCAGGAAGAAAGGCGGATTAGAGGACAAATCGATGTCACAATATTTCTATAAGTTGTCGACGGATCCAATGTTGAATATCACATCGGCTGCCGACTCTCGATATCGCTATTGGTCATCTCATTATGGAGGTTTTATACCTACCTTGGAGCAACTCATCAAATTCGGTGTCAATGGCGATTATGTCAGTCTGCGTGAATACGAATTAGTTATCGATATAAGCACAAACGCGATACCTGCCGAGTATTTCAACTCTGAGAATAAACTAATCCATGAGCCTATCCTAACCCATAGGATAGTTTTCACATATACATCAACCAAATTTGTCCATTACGAGGGCTATGCCAATGCGGCTGGCGACTATGAAGTAATCAATGCCGAGACTAATCAGCTGCGCCAGATGACCCATGAATGGACTTATCATATCTATGTGCGCAACGGGCATTCCAAGACTCTATGGCTTCCCTTTGAATCAACATGGAATCCTGGCAAAGATTTGGAACCGCAGGCTTATATCCGCTGGTATGATTACAACACCGACTTCCAATGCGAGTATATTCAGCCTTATGGCAGTGCCAGCACTAATCTCCTTACAGAGCCTTATTTTGAGGATAACGGTCGCTCTCGAGGATATTTCGGCCTTAACTTACCTAAAGATGACGGTCCCACTGCCACAGAGGCCGCAGCAGTAACCTTTACAGCCCCTGCCGACCAGGGCGATGACTGGGAAATAGTGGTCGCTTGCGATGTCAGCAAATATATCGATGGCATGGACAACGATGAGACCGAGTGGCTGCATGAGCCTACCCTATCGATTCGCTACATCTATATCATTCATTCCGCCAAATACGGTGCCGAGGAAATCAAGGATGCTGTAATCCAAGGCCAAGGCAAAGTGCTATACGAGAATCATGGTGCTTTCTTTATTGGCATCAAGGATGATGATACCAAAGCATCCCTTCGCGCCGACAACCCCGATATTACCAATTATTACTATTACCAATATCTGCCTCCTACATCTGAGGGTGATGTGGTTTCTGAGGACAACTTTGACTACTCTCATATATACGAAGCCAAGAGTATGCGCTGGTATGTCTATGACTCAACTGGCAAATACAAAGCTGACGCTACATCGCTGATTGATACGTCAGCTGACCTATTCAGTGGTCCTAATGGCCGCAGGAAAAATAATGGAGAATTTCTCTATTTCTCCACGGGCGACCTAATGGATTTGGTTTTTTACGAGCGCGACCATTTTGGCCAAGCCGATCAAAAGAAAGCCAATGTGAAATTTGGTGAGAACGCTTACGCCTATTTCTATGGCTTCGCCTCTGACCAAGAACTCTCTGAAACAAATCCAGGCCATATTTGTCCAATCGTCTCCTATACAGTGAGATTCTTGGCCAATAGTTATCCCAAACCGTTTGACCAGTTGGAAAGTTGGCGCTCGCTCGACTATCTCGAATCTCCAGAGAACTTCAGCCGCGTGGCTCGCATACACTTTGATGAAGAGAATGATATGGGAATACCCACTAATCCCACAGAAAACTTCAATCCTCTACCTCTCAATTGGAAACGAGGATCCTACGGATATTGTTATCCCAGCCTTATTAATCGTTCTTACGGTCAAGCAAAGAAAAATGGTGTAGATGGCGGTTTCATGGGAATCTCCCCTCTGCACGGTGACTACACCCTACTCAAGAGCATGAATGTGCCGGATGTTTCCACTGGCACGGTTGGAGACTACAGTTTCCAGTGGTGGTACACTGACAGCGAGGTTTATGACCGCACCCATGAGATCACCGGAGGCGAATACTCAGGTTATTATCTTTATCTCGATGCCTCTGACGAATCTCGTCAGATCGCTGAAGTAGAATTCACTGGCCACATGTGCGTGGGCAGCTGTATGATAATCTCTGCTGCCGTGACTGACTTGACCACCGGCATTAAGCCTCAATTGGTTTTCAACCTCTATGGCTATGACATTGACGAGAATGGCAATGAGACGAAGCAGCAGATTCATGCTTTCTCTACTGGCGATTACTTTACCAACGGTGTGAGCAGTTCGGGCACCTGGGACCAGGTCTATGGCAAGATATATTTCCGCGAGGGCAGCGGCATTGAGGATTATACCCACTTCCTGATATCGATTGACAATTTCTGCCATGGCACCCAAGGCGCCGACTATGCCATCGATGACATACGCATCTATATCAGCAATGGCAAGGCGCTGATTGAGCAGCAAAATTCAGCTTGCGGCAATGAGGATACTCCGCTCAAAATCTCAATGGAGCAAAAGACCCTGACCGCATTCCTCGAAGACGAACTGATGAGTACCCTCTACGAAGGCGAGGTACCGATGTACTGGCGCATCTGCTCAGAGGATAACACGATAGTGTACCCTCCCGAGGGCACAGAAATCAATGGCCAACGATGCATCAAGACCATTATCCCTAAATACTTCACACAAACCTCCGACTTGGTAATCCCGACTGATTGCCGAGTGGTTTATGACGATGCTTCGACCCCCGATGTTGACGAGTTCACCGCTGGCTTTGAATGGGGCACCGATGGCTATCTATATTTCGTTATCGCTTGTCAGGACTTTGACCTGCCGCAAGAGGATGCCGATGGAAATGTAATACACTATTATATCTCCATCGCCGAACTCGACACCGACGATGACAACATCAATGATGCCATCTGGGGCTCTCCCAGTGACACTTGCTCGCTCTATAGCGACCTGTTCTGGCCGCATAAGCAAAAAGTGCAACTGTACGACGGCGAATCAGCAATTGACGAGATTACATTTACCTGTGATGATAATGGCCAGAAGACTGTGACCATACATGGCAAAGTACAAATGCCCGACCAATATGGCAATTATGAGACTTATGATGATTCCAGCATCATATACCATTGGATTTTATGGGAAAAAGCCGCTACTGAAGGTGAGTTAGACACTAAGCTGTACGAGACCCCTGAGGGCAAATATGAGCATCAATTCACATGGACCTTTGAATTGGGCAAAACCTATCTGATTATGGCTCAGACAAATCCAGCAATCACCAGTGTCACCATCAATGGCAAGATCTACCAGGTGTGCAGCGACATGATGGAGGTCACACTCGGTACCGACCTCGGCGGACCCAAGATGACCCTTGGTTTCTCTGAAATACCATCAACAATCTACCCATCTGACCGCAACTTGCGCCTAGGCCTATGCCAAATCGTAGCAAACCAGCAAGGCAAGTCAATCTGGGTGCCGGTGTATTCAATGGAATACAAAGCAACAGCCACCGACGATTCCGCCATAATGCCCCTCGGCGATGCGACCCTCATCTCTACCAACGACCCGACCGCCACTCAATACATTGGCAAGATTATAGCCAGTGTCACTGGTTCGAAGCAGAAAACCTACACCGTAAATGGCATTGACCATCAGGTAGGCATTGTCAACGCCAACAGCATGTACGTGCTTCTCGACCTGGTGAACGAGGATTCGGGCGATATGGTAGCCCTGCCCTTCCACGAAGGGTATGAGTATAAGATTGAGTTCAACACCATCGACATCGATGACATCAGCGATCTATACCCAGCCGAAGGCGAAACCCTGACACCCTGTATCGGCACAACCCAACTCACCCTCAAGGTGGTGCCAGAATACTTGACTTGGACCAATGCCAAATACCACAACACCAATTGGCTCAATGATGAGAACTGGCGCCGATCGTATGTCACCGAGCTTTACAAGACTGAGGATAACCTGGGCCACAACTCTGACAACTATCATGATTACCCATTGACTCAAGACGATGGCTTGACCCATATGCCTGCTTATGTGCCTATGAAATTCTCAAAGGTTACGATTCCCGCCGATGTGCAAGCTCCTATGCTCAGCAGTATGGCCACCAACGCTTATGGCATCATCGAGACACCCAACAACCATGACAACAGCTCTGAGACAACGGGAATCATCTATGATATGATGGTGCGCATGATTGAAGACGAGGAGAATCCCACGGGAGGCCTGGGTTGTGAGAAATTCTACGGCAACACCTGCGACCAAATCTATTTCAAGCCCCAAGCCGAACTCCGATACCAACACTATCTGACCTACAATCAAGCTTGGGTGGAAAAAGAGTTCACCCCAAACAAATGGTCAATCTTCTCGACCCCGCTCAAGGATATCGTGGCCGGAGATATGTATGTGCCAAAGACGGGGCGCCAGACTACCGAAGCATTCCAACCCATTCTGTTCAACACTACTACCTATAGCCGCAACGCATATCCTTTCTATCAGCGCAGTTGGGACAATCTCAATTGCCAGGTAATCTTGCCCATTGATGATGAGCAAGGCGACAGCTATGATGCCTTTATCTCAACCTACGACTGGGCAAACGCTGAGGCCACTAAGGCTGTCCAAGCCAATTGGAGTCATACTTTCAACAATGTAGCAGAGCCCTACACTGAGCTGAGCGGCATCTCAATCCGCGCCAACAACAGCGATGATGCCGAGACAGCCTTGCTGCGTCTACCCAAGGCTGACACTGAATATACCTATTATTTCTACGATGACGAGACCGATGGCAAGACCAATGAGACTCAAGTGGCTGAACCCAGCGCTATCTCTCGCGAGGGTTATGGGCGTCTGGTTTCTGACGATCGCAACGTTTACAGTAACGCCATCACTTCTGCTCCGGATACTAATGTCAGCCCGGATAATCCCTATATCCTCACTGGCAACCCGTTTATGTCGACTGTCGATTTGGAGCAATTCTTCACCAACCGTCTCAACTACAATGTGGCTCTCGAGGACAAGTATTGGTATGTCGCCGATGGGCAAATCCAATATGCGATGTCGATTTATGATGAATCAACCGATACTTATTCGTGGGACTACACTGGCGATTCCAACAACGGGTGGCTCTCTCCGATGCAAGCATTCTTTGTGAAGCTTCGCGAGGGCGAAACGCTCGACCAAATCACCTTCTTGCCCGACTGGCAAGTGGATTACCAATCGCGCAACCCCTCTACCGCCTCACTCGACCCATCCTCCTCTACCCTCACTATCACTGCTCGCAATGGGGCTGGGAAGGGAAGCTCGGCCAAGGTGAGAGTGCAGGAGGGAGCAAGCATGGGATTTCTGGATCGGGAGGATATGGAGGCGCTGTTTGACTCAAATCTGATGGCTGAGGCGCCGATGGTGTACACGCTGGCTGGCGATATGGCTGCGGTCATCAATACGGTACCAGAGCTGTCGTGCATACCGTTCGGGGTGTCTGCCAATGAGGATGAGCCGGTCGAGGTGACATTCAGTGGGGCAGATGGCCTCTACGTCTATGATGCCTCAAAGGGTCGCACAACTCCCATCACTGACCCCATCACCATCCTCTCCAACAAACATGGCCGCTACTTCATCACCGACACGGCCATTGGAGAAGAAGCTATCGAGGAGCTTGGCGCACAGATATTTATCTATGCCTCTGGCCCAGGCCTTGTGGCCATCAGCGCACCCGGCTGTGACCGCATCGATGAGGTCTATGTCTACACCATCAATGGCCAACTGGTGGATAGTCTCAAAAACATTAAGGGGGATTATGCCTCCCTCGCCCTCCCATCCGGTCTCTATATCATCACAGCCCAAGCTGGCACGGCCTCTAAATCCGCCAAAATCATCGTGAACCATTGTAGATAATTTTGTGTTTAATTATTTTGTGGTTTGGGAGTAAATTTGTAATTTTGCAACATGAACTCTGTGATCCGACATATCGAATACCTGATTTCGCGCACCGACTGCGTGATCATCCCGGGCTTGGGCGCTATCCTGGCTCGGAATGTCAGCGCGTGGTTCGACGCCGAGCAGATGATTATGCACGCCCCTCGCAGAGTTTTCTCATTCAATCCCAGCCTCATACACAGCGATGGCACCCTCTGCTGCTCGATAGCTCGCGCCCAAGGCATCCAATACGATGCCGCCGCCGAGATTGTCGACACCGAGGTCGAGGCTATGCGCCGCCAGCTGCGCATCCAAGGCGAAGTCTCGCTCGGCCGCATCGGCACCTTGTCGTTCAACTCCGAGACCCAGACCATCGACTTCCTGCCATTCGAGGCCGACACCCTGAGCGTGGCCACTGCGTGGCTCCCTACCCTCGACCTCACGCCCCAAAAGGCAGAAGAGACAGCCGAGGTCGAGACCCCGGTGCTGCGTCCCACCTCGCGCTTCGCCCAATTTGTGCGCATCGCCGCATCGATCGCCGTGCTCATCGGCATCTGCTTCATCGCCTCGACCCCCATCTCAATCGACGAAGCAGCCCTCGCCTCCTTGTCGCCCGAAATCAAGCAGACGCCCGTCGAGAGCCTGCTGCCCTCGCAGCCCGAGGTTACCCCACAGATCACAGTCTACACCTCTTACCCCGAGGGCATCGCCATGGATATCGACCCGGCTCCCGGCCTGAGCACCCCCACCAAGAATTTCTGCTTGGTAGTCGGCAGCTTCCTCAGCCAGCAAGAGGCAGAGAAATTCATAACCGCCAACAAGGGCCAAGGCCTCGGTATCTTTGAGACCCAAGGCCGCTACCGCGTATACAGCGGCGCCTACGACACCGAGATTGAGGCTTACCAAGCCCTGCGCGCCCAGAAGCAAGGCGCTTGGGTGTGTCGCATGGATAAACAATAGAGCATGGACCCCTCCCCTCAACCTATGCCTGACCCCTTACCACACAAACCAAGAATTTCGATAATCGGCAGCGGCAATGTGGCTACCCACCTTGCCCGAGCCCTCGACGGGCACGCTTGCATCAGCCAAGTGTGCTCTCGCAATTTTACGCACGCCCAAGAGCTGGCCAGCCGCCATCGCGGCTGCAAGGCCGTAGAGAATCTTGCCGACCTCGACCCTACGGTCGACCTCTGCTTGATAGCCGTGGCCGATGATGCCATAGCATCGGTGGCGCAATCGCTGCCCAAGATGCAGGGCTTAGTGGCCCACACCTCGGGCAGCACCCCCATCGAGGCGCTGGCCGGATGCTCTGACCAGATTGGAGTATTCTATCCCCTGCAGACTTTTTCAAAAGACGCCAAGGTCGACCTGTCGGCCGTGACGATATTTACCGAGGCATCCAATGCCTCGGCCCTCGCCAAACTCGATGCGCTGGCCTGGGCCATCGCCAAGGAGGCGCGGCATGCTGACTCGCAGCAGCGCAAGGCGCTTCACATCGCAGCCGTCTTCGGCTGCAACTTCGCCAACCACCTTTGGACCATCGCCGACGAGCTATTGCGCCGCGAGGGCTTGGACCTGAGTGTGCTCGAGCCATTGCTGCGCGTCACCCTCGACAAGGCTCTCACCCTCTCTCCGGCTAAGGCCCAAACCGGCCCCGCGGCCCGAGGCGACCAGCGCGTAATCGCCGACCACCTCTCCCGCCTCACCGGCCTCCCCCACGACATCTACTCCCTCCTCACCACCTCTATCCTCACTCATAACGTAAGCACGTAAACGTAAGCACGTAAGCTTAACGTAAGCACACCAAAGGTGTTATCGATTTCAATTTTTATCATTAAAAAATTTATTAGGATTATCAGTGTGCTTACGTTCCAAACTTACGTGCTTACGTTCCAAACTTAAATTATATGTCCCGAATAGACTATGATCTCACCGCCCTGAGGGGCGTCGCTTTTGATGTCGATGGCGTATTGTCGCCCTCGACGATACCAATGAATGACCAGGGCGTGCCGCAGCGCATGGTCAACATCAAGGACGGTTACGCCCTGCAGCTCGCCGTGAAGATGGGCATCGAGATTGCCATCATCACCGGCGCCAACCAGGAGGGCATCGCCGCCCGCTACCGCGCCCTCGGCATCAATGACATTTACCTCAAGGCAGCCGACAGGCTGCCCATCCTCGAGGACTGGATGCGCCGCCGGGGCCTCTCGGCCCACGAGGTGGCATTTGTCGGCGACGACATCCCCGACATGCTGTGCATGCAGAGCGTGGGTCTGCCCGTGGCCCCATCTGATGCCTGTCCCGACATCAAGGCCATCGCCTGTTTTATCACCAAGGCCGCTGGCGGCTATGGCGTGGCCCGCGAGCTGCTCGAGGAGATGCTCAAGGCCCGAGGCCTGTGGATGACCCGCGACGACGCCTTTGGGTGGTGACCCTCGATTGCCCTCGACCGCCTCGATTATCTCGAT
>NWBJ01000033.1:16420-47409 GCA_002633115.1 Muribaculaceae bacterium Zag1
CCTCGCTCGGCCTCGACCGCCTCGAGAATTCTCGAGAATTTTCGAGAGCTCTCGAGAATTCTCGAAAAAAATTTGCCGCAATGAATCTCTTAAAAGCTACCCCCTATCGCCTCCTCCTCGCCAGCAACTCGCCGCGCCGCCGCGAGTTGCTCAAACTCATCGACCCCGACTATCAGGTGGCCGAGATGCACGATGTCGACGAGAGCTATCCCGCCGACCTCGCCCCCGAGAAGGTGCCAGAATATCTCTCGCGCCTCAAAGCCGAGGCTTACAAAAAAGAATTGGTCGACCGCGAGGTCATCATCACCGCCGACACTGTGGTCATCATCGATGGCCAAATCCTGGGCAAGCCCAAGGATGATGCGGATGCAGTGGATATGCTGATGCGTCTGATGGGGCGCACCCACACGGTGGTGACTGGCGTCACCCTGATGTCGACACAAAAATCCGTGACCTTTGCCGAGGCCACGGAGGTAACGTTTGACAATATTTCGCGCCCCGAGATTGAGGCGTATGTGCGCAATTTCCGGCCGATGGACAAGGCTGGCGCCTACGGCATACAAGAGTGGATCGGGTGCGTAGCCATCTCTGGCATCAAGGGTTGCTTCTACAATGTCATGGGCCTCCCCCTCCACACCCTCTACCAACACCTACGCGACTTTCAATTTTCCTTGCCGATGGGGCTGATGAGGGCGGTGACGCCCTGCTCGTAATCGAGGAGGGCCTTGGCGTAGGCCTGCTTGAAATATTGGGTGCGAGCTGCCTTGTAGGCATTGTGGCTGTCAAATGCCGAGGGGGCCTTGTCGAAGGCTATCGACAGACGCTCGGTTGCCTCTTGTGTGAGCTTGGCAAGCTCGGTGAGCATTTCTGCTGCTTTCTCCTCGCTGAGGAGGCCAGAATATACGGCTGCGGGGATAACCACCTGCACCACTTCATCTTCGATGCGGTGGATGTGCTTCTTGAGATCTCTCTTGCTTGTAATCATGATAATTGGTCTTTGGTGTTTGGCTTTCAGCCCCCGCGAGGGAGCCAAAAGCGCGTAAGTTTAGTTTTGTATTTAAACAATGCAAATTTAATAAAAGTTCTCCAAACAGACCAAAAACGTAAGCACACCCATAATCGTTCATAAGACCATAAGGACATAAAGAAACGTAAGCACGTAAGATTTACGTAAGCACACCCATAATCGTTCATATTATTTTTCAGGATATTAACCTATCTCCCTCAGGTGTGCTTACGTATTCTTACGTGCTTACGTTTCCTTTACGTGCTTACGTATTCTTACGTGCTTACGTTTCCTTATGTCCTTATGTTCTTAATTGTCTTCGACAAAGCCGGTATAGCGATAACCCGATACGCGCAGTGCCGACCAATAGCCGTAATCGATATAGACATCATCATCAAAGATGACATAGTAAACTATGCTATCGGCTGGCATGCCGCGAGGCGTAGTGGCTGCGCCCTTCAGGATCTTGCCGTCATACAGCTTGACCTGGCTGTCATAATATTCATTGTCGGCAAAGTCGGTGTTGCCAAATGTCAGGCTGTTGACATCGCAGGCCACGCGCACCTTGTATTCCCAGAAGTTGCCCTCATCGCTGACAAACATCTGATTATCCACATTGCTGGCCAGATTGTAGGTGAGCGTAAACACATGACCCATCTCAAACGGGTCCTCCCACACCACGTTGCCATCGGCATCTACGCCGTCAAAGGTCACATACCACTGCCCAGCCAGCGGCTGCACCGCAGTATTGCCAGGTTCTTCTTGGCTGCACGAGGCGAATCCAAGCACCCCGATTGCCAATATAATATATATGAGCTTTTTCATATTCTTGCTATGTTTTTATTCATCCTTCACTAAATACACTTGCCAGCTGATGCCCTCCATGCTCACATACCACGACAGAGTGAGCGTGTCGGGGTCATAGACTGCGTCTTCCCAGCCATCGACCTCATATCCGTAGCTTGCCCAGCCAGGGATGTAGCTGTCGAGGATATCGATGGTGTTGTCGGCATTGACATGTATGTCGGCCTGCATGGCATAGCTTGAGCCATATCCGGCACGGTACTCATACCAACCGCCAAACACGTCGCTCACCCAATAATCGCCATCGCCCCAGCCTACCACTGTCACGGGATAATCGCCGAAATAGGTGGTGCCGTTGTAATCGCGATAACTGTCGGTCGAGCTGGTGTAATATCCAGCCACCTCGTCGGAATAGTCCCATACATAAATGCTGCGCGAGGCTGAGGCCTGATAGCCGTCGGGGCTGCCCACACTGTAGGTGATTGTGTACAGGCCCGGAGCCGGGTCGCTCAGGTCCATGTCGGTGGTGACAGCCACCTGGCTGGTGTAGTCTTCGCCATTGTAGGTGGCCTCGTAGCCGGGCTCCTCAAATGGCACGCCAGCCTCCCAGTCGAGGGTCGTACTCCCATCGAGCGTGATGGCAGGATAGTAGACCGTCCAGGTCATACCCTCGGTATCCTTGCTGCAAGCCGAGGTCAACGCCACGGCGGCAAGCACGGTGAGATATGTTATATATTTCTTCATTGTTGTCATTGATAAGCGTTAAACCATCATTTTGCCCAGAAAATCGGAGTGGTGGCACCCAGGAACTCAGGCACGTTTGAGTTGGTTGATGTCGATGACGATGGCAACGGCCAGCGCTCAAGCAACTGGTTGGCACCAACGTCCGAACTAACCTGAATCGGAGTGTAGAGAGTGCCAGGAGATAGCAGCATCGGCTGGAAGTTGTCGGCCGACTGGTTGTAAATGTCCTCGCCCTGCACTGACCCAAATGCGGGATAACCGATGCGGCGCAGCTCGCAGTAACCCTCAAACGGGTTTGTGCCAGCTAGGTGCACCCATTTCTGAATACCGATCACTCGCATATAATCTGACGAGCTGTAGGGATATGCATTCAGCACAAGCTGTGCTTCATCGCTGCCGAGGCCACAGGTCTCAAACGATGCGATCACCGCATTCTCATAATGCTCCTTAGCTGCCGAGGCGCTGCCATAGCGCTGCTCGTATTCAGCGAGGAAGAATTCAGTCTCAGCCTTGGTGACGAAATATACCGGGCTGTTATAAACTATGTTGGGACGCGAGTATCCAGTAGAATTGAAATACTGGCTCTGCGAGGTGATACCCACAGCCGTTGATACCCAACCCTGGTAGTCGTCCTCATCGTTGACATTCCATACAACGGCCTCGCGAGCATCTTGAGCGTCCTCATAAGTATTCTCGAGAGCCACGTTGAGGCTGATGTTGTTTTGCTGGCCAGGATAGAACTCCTCATAATAGAAAGGATTGGTGTTGGCGGCCTGGTTGGCCCAGCAGTCCTGCCAATACACATCACCCTTGGGGAAGTTGTCCTCGGCAATCAGAGCAGCCAGTTGGCTCTGCACGTTCACGGCATTGCTCATGCGCATCAGTATGCGCAGCTTCAGAGCATTGGCTGTGCGGATCCAGTTGGTTGCGGTCTCGCCTTGGAATAGGAAATTGGTGCAAACGGGGTCGCCAGCAGCTGCCTTTGAGAGGGCATCATCGAGCTCGGTCACCAATGCGGGATAGATATCCTCGCCTTCGTCATAATTAGGCATAGGATTGCTGCTGTCGAGAGCCTCGGTATAAGGTACCGTGCCATAGCAGTCGACCAGCACTTGGAATGTGGCAACGCGCATCACCGTAGCGGCCAGATAGCTGCCCATGTCATCATCGGCCTCGGCCAAGGTGCGCACTGTGTTCAAGTTATTGAGGACGCGCATATAGAGCTGGGTATAGCAATTGTTTGACAGACCGCTCGTCTGTGTGAAACTACTGAGCGGAAGGTAATTGCTCGTGCCAGGCAACTGAGAGTAGTACTGCGAATAGTATCCGCCAAATATGCGCAAGCGGCTGCCATACTGTGTGACAAAGGCCAGCTCTGCGCCGGGGAATACCATCGAGGCATCAAGATTGTCCTCAGTGAGCGAATTGGGATTGGCGTTGATGTCGAGATAGCTGTCGCACGATGTTGTGCCCAGCGCCGCAGCCATTCCCAAGGCAACAGCCATTGTGTGGAATATTTTAGTTTTCATTGCTGTGGTCTCTTTTAGAATGTAACTTTTAGATTGACGCCAAGCTCAATTGCTGAGGGGTTGGCATAATAGGTCTGACCGAATCCTAAGCCTATATCACCATTTGCGGTGTATGTAGCTGTCTCGGGGTCGCAATATAGATTGCTCTTATGGCGCCAGGTGTACAGGTTGTTGCCATACAGGGTCAGGTCAACTTGGCTGAGCTGGGCTGCGCGCACCCACTTCTGAGGCACTTGCCATGTCAGCGATATATTGCGCAGCTTGGCATAAGTGCGATTGATCATACTTGCCATGCCGCCCAATCCTGACGATGTGCTGGAATAGTAGGATTGCATGCTATCATCGGTCAGATAGATAGGAGTGGTGTTTTCGCTATATGTGCCATCGGCATTTTTCACCACTGAGTTGGGGATCACAAAAGGTTCGCGGTGGTTATATGTCGAGAGAGTACCATTGCCGGTGAAATACATCAAATTGGCAGTCCGGGTAAACATATACCCACCATAGCGGATATCTACTGTGCCACTCAGAGTGAACCCAAAGGCTGAAAATGATGTGGTGATACCGCCTGTCCACTTGTGATTCATATTCATGCCCGTGTATTCAAGGTCGTTTCCGAGCACTGGCTGTCCGTATTCGTCAACGATGAGAGCTCCATAATATGGCGACTCTGGGTCGGTCACATACTGATTCATATATGTATAATAAGTACCCAGGGGCTTACCGACCTCAGCGTACATTCTCACGTCCTCTTTGCCCGTGGTTGCGTAGCTTGCAATCTGTACCATCCCTCCCTCGAGCGATTCGGGCATCGACAGTACCTTGTTCCAGTTCTTAGCCCAGTTGATGCTCAGGTCCCAACGGAAATCCTTGGTCAGCACGGGAGTCAAATTAAGCATAAGCTCGACACCGCGGTTGCGAACCTTACCAAAGTTTACAACTTGATAGCTATAACCAGTAGAGGGGTCAACGGGGAGGGTGAAGATTTGGTCCTTGGTGATGCGGTTGTAGAATGCGGCGTCAAGCTCGATGCGATTGTCAACAAAGCGCATATTCAGACCAGCCTCAAACTCTGAGGTCATCTCTGGCTTCAAGGTGGTAGAACCAGCTGTAGCAGACGCCATAAACGAGTTCACACCGCTGATGGGGAAAGAAATAGTAGGGCTGGTATAGTAGCAAGAATTGTAGGCCTGGATAAAATTGGTTGAGGTGTAGTACGGACTTGCGTCAGCACCAGTCTTGCCATAAGCGAGGCGAACCTTGCCGAAGGTGAACCATTCGTTCTTAGGAATAAACTTTGAGAAGATGCCCGAGAGGGTCACGCCGGGATAGAAATATGAGCGGTGATCCTTAGGCAGAGTCGACGACCAGTCGTTGCGGGCTGTCACGCCGAGGAATACATAGTCGTCCCAACCGACATTGACATCGCCATAGAGACCAACTTGGCGGCGCTTCATCTGACCCTCGGCGAGCGAGGTAATTGATGAGCCATTAGACAACTGCCAGAACCCAGTGTAGATTGACAGGTTGTTGGTCTGGCCCGACATGTAGGTATAATTGCGCTCGTTGATGGTCACACCGGCAGTGACGCTGACATCGAGGCGCTGCTCCAGGAATTTGTTGGTATAGTTTGCTAAGAAGTCATGGTTGAGCTCGTTGGCGCGGCGATAGTAGGCGTAGACTTCGCCCTCGTCATCCTGGGCGGTATAATCGTAGCCATAAGTGTTGTTGAGCAGCGAGGCGTCGATTTCTACCTGAGGAATGCCAAACTTGTTGTCATAGTTGCTGTAGTTGAAACCGAAGCGGTAGCTAAGTGTCAAAGCATCGATGGGCTTGATGTCAACTTGCAACTTGCCAAAGGTCTGGTTGCCGTTAATCTCATCATAATTGTTCTCCAATGCCCAGTATGGGTTGGTGATGCCATAAGGGGTATAGTATGCTTGCGGGGTATTGAACGGGTTGCTGGTGTCCTTGAGGTCGACAACTGAGATGTCGCGTGGGAACTCCAACAGACCATCGATTACCGACATGCCTTGATACTGAGGTATCATCTTGGTGCGATAGCTCGCATAGTTGACCGATGACGATATCTTCAGCCATTTCTCGGGCTGATAGCTGCCACGGAACGAGAATGCGTTGCGGCGATAAGTGTCATAAGCGCCGGGGAACGGACCATTGTTGTCGGTGTAGGTATAAGAGGTGTAGTAGGTCATGCTCTGGTCTTTGCTCACGCCAGAGATGGCTACCGAGTGATTCTGCGACCAACCAGTGTCAAAGAAATCCTTCATATTGTTTTTCTTTGCCGAATAGATGTGGTTGAGCTGCGAATTGTTGTAGATAGGACCATAGACAAGCTCCGAGCCGTCGAGACGCGGACCCCATGAGCCATTCTCGATATAGGTCTGACCGCCGTCCCAGCCCTGACCGAACTCGTTCTGCATCTCGGGGAGCAGGGTCACGCGGCTGGCAACAACGTTGCCGCTGTAAGTGATGGTGTAGTTTTTGCCATCGCCCTTCTGGCCGCTCTTAGTGGTGATCATGATTACGCCGTTGCTGGCGCGCGAACCGTAGAGAGCTGTTGCGGCAGCGCCCTTAAGCACGGTCATCGAGGCGATATCGTCGGGCGAGAGGCTCGAGATGCCACCGGTCGACATCTGGTTGCCGTTTGAACTGAATGAGTTGTTGTCCATCGGCACGCCGTCGATTACATACAGCGGTTGGTTAGAACCGTTGATTGAGCCGATACCGCGGATGGTAACGTTGGTGCTCGAACCCGGAGTAGAGCTCACGGTCTGCACCGACAGACCGGCAACCTTGCCCGAGAGGGCTTGCATTGCGTTGGTGGTCTGTGCGCGCTCGATTTCGGCTGCTCCCACCTGGGTGGCCGAATAGCCGAGAGATTTCTCCGAGCGCGTGATGCCAAGGGCGGTAACCACTACCTCCTCGAGCATTTCTGATTTGAGACTCAGGGCGATTGTCATTTCATGGTCCCAAACAATCGGCACTTCTTGGGTTGACATGCCCACGTAGCTCACCATCACATACTTGGCTGTGGGGGGAACGTTAGTAAACAAGAACTGGCCATTGATGTCGGTACTGACACCCAGGTTTGTTCCCAACACTCTGACCGAGGCCCCGATTACGGGCTCGTTGTCGCCAGCCGAAACGACTTGGCCGCGCACGGTGCGGTCGGCCGCAAGCGAGCTGACGGTCACAGCCAGGATGGCAAAAAGCAGTAAATACAACTTTTTCATACCATAAGTTGAATTAGTTAAAAACAGTAAATTTTTCTCTTTCGACCCGGGCGATTACTCGCTTTTTATCGTGGTCGGTGCTGCAAATTTACAATATTTAATCTAACATCCGTTAAAACTATGTGAAATTGTTGCAAATTTAACGCATTTTGTTAACTATTTTACAAAATTACTTCATTTGGCTTAAAATCTACAATAAGGGATAATAAGGTAATGCCGTACGGATGGCCATCCGTTTCACCACAAAACCACAAGGACACAAAGCCACAAAAAAGGACAAATTTTATGCTCTTATGTCTCTTATGTCCTTATGGTTTTATGCCCTTGCGGTTTTAGGGTGAAACGGGCGCTCGCGCCCAGTCTATTCTTATACCTTTTTTTACCGTTTTTTTATAGAAATTTGTGGTTATTTTTGGTTAATTCAATGACATTTTGTAACTTTGCAGTCAATTTAGGTTTCAATTTTTCATTTTCTAAGGTTATTTCGATGAAATTGACAGGAACAACCCAACCCGCAGGGCTACGCCTACCCGAGCCTACGGGTCTGTATCTTCCCGAAAATGAGCACGATGCCTGCGGGGTGGGCATGGTGGTCAACATCAATGGCGCCAAAAGCCACGAGCTGGTCGACAACGCCCTGCGCGTGCTCGAGAACATGAGCCACCGCGGAGCCGAAGGCGCCGACGGCAAGACCGGCGACGGCGCCGGCATTATGGTGCAGATACCCCACGAGTTTATCCTCCTCCAGGGAATCCCGGTGCCGGAGAAAGGCACCTACGGCACGGGCATGATGTTCATGCCCAAGGATGCCGAGCGCCAGCAAAAGATCCTGAGCGTGGTGCTCGAGGAGATCGAGCGCGAGGGTCTCGAACTGATGCACATGCGCACAGTCCCCACCGACCCGTCGTGCCTCGGGCAGCAAGCCATCGACTCCGAACCCGCAATCAAGCAAATCTTCGTAACCGGATTCACCGCCGAGACCCTGCCGCAAATCCAGCTTATATTATATAAGGTGAGAAAGCGGATTGAGAAGCGCGTCAAAGACCCAGACTTCTACATCCCCTCGCTCTCATCGTCAGTAATCGTGTACAAGGGCATGCTCTCGAGCATGCAGCTCCGCAAATACTACACCGACCTGCAGAATCCATACTTCACGGCCGGCATTGCCCTGGTGCACTCTCGCTTCTCTACCAACACCTTCCCCACCTGGGGGCTGGCCCAGCCTTTCCGCATCGTGGCTCACAATGGCGAAATCAATACCATCCGTGGCAACCGCCTGTGGATGAAGGCTCGCCAGAGCGTGCTGTCTTCACCGGCCCTGGGCGATATCCGCGAACTCGGGGACATCTGCCAGGAGGGCATGTCCGACTCGGCATCGTTCGACAACGTGCTTGAGTTCTTCATCATGTCGGGCCTGTCTCTGCCCCAGGCCATGAGCCTGATGGTGCCAGAGAGCTTCAACGACAAGAATCCCATCAGCGACCAGCTCAAGGCATTCTACGAGTACCACTCAATCATGATGGAGCCGTGGGACGGCCCTGCTGCCCTGCTCTTCAGCGATGGCCGCTATGCCGGCGGCATGCTCGACCGCAACGGCCTGCGCCCCTCGCGCTACCTGATCACCAAGAAAAAGATGATGGTCGTGGCCAGCGAGGCCGGCGTGATGGACTTTCCAGCCGAAGACATCGAGACCAAGGGACGCCTGCGTCCCGGCAAGATGTTGCTGGTCGACACCAAGGAGGGCAAGATATATTACGATGACGACATCAAGAGCCGTCTCGCCGCCGCTCACCCCTACGACGAATGGCTCAAGGCCAACCGCGTGCAGCTCGAGAATCTGAAGAGCGGCCGCAAGGTATCCAACACTGTGCCCGACCTCGCCGCAAAACTCCGCACCTTCGGATTCGGCAAGGAGGATGTCGAAAAGACAATCGTGCCGATGTGCATCAATGGCGTAGAGCCTACAGCCTCGATGGGCAACGATACCCCGCTGGCCGTGGCAAGCGACAAGCCGCAGATATTCTTCAACTACTTCCGCCAGCAATTCGCCCAAGTAACCAACCCGGCCATCGACCCGATACGCGAGGAATTGGTGATGAGCCTCACCGAATACATAGGCGAGGTAGGCCCGGGCATCCTTACCCCGGACCCGTCGAATTGCAAGATGGTGCGTCTGCCCCACCCCATACTCACCAGCACCCAGCTCGACATACTTTGCAATATCCGCTACAAGGGCTTCAACACCGTGAAGCTGCCCATGACATTTGAAATCGCCAAGGGCGAAGACGGGCTGCGCGAAGCCCTCGACCGCCTGTGCCGCGAGGCAGAAAAGAGTGTCGACGACGGCATCAGCTACATCATACTCGGCGACCGCGACATCGACGACACTCACGCCGCCATACCCTCGCTGCTCGCCACCAGCGCCGTGCACCACCACTTGATCAATGTGGGCAAGCGCGTACAGACGGCCCTTATCGTTGAGAGCGGCGAAATCCGCGAGGTGATGCACGCAGCCCTGCTGCTCGGCTACGGTGCCAGCGCCCTGTGCCCATATCTGACATTTGCAGTGCTCGACGACCTGGTGCGCCGTGGCGTGGTGCAAGAGAATTACGCTACCGCCGAGAAGAATTACATCAAGGCTGTGCGCAAGGGTCTGCTCAAAATCATGTCAAAGATGGGCATCTCTACCATTCGCTCATATCGCGGCGCCAAGATATTTGAGAGCATCGGCCTGAGCGAAGGTCTGCTCAGCCGCTATTTCGGCACTCCCACCAGCACCATCGGCGGCATCGGCCTCAAGGAGATCGCAGCCGACGCCATTGCGCTGCATGCCGAGGGCCTTATGGCCAAGGAATATCCGCAGGACGATGCCATCGACCTACTTGCCGACAATGGCCAATACAACTACCGCCGCACCGGCATGGCCCACGCCTGGAATCCCGAGACTATCAGCACTCTGCAGATTGCCACCAGGCTCGGCTCATACAAGAAATTCAAAGAATTCACTCGTCTGTCCGACGAGAAGGAACATCCCATATTTATTCGCGACTTCCTCGACCTGAAAGCCGCTCCTACCCCCACGCCCATCGATGAGGTGGAATCAGTCGAAAGCATCGTCAAGAGATTCGTGACGGGCGCAATGTCATTCGGCGCCATCAGCAAGGAGGCCCACGAGGCTATCGCCTTGGCAATGAACACGCTCGGCTCACGCAGCAATACTGGCGAGGGCGGCGAGGACAGCGCACGCTACACCGAGATGGTCGATGGCGTGAGCCTGTCGTCAAAAACCAAGCAGGTGGCTTCGGGCCGCTTCGGCGTCACCGCCGAATACTTGGCCAACGCCGAAGAAATCCAAATCAAGGTGGCGCAAGGCGCCAAGCCCGGCGAGGGCGGCCAACTGCCCGGATTCAAGGTCGATGAGATCATCGCCCGCACCCGTGGCAGCATACCCGGAATCTCGCTGATTTCTCCTCCCCCGCACCACGACATCTATTCGATCGAGGACCTCGCAGAATTGATTTTCGACCTCAAGAATGTCAATCCTAAGGCTGCTGTGAGCGTCAAGCTCGTGGCCGAAAGCGGTGTTGGCACCATCTCAGCTGGCGTGGCCAAGGCCAACGCCGACCTGATCGTGATCAGCGGCGCTGAGGGTGGCACCGGCGCAAGTCCCGCCTCTTCTATGCGCTTTGCCGGCATTTCGCCCGAAATCGGTCTGGCCGAAGCTCAGCAGACGCTCTCGCTCAACGGTCTACGCCAGCAGGTGCGCCTCCAGGTCGATGGTCAGCTCAAGACTGGCCGCGATGTGGCTATCATGGCAGCCCTCGGTGCTGACGAGTTCGCTTTCGGCACTCTGCCCCTGATTGTGCTGGGCTGCGTGATGATGCGCAAATGCTCTAACAATACCTGCCCGGTGGGCGTAGCCACACAAGACCCGAAGCTGCGCGCCAAATTCCGTGGCCGCGCCGAGTATCTGATCAACTATTTCCGATTCCTGGCTCAAGAGGTGAGAGAATACCTGTCAATGATGGGCCTCAAGAATTTTGACGAACTGATTGGTCGCACCGACCTGCTCACCGTCAAGGCTATTGACCCATCAACCAAGGCTGCAACTCTCAACTTCTCGCGCCTGCTCGACCCATCGGGCAACGGACACCACTGGGACGGTCGCCCCTACGGCAAGGCCCAGAACGCTCTCGACGAGACTATCCTCACCGATTGCGCCGATGCCATCAAGAGCCAGCGTGAGATTCACCTTGAGTACAAGATCAAGAATACCGACCGCGCTGTCGGCGCTCGCCTATCCGGCGAAATCGCCAGTATCTACGGAGCTGCCGGGCTGCCCGACGATACGATAAATATCAAATTCAAGGGTTCGGCTGGACAGAGCTTTGGCGCTTTCCTGGCCCACGGCATCAACTTCAAGCTCGAAGGCGAAGCCAACGACTATTTCGCCAAGGGCCTCTCTGGCGGTCGCATCGCTATCCTGCCCCCCGCTCGCTCGACATTCGTAGCCGCTGAGAATGTGATAGCCGGCAACACTGGCCTCTACGGCGCCACCACTGGCGAACTCTATGTCAACGGCCGCGTAGGCGAACGCTTCGCTGTTCGCAACTCTGGTGCCATCGCGGTAATCGAGGGTGCTGGCGACCACTGCTGCGAATACATGACTGGCGGCCGCGTGGTTGTGCTGGGTCCCACTGGACGCAACTTCGCTGCCGGCATGAGCGGCGGCTTGGCTTATGTGTGGAACAAGGATGGCAATTTCGACTATTTCTGCAACATGGATATGGTCGAGCTATCGCTCATCGAGGAGAGCAGTTGCCGCAAGGAGCTGCAGCAACTGGTGCGCCAGCACTGGCTGCATACCGGTTCGTCTCTGGCTCGCACCATGCTCGACAACTGGGCAGTGTACTGCGAACAGTTTATCCAAGTGACTCCCATCGAGTACAAGCGTGTGCTCGAAGAAGAAAAGATGCGCAAACTCCAAGAAAAAATCGCCGAAATCGGCCGTGACTATTAATATAGTTATGAGTTATGAGTTTTTCAATAGCACAAAGCTCATACCCCATAACTTGTAACTCATAACTCATAACTCATAACTCATAACTCACTATGGGAAATCCAAGAGCATTCCTCACCATACCGCGCAAAGAGGCCGGATACCGTCCTCTCAGCGACCGCATCCACGATTTCAGCGAAGTGGAGCAAACCCTCAATAGCCGCGACCGCATGGAGCAGGCAAGCCGTTGCATGGACTGCGGCGTGCCTTTCTGCCACTGGTCATGCCCCCTGGGCAACCGTTGCCCAGAGTGGAACGATGCCCTGTATCGCGGCAAATGGGAATTGGCATTCAAGCTGTTGACTTCGACCAACCCGTTCCCGGAATTCACCGGGCGTGTCTGCCCGGCCCTGTGCGAGAAATCTTGCGTGCTATATCTCACCGACAAAGAACCGACTACAAATCGCGAAAACGAGGCTGCCATCATGGAGCGCGCCTGGCTCGAGGGATTCATCACCCCCCAACCTCCACGCCAGCGCACCGGTCGCCGCGTGGCTGTGATTGGCAGCGGCCCGGCCGGACTGGCTGCCGCCTGGAATCTCAACCGCCAGGGACACTCGGTGACTGTGTTTGAAAAGGATGAATGGCCCGGCGGACTGCTGCGCTACGGCATCCCTAATTTCAAGCTCAACAAAAAGGTGATCGACCGCCGCATCGCCCTGATGGAGGCCGAGGGTATTGAATTCCGCTGCAACACTGCCATCGACCTCAGCGCTCTCGCTGCCGACAAGGCCAACGAGCCGCTGCCAGCCGAACTGCAAGGTTTTGACGAATACTATATCGCCACCGGTACGCCCCAGGCGCGCGACCTGAATGTCCCCGGTCGCGAGCTTCCCGGCATACACCTCGCATTGGAACTGCTGAGCCAGCAGAACCGAGAACTCGGAGGCATCGAGACACCCAAGGATAAGCGCATATCCGCTCGCGGCAAGAATGTGCTGGTGATTGGCGGTGGCGACACCGGTAGCGACTGCATCGGCACGGTGCGCCGCCATGGATGCAAGAATGTGACCCAAATCGAGATTATGCCTCAGCCGCCGGTGGGCGAAAACCCGGCAACCCCTTGGCCCAGCTGGCCAGTGGTGATGAAGACCACCTCGAGCCACGAAGAGGGTTGCGAGCGCCGTTGGCTGCTCAACACCAACCGTTTCCTCGCCGACAAAGACGGCAAGCTCTGCGGAGCCGAGGTTGAGGAAATCGAATGGGTGACACCCCCCGAGGGTGGTCGCCCACAGATGCGCCCCACTGGCAAGAAGGAAGTGATTGAGTGCGAATTAGTGCTGCTGGCCTTGGGATTCCTCAAGCCCCAACACCCCGAGTACCGCAAAGGCGTGAAGGTGATCGGCGATGCCGCCAACGGCGCCAGCTTGGTAGTGCGAGCCATCGCTTCGGGCCGAGATGCAACAAAGTAGACTCTTATTTGTGATTTTCGTGAATTTTTAGTATCTTTGCACTCCAAATTTTACAATACCACAGATTCCCTCGTGGAATCTGTGGTTATATGATACTCTCAACTCTTACTTATTACTTTTTACTCATTACTCCTTACTTAGCATAGATGAGCTCAAAAACTCGCGATAAGCTGATTGATGTGGCTAAACAGCTATTCATCCGCAAGGGGGTGGAAAACACCACCATCAGCGACATAGCTAATGCCTCATACAAAGGCCGACGCACGATTTACACCTATTTCAAGAATAAACTTGAGATATACAAGGCTGTAATCGAGCGCGAGAGCGACAAGATGGTTGGCGAGCTCAAGGTGATTGTTGATTCTGACCGCACCCCTACTGACAAACTCCACGATTTCATAACTCTGCGCATTGCCCAGACCAAGAACGACTCGGCTCCCTACTCGTCGGTGCGTTTCTTGTCGAACATCGACTTTGGTCGCAACGAGAAGGTGCGCCGCATGGCCAATGACAAGGAGGAGGCCCTGCTCAACATCATCATTGACCAGGGCGTGGCCTCGGGCGAGTTTGACCCACAGCGCTCTGAGTTGTTGCGCAAATGCCTATACACGATTGTGCGCTCAATCGACACCATCAATGCCGATGATGCCGATTTCCATGCCCACCCCGATTTCGGGTCAGCCCTGGCCCAATTCGTGATATCTGGGCTACGCCCAGATAGACCGTAAGGACATAAGAAGCGTAAGGACACCAGCTAAATAACTTGTGTCCTTACGTTTCTTATGTCCTTACGGTCTTGAGCGCGAAACGCGCTCACACTATTACCAGTTCCAGTTGCAGGCAACCATGGTCAGGTTGGGGCAAGCCTCGGTGCGCAGGTCGGTGATCATATTGTAGCGGCAGTTGATATAGGTAAGTGCCTGGTCAAATGATACATCGAGCATGGTCAGCTGATTGTTGTTGCAAAGCAGACGCTGCAGGAATGTCTGGTTGCTCAGGGTCAGCGAGGTCAGGTCGTTGTACGAGCAGTCAACAAACAGGAGCTGCGGGCACTGCTCAACGGTGAGCGAGGTCAGGTCGTTGTATGAGCAAACGAGGTCGAGCAGATTCTTGCAGTCGCGCACTGCCAGGCCAACCATGTTGTTGTCAGAGCAAATGAATGTGCTGAGTGCTGGCAGACCTGAGATGATCATATTGGTGATGTTGTTGTCATCGCAATTGAAGTTGGTCAAGTTGGTAGTGCCAGAGAGGATAACCTCGGTGAGCTTGTTGTAGCCGCAGTAGAGGTTTTTCAGCTTGGTACAGTTGCTGATGTTGAGCAGTTCCAAGTGGTTGCTTTGGCAGTTGAGGGTCTCAAGCGTAGGTGAATTGCTCAGGTTGAGCTCTACGAAATAGTTGCTTGCGCAATTGAAATTCTTGAGGTTGGGCACCAGGCTTAACGAGATGTCAGTCAGACGGTTGTTGTTGATCGAGAGCTTGGTGATTGAGGGGGCATTGTCAATTGAGAGAGAGGTGAGTTTGTTGCGAGATGCGTTGAGGTCGGTCAGAGATACGTCGTCGGCCACAGTGAGTGCGGTGAGGGCATTGCGTGAAACATCGACTTTTTCCAAAGCGGTGAAACCGCTCAGGTCAAGAGATCCGGCCAGCTTTTTGCCTTTCCAATCGATGGCGGTTACGCGGCCTTCGGGTCCTACAGTCACACCTTCCCAACCAGCGGGATTGTTGAGGTCAGAAATGTTGAGTGCTTGAGCGTTGGTGCCCGCTTCCTTGGCTGGCTGAGCCAAGAAGGCTTGGAGCTGCTTGAGTTCCGACTTGTTGGGCTTCTGAGCGAAAACAATCATGCTGCTAAGCAAGATCGTAATCATTAATGCGACTTTTTTCATAACTAAATAGTTGGTTAGTTGGTGTTGAATTTGGTTATTTTTGTCTGTCTGAAATTCTAACACTCGGCCGCTCTATTTAGTTCAGAAAATTAATCTATAAAAAATCGATAGGAATCATAGGAGGCTTAGGATTCCTAAGATGCCTATGATTCCTATCGATTTTAGAATGGTGCCGGGTCGGGGGTTTGGGATAGGAAATCGGCAGTGCCGCCTTGTAGCTGCTGAGAAACAGATGTGGGGGGCTCGGCTGCAGCGTTGAGCTTGCTCTGCACCTGCGTGGGCTCGCCCAGGGGCAAGTCACCGAAATTCTCAAATCGGGCAAACTCGGCGCGGAAATGCAGTTGCACATCGCCCACGGCGCCGCTGCGGTGCTTGGCGATGATAAACTCAGCCAGGCCGCGTATGTCGTTGCCAGCGGCATCTTGTCCGCTCTTGGTGTAATACTCGGGGCGGTGGATAAAGCACACGATGTCGGCATCCTGCTCGATAGCGCCCGACTCGCGCAGGTCGCTCAGCTGCGGCCGCTTGCCATCGGTGCGGCTCTCGACCGAACGGTTGAGCTGCGACAGCGCGATGATAGGAATATTCAGCTCCTTGGCCAGCTGCTTGAGCGAACGCGAAATCATACTCACCTCCTGCTCGCGTGACCCGAATTTCATGCCCGAGGCATTCATCAGCTGCAAATAGTCGATGATGATAATCTTCACTCCATGCTCGCGCACCAGGCGGCGAGCCTTGGTGCGCAGCTCAAAGATCGAGAGCGAAGGGGTGTCATCGATATACATCGGCGCCCCGGTCAGATATTTGATGCGCGCAAACAACTGCTGCCACTCAATCGGCGACAGGTCGCCGCTCTTGATCTTGCTGCCCGATATCTCAGCCACATTGCTGATCAGACGGTTAACGAGTTGCAGATTCGACATCTCAAGCGAGAATATCGCCAGCGGCGTATTGAAATTGACAGCCATATTCTTGGCCATCGACAGCACCAAGGCGGTCTTGCCCATGGCGGGTCGAGCCGCTATGATAATAAGGTCAGAATTTTGCCAGCCTGATGTAATCTTGTCAAGCTCGCGATAGCCTGTCTCCAAGCCGCTGAGACCCGAGGCGCGATTCTGCGCCACCTGCATCTGGCGCACAGCATCGTTGATCACCGGGTCAATCTGGGTCACATCCTTCTTGACATTGCGCTGCGATATCTCAAAGAGTTTGCCTTCGGCCTCTTGCAGCAGGTCGTCGACATCGTTGCTCTCGTCAAACGCCTTGCCCTCGATGTCAGAGGCAAAAGAAATCAGCTCGCGAGCCAGATATTTCTGGGCCACGATGCGAGCGTGAAATTCGACATTGGCAGCCGATGCCACGCGCGATGTCAACTCGGATATGAACACCGGCCCGCCTACCTCATCGATTGTGCCGTTGAGTCGCATCTGCTCGGTGACCGTGAGCATATCGATAGGCTGTTGGCGAGCGCCGAGGGTCTGTACTGCCTCGTAGACCAGACGGTTTTTGGGTTCGTAAAAACTCTCGGGCTTGAGGATATCGCACACTCGGGTGTAGGCATCCTTCTCAAGCATGAGGGCGCCGAGCACAGCCTCCTCGAGGTCGATGTCGCGAGGCGGTATGCGCCCCGAGGCATCGATGGCGGGTTTATGTTGGGGTTTCTGGCGCGAGCCGTATTGTGGATTGTCAGCCATTGTCAGATTAAGCCTTCGGGCAAGTCGAATGTTATTACTTTGTTGTCTTGGTCGAGCTCGTCGATGAACTCATCGGCCACGGGGATGTAGACGGTTTCGCCCTCGGGGGTTGTGAGCACAAACAGCACATTCTCGGTAGCATCGTCGATGTCGACGATTTCGCCGATCTGCTTGCCATCGATATCGACTGCCTGATAGCCGATGAGCTGGCCAGCGTAGAGGCCATCCTCGTCGTCTTCCTCTTCGGCCTCGGGCAGCTCGCCAGTGAGCATATACACATTTTTGCCCACGTATTGGGCGGCAGCCTCTTGGCTGTCGATCAAGTCAAGCTTGAGCAACAACGCCTCAGAGCTGCGCGGCCGAGCCGCCCCCACAAAAAATGGGGTGTATATGCCATCGATATCGAGAATCAGGCAAGCGCCGGCATCAACGATATCCATCACCGCGTCGCTGTAGAACGACACCGACATTTCTCCCCCCACCCCGTGGGTCTTGTTGATCTTGCCAACCAGGGTGAGCGACGCTGAGGTTATCATTTCTTCTTCTTTTTCTTGGGTGCGGGCAATGTCTTGAAGTCGTAGAGCGTGAGCTCGTCGGGATGGATATTGATGGCTCCGTGTGTGATTTGGCGTATGTCGGCAAACACGCGCTCATCGTCCACGCCGTCGGGATTGAAGGTCAGGAGCTGCTTCTTCATGTGATTAGCCAGGAGCATCACCAGGGCATCGCGCTCCTCGCTCGGCTCCATCATCGAGGCCTCCTCGACCATATAGACGAGCAGCTGGCCGTAGTGGCGGTAAGGCACACGCGGGTCGGGCAGCAGGATCGGCTCGGGACGAGTATCGAGTTCGTCTTTGCGCACCACCTCGAATGGCCAGTCGATGTCGAGGTCAAATTCGCTCATGATGGCCAGATGGTCCCACAGCTTGCGGCGATACTCCTCGAGGTCGCCTTCGGTGGGAAACATCTGCTCCATCGTGTCAACGATGGTGTAGGCGCAAGCGGTGCGCTCTTCAAAGTCGGGAATGGTGCGGCAATAGTCGACCATGTTTTGTATGTGGCGCCCATATTCCGGCAGGGCGAGTTTCTTGAGCTGGGTATTGTATGTCAGCATTGTCTGTAAGGTTTGTCAGTCTTAAGTGTGCAAAGTTAGCTTTTTTTGAAAAGATGTCAAAATAAAAACGGTATTTTGAGAGGTTTTTGACACATAAAGTTAAAGATTGGCGGTTTTCTGCCATTATTATTGTAGTTTCACAAAAAATTTTCTAACTTTGCAGTTAGATATTCAGATATTTAACCACAGGGGCAGGGGCCTGCGCCTATGCTTCTTAGTAACGTTTGCTTTATAGTACTAACCTATCAATATATATCTCTTGAATCCTACAGAATACCGCAATCTCACTCAGCCTGAGATACTTCAGCTGCGTCAGCAAGGATGCTCGGCCGAAGACTGGGCTACTGTGCAAGTGGCCAAGGGAATCGACATACGCTATGTGCGCAACAGCCGATTCTCTGGTGAAATCCGCCTCGGACTTTTCGAGAAGAGCTTCATCATGCCGGGCGGCGTGAAGAAGCACAGCGGCGTATACTTGTCAACGCTCCACAATGTGACCGTAGGCGACAACTGCTGCATCGAAAACATCAAGAATTACATAGCCAACTATGACATTGGCCATGATACATTTATCGACAACGTAGACATTATCCTGGTCGATAAGCCTTCGACCTTCGGCAACGGCATCGAGGCATCGGTACTAATCGAGACCGGCGGCCGCGAGGTGCTCATCCACGACAAGCTCTCAGCCCACGAGGCTTACATCGAGGCCATGTATCGCCATCGCCCCGACATCATCAAGCGCCTGCGCTCGATGGCCCAGAATTACGCCGAGGCTCAGCGCTCTGAGCGTGGCACAATCGGCAGCAATTGCATGATTGTCGATGCCGGATACATCAAGAATGTGCGCGTCGGCGACTATTGCAAAATCGAGGGCGCCGGCAGCCTCAAGAACGGCACCATCGTCAGCAACGAGGCCGCGCCGGTGCATATCGGCTACGGCGTGGTGATGACCGACTTTATCGTGCAGAGCGGCAGCTCAATCGAGGACGGAGTGATGATGAGCCGCTGCTTCGTAGGCCAGAATTGCAAGATGGCCCACACTTACTCGGCTTCTGATTCTCTCTTCTTCAGCAACTGCCATGGCGAGAACGGCGAGGCTTGCGCTATATTTGCCGGACCATTCACCGTGACCCACCACAAGTCGACGTTGCTGATTGCCGGCATGTTCTCGTTTATGAATGCCGGCTCGGGCTCAAACCAGAGCAACCACATGTACAAGCTCGGCCCTATCCATCAGGGACACATGGAGCGCGGCGCAAAGACATCGTCTGATTCCTACATCCTGTGGCCAGCCCGCATCGGTGCCTTCTCGCTCGTGATGGGCCGCGTGGTAGGCAATGTCGACACCAGCGACCTGCCTTTCTCCTACCTCATCGAGGACGGCGATTCGACCTATCTCGCTCCGGCTGTCAACCTCAAGTCGGTAGGCACTATCCGCGATGCCCAAAAATGGCCCAAGCGCGACAATCGCACCGACCCGGTCAAGCTCGACCAAATCAACTACAACCTGCTCAGCCCCTACACCATGCAGAAGGCTCTGCGCGGCAAGCGCGTGCTGCACCAGCTGTACGAGTCATGCGGTCCGACCTCGGATTCATACTCGTTCCACAGCACAAAGATTACCAACCACGCCCTGCAGCGCGGCTTGGAGCTGTACGACATAGCTCTCACCAAATTCTTCGGCAACAGCCTTATCCAACGCCTGATTGACAAGAATCCGCGCTCCGACGAGGAGATGCGCGAGATGCTGCGTCCCGACTACCCCTCAGGTGAAGGCGAATGGGTTGACCTGGCTGGCCTGATTGCTCCAAAGCATGAGGTCGACAAGCTGATCTCTGACATCGAGAATGGCCAAATCAACACCGTCGAAGCCATCAACGAGCGCTTTGCCCAGCTGCACAAGGCTTACTACGACATGGAATGGACCTGGGCTTATCAGAAGATTCTTGACTTCTTCCACCTCAACCCCTACACCATGACGCGCCAAGACGCTATCGACATCGTGGAGAAATGGATCGAGGCTGTGGTATCGCTCGACAAGATGGTCTACGCTGATGCCAAAAAGGAGTTCTCGCTCTCGGCCAAGACCGGCTTCGGAGCCGACGGCTCAAGCTTTGACGCTGAGCGCGACTTTGAGCAAGTGCGCGGCTACTTTGAATCCAACTCATTTGTCAAGGCTGTGGTCGAGCACATCGAAAAGAAGACCGCCCTCGGCAAGAAAATCATATCCCAACTCAAAACTAGTGAATAATGAGGAATGAAAAATGAATAATGAAAAATGAATAATGCCCAATGGGATATTTTTCATTTTTCATTATTCACTCTTAATTTTCCACTCTTTATTTTTCATTTTTCATTATCCATTTTTCATTAAACTACTATGTGTGGAATTGTAGGTTATATTGGCCACCGCGAGGCTTACCCAATACTCATCAATGGCCTGAAGCGCCTCGAATATCGCGGATATGACAGTGCCGGCTGCGCCCTCATCGATGGCGACCAACTCAATGTGTACAAGGCCAAAGGCAAAGTGAGCGACCTGGAGCAGGAAGCCGAAGGCAAAGATGTCAAGGGCACCGTCGGCATCGCCCATACCCGCTGGGCTACCCACGGCGAACCCTCGGCCACCAATGCCCACCCCCACGTGTCGATGGACGGCACCCTGGCTCTGGTGCACAATGGCATCATAGAGAACTATGCCACCCTGCGCGAAAATCTGTCGAAGCATGGTGTGACTTTCTACAGCGAGACCGATACCGAGATTCTGGTCAAGCTGATTGAATATATCAAAAACAAGCGCCAATGCGATCTGCTCACCGCAGTGCGCATGGCTCTGCGCCAGTCAATCGGCGCCTACGCTATTGCCCTGATTGACAAGAATGACCCCGACGTGCTGATTGTGGCTCGCAAGTCTTCGCCCCTCGCTATCGGTATCGGCCAAAACAATGACGAATTCTTTATCGGCTCGGATGCCTCGCCCATCGCTGAATACACCAAGCAGGTGACTTACCTCAACGATGAGGAGGTGGCAGTGGTGCGCCGTGGCAAGCCGCTCAAGATTGTGAACCTGTACAACGAAGAGGTTGAGGCCAATGTGCAAACCATCAACCTCGACCTCGGAATGCTCTCCAAGGGCGGCTTCCCCCACTTCATGCTCAAAGAAATCTTTGACCAGCCTGAGGTGCTCCGCGACTGTATGCGCGGCCGCTTGCTGCCCGACAAGGTGGTGCTCAGCGCCGTGGTCAATTACAAGGAGCATCTGCTCAATGCTCGCCGCTTCATCATCGTGAGCTGCGGCACTTCGTGGCACGCCGGCCTGATTGGCAAGCAGCTGATCGAATCGTTCTGCGAGATTCCGACCGAGGTGGAATACGCCTCTGAGTTCCGCTACAACCGTACCACCGTTGATGAGCGCGATGTTGTGATTGCCGTGTCGCAGTCGGGCGAAACAGCCGATACTCTGGCGGCTATCGAGAAAGCTAAAGAAAAAGGCGCATTCGTATTCGGCATTGTCAATGCTGTGGGTTCGAGCATCGCTCGCGCCAGCGACACGGGCATCTACATCCACGTCGGCCCGGAGATTGGCGTGGCCAGTACCAAGGCTTTCACCGGCCAGGTTACTGTGTTTAGCATGTTCGCCCTGGCTCTGGCCAAGGCCAAAGGCGTGGTCACCGAGGAGAATTACCTGACCATCATAGGCGAACTGAGTTGCATTCCTGACAAGATCAACAAGGTGCTTGAGCAAAACGACCGCATCCGCTCATTGGCTCGCATCTTCACTTACGCTCACAACTTCCTATACCTCGGTCGCGGCTACAACTATCCCGTGGCTCTCGAGGGAGCTCTCAAGCTCAAGGAGATTAGCTATATCCACGCTGAGGGTTATCCCGCAGCTGAGATGAAGCACGGCCCCATCGCGCTTATCGACAGCGAGATGCCGGTAGTGTTCCTCGCCACTCACCACAAGCTCCACAAAAAGATCATGAGCAACATGATGGAGGTCAAGAGCCGTGGCGGCCGCATCATCGCCGTGGTGACCGAGGGCGACGATGAGGTGCGCGCAATCGCCGATGAGGTAATCGAGGTGCCACCCACCGAAAATTGCTTGGTGCCGCTGCTGAGCGTGATACCCCTGCAGCTACTCGCCTACCATGTGGCTGTAGCCAAGGGCCTCAACGTCGACCAGCCCCGCAACCTCGCCAAATCGGTGACCGTGGAGTAGACCGTAAGAACAAAAACCATAAGGACAAAAAACCGTAAGGACATAAGAGGCATAAGGACATAAGAAACATAAGGACATAAATTTTTTGATCCGTAAAAGAGCAAGATAAAAGGTCGGAATCCTGAGGATTCCGACCTTTTTATTTATGAGGCCATCTTTGCATCTTTGGCCTTTTGCACCTTTGTTGTAGCAAATTAGCCTTATGTCCTTATGCCTCTTATGTCCTTACGGTTTTTGTCCTTATGGTCTATGAGTCAGCAAGGGCTCATAATTACTTTTTGCCTCCGAAATAGAGATCGTAGACTTGATCCTCCTTCTTGAGGATGTGGTCGTCGGTGCTCATGATATCGAGGGCGGTGCGTGAGAGCGATTCCTCTTCGATCTGCTCGGGGATGAGGCGACCGCCATTGTAGTTGCCCATCAAGAAGCTGAGGGTCATCCAGTCGCCCTGGCCCTGAGCCACATCAGCGATATGGTAGATCATGTCAGTGGTCTGTATTTCGCGGTCAACGGTCAGACGGAAAGGTGTCACGTTGTCGTCAATCTTCTGATTCTCGTTGACAGGAATGCTGGGATATTCAAAGTCGGCATCGCAGTCGCTGAGGTACTGCATGATCCATTGCTGGTGTTTGAGTTCCTCATCGGCGCGCCCTTTGTAGTATTTGCCGAGCTTCTCCAGACCCTTGCAGCTGAAGTAGACCGAGAAACTATTATAGAGGGTGAAGTTTTTGAGTTCGTGTTGGAGCTGCAGCACGAACAAGTCACGCAGCTCGTCAGAGAGGCTGGTTTTGCGTCGCTGCTCAAGCGACAATGGGCGTTTAACTTCCATATTCTATAAGTTTAATGAGTTGAATCTTGTTATCGTATTTTACCAAAACGCTTAAATCTTGGTTTTCCTATAAAACAATCCACCCCAAAAAAAGTTGAACTCGCCCAAAGGAAAAGGGATGCGACCCCCTGCTGGGACCCCATCCCTCTATCTGGAATTACATGTCAAACCTTCGATTTATTTAGCTGCGAAGCGCCACCAGGTTGCTTCCTCCCAGCTGCCGGGAGTGCTGGCTGAGCCATTAGGATGATGCTCGCCAGTCTCATCATAAGCGGTAAGCCACAGCACACCTGAAGACAGGCCTGAGATATTGAAATCGGTCACTACATACCCTTCAGTATTGATCATGAATGGGAAGAGTACAGCGCCATTTGTTACGGTGAGAGTACCACCATTCCAATCGGTCTGCTCGGGCGAGTAATTGGTTATTGTCCAGTCTCCTCTTACAAGCTCTACGCCATCCTTTGAGTATTTGATTATTGTACCGTCATTCTTGAAAGTCATATAGGCTCCGAGTTCGGTTTCTTCTACACATCCGGTGCTGGAGTGTCCCATTTGGGTCGAGAAGTCGCCATCAGCGCAGTCGCCTCCGATAGGACCGCAACCCCACCAAATCGATGAGCCATCAAAAGTGCCTCCAGAATTACCTGCATTGCCCCATACGCGGCCAGCATCGTTCGGGCCCCAGGTCCAATCCTTGCTGCCATTATCGGTGAGCATGCCGATATAGTCTGTCTTGCTGGTAAAGCTCCACCAGGTTGCTTCTTCCCAGCTGCCAGGAGTGCTTGCTGAGCCGTTAGGATGATGCTCACCTGTCTCATCGTATGCAGTGAGCCACAATTGATCGGTGGTCAGTATTGAAATATTAAAGTCAGTAACAACATATCCATCGGTGTTAATCATGAATGGGAAGAGTACAGCGCCATTCTCAACATGCAGAGTGCCAGCATTCCAATCTGTTTGCTCGCCGCCTGTCCAGTTGGATACAGTGAAATTGCCCTTTCCTAATTCTACACCATCCTTAGAGTATTTAGTGACTACGCCTTCTGCGCTGAACACCATATAGGCGCCAAGTTCGGTCTCTTCTACACATCCGGTGCTTGAGTGACCCATCTGAGTAGAAAAGTCGCCATCGGTGCAGTCGCCTCCGATAGGACCGCAGCCCCACCAGATTGACGAGCCATCAAAAGCACCTCCTGAGTTGCCAGCGTTACCCCAAACTCGACCGTCAGCATTCTGACCCCATTCCCACTTCTTCGTGCCTGAGGCTGAGCACAGGAGTTTGATTTCGGCTGCAAAATCTGCAGCCACAGCTACGGTAAGAGTCTTTTGAGTGCTTATCTGGCTACCATCGATGTTGACAGTAGTGATGGTCACAATCTGATTGGGATCGCTTCCAGGAGTCGGAGTGAGCTCAAACTCGCCTGCTGCGGCTTGTGCCAACTTCTTTCCAATGCTATTGGATATTTGCACAATTTGAGAGGGCGAGGTCTCGAAGTGGATATAGTTGCCATCATCTGCCAGATTACCATTAGCGTCATATTGAGTGAAGGTAATCATTTGGTTGAGCTGATCGGCAGTATATGTTTTGGTATCTGCTGGAGTCTTCTCGTACGAAGGATCACAGGCGGTCATCATCAGAGCCGCTGCGCCCAGCATCATCAAATATTTAGCTTTCATATATATCGATTTATGTGGTTAGCGTTTTGACTCTGATTAATTCCAACCATTGTAATCAGCTGTGGCTCCAGTGTAACCGGCATTCTGAGTCAAAGTACCCTCTGAGAGAGTAATCTGTGTCTCAGGAATCTTGAAGAATCCAGCTGTAGCGTTAAAGCGTGCGGCATAGCCTCCATTTTGAGCTGTATTGGTGGTCTCATTGCCTTGATTATGGATGGTAACACCGGTTTGCTTTTCAAGCAGAGCGGCAGCACGGTGTGTACGACGCATATCCATCCAGCGCATTCCCTCGAAAGCAAGCTCCCAACGGCGCTCGTTGAGGATATTGTCGAGTGAATAAGCCTTGGCACTCAAGCCTGCGCGAGCGCGCACTTGGTTCATGCCCGTAGCGTCTTCCTTAAGCTCGGATTGCATCAGCAACACCTCAGCAAAGCGAATCATAATCATATCATGGATTGAGCAAAGTTGGAAATTCTCACTTCCTGCGATAGACCAGCCACCAGGATACATGATTTGCTCAAACGATACAGAGTAACCAACTTCCAACTCTGAATTCTTAGCTGTGACTACGCCAATCTTCTTCTGATGGAGAGCAGTCTCCTGCATATTAGTATCGCCGCCAAAGCGATAACTTGCCAGAGTGTTGACACAGTCTTCAACCGAAGCATCACGACGCAGGTCGTTAGGCTCAGCAGCTTTCCAATCTGAAATCATATTGGGAGCTACAGGGCCAGCGCCCCAGCCTTCGCCCCAGGGGAAACGAGAAGCGAAACTCTCTTGACCGCGTATACCAAAGTGCAATGCATATCCGCTGCAATATCCGATAGTGGTCTGCCAAGAAGCGGCTTTGTTAAATTTCACAGCAAACATCGACTCAGGGCTGGTAGCATTGTCGTTCTCAGCATAAGCCAAGGGATTGCCATCGACGCCAGTAACACCTGCGGTATAGGAATAATCATCTACAGTGTACTTATTGGTGTAGGCCCAGTTGTTGCGGAAATCGCCAAGCAGACGATAACCCGAATTATTTACGCAATCATCAATGTAGTTGATGACATCCTGCTTTGTAAGGGTTGAACCATCAGGGAGAGCAACCGAGGTAAGGGGGCTGTAATTGGTGCTGATGAGGTCAGCCAACTCCTCGCCATTGCAGTACATGCCGGTGTAGTAGAGCCAGCAACGACCAAGCAGAGCCTCAGCGCAATATTTGTCGACATGGCCAGCACGAGTGTCGCTTGTGCGCACCGACGGCATCATATCAGAGGCATCACGCAGGTCTTGGAGGATTTGGCCCCAGATTACCGAAGCTGCAGGAGGAGTGAGATCCTCAGGCGCGGTCGGAGTTGTGATCAAAGGCACGCGTCCGTACATCGATGAAAGCTCATAGTAGTAATAGGCGCGGAGGAAGAGAGCCTCGCCCATAGCTTGAGCCTTATCAGTCTCATCCATGGTTACGGTATTTAAAGCATCAATCACAGTATTGGCTCGATTGATACCCTCGTAGCGAGCATTATAAAAATCATTGGTGGCATTAGTACCATAGTTGCAAAGCAAGTCGAGGCTCTGCATCAATTTGTCGTTCTCGCCGCCGCCGCCGAGCATATCATCTGAGGCAAGAAGTGCTGCATAGTGGTATGTCTCCTGAGGGTATGCGTTCACGGCATTGAGGTTTTGGTAGATACCGGCCAAAACCTGAGCGGCATCATCAGCAGTCTGCGGGAAGTTTGATGTATCTTTCTCATACAGGCTCTCTGAATCGAGATCACAAGAAGCCAGTCCTCCCATCATCAAGGCTGTGGTCAGAATATATGTTATTTTTTTCATTGTAGTTTCTCAGATTTTAGAATTTCACATTCACGCCTACAAGGTAAGTACGAGGTTGAGGATAGTTGCCTATATCAACTCCAGTAACCCATTGCTCACTGCCTATTGCAGCGCCATTCTCCGGATCCATGCCTTTATATCCAGTGATGGTGAAGAGATTTTGTGCGGTAGCGTATACACGCAGTTGCTGCAGTGGACAACCCTTCCATGCTTTAGCAATGTCAAAGCCAACAGTGATGTTCTGCAGTCTTACATAGCTGGCGTCATCAATAAAGATATCAGAAATCTTCATCCAGTTGACAGAAGAACCAGTGCCCAGAGTGGGATAGCGATTGCTGGTGCCTTCGCCATGCCAGTATTCATACACTTCAGTGGTATAGTTCTCATTCTGTCCATCAGAGAATTTACGATATGAGCGAGCCACTTGCTGGCCAAAGGCCCCATAAGCTGTTGCGGAAATATCAAATGCCTTATACCCGAAGCTCAAAGTAAGACCCATTGTGTAGTCGGGGTGAGGATTGCCAAGATCAGTGCGATCGTCATCATTAATAAGCCCATCGCCATTGACGTCTACAAATTTCAAATCACCAGGAGCAATGCTTGTCCCTTGCATAGAATTGGCAGCGTCGCCACCGCAATTAGATGCCAAATAAGCGTCAAGGTCTGCTTGGTTTTGGATTACGCCATCGGTCTTGAAACCATAGAAATAGCCAATAGGATAGCCCTCTTCCATGCGAGCGATAATGCCAGTAGATTGTGACAGCAGGTCGTTACCCCCCTCAACATAATGGTTACTGTTATTGACTGCTGTAACCTTGTTCTTATTGTGGGCTACATTGTAGTTGATGCTATACCACATATCTTTACCGATATTGTCGTTCCAATTCAGTGAGAGCTCAACACCTTCGTTGCGAACTGAACCAGCATTTTGGTATTGGCCGGTAAAACCGGTCACGCCATTGACATTCACCCAAATCAGGAGGTCCTTGGTTGTCTTGCGATACCAGTCAAAATTGGCTGTGAATTTGCCATTGAAGAAACGAGCATCAAAACCAACGTTGACTTGCTCTGAGGTCTCCCATGTCAAATCGGGATTAGCCAGACGATTAGGATATGCGCCTGTAGTGCCTATGTCTTTGAGATTGCCAAATGAATATTGACCGTAGTCGCCAAAATCCCAACCAGCAATGTATTGCGAGGCATCGATGTTATCATTACCGTTTTGGCCCCAGCCAGCGCGAATCTTCAAGAAGCTAAGCCATGAATGGGTGTTTTCCATGAATGACTCATTGCTGACTACCCAGCCCCCAGAAACTGATGGGAAATAACCCCATTGATGACCTTTAGCAAACTTTGATGAACCGTCAGCGCGGAAGATTACTGAAAGCATATACTTTTCTGCAAAGTCATAGTTGATACGACCGAAGTAAGAAAGCTTTGCTCCATAATCCGAACCATAACCTGAGACTACAGCGCTTTGACGATTTTCTGCATTTGAGAGATAAGCATGCTTCAAATCATCAAAGATGAGACCCGTTGCAGTTGCATTGACTGATTCTCCATAACCAGGACGCGATTTGCTGTACTCCATACCAGCCAAGACATCAAAATGGCTCTCCTTGATATTGAAATCCATATTAAGAGTATGGGTGGTATTCCAGCTCCAACCAAGAGATACATTGTCTGACATCTGGCTCTCGGTGCGGAAGCCTCCGCTCTGAGTATTGATTTGGAAGACAGGCAAGAAACAACGCCACGAAGACGAGTACTGCTTATATCCTACTTGGCCACGATAGCGCAGACCCTTGATGGGCTGTACTTCAACATAACCAGTGGCTGAGAGGTTGTAGCTCTTACTCTTGTTATTTCCTGACTGTCCATATACGGCAGCGGCCACCGGGTTGCTTGAGTAAGCATTATAATCAAACCATCCCTTCTCACCGGAATTCAGGAGATCTTCATACATGAAGTATTCACCATCGGCATTATAGATTGGGATACAAGGATTGGCGCGCAAAGCATTTGAAAGCTCATTGCTGTATTGGTTGCCAATCTGAATACCTTGGCTTTGGCGATGTTGATAATAGATATTCTCACCGAACTTAATAATATCACGGTCATCATAACGCCAAAGCACAGACTCTGAATTCAAGCGGAAAGTCAAACGACGGAAGTCAGACTTTACTGGGCCACCAAACACACCATCTTGATATTGGTAACCTATACCAGTAGAATATTTATACATGTCGCCACCACCAGCTATATTAAGAGCGTGATTTGTAGTGACAGCGTTCTTATTACGGAAGGCGTCTACCCAATCAGTACCAGGATTGGAGCCGTCATTATAGGCAGTCAATAAGTCAGCATCAATATAATCGCTCCAATTATATAGAGATTGGCCATTGTTGAAACGTGCCACATTCATAATCTCCATATACTGCTTTGCAGTCAGCATCTGCGGGAGCTTGTAGACATTTTGCCAACCCACATTGCCATCGTAGGTCACTTGGGTCTTGCCTGCAGCGCCCTGTTTGGTGGTAATGAGGATAACGCCATTGGCTGCAGCGCTACCGTAGATTGCACAAGAGGCAGCATCCTTCAATACATCAATGCGTTCGATATCGGCAGGGTTGAGCGAATTGATATCACCACCTGACACGCCATCGATTACGTAGAGAGGTGTTGTTGAACCGTTTGTACCGGCACCACGGATGTTAACCTTGAAACCATCGCCAGGCTGGCCAGAAGCGGCTTGGATGTTGACACCGGGGGTCTGGCTCTGGAGGGCGCCAAGCACTTGGGTAGTGTTCATCTTGGCTACGTCTTCACCCTTGACCTCGACTGTTGCGCCTGTGACGAGTTTCTTTTTCTGGACGCCATAACCGACAGCCACAACCTCGTCGAGCATGGTGGCGTTTTCTGACAATACGATGTCGAGATTGCCAGGACCCTTTACGGTGACCTCTTGGGGCAGATAGCCTATGTAGCTGACAGTCAGCACATCGCCAACAGCAACATCGAGAGTGAATTGACCGTCAATGTCGGTGTTGACACCCTTGGTTTGGCCTTTCACCAACACATTGGCTCCAATCAGGGGTTCGCCGGTGGTGTCTGTCACCGTACCGGTCACCCTCACTTGATCAGCAGTCTGCGCAGCCTCGAGCGGACTGGCCATCACTGCCGGTGCGCCTCCGCACAGCAACGCAAGGCTGAGGCCTGCGGTGAGCGCAACTTTCGTTTGGATTAGTTTCATCGATAATAAATTGGTTAAAGTATAGTTTACATGATAATTCAGGTCGGAATACTTACAGGTAATAATGTAAATGCAGCCTCTGGGCTACGTATTCCTAATTTTAGGGTTTGACGGATGTAATTGTGTTAATTTTGCTTTTAAATGTTTAAGGTAAATTTCATATAGTTTATCGATGCAAAATTACAACCTTTTTCGGCCATAAACCCACAAAATATTATCACATATTGATACTTTTTTGCCAATTCCCATTTTTAACATATTGCTCGCGCCCAAAGCGCGAGGCACGGTGGCGCCAAGGCACCCAGCCATGATTCCCAACCTGGGTAGCACCCTGGCGCCACCGCACCCGGCGCTTCGGCGCCGGGCAGCTTGGGTGTAATCTCCAAATTTATTTTCATATATTTTCGGTAAATAAAGTTTCGTCATTTTCGGTAAGATTCAATCGGCATTAAGATTGGGAAGTGAAGCCCTCCCTCTGCGGGGGCTAGCCCCCGCAGAGGGAGGGCTTCACTTCAGCTTTCTGAACGATTTTCTGTGCTCCATCCTATGGCTGTTCCCTTCAAGCTTTATCACGTCGCAGTGGAACAGGAGCCTGTCCAATATGGCAGCAGCCAGGGCCGGATCCTGCATCGTCTCGGCCCATTCCGAGGGGGACTTGTTGGTGGTCACTATTATCGAC
>NWBJ01000034.1:0-4762 GCA_002633115.1 Muribaculaceae bacterium Zag1
ACGGCGTGAGCGATGGCGCACGATGTGAAATCTTTGGCAGCTCAGATCTGACTTATATCTGCGTAGGCGGCAACCAGAGCTGGTGGGCCGACCCAGACCTTGGCGCTGCATTCGATGATGTGAAAATCTATAATTATGCCTTCACTGCTGAAGATGTTGCCAACCTCTTCCAGTTGAAATAACACATAGCAATTACATGAAAATGAATAATCCAAGCAACCAAGCTTGCGGCCGCTTGAGCCATAGGCTCGCGGGGCTGCTCACGGCTCTGATGCTGATATTCGGCTTAGCCTCCGCTTCAGCGCAGACTCAGGTGCAAGGCACAGTGGTGGATGAGACAGGCGAACCCCTGATCGGTGCCAGCGTCATCGTCAAGGGTGAGACCCGAGGCGTCACTACTGATATTGATGGCAACTTTGCCATCAGGGTTGACGATGTCAATACGGCTGTGCTCACATTCGCATATATTGGATATGATCCACAAGAAATAGCCCTCAAGGGTCGCACCCGCGTCGACGTGGTGATGCGCGACAATGCTACCGCTCTCGAAGAGGTGGTGGTTGTGGGCTACGGTCAACAGAAGAAAGAATCAGTGATTGGCGCAATCTCTCAGGTAGGCGCAAGCGACCTGCTCGAGACCCCGGCTGCCAATATCTCACAGGCCTTGGCCGGCAAGGTGACTGGCGTTGTCACCTCACAGGCCTCGGGTATGCCTGGCGCCGATGACGCAAGCATCTACATCCGTGGTCGCGCCACATTCGCTGGCGACTCACAGCCTCTGGTGCTCGTCGACGGTGTTGAACGTTCGTTCTCCCAGATTGCTCCCGATGATATCGAGACTATCTCAGTGCTTAAGGATGCTTCGGCTACCGCAGTCTACGGTGTGCGCGGCGCTAACGGCGTAATGCTTATCACCACCAAGCGCGGTAAAGAGCAGAAGCCGGTAGTCAACCTCACTGCCAACTGGCAATGGCAAAGCCCTACCCGCAAGGACACCTATCTTGACAGCTACAATTCGGTAGTGCTGCTCGAGGAAGCTCTCGCCAACGATGGCCTCGCTTCGCAGTACAGCGCATCAGACATCGAGATGTTCCGCAAGTCATCGGCTGGCGAACTCTCAGGCGTAGATGCCCTGCTTTACCCGAACACTGACTGGTACGATGAGCTGCTGCGTTCATCGGCTCCCGCTCAGCGCTACAACGCCAGCATCCGTGGCGGCACAAAGCGCATGCGCTACTATGCTTCGCTCGAATACTATGATCAGAGCTCTCTGTTCAAGAATCTGTCGCAAGACGAATACGGCAACTCAAGCTCGATTGGCTACAAGCGCTACGGCTTCCGCGCTAATGCCGACTTCTTCCTGACCAAGGACCTGACTGTCAGCGTCAACTTCGGTACCCGCTTTGAGCAGCGCACTGGCCCGAACTCATCCGAGACCTCGAGCTACAGCAACCTGTTCTATCAAATGAATCACATTCCCGGCTGGCTGATGCCAACTGCATACACCGTCGAGAATGGCGAAACCACCAAGACCCTCTATGCCGGAACATCGCAATACCAGAGCAACCCTTATGCCACTCTGGCCATTGGCGGCTACTACAAGGGCATCAATACCATCAACGAGACCAACCTCATCGCTGAGCATAAGCTCGACTTCATCACCAAGGGCTTGTCGATCAGGGGCATGGCATCGTTTGACTACGAGAACTACCACAAGAACCTGTACACTCGCGACTTTGCGACCTTTGAGCTGCTCGACCGCAACAACTATATGAGCCAAGATGCCTACAACCAATACAACTCAAATGGCATCATGGGTTCGAGCTACGAATACTACACCATCTACAAGCTCTACATGGAGGCTCAGCTCAACTATGCTCGCCAATTCGGCGTGCATGACGTGACCGCTATGGTGCTGTACATGCAGAACGACTACCGTGAGAATTCAGAGCTGGCAAAGCGCTACCAAGGTATCGTCGGCCGTGTCACCTACGGATACGATGGCAAGTACCTGGCTGAGTTCAATGCCGGTTACAACGGTTCGGAGAACTTTATGAAGGGCCACCGCTTCGGTTTCTTCCCCGCCTTCTCTCTTGGTTGGCGTATCACCGAGGAGCCATTTATGGAGCCAATCCGTCCCGTGCTCAACAACCTGAAGATTCGTGCCAGCTATGGTGAGGTTGGTAATGACAACTACTCAATCAACGGCACTACCCAGCGATTCCTGTATGAGCAGAAGTGGAGCCAGATTTCAAACGACTACTACTTCGGCACCTCTGGCCAGACCGGTATCTATGAGCAGCAATATCCTAACTACGGTGTGACCTGGGAACGCGCTCACAAGTACAATGCCGGTGTTGAGTTCGGTCTCTTCAACAGCCACCTCACTGGTAACCTCGATATCTTCTATGAGAAGCGCGACAACATCCTCTGCGAATACGGCACTCGTCCTCTGTGGTTCGGCGTGACCTCGGCAGTAGGCAACCTTGGCGAGACCAAGAACCAAGGTTGGGAAATCGAGCTTCACTACAATGGCTCAATCGGGCGCGACTTTGAGTACAACATCAGCGCCAACTACTCGCATGCAAAGAACGAAATCGTTTGCAAGGACGAGCCCGAAGGCATGACCGCTTACCGTAAACTCGAGGGTCATCCCATTGACCAATACTTCGGTCTGCTTTGCGACGGCTTTGTGACCGCAGCCGACCTGACCGACCCGAGCTTCCCGAAATCAACCTTCGGCGATGTGCAAGTGGGCGACCTGAAATATCGCGATATGAACAGCGACGGCTTCATCGACGAGCGTGATGAGACATTCATCGGCTACAGCCCGATTCCGGAGAACACTTACTCGCTCTCAGTAGGATTCAGCTACAAGGGATTCGGTATCTCAGCTATGCTGCAGGGCGTAGACAAGGTGAGCCGCTACTATGACGCCGAGGCTATGTACGCATTCGTTAGCGGCGGCAAGGTCAAGGAGCACCATCTGGATCGTTGGCAACCCAACCAGACTGAGGCTTGGAACCTGGCCAACGCCAAATACCCCTTGCTGCACTACGACAGCTATGGTGACCACAACCAGCGCCAGAACTCATTCTTCCTCAAGAACGGCGCATTCTGCCGCCTCAAGAATGTGGAGGTTTACTACATGCTCCCCACCAAGTGGATACAGCACGCCTATATGACACAGTGCAAAATCTATGTCAACGCCAACAACCTCATCACTTGGGACCATCTCGATGGCCTCTGCGACCCTGAGAGCAACGGCTCTAACAAATATCCTATTTGCAAGACTGTCAACGTGGGCGTTAACATCCAATTCTAAAAATCATGAAAAAGACTATCAAACATATAGCTTTGGCGGTGATGGGAGCGGCTGCTCTGGGGCTCAGCTCTTGCAGCGACTTCCTCGACAAGCAGCCATCGGCTGACCTTACCGAGGCCAAGACTCTTGCCGACTGGAACATGTTCTGGTACTTCCACACCGACACATACAATTTCTTGCGCCATGGTGCCGCCTGCATGAATAGTTCATGGCAGGATGCCACCACCGACCTCTCTGAGACATCGTTCTCGACCGGCGGAGCGCGCGTATCGTTCAACATCGGCAACTACTACTCAGATGGCGGAGCTCGCGAGCTCGAAGACACCTGGGAGAGCCGTTACCGCGCAATCCGCAAGTGCAACTGGGTAATCCAAAAGATGGATTCAGTGCCTTACGATATCACCAAGACCGATGCCGAGAATGAGTTGCTCCGTGCTCAGACACGCGCCGAGGCCCGCGCTTTCCGCGCATTCTTCTACTGGGAGATGTTCCTCCGTTTCGGTCCTCTGCCAATCATTGAAGATGTGCTTGATCCCGAGAACGATATCATCACTCCCTATGTCAACCGTCCTACCATCAAGGAATACGTAGTTGATTTCATCATCAACGAGCTCGAAGAGGCCATGCCCGACCTGCTCGACTATGAGAGCGCTTGGGATAGCAACCGTATCGGTCGCCTCTCTCAGCCTATGGCTTTGGCTCTGCTGTCGCGCATCAAGCTCTATATGGCTTCGCCGAGATTCGCTTCCGAGTCGGGCATTACCTGGCAAGACGCAGCCAACACCGCCAAGGAGTTTATCGACACCTACGATGGCCTCTTCTACCTCTTCGCTGAAGACAACCAGAGCGCAGTAGATAATTACTCCAACGCTGTGCTGCGCGTGCCTCACGGCAACCAGAATCATGAGACCATCTTCTTCCGCAATGACTTGGCAATCGGTTGGAGCGGCATCTCTGTTGATACTCCTGTAGGCGAAGGCGGCTCGGGTGGCAACTGCCCCTCGCAGAATCTGGTCGATATGTATGATATGGTAAATGGCGAATCACCCTTCACCGAGTATGATGCCACTGGCGCACCCGTCTACACCAATGGCGTGCCTACAATCAACGCTGCCAGCGGATATGTTGAGGGCTCTTCAGCAATGTGGGCAAATCGCGACCCGCGTCTTGCCGCTACCATCCTTTATCAAGGAGTAGAGTGGGGCACAATGCGCTCTAACAGCTATATCGATGTGATCGCTGGCCATGCCGACAATCCCACCGGCAACACCAACAGCACACCCACTGGCTACTACATGCGCAAATACATCCCCGAGACAATCCTCAGCTCCAACCATGGCGGCACTGCCTATCGCCTCTGGACCATCATCCGCTACGCTGAGATTCTCCTCAACTATGCCGAGGCTCTCAACGAGATCGGTGGTCATCATGCCGAGG
>NWBJ01000034.1:4773-98204 GCA_002633115.1 Muribaculaceae bacterium Zag1
CGCTGCTCGACCAAGTGCGCCATCGCGCTGGCATCACCGGCAATGTCGCTGACCGCACCGACTTGACTTCTCAGACCGCTATGCGCAACTTCATCCACAAAGAGCGCACCGTAGAGTTCGCCTTTGAGGAGCACCGCGCTTGGGACGTGCGCCGTTGGGGCGTAGCCGTTGAGGCACTCAGCCGTCCGATTTACGGCGTAGAGGTGTACGAAGACGGCACCGTCAGCCGCAAGGTGGCTCAGCAGCGTGTGTTTGAAGAGAAGATGTACCTGTATCCCGTGCCCGAAGAAGAGGTATGGAAGACTGGCATCGCCAACAATCCCGGTTGGGAATAATATTTCGAGATTCGTAAACTTGACGAAATTGACATATCAGATATGAAACATATCGCATCATATATAACAAGGCAAGGTCGAGCATTGGCAGCAACTGCCCTGCTTGGCACGGCCCTGACCCTCTCGGCAGCCAACGACCGAATACTCAAAGGTCGTGTGCTTGACCCGGATGGAAATCCCATCGTTGGCGCCGTGGTCAACCTGGCCGAAAACAGCCGCATCGTTTACACCGATGCAGATGGCAACTTCGAGCTCAAAGGCGCTACCGTCGACGATGAGGTGAATGCCGCATGCATAGGCTTCCAGACCCAAATCGATAAAATTGAGGATCTCAACAATCCGATGACAATCGTGTTGGTGCCTATCGAAAATGTAAACGATCTGCTCATCAATGTGCCATTTGGCAAGAAAAGGAGCAAATTCCGCACCGAGTCAACCTCAGTGGTAACAGGCGAAGAACTGCAGCGCTATCCTGTGACAGTGCTCCAGAATGCTTTCAACTCAACCGTTACTGGCGTGCAGACCTACGAGGTTGCATCCGAGCCTGGTTGGTCAGAGACCAAGCTGTATATCCGTGGTGTGCGCACCATGAACAGCAGCGCCCGCAATCCCATCATCATGGTCGATGGCGTAGAGCGTGACATATCGTTCCTCGACGCTTTCCCCATCGAAGATGTGACAATCCTCAAGGATGCTGCCGCTACCGCTATCTACGGTATGCGCGGCGCCAATGGCGTGGTGCTCGTTACCACCAAGCGCGGTACTCCCGGCAAGGCTCGTATCGACTTCACCCAAGAGGTAGGTTTCCAGACCCTGACCGGCAAGGTTGAGAACCAAAACAGCTACAACCACGCTCTGACAGTCAACCAAGTGCGTTACCTCGACGGACTTGATCCTCTCTACACCGACGAGCAGATTGAGATGTACCGCCGCGTATGCGCTGGTGAGACCCTCACTGGCATGGACCAGTACCGCTATTTCAACACCAACTGGTTTGACGTCCTCTATCGCGAGACCGCTCCGGTCTACAAGACCAACCTCCAGATCTCTGGCGGTAGCAGCCGCGCTCGCTACTATGTGTCATTCTCGTACCTGCGTCAAGAGGGTATGTGGAATAGCGAAGGCACAAAGTTCAATGACGATTTTGTGACCCAGCACGTACTCAACCGCTGGAACCTCCGCTCCAACCTCGACATCCAGGTCAATGACTTCCTCAAGGTAGGTCTCGACCTCGGTGGCCGTATCGACAATATCATTCAGCCGACCACTGGCGTATTTAGTCTGACAACCTTCGGTGCCGTTGAAGCCGACCCGATGCGTCCGGTCTACTGCCCCAATGGCGAGCTCTATGTTGACGGCAATGCCAGCAACCCGATCTACCTGCTCGGATCGTCGGGCCAGGAGAAGAACCGTCGCCGTCAGCTCTATTCGACCTTGACTCTCGATGGCGACCTGTCGAAAATCACCCCGGGCTTGGGCATTCAGGCTGTGATGTCGTTTGATGCTTACGATGGCTTCCAGTCAACCCAGACCAACTCGGTCAACGCATACAGCTACGACTACACCAATACAGCTGTGAACGATGTTAGCGAATTCACTTACACCCAGACCCAGCGCTACAGCGAGCTCACCAATCCTACCGCCAATGAGCGCGACAACTCTTGGACCCTCAACCTGCGCGGCGGCTTGAATTACAAGCGCGAATTCGGCCGCACCAGCCTCGACCTGCAAGCATTCGTGCGCAGCTATATGCAGCGCAAGAATCGCGGTCCGCACTCGGCCAACTGGTTCCACTTATCATCCAACCGCTACCTGTCGTACAACGGCGTGGCTACCGTGGTGCTTGATGGCAGATACATTCTCAATGGTAGCATCTCACGCATGGGTTCTGACAACTTTGACCCTGACAATCGTTGGGGTACATTCTGGGGAGTTGGCGCTGGTTGGTTGCTCTCTGAGGAGAAATTCCTCCGCGACACCCCTGTCGACCTGCTCAAGATTCGTGCCAGCTATGGCAAGACTGGTATGAATGATACCGGAGCCGACCGCTATCCTTACCAATCAACTTATGCTCAGACTGGGGGCTACTCATTTGGCTACCAAGCTACTTGGGTGACTGGTACTGCCGAGAGCGTGGCCGGTAGCTCCAACAGCCGTTGGGAAATTTCAAAGATGGTCAACCTCGGTCTCGACTGGGATATCGCCGGAAAGAAATTCTACGGTAATGTTGACCTCTGGAAGGAATGGCGCAGCGACATCCTCATTGACCGCTCTACCATCCCCTCAATCCTCGGTATCAGCTTCGCTAAAGACAGCTACGGCAAAGTCGAGAGCAAGGGTTATGAAATCGTAGTTGGCCACGCCAACCGCATTGGCAAGTTTGAATACTCAATCGAGGGTATGCTCAGCTACAATATCAACAAGATTACCGAGATGGACGAAACCACTCCGCAAGTGCCTTGGCAGGCTAAGACTGGCGACCGTATACGCGACTACTCAGAGGTGGCTACCATCTATGAGAGCGGCAACGCTGATGTGATTGGCGGTTGGAACATGTACCAGTGGGTACAATGGGCATCTGATCCCAACCTTATCTCTACTTCGCAGCAAGACGCTATCGATCACCCCGAGAAGTATCCTTACAACTCGTTCTCGAATGGCGGCCAGAAGCTCGGTACCGCAGTGTTTAAGGATGTCAACGGTGACCGCGTAATCGACTCCAAGGATATGATGCCTCTGGGCTACACCTTGCTGCCTGACCTTACCCCGTCGATTGCCATCAATATGGCTTATGCTGGATTTGACCTGCGCGTAGTGGGTACTGCTTATCTGCATCGCACAGTGTTCCTTTCGCCTTCGCTCACCTTCTCAGAATGGGGCTCAAACAACTCGACTCATGAGGTAGTGAATGCTTGGGGTTACTACACCGACGATCCCAACGATCCGCGCAACATCAACGCTAAGTATCCTCGCTTGTCAACCAGCTTCAATGCCGAGGATTCGGCTCGCGGCAGCACGACATCGAGCTACAACAACGACATCTGGCTGGTCAACGGCGACTACTTCTCGCTGCGCAACATCGAGTTTGGTTACTCTCTGCCCGAGAAGCTTATTGCCAAGGCTTGCATGACCAAGTGCCGTTTCTACTTCAGCGCTTATAACGTAGCTACCTGGAGCCATCTGCCCAAGGGATTCGACCCCGAGAAGCCTATGAGCTACTGCTGGTGGTATCCTAAGACTCGTATCTTCAACTTCGGCATCAACCTCTCGTTCTAATCTCAAATGAAAAATGAAGAATGAAGAATGAAAAATATCATTCCTCGAAAAATGAAAAATGAGAAATGAAAAGTGAAAAATTCATTTCTCCTCAGAAAGATTATTCATTATTCATTATTCATTTTTAATTCTTAAAAGATTTTTCATTCTTCATTTTTCATTTTTAATTCCAAATTGATATGAAACTCAACAAGATATTTAATTATGCAGTAGCAGGAGTGGCCGCTTTGGCAGTCTCATCATGCAGCGACTATCTCGACAAGGAGGTCGACCTCACGTTGCAAGCTGATGTGGTGTTTGCCGACTATGACCTCACCCGTGGCCACCAGGCTTACGCCTACACCTACCTGCCCGACGCTTTCGAGGGGTACAACGACACCCAGTACCGCTTGAGCAATGACTGTATGACCGACAACGCTGTCGACTACTGGGGCGTAGCTCGCTACCATGCCATCAATGCTGACAGCTACGATGCTACTAACCACTGGTTTGCTGAGCACTATTGGGACAACCGCACTAAAGGCATCCGCCATTGCAATCAGTTCCTGAAAAACGCTCGCGCCGATGTGGTCGGCAATGCCGAGAAGAGCGGCGATGACAATTGCCTCTACGACCGTTGGTGCGCCGAGGTGCGCGCTATCCGCGCTCTGCTCCACTTCGACCTGATCTGCTGGTTTGGCGACTGTCCAATCATCGGCGATGACGAAGACGGTACTCCCATCATCCTGGAGCCATCGAGCGTGCTGCCCGAGCGCACTCCCGCTGCCGATGCTTTGCAATGGGTGATTGACGAGTGTGATGTTATAAAGGACAAACTGCCGTTCCGTTACAGCAACGAGGCTGAAAATTGGGGCCGCGTGAATGGCGCTGCCGTCTATGCCCTCAAGTCGCGCGCTGCCCTGTACCGCGCTTCTGCCCTCTTCAACAGCTCAAACGACGCTACTCGCTGGTCGACCGCTGCTCAGGCCGCTCTTGATTTCATCAGCAAGAACTCGGCCAACTCAAATCCCTACGTGCTCTACACCGTAAAGACCAACAATGATCCCTACGGCGAGCTTGGCAACTACTATGAGTGCTTCGCAACCGACCCAGTTTATAACAACGAGTTTATTCTCAGCCGCTCGGTTTGGACCACTCTGCAACTTGAATATTTCAACGCTCCTTGCGGATTCACCGGCAGCATCAGTGCAACTGGCTATTGCAACCCGACCCAGAATCTCGTTGACGCTTATGAGACTGCCGACGGCGTGGCTATCGACAAAGCCAGCAACTACAATGAGCAAGATCCTTACACCAACCGCGACCCGCGCTTGAAACAAACCATCTTCCACCATGGCATGACCTGGGGAGACACCGACGAGGCTCGCGAGCTCGATATGAACAATGACGACACTCGCGTTGGCGCAGACTATGCTCGCGGCAACGGCGGCACTGCCACTGGCTACTATTGCAAGAAGTATGTCTACAACATCCGTTGGGACGGCACTATCTCGAGCCAGAAGCACGCTTGCCCGATCTTCCGCTATGCTGAGATTCTGCTCAACGCCGCTGAGGCCCTCAACGAGGCCGGACGCACCAGCGAGGCATTCCAATATGTCAACCAAGTGCGTGCTCGCGCTGGCATGCCGGGTTACTCAGGCCTGAGCCAGTCGGAGCTACGCGAGAGGGTACGCAACGAGCGCCGCATCGAGCTCTGCTTTGAGGATCATCGTTACTTCGATGTTCGCCGCTGGCAACTCCATGCCGCCAATGGCAGCGCCACAGCTGAGACCTCACTGCCGCGCTATCAGCAGGTTTACAATCTGTATGGCGTAGAGATTCGCGAGGGCGTTGACCCGTCAGCACCATTCGTATATGGCGCAAGCCGCGTAGACCCGAGGATTGCGTTCACCGCTCCTAAGAATTATTTCTTCCCCATCATGTATGATGAGGTTGTAAAGACAGGATACACTCAGACCCCAGGATGGTAATATAGGATGAGTCAAATTAACCACGGATTACACGGATTGCACGGACTGTAATCCGTGGTTATGTATTTAATAGTTTTTGGTTTTTGGTTTTTGGAAATATTACCTTTTTCTGATGAATTGCTGAGAACCATTATATTTTGAAATCAATTTCGATTATTATTTATAACTAAGGAATGAAGATTGTTGGAAAAATATTGATATTGGTCTCGGCTTTGTCGCTGGCTGCCTGCGGCGGCAGCGATGATAAGGAGGATATCCCCGTGGTGCCGACTACGGTGAGCGTATCCACGCCCGAGGCTACGGATGTGACAGAGACCTCATTCACTGTCACGGCTACCATAACCACAAATGGACAGACCCTGACATCTTGTGGCTTTTGCTACGGCACCTCGGCTAATCCAGATGTCAGCGGCGACAAGGTGTATTGCACCGTAGGTTCGCAAATCAGCGCCACGCTGAGCAGTCTTACCCCAGGCACTACCTACTATGTGCGCGCTTATGCGCTATGCAGTTCTGAGGTGACCTATTCATCCCAGGCCACTGTTACCACTACTGCCACTTATGATCCTACTCCAGCCGAAGTCAAGGCTTATACTGGTCCAACTTATGTCGATTATTATGTTGACATAGCCGGTTGGGATCAGCGCTCAAAGTGGAACCTCTCGAATGTGCATGACCCGACGGTTATGCTCGCTGATGACGGTTATTACTACATGTATCAGACCGATGCCAGCTATGGCAACGCTCACGATGGCCACGGCCATTTCCATGGGCGCCGATCAAAGGACCTCGTGAATTGGGAATACCTTGGCGCTACCATGGCCGATGCCCCGGCTTGGGTCAAGGAGATGCTCAATGACTATCGCGCAGAGATGGGAGTTGATCCAATCGATAATCCTGCTTATGGATTCTGGGCTCCCACGGCTCGCAATCTTGGCAACGGCACATATCGCATGTATTACAGCATCGTAATTGACAATACGATTGTGGATGGTTGCAATTGGGGCGAGCGTGCCTTTATCGGCTTGATGGAGACCACTGACCCGGCCAGCAGTCAGTGGGAGGATAAGGGCTATGTAGTCTGCTCTTCGTCAGACCAAGGACTAGACTGGAGCGGTGCCCAATGGGAAGGCGCTTATTTCCGCTACAATGCCATTGACCCGACCTACATTGTCACTCCCGAGGGCGAACATTGGCTCATCTATGGCAGCTGGCACAGCGGATTTGCTGCTCTGCAGCTTGATCCATCAACAGGCAAGCCAGTAAACGAACTGACCAAGCCTTGGGGCACTTTGGATGATATCGCTTGCTATGGCCAGCGCGTAGCCACACGCTTGATGTCGAGCCGTTGGCAAGGCTCTGAAGGCCCGGAGGTAGTTTACCATGACGGATACTACTACCTATTTATGGCTTATGATGCCTTGGCAATTCCTTACAATACTCGCGTGGTGCGCTCGACCTCTATTACTGGGCCTTATGTTGGCATCGATGGCACCGATGTGACCACTTTTGGCGGCGAGGCTTATCCGATAATGACGCATCCGTATAAGTTCAACGATGACTACGGCTGGGTGGGCATTAGCCACTGCGCAGTATTTGATGACGGTCAGGGCAATTGGTACTATGCATCGCAGGGCCGTCTGCCAGAGAATGTCTACAACAATGCCTATTCAAATGCCATTATGCTGGGTCATGTGCGTTCAATTCGCTGGACCAAGGAGGGATGGCCGCTTGTGATGCCCGAGCGCTATGGCGCAGTGCCGCAGGTAGCCATTACCGAGGATGAAATTCCTGGCACTTGGGAACACATCGACTTGAGTTATGCCTATGGCGTGCAGCAAGAGTCATCACTGATGGTGCTGGCCGCTGACCATACCATCACCTCTGGCATCTGGAAGGGTGGTACCTGGAGTTTTGACAGCGCCAATCAAATCCTTACCGCCAACGGTGTAGAATTGTATCTGCAGCGCGAGTGCAACTGGGAATCTGCTTCGCGTCCTGCCACTATCGTCTATGCCGGCTTTGGCAATGGCGGCAAGAAGACCTATTGGGGCAAAAAGTCAAATTGATCCAGAATCGTTTCCAACTATTTATACTGAATCGCCGCGGTATCCTCAGATACCCCGGCGATTCTTTTTAGCTTCCCATTACAAATTTTTGAGATAGCGGGAAATAATGGAGAGGAGTTCATCGCGGTGGGGAAAAGAGGATTTAAAGCCCCAACCATGTCCGCCAGTGGGGAAGGTATAGAGCTCGACCTCTATGCCATGGGCGCGTAGTGAATCAGCGTAGACATGAGAGTTGCGAGGGTCAACATCCTTATCATCCTCGCTTAGCAGAATCAGTGCCGGAGGCGTATAGTCAGTGACATGATGCTGATTGCTGTAGTATTGGATTTGCTCATCTGTGGGGTTATCGCCGAGCAGATTCACTCGCGTACCTCCATGACCTATTTCATGGTCTAAGGAAACCACAGGATAGAGGAGAATCTGGAAATCGGGATAAGCTGCATCTCCAGGTTTGGAATGCGTGGCGATATAAGAGGCCAGATTACCGCCAGCACTGCACCCCATTATTCCTATTTTCTTGATTCCAAGTTCTTTAGCATGGGTACGCAGATAGGTCATCGCCTCAATGGCATCAATCATGGGATAGGGGATGGAATCAACCGGTAGCCGATAATCAAGCACTGCATAAGCCACTCCCTGCTCAGCCATAAACTCAGCCCACTCATACCCCTCATGCGTAATCGCCAGATGATGATACCCTCCGCCAGGGCACATCAATATGCAAGAGCCTTCCCCAGCCCCCCTGCCCCCTAAAGGGGTAGTTTCGTTGAGGAGGGTTGACATAGCGGCTCCCCCTTTAGGGGGTTGGGGGACTCCTATCAAATTCTGCAGAAGGCGCCTTGCAACGATTGCCGCTGGCTCATCTAAATCAAGATTGCTGAGGATGTCGAGAGTTGAGAAAATGATTTCACCTTTACCGTAGGGAATTCGGCCCATAGCCGTGCCAAGATGAAAAGGCCAAGAGCGATATGAACCCACTATCATTTCTGCGCCATCGATTTCAAATCCGGCTCTGCGCTCGCCATCGCGCACAAGAGCTTGATATGCCCAACCCAGGCCTTGAGCCTGGGGGAGCGGGTCGAGTAGGGGATTGCGAGTGGCAAAATGCACCCCACCTACCCAATTCTTGCCCACAGTATAATTGCCATGCAGCGTAGCACCAGTATATCGGCATATCTCCTCCATCCAAGTGTCGGCATGGTCAAGAATCACGAGTCTGCGGCCCTCTTTTACTCGAGTCATGATGGAATCAATATCCATGGCCTTTTGGTCAGGGAGAGTCCAAACGAGTTGCACATATCCCGATGGTTGGTTTTGGCTGTATTCTACTTGGATGTCAATTTCTTGTCCAGCCCTGAAACTAACAGGTCGAGTGATAGTGATGTCACCATGGCGACGCCATTCGTCAAAAAGACGGACTCCGTTGACCGACATGCGAGTGCCATTGTCAGTCATTAGGCCTATCATATAGGTGCCTGTAATCGGAGCTATGATTTTGCCTTGCCAAATAGCAGAGAATAACTGATTGGCTGGCAGATTTGGGTGAGGTTGTGCTCCATCGTTATAAAAATGGTCGATGAGAGGATCGGTGTCTGTAAATGCTTTTTCGCCTATATCATTGTCGCGGTAATATGTGACTGAGAAAGGTGAGGCGTAGGCAGATTGAGGAATTAATTCCGGGGAGGCATAGGCCGATTGTGTGATTATGTCAGCTCCCCAGCCTCCTGAAGGGGGAACAGCAGAGAGGAGATTGCCTGGGTCTATCAGGGCGAGAATCTGGTCAGAGCCGGTGAGAGTCGCCTCTTTGGTCTTTAATTCGGCGGTGAGAGTATATAGGCCTTCGACACGGCCAATGGGAATTTTGGCTGAGGAGAGGAGAAGTTGGCCTAAAGTATAACCTCCTTTCAGATCCACTGAAATAGAATCAGAATATATTATGCAGCCCAGTGGAGAAATGACGGAATATTTCAACATTCCTGGGCCCGAGAGACTGCCGTCAGATACCAGATAAAAGTCGACCAATGACAATTGTGGATTATGCATTTTGGATTCGGAATTTATAGCGTGGAATTGCGACCGAGGGCAAACGGCCACATAACATGGCTGAGTGTAGCGAGTGAGTACCTCGGCATTGCCTTTGCAATTGCGGTAGATGTCTACTATGCCTGAGTGATTGTCATAGGGCATCGCCTCCCAACCATTGATGGCAAAGATATCGCCGACATCTTGCATACGCATCCCTTGGATGCGACGCCCTTGATGGTCGAGAGCCACATCGGCGAGAGCTCGCGTGAATGAATCGAGGTCGCCAAATGATTCCGCTAATCCATTATCATTGAAATATTGTTCAAAAATATCGAATTGCTCGCGCCAGAATGGCCCATCCCAACCCTTTGCATCTTTGCCATACATGGCTATGCGCGGGGGAGATGATAGGGCGCCTTCTTCGCCTCGCATTACAATCTCGGTAAGATTGTCAGAATGCATCAGATTGTCGGAGGGAGAGCGATAATAGCCATCTTCCCAAGTAGCTGGTCCTGCGGCGCGGTGATTGTCCCACCAGCCACGCATGCAGAGGGTAGAATCAAATGGGAGTATATGGGCTTTGGCTGGTTCCTCCGCCTCCTCAGTTGAGGCCCAGCCCGAAGTGAAAGTTATTATGCGGGATGGGTCAAGAGCGTGGGCTTGGCGCATATCTTCGAGACGCTTAGCTGTGAGTTCAGAATTTCGCGCATTTCGGCCTCCCCATTCGTTGATGAGATTATAAATTACGAGCGAGGGATGGCTGCGGTCGCGCTTGATCATGCGAGCTAATTTTTCATTTGCCATTTCGCGACTGAAATCCGAGGCGCAAGCATGGAATCCTCCAGGCTCTTCGTAATAGAGCAGGCCGAGGCTGTCAGCAGCATTGAGCACGAGTTCATTGCCGATATTGCGGTGGAAACTGAGCATATTCAGGCCCAAGGCCTTTGCGCTCTCCACTTGCTTGACAGCCATTTCTGGGGTAGGATAAAGTCCGGTCTCGGGCCAATATCCCCAACTGATAGCGGTGGTGAGAAAAATGCGTCGACCATTTAGCCGAATCACGGCATCCTCACCGATGCCATCTGCCTCGAGCCAACGGAAACCAAAATTTTTAGAGGCTTGATGATCGCCAACCGAGAGGATAGCAGTATAGAGATTTGGATGATAGAGATCCCATATTTGGGCATCTGGGAGAGATATAGGTATTTCAATTTGATTGTTGCCAGGGTGGAGTGTGGCCTTTATGTTCTCGACCAAAACGGGATTTAAACTCGAGTCCAAAGCACGAGGCTCGGTGGCGCTATATTGAGGGGATAGAAAATTTTGAGATTTGGGAGAGATAGAGAGGGTGATATTTTTCTTTGATGGGCGAGATGAGACATTGCGGATATTGGCGATGACGCGCACCGATATGATATCGGGTTGATTTTGGATATAGAGGTCTTCGATATAGATAGAGGGTACGATTTCAAGAGAGATTGGAGCCAAGATGCCGCCAAAGGCACGGCCTGGCACTAATTCGTATTTTCCCCAAAGCATAGGGTCATAGTCTTGCCAATGATAATTGCCGCCGGGGTGAGTGATGCGTAAAGACAATAACTGTGAGCGGTCAGATTGTATAGCATCGGTAATGTCCAGATCAAAAGGGGTCTCGCCAATCAAATCATAACCCACCAATGTGGAATCAACAAAAATCTCGGCGCGCTGACGCACTGCCCCGATATGTAGGATGACTCGTTCTCCTTTCTTTATCTTTGGAGCACAGAAGCGAGCAGACCACCAACTGACTCCAGTCTGATCCATAGGCTGAGGCTGAGCCGAGGATGTGAAGATTTCTTCAAGAGTGCATGGGATGGAGACTGGAATAGAATTTTCTGATTCGAGAGATTGCCAGCCTTGGGTGGGGGGATTATAAGGGAGCTGCTTGTAATCTATGGTTTCAGATGGCAGGTAAAGGGTATCATTTTGCCATTCAGCTTCAGGATCCAACGTGAGGGCCCAGGGACCTAAAGAGATTGGGGTGGCCGCTGAGGCAGCCATCCCAATCGTCAAGAAGAATAAAATCGGTAGAAATGTTGCTTTCATCAGACCTGATGAGGAGATTTGTTTATTTCAGGGGTTGATTGTCGGTGCGGAAGGGGTGGAGCGGGAGGCCATGCACATTATAGACCGAGGCAGTGGTCATATTCTTGAAGGCATAGCGCACATTCTTTGGCTCTGGCACATCAGGGCTTGACACCGCCAGGCGGCAAGTTTTGGTCTCAATTTCAGCGAATGCGGGATGGTACTCGCCGTCTTGGCCGGCAATCTCAAATCCCTCAAGCGAAGTCCACATCGGGCAGAGGCCGCGAGCCGCATTCTTGACATTGATGTAAATTTTGCCTTCGGCAATCTCCATCGAATCATATTCTGGCGACTTGTAGCCAAAGCCCTTCTGACCATAAGTGTCGCCGAGGGCCAACCAGGCGAGACGTTGGCCGACCGTAGCCTTATCTACAGGGTGGATGAATACCGGGTGTCCTCCATCAAGAGTAGAAATCATGCCGCAGTTGGGAATCTTCTTGGTGGCTCGCATCTGCGCCTCACGCAGCAGAGCGCCAGAGAACTTGTCGGGACCTTCGTAATTGAAAGGCGCGATCTCCACGAAATAGAATGGGAAATCCCCTTGCCCCCACCGCGAGCGGTAATCTTTGACCATCGAGGCCATCAGGTCGTCATAAATTTCGGCGTTGTCGCGATTGCTCTCGCCTTGATACCAAAGCATGCCTCGGATTGTGTAACCGATAATAGGATTGACTTTGGCGTTGTAGAGGATGCAAGGGGTGGTCTGCTGCACCTTGATGGGTTCATCATTGTCGAGGATTGAGAAATCTACGTTGGAGAATTTCGATAATTCTTCTCGGCTAATCCAGGGCTCAATCATCGAGCCGCCGAGTGAGACAATCATAATGCCTACCGGCACATCGAGCACATCCTGGATATAGCGGGCGAAATAGTAGGCAGTGGCGCTGGTCTCAGCTACGTTGACGGGTTCGTTGGTGAGCCACTCGCCTTGCAGATCATCTTTGGGCTGTTTGCTGAATTGGCGCACCCATCGGCCATCCTTGCTGTCAGCGATGAACATGCGCACAGGGGTCGATGACTTGGCTTTGGCAATCACATCATTGCCTCCTTGCAGAGGCTGACGATCGAATCCGCGCATCGGCATCTCCATATTGCTCTGGCCAGCGCAGAACCATACCTCGCCGAGCAATACATTTTCGAGTTCGAGCTTGCTGTCTTTGTCGGTTATTGAGATAGTGTAGGGGCCACCAGCCTCGGGGGTGGGCATTGACACACGCCAAGTGCTGTCAGCTGCGGCAGTAGCGGTGTATTTCTTGCCATCCCATGATGGCGAGACTGTGACAGTACTCTTGGGCGTGGCTTTGCCCCACAGGTTTACATCAGTTTGCTGTTGCATCACCATATTCGAGGCAAAGAATGATGGCAGAGACACCTTGGCTTGCGCCGGCCCTATGGCCATTGCAGCCAAAGCCAAATAAAGTAACTTTTTCATGATGGTATATTTTTCAATTTTCAATTTTCACTTTTCATTCTCTAAGGCGATTAAGCTCAGGAGGGCGCCCCAATGATAGAATTTGTCGGAGCGCAGAGTGTCATCGCCCTCACCAGTCTCGGCATTGTAGTTCTCAAATATGTATCCTCGGGAGAGCCAAGATTTAAGCAGCAAAGCTTTGCTTTTCTCAACGAATTGAGCACGCACTTCTGGCAAATCGTAATTGCATAGGCCGAGATATACAAGGTAGTTAAGTGGGGCCCAGATGCGCCCTCGCCAATAGTCATTATCCTTTGAGGATGGATCGCAGCGAGGAGATGAAGGAATCACATACTTGCCCCAGAAATATTCGGGGTTGAGCAGATAATTGTCAATCATGCGCTGAGCCTGAGCTTGCGATGGAGCCTGAGCCAATAGAGGATAGAAACAAGTGGGCGAGATGCGACAATTGAAAGAGCCATCCACTGTAGAACGATTGTAATAGAATCCTCTCCCTTCATCCCATAGCCTTGATAACTGCTGGCGCATATACTCTGCGCGAACAGCCAACTCTGCAGCATCATCTGCGTATCCCAGTTCGGTCGCTATCTTGCTGAGATATTCGCAATCCATTGCGAATAGGGATGATATCCCAACATCTTGTTGTTGCATCAGATGAGTGTTGGTATCAAAAGGCACGCCATCAAACATTGGCGAATTGTCAAGTCCCGACTCTAAGCATGAGGCGTATTTGGTGTTTTGGTCGTATTCCGAGCGAAAATATGTGACGCGTTGGTAAGGACTGCTGCCTAAGCATAGCAATCCATCGCAGAGACGATTCTGGAGCCACCAGTCGTTCCAAACTTTGAGGCGAGGATAGGCCTCAGAGAGTACCCACTTGTCGCCATAGCGCTCATAAAGTTTCCAGAAAGCCATCGAGCCGACCGGAGGCTGCGAGCGGTCGCGGGATTTGAATCCGTTGCTGTAATAGCAGTTTGGTACAAATCCCACCCCGTCGGCGGCCAAGGTGATCTCGAGGGCATTGGCATAAGCCAATTCCTTATTGTCGATGCCGAGCATCAGAGCGGCGAAGTAAGTATCCCAGCAGAAAAGGCAGAACCCCCCGAAATCTTGGCTGGCAAACCATTGGCTGCTCCATATTCTACTTACTGGAGTGATGACCCGGCGAATCTGTGGATCGTAAATGCAATTCCAACCCATAATGGTGCTCATTGCGTTGTAGCAATCATAATTATCAGGATAGCGTTTGCGCTTATAGTTATCAAGCGAGTCGGCGGATGCTTTTATCCATTCTTGCGCTTTCTGGAGATTGAGATTCACACCGCAGCAGATTGCTAAGGGAGAATCCAAAGATAAGAAATAAGTGTTGCCATCGAGGGTAGGCTTCCCTCCAGCAAATGAACCATGTAACATAAATTCTGATCTGCGCGGTCCGATCTCGAAACTTGTCTCTGAGCATTCTGCCTGGCAGCCTCGGCCCCATAATCCCTTGGGAGATACAATTAGCCAACCAGACGCGCTGGATATGGGAGAGATAAGAATTACTAAAGCAGAATCTCTGGCTGCGCTCTCGACTTTCATGTCTATTCCATGCCAAGAGACACAGAGACAGGTATATCCCCCATCATAAGAGTGGGCGTAGGGATGCAATAAGGGAGCATCAGCTGAGCGGTCGCCTATGAGAAAGCGCGTGGCGCGCTTCCCAAGGCTATCCTCAAGTTGCAGGTCGATGGCCAAGGCATTGGGCAAGAACACATGGGTCAGGACAGAACGCGTATCCCAAGTGTTCCAGCCTCGAGCCAGCTCTCGATGCAATGCCTCATACCGCTCAGTAGCGCTACAAATACACGCCATCAACAATGCCGCAAATACTATTAAGATTTTCTTATTCATATCTTACTTGACCGGTTTTGCCAATGAATTGGATGGGTTGGCGATTTTCGCCATTGATGGTGAGGATGCCAGTGGAGTCGTTCCAGCTGTAATGGGTGAGGCTGGGTGTGGGATTGGTTGAGATGCCATCGTCGGAGTAAAGGGTAAATTGGCCATCCTGACCGGTATAAACTTTGACAGTGTCGGCGCAGGGGATGATAGAACCGGCGCGAACATATACTGGAATGCGACTGATGGGAGTGGAGTCGGTGAAATGCTCAGGACCCTCGTAGAGTTCCTCGCTCCAGAAATCATACCATTTGTCGGTCGATGGGAGCCAAACCTTGCGTTCAGTTGCTCCGGCTTGTACGACAGGGCACACCATAAGAGCGGGACCATACATAAATTGATCACGACAGTCAAGAGCCTCGACATATTGAGGGTAATCAAAAGCGAGAAGGCGCATGGGTGTATATCCTTGATTTGTGACCATCGCTGAGAGGGAGTAGATGTAGGGCATCAAATCATATCGCAGATTGATAAAAGATTTGCATATCTCCATAGCTTCTGGGCCATAAGCCCACAGTTCGTTGGGCCCTGTGGTATCGCCTGGCGAGCGTCGCCCGTGGGCGCGAAACACTGGACAAAACGTGCCATACTGAAACCAACGAGTAAATATCTCGCGATATGCTTGATCCTGTGGGTCACCAAGCAGATATCCGCCAATATCAGTTGTCCAATAGGGAATGCCTGTAGCCGTGAAACTAAGTCCGGCTGCTACTTGCAGAGCCAACTCATGGAAATCTGAGGGGATATCGCCCGACCAAACGGCAGAGCCGTAACGCTGCTGCCCAGCCCAGGCGCAACGAGTTAGGATGTAGTGGCGTTTGTCGGGCTCATAAGCATTGAGATGGTCAACAAAATTTGATATGTGGGCTATGGGATAGAGATTGCGTACGCGTGGCGCTGGTCCAGCGTAGGTGACTGAGGGGAGAAAAGATTGGGTATGGTCTGGCTCAGGACCATCGAGAAACCAGCCATCGATGCCGTATTGCAACATCGGCTTAAAGCATTGCCAGTAAGCCTCACGAGCATCAGGGTTGAACGGGTCGTAGATGAATCCATCGATAGCGCGAGCACTATCCAATAGAAATCCTCGCTCGGTCATATATTTATGATTGGGAGTCTCAGGCTTGAAGCTGGGCCATACCGTAATCACGGCATGGGTGCCGAGGCTATGCAAGCTGTCGATCATAACCTTGGGGTCGGGATAGTTGTCAAGGTCGAAGCGGAACGACCCAGTGCCATGCTTGCCCCAATGATGATAGTCGATGAAGATAGAGCTCATGGGAATCTGTTCCTGACGCATGCGATTGGCCACGTCGTAGAGTTCTTGGGAGTTGTGATATCTGTTGCGGCTCTGGTGATAACCGAGGGACCAAAGCGGAGGCATTGGAGCCGCACCAGTGATAAGGCGATATTGGGCTATTAGGTCATCGAGTGAAGAACCGAAAAACACATAATAGTCAACCGTATCCCCGTAATCAGAGACGAGTGTCATCCCTTGAGTGGGAGAGTCGGCAAATAAGGTGCGTGATGGATTATTCCAGAAGATACCCCAACCAGCTGTGGAATAGATAACTGGCACAGCGGCTTGGGTGTTGAATTGTATGAGTTCGCGCTGATGGCCGCGCAGATTGAGCAGACTATCGCGAAACTGTCCTAAGCCATAGATGGCTTCAGAGTCAGAGAGTATGAAACGTGCTGCCGGTGTCACTGAATCGCCAACAATGGCAGAGCGGGCAGCTGTGGGATTTTCTTTCAGCACAGTTTTGTCCTCGGCATTGGCATAAGATACTGAGCCAGTGGATTTGTCGACCCTTGCACTATAGCGATCTGTGCGCAATGTAATGGCTTGAGCTGATTCGTCAATTGTGTATTCCGCCACCAATGGCTCAGATGGAAATGCGTAAGACTGTGCTGGGCCAATCTTATGTGACGCGGCATAGCAAAGGCGCAGGGCTCCCCCTTGATAGGGCTGTATCAAGAGAGTGCCTTGGGCGGTGCTAATCCACAGTCCATCTGCCTTAGCCTCCCAGCTGTCGATAGGTGTAACAACGGTGGAGAAAGACGCACGGCCCTCAGCCTGATGACCAAAGAAATCATTGACTGTGTCAAGCTGGGCCAAGGCGCAGAGTGCGCAGCTGAGCAGGACTAAGGAGATGAGACGTGGATTCATATTATGTATGTGGGTTGCCCCAGTTTTATGGTTATGAATTGTTGGGTTACCTATTGTTTATGATCAAGAATTATTGAGCCAATTGGGCAGAGGTGACTTCGATTTCCTCGATGGTGGTGAAGTTGTATTTCTGGTAGGTGTCGCTGCAGCGAGCTCCAAATCGCACCCAGTAGTGCATGGCGTAGCGGATTGGAATTTTGCTCTTCATCGAGATTTCTTGGCCCTCCATGTCAGCAGTGAGCTTGGTGGGATTGGGAGTGTAATTCGAGTCGGCCTCGGTGCCGCAATATTGGGTATGGCTGATATAGAGCGAGCAGTCGTTGAGGGTAGGCATGTCGTAGCCTTCTTTCTGGTTGCGGTAGAATTTGAAAGAGGCGTTGAGATATCCCTCAGAATCCATGTAGGGCTCTTTTACCCATTCCAGAGTGAGATAGGGGGTCACTGAGAAATTGACAGTAGTGGTCTTGCCACTCTTGAGCAGCACCACATCGGCGGCATCGCCATCGCCGTCTTGCTCATAAAATGCGCCTTGCCAAGGGCACACCTCGTAGGTGCCGGCAAACAGCTTGGTGTTGGTGAATCCTCCCTCTTGGGTCATGTTGAGATATTGTGGAATCACAACGACCGAGGAATCGCTGACTGAATAACTCTTCTCAACGATTTTGATCGACATGCTGCCTTGGCCAACAGCGGTCTGGAAAGGCAGGCCGTTGTGATCGTAGACCTGGCCAGTGATTGCTGCCTCGGGCTCGTCGTAATTGTCAGTCTCGCAAGCGGTGAATCCAAGCGAGAGGGCAAGCAGGACAAGTGTAGTGTGGAATATGTTGGTTTTCATGATGTGCGGGATTGATTGGGGTGTTCTTACTGATTTTTATTTTGAGGAGACCCCGCGGCGGAGCCGCATGGCACTTGACTGCCTTGGGGGCGCCGCGGGGGGATGAGGTTAGTATTGGTTGTTTTGGGTGAGCAGCGGGTTGATTTTGCGCTGTGAATCAGGAATCTTGTCGTAATAGCGCGAGGTGGGGAATGAGCCGGCTCCGTTGGGGATTCCCACTACGCGAGAGTCGTAAATCCATTTTCCAGTGGGATTGCCAGCCTCGTTGACTGTATGCTCATCGATGAAGAGGAAGGGATAGAGGCCTCTGCGGCGGTAGCTCTTGATTTGGTCGTGGAAAGTGAACCAACGGCGCAAATCCCAGTAGATCTTGTGCTCGAATGCGAGCTCTTTGTAGCGCTCAACGCGCACTACGTGCAATCCCTTGGTAGGAGCGAATACCATCGAGCCCTTGCCAGTCATGCGCTCGTTGAGATGGGTTTCGCTTGAAAGCTCAGCGGTAGAGGTGAGCAGGTCGGCACCGGCGCGGTCGCGTACATCGTTGATGCAAGTCATTGCATCGTCGAGCAGATTGTGGCCATTGACCGAAGTTACGCCATTCTGGGCGAGCTCGATGGCAGCCTCGGCTCGGTTGAGGAGTACCTCGGCATAGCGGATGTCAATCCAAGAATTGACGCTGCGGTGCAATTGGGTTTCAGCTACGCTCCAGTTGAGGTTGATCCATTTGAGGCCGTGGAAACCAGTGTATGTGCTGCGCAGTGAGCCTTCGAGCGATGGGCCGTCGAGGCCGTTTATGTAAATTTGTTCGCCAGATGAGAGGGTGAGGGGATTCTGCTTGCGCACTTCATCGGTAGTGGTGAGCACGTTGCTTGCAAACCAGGTAGAGGCATTTTTGTAAGCGAGTGTGGTCTGTGCATCGTCGGCCACGAATTTGGCAATCTTGGTGTCGGGGCTGATGCCTTCCTTGATCAGGCCGCTGCGTATATCAAGGGTTACGCCCTTGTAGGTGCGACCCGGAATCATGATGCTGCCCAGCAGGCGCGGTTCGGCGTTTTCCCAGAGAGCTTGTTCGCCATCGTATACGATGTAGTTGCCGTCATCATCAGTTGTCTTTATTCTACCCTGCTCATCCAATGGGAGCCCGTCGAAGAGTTCTACCCAATCGAGTGTCACATTGTAGCGGTCGCCGTAGGTTGAGGCCATGCGTGGGGGCGAGTATACGCAGTCGAACGAGTGCACATTATTGTTGATGTTGTATTGGCGAATGAAGATTGATTCGCTTGAGTTGTCGGCATTCATGAATACGTTGCGGAAGTTTACATCTTTTTGGCTATCGCCGCGGTAGAGGCTGTAACCGCCCTCGTCGACGAGGAGAGAAGCTTCGTAGGCTTGCTGGAAGTAGTCATTGGCCAGAGTAGAGGGAATTCCCATCACTTGCACACCGTTTTCATCCACATAGTCGTAGGTGCCACCATAGCGGGCAACAGATCCGGCGTATAGTGCAGCGCGGCTCTTAAACGCGGCTGCCACATAGCGATTGGCGCGCCCCTGGATCTTGGTAGTGGTCATATTTGCTATGGCGTAGTCGAGGTCCTCGAGGATGAAGTCGATGCACTCCTGATGGCTTGAACGAGCCACATAGAGGTCTTCTTCATTATCGGTCATCAGCTGTGATTCGGTGAGGATAGGCACGCCGCCGTAGCGTTTTACCAGGGCGAAATAAGTGTAAGCGCGCACGAATCGTGCTTCGGCCTGCCATTCCTCGGCTCCGGCAAGGGTGCCCTTATAACTCTCAAGGTCGTTGATCAGGTCGTTGGCGTAACGTATCTCCTTGTAAGCCTCGCTCCAGTATCCCTTGACAATGTTGTCGAATGTCCAGCCGGTATCGCCTGAACCGACTGATTCGCCGGTGTACCACATGTCCCAAGGCATGCAGCCCCAGCCGTTGAATCCCTCGCTGCCGGTGCTGGGCGACACGCGAAAATCCTCCATAGGGAGATATTTGTAGAGGCCGGCCATGTAGGCTGTGATGCCCGCCTCGTTGTAAACGTCGGTGCCGGAAATCATATTCTTGGGCTCGATATCGAGATCCTGGCAGGAAGCCAAGGAGATGCCCAAGCCGACGCTGGCGAATATTATGGATTTATAGAATTTCATGATGTTGAGTTGGTTTTTGGTTTTTGGTTTCTGGCTTTGGAGAGATCAGAATGTTATGCTTGCGCCGAAGTTGTAGCTGCGGTTGAGCGGGTACATGTAGCCGTAGAGAGTAGAAGGCTTCTCTGGGTCAAGACCTTTCACGCCGGTGAAAGTGAGCAGGTTGTAACCGCTGACATAAACTCGCAGATTCTGCACACCGAGCGGTTTGAGCAGATTGTGAGGAAGGGTGTACCCGATTTCGGCTGACTTGAGGCGCACATAGTCGCCCTTTTGGATGCCGAATTCCGAGTCGGTGAGCGGGGTGGTGCCACCGTAGGAATAGTAACCTGATATCCAGGATGCAGCGGGATTGTAAGGATCGATGGTCGGGTCGGTAGGATGCCAGCGGTCGAGGAAGAGATCGAGGGCGTTGCCGTTCCAAGCCAGAGGCTGGGCGAGCTGCTCACCATATTGCACATACGACATTGCTGATCCCTGGAAAGTCATGCTCAGGTCCAGGCCTTTCCAGTCACCGCTAATGGTGAGGCCGAAATTCATCAGAGGATGATTCTTCTTGTAGATGTTGTCGGATGTAGGATTGGTGGTTGTAGCGATTGGGTGCATATCCATCGTGTCGATCACGCCATCACCGTTCCAATCCTCATAGATATAGTCGCCAGGGAGCACCGAGTTGCTGGTGTAGATGTTCGCGTATTGGATTGAGTTCCAGTCGGTGTAGCGACCGTTGGAGCCGTAGCCGAACCAGATGTCGTTGTAGCGGTCGTTGTTGTATACGCTCTTCCAGTTTTCCATCGAGTTGCCCGAGGGAGTGCGCTCGTAGTAGTGCCACATCGTGCGGGTGATTGACACATTGCCGCTGATGTTGTAGTGGAAGTCGCCTATGCGGTTGTTGTGGCGCAGCTCGAGTTCAAAGCCCTTTGTGCGGTCGCTATTGATATTCTCCTGTGGGAGAGTGGATCCAAAAGTACCGGGCACGCTCACATTTCTCTGAGCCAGGAGGCCATCGCGGTTGCGGATAAAGAATTCGGCAGTCAGGCCAAAGCGGCTGTTGAAGAAATCGGCATCCACGCCCAGATTGAGGGTCTTGATGGTGTACCAGGTGATGTCGGGATTGGCAGTGCCGGGGAATCCGAGCGAGTTGACCACTGATCCATCGAATACGTATCCCACGGGGTAGGTATTATAGAGGGTGTTGCCCGTGGTAGAGTATGGGTAGGTGTAGCCAGATACCCATTGATAGTCGGCGCAGCTGTCGTCACCCATCTTGCCATAAGAGACGCGCACTTTCAAATTATCGAGATATTTGCGAGTAGATTCCATGAAAGCCTCCTCAGAAATTCTCCAGCCGGCTTGCACGCTGGGGAAGAAGCCCCATTGGTGGCCAGAAGCGAATTTTGAACTGCCGTCGTAGCGGCAAGCGAGTTCGAGCAGATATTTCTGAGCGTAGTCATAAGCAATACGTCCTACCAGGGCATGGCGAGCAGTCTCAGTCACTTGTCCGCCGCTAACATATTGGTCGGCGCTGTCGCCAGCGTACATGTAAGGGATAGGTATAGTGAAATTGCGGTTGCCAGTGAGGTTGTCATATTTCGAGTAGCTCTCTTCGTAGAGGGCCAGGAGGGTTAGGTGGTGCACGTCGAACGTATTGTCATAGTTGATGGAGGCTTGCCAGTTGCGAGTCCAACTGTTGGTGTAGGTGCGCTTGAGATTGGTAGGGGATTGGCGCCCGTAGGCTGCATAAGTCCCAGTCACTTCATTGTACTCGTATTCGTTGTATTCCTTTTTCCACTCGGTGTTGTCGCAGATGGTGTTGTCGTAGCTGAAGAGGCCTTTCAGTTTGAGGCCCTTGACGCGAGGCACATCCCATTCCAGGGTAAAGGTCGATGAGAGGATTTTGTTGGTATTCTGCTTGTATCCGGTGAGGTCGCTGTCGATCAGGCCTACGGGGTTCTGCAAATCCGACTGCTGGTGGGCGATATAAGCAGGATTGTCGTTGGCATAGACTTGCCCATCAGGGGTTGACCGCCACAGGTAGTTGAATATTGTCCAGGTCTCGGTGTATGGGCGGTTGCGCTCGTCGATGGTGTAGCCGAATTTGGCCGAGAATCTGAGTGAATTGGTGATTTGGGCATTCAGGTTGGCACGCACATTGTATTTGTTGTAGTCGAGGTCGTTGCTCTTGAGGAAGCCCTTTTGGTCGGTGTAACTGAAATTGACGAAATAGTCCATCTTGTCGGTACCGCCGCTTACGCCCACATTGTGCATCTGCTGCGGAGCAGTCTTGGCCATCACGTAGTCGTACCAGTCGGTGCTGGAAAGTTCGCCTGTGCGATAAGCGTTGATCTGCTCTTCAGTAAAGGAGAGGGCCGGATTAGTGAGGCTACGCATGGTCTTTTCATTATATAGAGTCATGCGGTCGACAGCTCCCACGGGACGCAGCACCTCAGCCGGGGTCTGGATGCCGTAGTACATAGAATAGGTGACTTTTGCTCGGCCCTGCTCGCCGCGCTTGGTGGTGACGAGGATTACGCCGTTGCCGCCCTGCGAGCCATAGATGGCAGCAGAGGCATCCTTCAGCACAGAGATTGATTCGATTTCGTTGGGGTCGAGACGCTCAAAATTGCCGCGTGGCACACCGTCTACTACTATAAGAGGCGCTGAGCCGTAACCACGGATATCAAAGTTGCCATAGCTGAACTCACCGGGCTCTGAGGTATTCTGGGTGACGCGCACGCCAGCGATCTTGCCAGTGAGCATGTTTTTTGCGTCCTGGCTCTTGGTGACGATCATAGCGTCTTGGTCGAGGGTTGAGATAGCACCGGTGAGGGTGGCTTTCTTTACGGTGCCATAGCCGATGGCCACTACCTCGTCGAGTGCGGTAGCCTCGGTAGTGAGGGTGATGTCATAATGTGAGGCTGAGGTGACCTTGACTTTTGCCACTTTGTAGCCGATGAAGCTGACCTCGATGGTTTGTCCCACCTCAGCGCGGATGTTGAAGTTTCCTTCAATATCAGTATTAACGCTCACGGGCGGTTGGGCGTCAGTCTTCACGATGGCTCCGATCACAGGGTCGCCCTGGTCGTCGATGACCGTGCCGGATACTGTGCGCGCTGCCTGAGCGCTGGCCGACAGGGCCAACAGAATCATTCCGGCCAAGGTAAGGCATCGGGCGATGCCTCCAGGTTTGAGAACTTTAATGATTGCTCTTTTCATGTTAGCAGATTTTGTGGAAGCATAGAGTTTCATGGCTCCCGGGTTTGAATTATATTTCTGTCGGCAAAATTACAGGTTGAAGATTACAATATTAGGCAATTTTTGCTTACCGAATGATTAAAGTGTGATTAAAAGTGAATTTAATCCTCACAGGATGAGATTTTACTACCAATCATGTCAATGCTGCCGCCATTCCGGGAGTTGGGGTGATGATGAAATTTACCCACTGGCAAAGTTAACAATTTTTCTTTAACCCCTCCCTACAATTCTCATTTTTAACATTATCACCACTTTTTTACGATTAAAATTGAAATTAATCGTGTTGTTTTCTGGTTTTAATTGCTTATGGTCAGGCCTCTTAATAATGTCTCTGTATCTTTGCAACAAAAATTATAAACTAAACAAAATTTGTTGAATCAATAGCCATTGAAACAATGTATCTCACGAAAAACAAAATCGGAGGCTTAGCGTTGCTTGCCTCCGCGCTCCTGAGCCTTTGCTCTTGCAGCGATGATGCAGAGGTCAACGCTACCGAGCCGGTATTCGCCATCACCAGCGCCCCTACCTTTGTATTCCCAGCCGAAGACGCTCCCACGCAGACTTTCAGCTTCACGGTCAACAACGAGTGGCGCATTCTCAGCGATGCACAATGGGTCACATTCTCGCAAAAGAGAGGCGAGTCGGGCCAAATCACGATCGAGCTCACCGCTGCCGACAATCCCACCTATGCCGAGCGCACCTCATCATTCTACCTGATGTCGGGCGAACGCAAGCGCGAGATCGCGCTCACCCAAGCTGCTAATGTGCCACTCGGCATCAACATCAGCAATGCCGATGCTCTGACAGCCGAATCCCTCTCTAAGAATGGGGGCCTATTCACCATCAATTTCAGCCTCAAGAATGTCGACAGTTGGGATGTGGATTTCTCTTATGAGGGTTCATCCACCGGTTGGCTCTCGGTGTCGAGCCGCGATGAAGAGGGGGCTGTCGAGATTAAGTACGAGGCCAATACGGTGCCTATCGACCGCTCAGCCAGCATTAAGATAAGTGGCGGCTCTTACTCAGATCAACTCAACATCACCCAAGCCGCCAACCCGGTTATCACTCTTGATGGCACCAAGAGCCTGGCCGACATCCTCGATTACTATGGAATACGCGAGACATTGGCCTCAATCGAACTCAGCGGCCCGGTTTCTGACGATGATTGGGCGTTGCTCAAGACCTTGGCAGGCACTACTCTCAAGGAGATCAATCTGGCCAACATCACCAACACTGTGCTCCCCAATTCTCAATTTATCAATTGTACTGCGCTTGAGAATCTCACACTGCCGACCCACGGACAACTCGAAATCATACCTATGGAGCTGTGTCGCAACGCCTCAAATCTGCAAGGCATAGTGATCCCCGAGGGCGTGCGCATCATCGACCGTCACGCGTTCGCCAACTGTAGCCAGATGGGTGCCATCTACCTGCCCAGCACGCTTGAATATATGTACGGCTATTGCTTTGAGGGTCAAGGCACCAACCGCCCGGCTATCCATATCCAGTGTCAACCGCTGCAAATACTCGAGACCATGCGCGGCCAGGACACCAAGAGTACCAAGGCTTCGGTATTCAACAACAATTCTCTGCCAGCCGAGTGCGCCCTGTATGTCAATGAGAAATATCTGGATATGTACAAGGGCAATTTCACTCTCGATGACCTTGGCATCGATGAAAGCTGGGAGTTCTATCCCGACTGGGAGCTTGGCGAACGCCACTTCAAATGGAGCTACGCAGAAATCTATACGGAATAATGGAAATGAAAAATTAATAATGAAAAATGAAAAATAAGAAATAAGATGAAAACAAGATATCACATATTGTGGGCTGTGCCAGTCATGATGCTCGCCTCATGCTCTGACGACGAGCCTGTAACGCCCAATATCGACAATACCTATCCTCTGCCCGAGGTGATGGTAGGCGACCTGGTCGATGACCACCACTACCTGACTGGGGCAATCTTCAGCTTCCAGCATGAGCTGCGCGACGGCACTCTCCAAGCCACCGCCAAAACCTCATCGACAACCTACTACAATCTCCCTCTGTTTGAGATGAAGATGTACGGAGCCACTGAGCAAGATTTTTGGGACGAACTGGTCGAGGAGATGGTATATAGCGGCATCGACTATGCCATCCCCAACTGCCGTGGCCGTCTGCCAAAGGCTGACACCGACAGCAAATACTACGCCGACCATGGTGACCCCACCCACATCTCAAAATTTATCGATGCGCTCAAGCGTCGCGGCGAGACGCATCTCAAGATTGCCATCTTTGATGATGCTCCGGCATCATGGGCCGCAGCCATGAATCTTGACCTCAACGGGTCTTATTCCAACCCAGGCGCTGATGCTTATCCCATCGATGATTTTGACTTGTGCTATAAATACATCTGGGACTACAATATCAAGCTCGCTTTCGATAATTTCTACAACGAAAACTCAGCCAATAACCAGTATCTGCTGCGCTACAACGGCAAGCCCGTGCTATACATCTGGAACATCAACGGCTTTGTGACCGGTAGCAACGATGGCAAGATCAAGAAGATTCTCAACCAGTTGCATAGCGACTTCAAGGAGCGCTACGGTGATGAACTCTTCATCTGTGCCGACAAGTCGTTTATCGACCGCGACCCTGAGGTGACAACCGATGACCTGGATGCTGTCAACAATTGGTTTACGGCTGCCGCAAATGCCACGGCTACCAATTTCAACTATACCCTCTATAGCTACAATGGCCATAATGTGGGTGTAGCGGTGCCGGGATTCTCGGCTGGCGACCTGTCGGGTGCTCATCAGTTTATCGATGCCAACCACGGCAAGACTCTTACCACAGCGTTTGATGCCTTTGTATCTGGCGCGGCCGACCTGGTAATGTGCGAGAGCTTTGTGGATATGGCTGAAAATGCCTCTTATTGGCGAAGCAAGGATACTGTCTACTATGACTTCCCCAATCAGCGTGTGAATCTGCTGCGCAAATACAATGCTGACTTTGACGTGGCATATCCCAAGGACTTGCGCGTCGAGGCTGAGGCTTGCGATTACTTCTATGACACCACATCAGGCAATAGCGGACAGCAATATCGCGATGGGGACCTTGATGTCATGCGTTGCGATGATGATTCTTACAATGGTTGGTGTGTCACCAATACTGCCGCAGGCGAGTGGCTGAGTTGGGTGGAGTTGCCATTCCGTGGCGCAATCACAGATATCAAGATTCGTTATTCCTCAATCGCTTCGGCTCAAGTGCGCTGCGATGTGGCTGGCAATACCGGCACAGTGGTTACGCTGCCCTCGACATCAGGACAATGGGTTGAGACAACGATTGCCACAGTCGAGTTTGATTATTATCGCTGGCGTGAGCTAGTCCTCAATATCGTTGATGGGGATATCAATATCAATTATTTGCGCCTCGTAACCGCCGAGTAATCCGCATAGTTGAGCCTCTCCGAGGCTCGCTGGGTGGATGACTCTAAACCCCAGGTAGTCAGTCGCTTCGCGCCTGACTACCTGGGGCTAACTTTGTTAAGCCTCTCCGAGGCTAATCAACAAGGGACGGTTTCTTTGATGATATCGGTGAAGGGGGTTGAGTAGGGTTCGCCCATGGTTTCGTTGTAGGTGCGGCAGAAGCGGTCGTAGTGTTTCTTGGCCAACCCTGTCTTGCCCTGCTCGGATAGCATGCGACATTCGGCCATCAGGGCTTCCTCATTCAGCGGATCGTGCAGCAGCATGATTTCGGCAATAGCTACCACCAATGCGGAATTGCCTTGGCTGCGCGCCCCTTGCAACAGATGGCTCAGCATATCCAAAGACAGGCTCGAATTGGTACCCTTGAATGGATCGAGCCACTCAAACACGGTGTTAGGTAACAGCGGTCCTCGGAGCAGCAACTCGAGGATACGGCCACGCTGCTCCGGGTCAGTTTCTCCGCCTTGATGAGTCATAAATGCCTTGTAGCATTTGTGCAACTCGTGGTAGTCACACACTACGCTCTCGCCAAAGTCGATGCGCATGAATCCTGGATTGCTCACCAATTGCATATCGCCTACGGTCTCAAGCAGCACGCGCAGACGCCTCACTGTCACATTGCGATTGTTGCGAGCCGACCGCTCGTCTTTGTCATTCCAGATTAGTTCGGTGATCTTGTCAGTTGAGATGCCCTTGTCTGATTTCTCGCTGTAGAGTATGAGCAGCACCAGCAATTGCTTGAGGCGCGGCGAGAAGGAGACGGTGATGTCTTGACCGTCCTTGTCAATCACGCTAAATGCCCCTAACAGAGACACAAAGCTGCGCGATGTGTCATAAAATTTGGGCTTTTCTTCCTCTTCTTCCTCCTCATAATGCGTATAAGTCGGCGTTGGCGCTTGTGCCTCTGGCTGGACGGTTGGCTTAGGGGTCTTGCGGCGACGAGCTATAAGGAACAATCCAGCGCAGAGCATCAAAGCCACCGCTGCGCCGATAATCCAACGCCAAGGATGGTTGGCATCCTCAACTGGGGTTTGCAGCAGGGCTGTCTCTTCCAGAATAGGGGTATTAAGACTGTATATGCCAGTGCGGTGCACATGGTCGGCTCCGAGCTTGTGGGCAACGAAATAGAACTTGCCAACTCGAGGAGAATAGCACAGGCTATAGTCGAAATCTTGGTACGGGCCTCGATTGTTGATGGGATGGGACACAGCCCGCCATTCTGGCGAACTCATTGAGAATTGTACCATAGTGCCTCCCTGCAGGTCCATATTTACGGCATAGAATGTGCTGTCAGTCGGGTTGAAAATCATGGTTGAAGACAGAATCCAGCCTTTCTCCTCGCTGTCGCGCGGTTTCTCCCACACTATGCGAGCTTGGCGAGTGTCAAGGTCAATTTCCCACATATCGTAATAGTAATACGATTCCAAGGCTTGCTTGCCTGACTGATTGCCACGGCCGCCTATTATATACAGTTTATTGCCTACTACGCACATCGAGGACCCAAAGCGAGGGTAGACTGGGTTGGAGTATTCTATCTTTTCAATTGCCAGAGTCGAGGGGTTGAAGTGAAAAAGTTCGTTGTGGTAAGCGAAGTGGCCGTAGCCTCCGAAGAAATAAAACGAACTGTCGGCTGGATTGAAGGCTCGCGCATGGTTGGTAAATAGGGGGTCTTGCAGTTTGCCTTCATGCTGGGTCCACTGCCTCTTCTGAAAATCAAACGTCGAGGTGGTTCCATTAGAGATGGAATATGCCACCAGATTGTCGCCAGTAGGGGTATAGAGTGTATAGCCAGGCATTTTGGGCAGACTGTGATGGTCGTCAAAAGGCACACGCTCGATAAGGTTGCCATATTCATCAAGGCGTTCAACTTCATTTTCCTTCACAATGAACAATTGTCCTTGGCGCGGCGAAATAGCAATGTCGAATAGGCCGGTCACAGTATCGGTGCGTACCACATTCCAGTCGATATGGTTGTCGAGTACCCATTTGCCGTTGTTGGCTATGGCTTTAGAGCCTCTGAGTTCGTCGAGGCATACCTCGCTGTTGTGTTGCTTGAGGGTCCAGTGATAGAGAGGGCTGCCGTCTCGGTAGATTTGCACATCTTTGATGATGATTGGTGGCACGTCGGCCGACTTATTGTCGGTCTTGCCGAAATGGGCCTTTACCCATTCTGTGTCGCTGAATCGGGTAGGGATGATGGTATCGCGGCCAGCATAACTGATCTTGACCACTCCGTGCTTTCGGTCGAGCGTCAACGCCACAGGCACCCATTCTCCGCTGTTGAGGGGAGCTGTTTGAAACACTGAGAAGCCGTTGTCGTGAATCCAAGCTGCTTTGGGCTTGTTGTCGGAATCGATAATATAGGATAATTTCCAGTTTTGTCCGGAGTTGTCGGCCAAGTTGAGTATGTTGCCCCAAATTACCTCTTGCTTGCGCAGCTCGAGGTCGAAACTGATCTGGAGTTCATCTTTAAATTTGATAGGCTGTCCGTCATTCAGTACTAAAGAGGTGCGCTGTTGGCCCGGTACTTTGGCGGCATTGAAAGATAGGCCATAATCAGTACCAGACAATTGAGATGATTGTGCCCAGCCCAGAATGGCGGTGAGGATTGAGAGAAAAGGGATAAGACGCCTCATGGCATGGAGATTGGTAAAATAGGTAGATGTAATGGGGTGGATGGGCTGATGGTAGGGCCCAATGATGTATAAGTGTAGCAAAATTACAATAAATAATTGAGAATTACAAAGATTAATTACAAAAAATGGTCAATTGGTTGTTATACAGTAGAAAAAAGCCCCGCACCCCGCGGAGCTCTTTCCTACGATAGAAACTACCTATTAACCATTAAAACTAATCCTTAAACACTAATCCAATTCTATCTTATGAGAAAAACTACTATTCGTATTTATTGTGGGTGAGCCTCTGAACAGTGTGGGTGCGCCGCCTCGGCGCATGGCTAATCAGCCATTGCCATTCGATCTGGCATTTCCACTACGCCCCACTGCTTATTGGGCTCGTATCCCATCTGGAATACCAACGTGCCGTCTGCGGCGATGTCACTGTGATAGATCCATGGCTGGTTGAATGGCTCGCCATTGAGCGTGGCACTCTGTATGTATTTCATGCCTTGCGAGGCTCCGTGAGCAATTACTGTGAATTTGCCTCCTGATGGCAGCGTGATTGATGCCTCGTCAAATACTGGCGAACCTATGGCGTATCTTGCTTCGCCCGGGGTCACTGGATAGAATCCAAGCGAGGAGAAAACCACGAATGCTGACAGTCCGCCACCGTCTTCATCGCCCGGCAGTCCCATCAAGTCGTTGCGGAACCAGGTCTGGAGCATCTGCCTTACGCGCTTCTGGGTCTTCCAGGGCTGTCCGGCGTAATCGTACAGATAAGGTACATGCATCGAGGGCTCGTTGGCCATTGAGAACTGGCCCACATTGCCGGTATGGTCGGGGAGTTGCGAGTAAAACTCGTACTTGCTCTTGCCCAGAGGCTCAGAGAAGGTTTGGTCGAGGTTGGCGACAAATTGTTCGGCTCCGCCCATCAGTCCGATCAGGTCGGGGATATTGTGTGGCACATCCCAGCGGTAGACCCAGCCATTGTTTTCGCCATAGTATCGGCGAGCGCCCTGACCACCCGAGAATCGGTAGTCGAATGGTTCGATCCAACGTCCATCCTTGTCCTTTGGGTGGAAAAATGCGGTAGCCGGGTTGTAGATGTTGCGGTAATTATGCGAGCATCTGTAGTAATAGTCAGCCTCGTCAGGGCGATTGAGAGCGGCAGCGATACGGCTTAGGCACCATTGGTCGTAGCTCGTGCCGAGGGTAACGGCTACTGGCTGACGCTGCTCTGATGGGTTGATGTTGGGGTCGTTTTCGGTCTCGCCGTCTTTGAGAGCCGGGATATAGCCGTGCTCGACGTAGAACTGGTCAATCCAACCGGCGCGTTTGTCATTCCACGGAGCCAAGGTCTTCTCTTCTATGCCTTTGCGGCAAGCTTCGTAGGCTCGCAATGTATCGATTTTCAAGCCCTTGGCCACGGCATCGGCTACTGAGGCCACGGCATGGTTGCTGTTCATGCGGCGCGAGTCGCCAGTGAGTTCGGGGAATGTCGGCATCCAGCCGGTGCCCATCTGGTCGGCCATTTCGAGGAAGGAGTATAGAATCTGCTCTTCTTTTTCGGGCTCGATAATGGTGCGCAAGGGGTGCACACCACGGTAGGTGTCCCAAATCCAATCATCGGTATAGAAAGGCGTGCCGCCGTCGGCATGCACAGCGTGGTCGTAAGCGCTGTAGTATTGTCCGTCTTCGCTCAGGCAGATGGGCCGCTCCATAGTGCGATAGTAAGAGGTATAGAATACTGTTTTGCTTTCCTCATCTTCGCCCTCCACGGCGATGCGTCCCAGGGCATCGTTCCACTCTTGGCGCCCAGCCTCGGCTACGGCATTGACGTCGTAGGACTGGATTTCGCGCTCAAGATTTTTCTTGGCTTGCTCAGCGCTGATGAGCGAGATGCCATAGCGGGCATGGATATTGGGCTCTGCGAATCGCAGGACTGCTGCTACATTCTGTCCTTGAGCTGCTGAGGCTTGGCTGTCGAGGTTGCCATTGGCGAGAATGGCTGTCTCGGTGGGTGCCTCTTGGGTTTCGAGATATACGTAGAGGCGAGTGTCGTTGTCGAGGAGTTGGCAGGCTTTGACTGTGCCGTCTTCGATGCTCACCTCGCCTTGGCGCGAGTTGAGGCACAGGTAGGGAGCCTGACTGTTGGAGAATGAGATATTGTAAACGGCTGACTGATGCGATGGCGCGTATTGGGCGAGGATTGAGTTGTCATCGAGTTCGATGCTGAAATAATAGGGCCGTAACACCTCGTTGTCATAATTGTATTGCGCAGTGGGTTGCGTCGGAGCCTGGGCAAAGGGAGTGAGATTGAAAGCCGAACGCTCGCGGTGGTGGGTCACGGCGATTGGGAGACCGGTGACACGTTCGCTGGTATAGTCGCTGCGCTCGGGGTAAACTCGGAGCAAACTGTTGGGCAGGTGCACGGTGGGGAAAGTAGGCACCAGCAAGTGGCTGATATTGCCCATATAGGGATTGACGTAATCGACAGGGGCTTTATGCTGGGCCTTCTCTCCGCCGCAGCTGGCCAGGAGCGCGAGGGTGAGGCAAGCAGTCGATATGTATGAGATTCGAGTCATGGATAAGAGATTTTGAGTAAATCGTTAGAAATTTGATGTTGCAAAATTACGACCCTAACCTTAAAAAATCCCTCACATCGGGGTTAACACATGATTAAAATACGATTAAATTCACTTAAAATCGCTCTTTTTAGGAAAAAAGCATTTTTCTTCTCACCAAAAGTCGGTAATTTTGCAGAGTCCCCAAAGGGAGCGATTTAATACATTTGTTATGACCTATCGTTATCTACCCATTATAGTCTCTCTCCTCACGGCTATCGTCACCCATGCAGTGACGCCCCTCGAGCATGAGTCGGTGCTGCAGAATCCTGACAAGATTATCCGCAAGGCAACTCCTGATGATGAGGAAGACCCATACTTCATTCTCACCGGCGAGGCCGATGCGGCTATCGCTGCGCACGACTATCCCACGGCTGTACTGCGATTGCGCGAGGCGATGCGCATGGACCCCGACAATCCATCGAATGTGCTGCTGCTCTCCAACCTTGGAATCGTCTATACCCACCTCGGTCAGGATTCGTTGGCTCTTGCCACTTATGACGAAGCTCTCGCCATGGCTCCGGCCATGACCACGGTGAGGGAAAATCGCGCGTTGCTCAAACTCAAGATGGGGCGCGATCGCGATGCCTACGATGATTTCGGCCTGGTCATCGAGCGCGATTCATTGTCGGCCTCGGCTCGGTATTATCATGGCATGATAGCGCTGTATGGGGGACGGCTGTCGGTGGCAACGCAGGACTTTGCCGTGCTGCAGAGCGTGAGCCCTGACAGTTACAACACTCAGGTGGCGATGGGCACCATGCTTTCCCTTTCGGGCCATGACCGCGAGGCTATACCTTATTATAAGAAGCTCGTTGAGATGGAACCGGCACCGGAGTATTATGCCGCCCTGGCGGGTTGTTATCTCGCGATAGGGGAGTTGTCTGATGCTTCGCACACCCTCGGCGAGGCATTTCGCCAATGCGGCGAGGACCCCGAGCTATACTACTATCGCGCCTGGCTCAACAAGGAGAGCTACCTGATGGATGCCGCCAAATCCGACGCCAAGCGCGCCGTCGAACTCGGCGTCGACCCCTCCAAAGTCCAACGGCTGTTTGCGAATTAACAGCGCGGCCCAGCCCCCTAACCCCCTAAAGGGGGACCGCCATGCGGATACGCCGCGTCAGCAGTGGGGGGCCCAGGCGCCCTCGCGGGTCCATTCCGCGTATCCAAAAAAATAGCATCGCCTGACTGGGCCCGCGAGGGCGCCTGGGCCCCCCACGCCATGCGGATTACACCCCCGAATTTGGGAGTGAGGGAAGAAAAAGTGAAAATTTTATGGAAAATTTTTGGTAGATTCAAAAATAATGCCTAACTTTGCATCACCAAAACGAAACACCTACAATGTTGCCCAGGTGGCGGAATGGTAGACGCGCTCGTTTCAGGTGCGAGTGCTGCGAGGCGTGCAGGTTCGAGTCCTGTTCTGGGCACCAATCCAAGAGGATAAATCATTAAAACCCAATGATTTATCCTCTTTCTTTTTTAGTTAAATAAGTAAAATCAAATTTTAAAATTTCATGGTTGGTGTTAAGTAAGAGCTCAATTAGAAGTTAAATATGGAGGTCGCCCGGATGGCTACCCCGTAGGGGTTATTTCATCTAGCTATGGGCGCATACCCCTCCCCCTCCTACCCCGTAGGGGTTGTTTCACTAACCTTCTGAGCACTAGAATGAAACAACCCCTACGGGGTAGCCATCCGGGTGTTAACCTATATGCTAGATGAAACAACCCCTACCCTACGGGGTAGCCATCCGGGTACATCTGAGAAGGAAGCTTAACTTTAAATCGCCCCTTTACTTATGTCACCTCAAAGTGAGGGGAGGGATATGCTTTTCGAGCACGGGGAGTGGGGGAAGCATATCCTGGCCTCGAAACATGAGAGTGATTCCATGGAGGGTGCAGCCGGGGATAGATTTTAATAAGCGATTGGCGACAGCATATTGGCGTATTTGGCGCTCAGCTTCAGTATATTGACGCTGAATTTCTGAATCCGGAGCCTTGGTCTCAACATATTTCATCTCTATGATATAGCAATGCTTTGCTTTAGGATAATGAGTCAGTAAGGGGACCAGGACAAAGTCGCTATAGCCATAATTAAGTTCCATTTCAGGACATAGCACTGTGAGATTGCACAGGCCCAGCATAGCCTTGAAGAAACCATGCTGATTGAACTCACCTCCACGAGAATCCCGTACCGAGGACAGGTCGTTTATTAAAAATTACATGCAAATTTAAGGAAAATAACTGAGAACTACAACTTGGACTAACAAAAAAGGCGCGGCCTCGGGGAGGGGACGCGCCTTACGGTAGGTATATTTATGCTGACTTTTTTATGGGGGCAGCATGGAGGGTAATGATGGCTGCGAGGAGGGGAGAGATAAGGACTTGCAGCTACGATGGGGTAGATTACTTGTTGTAAAGCTCGGTTTCGGTGAAGTGGCCGATTTTGAGGTATTCCTTGTAGAGGTGGTCGTAGACCTCGACATTGGCCTCGATGGGGTAGTATTCCTTGGCGAAGCCCGAGTTCATGGCCTTGATGGCTGCCTCGACATTGGGATAGATGCCAGCGGCGACTGCGGCGAACATCGAAGCGCCGAGTGCGCAAGCCTGGTCGGTGTTGCATACCTTAATAGGCATGTTGAGCACATCGCTCAGGGTCTGCATCACGAAGGGCGACTTGAGGGCGATACCGCCAATTCCGATTACGGTGTCAATCTTAACACCCTCGCGGCGGAAGCGTTCAACGATAGCGCGGCTGCCAAAGGCTGTAGCCTCGACGAGGGCGCGGAAAATCATAGGAGCGGTGGTGCCGAGAGTAATGCCGGTGATGGTACCCTTGAGCAGCTGGTTGGCATCGGGGGTGCGGCGACCGTTCATCCAGTCGGTAGCAACTACTGCGCTCTCCGACGGGTGGATACGCTCAGCCTCGGCGGTGAGAGCCGGGATAATCTTGGCAGAAGCCTCGGCCACGAGTTCGGCCTTGGTCTCCTCGCTGAGCAGGTTGCTCTCCATCACGATGTGAGTGAGGGGGAACTCAAGCACGCGCTTGAACCAAGCATAAATATCGCCAAAAGCTGACTGGCCAGCCTCGAGGCCGATCATGCCGGGGATGACAGAACCGTCAACCTGACCGCAGATGCCCTTGATGAGGTTGTCACCAATCTCTTCCTTCTCAGCTACCATCACATCGCAAGTGCTGGTGCCAATCACGCGCACAAAGGTGTGAGGCTCAACGCCAGCGCCAACTGCTCCCATGTGGCAGTCGTAAGCGCCGCCAGCAACCACAACCTTGGTGGTGAGGCCAAGACGGTCGGCCCACTCCTGGGTGAGATGGCCAACAGGCTTGTCGGCTGTCTCAGTCTCGGTGAAGAGACGCTCGCGGAAACCAGCTAACAGCGGGTCAAGCTCAACAAAGAACCCCTCGGGTGGCAGACCGCCCCATTTGGGGTGCCACATAGCCTTGTGGCCACAAGCGCAACGGCTGCGCACCACATCCTTAGAGTGCTTCACGCCAGTGAGCAGAGCGGGGAGCCACTCGCAATATTCAATGAGCGAGTAAGCTTTTTCGCGTACCTTCTCATCCTCGCGCAGCACATGCAGAGCCTTGGCCCAGAACCACTCAGACGAGTAGATGCCGCCCTCATAGCTGGTGTAGTCGATCGGCCAGCGCTTGCACAGGTCGTTGATTTCGGCTGCTTCCTTTACGGCGGTGTGGTCCTTCCAGAGCACAAACATGGCATTGGGGTTCTCGGCGAACTCGGGGAGCAGAGCCAGAGGAGTGCCAGTCTCATCGGTAAATGCCGGGGTCGAGCCGGTGGTGTCGAAGGCGATGCCTACTACGCGCTCGGCTGTGCCCTCGGGGCACTTCGACAGGGCCTCGCGCACTGATGCGATCAGCACGTCGATATAGTCCTGGGGATGCTGGCGATATTGGTTGATGCGGGGATTGCAATATTTGCCTTCCTTCCAGCGGGGATAGTATTTCACCGAAGAGGCGAGGACCTCGCCGTTGGCGGCGTTGACAACCAGGGCGCGAGCTGAGTCGCTGCCATAGTCTAATCCTATTACGTATTTGGTATCCATAAAATCAAAATGGAAAAATGAATAATGAAAAATGAAAAATGAATAATGGAATAAGAGACCCCAATTGGTCATTTTTCATTTTTCATTATTCATTTTTCATTTAGTTATTACTTATTTCAGGGCTTTGTTCAGCATGTAGTAGACTTCGTTGTAACGCATTTCGCGCTGGAAGCCCTCGATAGTGGTGTTTTTGTCGATGTGGAGCATCTCGATGCCAGCGATTTCGGCATAGTCCATCCAGTACTCGGGAGTGATCGAGTAGCTGAAGCATGAGTGGTGTGTACCGCCAGCCAAGATCCAAGCGCCAGCGCCAACCTCAAAGTTGGGCATCGGGATCCAGAGAGCCGAAGCCACGGGCAGCTTAGGCAGCGGTTTGCTCTTGATGCACTCTACATCGTTGACGATGAGGCGGAAACGGTTGCCCATGTCGACAACGGTAGCGGTCACGCCGTCGCCCGGCTTGCTGGTGAATACCAAGCGTGCGGTCTGAGCCTTGCGGATACCGATTCCGAGGAAGTGCACCTCGAGGCGAGGCTTCTCTTCGGCGATGAGGGGGCAAACCTCGAGCATGTGAGCTTGGAGGATTGAGCTCTTCTTGCCGTCGAAGTTGAGAGTGTAGTCCTCAAGGAACGAGCAACCGCCCTCGAGGCCCTGGGTCATGTACCATACGGTGCGATAGAGGGCAGCTGATTTCCAGTCGCCTTCGGCTCCGAAGCCATAGCCCTCGGCCATAAGGCGCTGTGAGGCGAGACCCGGGATTTGGTCAAAGCCAACGAAGTTGGGATCGTTGATGTCGTCGGTGCCGAGGTCGTCAAAGTTGGTGGTAAAGCCCTTTGCGCCCTTAGATACCAAGCAAGCGCGGATAGCGAGCTCAGCCTTGGCGGCATTCCAGACCACGCGATACTTGTCGCCATTGGGATCCTTTACGTCGTTATCGACAGCGTAGATAGCGAAGTATTCGTCGATAAGAGCCTTGACGGCGCCGTCTTCGACCTTCTTGAAATATTCCATGAGTTCGCTCACGGGGCAATAGTCTACATGGTAGCCAAGGCGGAGTTCGGCGTCAACCTTGTCGCCATCGGTAACGGCTACATTGTTCATCTGGTCGCCAAAGCGGATGATGAGCATGTCCTGAGCGTCGGCCCAAGCAGCGGCTACGCGGCTCCATACGGCGATGCGCTCCTGGGTGTCTTTTTCCTTCCAGTAACCGACAACCACCTTGCGAGGGATGCGCATGCGCGAGCAGATATGGCCAAACTCGCGGTCGCCATGAGCCGACTGGTTGAGGTTCATGAAGTCCATGTCCATGGTCTTCCATGGAATTTCGGCATTGTATTGAGTGTGGAGGTGGAGCAGGGGCTTGTGGAGGTGTTGCAAGCCGTGGATCCACATTTTGGCGGGCGAGAAAGTGTGCATCCAAGTGATGAGGCCTACGCAGCGACAGTCGTTGCTGGCAGCTTTCATGATGTCGTCAACTTCCTTGCTTGAGTTGGCAGTGCCTTTGTAGACAATCTTGATAGGGAGATTGCCAGAGTTGTTCAGGCCGTCGACCATCTCTTTAGAGTGAGAATCAACGGCCACGACGGCATCGCCGCCATAGAGGAGTTGGGCACCAGTGACCCACCAAATCTCGAGATCTTCAAATTTTGCCATTGTGTAATATGTGTTATTGATTTTGGTTGTTTAATAATTTTATACTCGCAGCCCAGCGGCGAGGCACCGTGGCGCTATGGTAGCAGCTGATGGGAGCATGGCACCACTGTGCTGCTCCCTTTGGGGGCGCTATTTCTTTGCTTGGCCGTAGTAGGCGCCGGGGCCGTGCTTGCGGTTGAAATGCTTCTCGACAAGCAGAGGATTCATAGTCAGCTCGGGGTTGACCATAAAGGCGACAAAGGCCATCTTGGCTACCTGCTCCATCACCACGGCATTGTGCACTGCGTCGTGAGCATCCTTGCCCCAAGCAAATGGGCCATGGTTCTTGACGAGTACGCCGGGAGTGTGCACCGGGTTGATGCCCTCAAAGCGCTTGATGATGACATTGCCAGTCTCAAGCTCGTACTGTCCCTTGACTTCGGCCTCGGTCATGTCGGCTGTGCAGGGGATAGCATCGTGGAAATAGTCGGCGTGGGTTGTGCCGATGTTGGGGATGTCCTTGCCAGCCTGAGCCCAAGCGGTAGCGTAGGTCGAGTGGGTGTGCACCACGCCTCCGATTTCGGGGAATGCTTTGTAGAGAGCCAAGTGGGTAGGGGTGTCAGACGATGGACGCAGATCGCCCTCGACCACATTGCCGTCGAGGTCAACGACCACCATGTCGCTGGCTTTCATTGTATCATAGTCTACGCCGCTGGGCTTGATTACGACGAGGCCCTTTTCGCGGTCGATGCCTGAGACATTGCCCCAGGTGAATATCACAAGTCCGTGTTTTACGAGGTCAAGATTGGCCTGAAACACTTTTTCTTTCAATTCTTCGAGCATAGTTATAAAATGAAAAATGAAAAGTGAATAATGAAAAATGAAAAGTGAAGAATAGATTGATAACTCTTTTCTTTGGTTTAAGTGAAAATTAAAAACTGTAATCCGTGTTAGTTGTTATTTTTCACTTTTCATTTTTCATTATTCATTTAGTTTTTACCAGAAGTACCAGTAGAAGGCTGCGGTGATGCAGAGGATGATGATTGAGTTGAGGATATCCCAACCATTCCAGCTGGCGCGGGTTGCAGCGCGCTGCTCAGGTGTAGAGGTACCGAATACCAGACCCTTGATCTTGGCCGGGTCGGGAGCCTTGGTGCAAAGCGAAACAACCACCACTACCAAGAGACAGAATACGAGCATCCAACCGCTGAAGAAGAGCCAGTTGACATCGTAGAAGATGTACTTGAACCAGTTGTCAGCACCCTCGCCGCCTGTGTATGCAATCTTGGCGCTAAGGCGGGTAAGACCGATGGCAAGACCTGCGATAAGGCCCCACATACCGCCTTGGGCTGTGGCCCTCTTCCAGCAGACACCGAGCAGGAAGGCCGAAGCGATGCCCGGAGCAAGCACTGACTGCACATCTTGTAGATATAGGTATAGCACATCGCCAACCGAGCGCATCACAGGAATCCAGAGGATACCGAGCAGCACGATCACTACGGTAGCGGCCTGACCGATGCGCACAACCTTCTTAGGATTAGCCTCGGGGTGGTAGCGCTGGTAGAAGTCGACCGTGAACAGGGCGGCACTCGAGTTGAAGAGTGAAGCAAGCGAAGACATAAGGGCCGCGAGGATACCGCAGACGATCAGGCCTTTCACGCCGGCCGGGAGCAGCTTGGCTACCAAGGTCGGGAAGGCGGCATCGGTGTTGAGGTTGCCGTTGGCGAGGAAGGGCAGGAAGTCACCAGTCTTCTGATGCAGAGCGAAAGCAATCATGCCGGGGATGAGGAACAAGAACACGGGGAGCAGCTTGAGGTAAGCGCCAAAGATGGTGCCTCGGCGGCTCTCCTTTTCGTTCTTACCAGAGAGGACGCGCTGTACGATGAACTGGTCGGTACACCAGTACCAGAAACCGATAACTGCCGAACCAATAAGGGCGCCGAGCCAAGGATACTGCGGGTCGTCGTTTGAACGCATCAGGTTGACCATTGTGTCGCCACGGGTCACCTCTTCGCCAGTGACAGAATCGCGCCAAGTGATAATCTGGTCGCCGCAGATGCGCATCATCTCATCCCATCCGCCCAGGGCCTTGAGGCCGAGCCAGAGGATGATGAACGAACCAAGCAGCAGAATCGGGGTCTGCAACACCGAGGTGTACAACACCGATTTCATGCCGCCGAAGATAGTGTATAGAGCGGTGAGGACAACCAGGCCGATAGCGGCAATCCAGAAGAAGTCGATGCCCCAGAGGCTCTCGATGCCGAATACCTGCTGGAACACGAGGCCGCCAGCATAGACAGTCACAGCCACCTTGGTGAGCACGTAGCTGATCAGAGAGATAAGCGAGAGGATGGTGCGCGATGCGCCATTGTAGCGGCGCTCGAGGAATTCAGGCATGGTGATTACCATGGAGCGAGTGTAGAACGGCACGAATACCCAGCCGAGAATCAGGATCATCCAACCCTGAATCTCCCAGTGGGCCATTGCCATACCCGATGAAGCGCCAGAGCCGGCGAGGCCGATGAGGTGCTCTGAACCAATGTTAGAAGCGAAGATTGAGGCACCAATAGCTATCCAGGTAGCGTCCTTGCCTCCGAGGAAGTAGTCCTCGGCATTGCCCTGCTTCTGCCGAGTGACCCATACGATGATGCCAATCAGGGCTATGAAGAATAACCCGATGACGATCCAGTCTAGAGTTCCCATATTCTGAGTGTGATAAATATTTGATTAGTTTATCGTGGTTAGGTATTATTTCTGTATACCGAATTTAAATACGCAGTGGCTGTGGTATGTTTGTCCCGGCTCGAGAGTGGCGCTTGGCCAAGTGGGCTTGTTGGGGGTGTCGGGATATTTCTGTGATTCAAGGCAGATGCCGGCGCGCTGGTTGTAGACATTGCCACCCTTGCCGCTGACTGTGCCGTCGAGGAAGTTGCCAGAGTAGATTTGGATACCGGGCTCGTTGGTGTAGACCTCGAGGGTGATGCCGGTGATGGGCGATGAGAGGGTAACTGCCACCTTCTGGTCATCACCTGCTGTGTCGAGCACCCAGTTGTGGTCATAGCCGTTGCCATTGCGCAGCTGCTCGCAGTCGACGGTGATTTCTTCGCCCACGGCCTTAGCCTCGGTGAAGTCGAAGGGAGTCTCCTTGACGCTGGCAATCTCGCCAGTAGTCATATAGGTGCTGTCGACGGGGGTGAAGAGCGAAGCGTTGACCTGCATCATGCAGTTGGTGACAGGGATGTTGGGATCTCCGTTGAGGTTGAAATATGAGTGGTTGGTCATGTTGATGACCGTAGTCTTGTCGGTTGTAGCGGTGTAGTCGATGTCGATAGCGTTGTCATCGGTGAGAGTGTAGGTGACTTCGGCGGTGACATTGCCGGGGAAGTTGTTGTCGCCGTCGGGCGAGTTCATTACCAATGTGATGGAATTGTCAGAGACTTGCTTCACGTCGTAGACCTGGTATTGCCAGCCAGTGGGGCCTCCGTGCAAGCAGTGGCCGAAATTGTTTTGGGGGAGCTGGATGCTGTCGCCGTCGATTACAAGACGCCCCTGGTTGATGCGGTTGGCATAGCGGCCGATGGCAGCGCCAAAGTCGCTGGGGATGTTGATGTAGTCGGCGATGCTGTCAAAGCCGAGGACCACATCCTTGAAGTCGCCATTTTTGTCGGGCACCATGATCGAGACAAGGCGTCCGCCAAAGTTGGTGACGCAAACTTCCATGCCAGAAGGATTAGTGAGCTTGTAGAGACCGGTGGTCTTGCCGTTGACCTGAGCAACGAAGTTGTCAGGGTCGAGGCCTGAGCGCGTCAGCTGCTTCTCGGGATTGCTCGAGCAGGATACGCCAAGCAAAGCAATGATGGCAGAAGCGGCCAAGGAATTTAGCTTAATTGCTTTCATCGATGAGAAGGTATAAATTTAAAGTAATTTTCTGACTGCAAATATAATGATTTTTTTCACGACAAAAGCACCAAAAACGGTTGAATTTTGTTACAATTGTCTATATCTACACCAAAATTATCCATTTATTGACATAAAAAATCGGTCATAGATGATTTTTTCATCACAAACCCCTCAATCCGTGCCATTGGCAGGGGTTGAGGGTTTGTGCTTGGACCCAGAAGAAGGGGCTCAATCATAGCTGATGTTACGCAATTCTCTGACGGCTATTGAGCTGGCTTGGCCGGTAAGCAACGAGCGCAGAGCATCAGGCGAGAGGGTGGTGGCGGGGGCGAAGCTTGGCCCGGCCATGTAGTCGATGAGCGAGGCGATGAGCTGTCGCCCTTCAGGCTTTTCGTTGAGAGCCGAGAGCGGGGCCATCAGCAGCATCAGCTTGCCCGGGCCCACGCCGAACTCCATCACAAGGCCCAGCCTGTGGTTACGCTCAACATTGTCAATGGCTTGCACGATTGGGATGTAACCCTCGGGATTGAGAGCATCAAGCACCAAGGGATAACCCATCTTGGCTGGGATGAACCATTGCCAGTCGGAGTGGAAGTCGGTGGGGAATTGGCTGAGGGCCGGGTGCTCGGCCTGAATCAGGAGGCCCATAGTACCCGGTGAGACAGGCTTGTTGGCATTGTGGCTGATGGTGCTGAACATGCGGTAGTTCCAGTAATCAGTGGTGAATAAGCCACCGACCGTTGCGCCCTCGACATCTTCATGGCGGGGTAGCAGCAATACCTTCTCGCCCTTGTTGAGAGCGGTGAGGGCATCCTCCATGGTCTCGGAAATGATGATTCCTTGGATAGAATCAGCAAATTCCTGATGCTCGGGATATACCCAGAAATCGTAAATGTTGTCGACTGGCATACCGAGCAATTCAAGCTGGAGCTGTATCTTGTAGGGATATGCCATAGCTGGAGCGCGCATCGAGATGGTGTCGACGCGCACATAACCCTGGCCAGTGGGTATGCGGTGGGTGTCGCCGTAGACGGGAAGTCCCTCGTCATCGATAAATCGCCAGCGCAAGGCTCTGCCAGCCAAGTCCTTGCCGCTGTAATTGGCTACTGAGATGCGACCTTGGATGTTTTGTCCTCCTTGGTAACAGAATTGTGGAAATTCGCCCAGCAGCACTACCTTGTCGCACGACTGGCGCCACTCCTTGGGCGAGATTGCTCCCTTGCTATCCATAAAGGCATCGAGCACGCCTACCAAGGCTGTGCCTTGGCCGGGATAGTCTTGCAGGTCAAGCAATTGGAAACCAGCCATCTGGGGTGTGCGCAGATTCATCTCCATATCTGCCTTGTATAGCTTGGCAGCCCATCGGCTTGAGGCGTTGAAGAAATCCTCGGCTTGGTCAAGCAGGTTTGCTGAATCCATGCGAGACTTGAAGATAACGAGATTTCGGGGCTCAAGCACGCCGGTGTACTTATCTATCTCCCGGAAATCAGGCATCGACTGGTATTGGCCCGTCTCATGGCCAATGACTGGAATATGTGCTTGGAGGATGGCCTTCTCAAAAGTAGTCACAGAATTGGGGTATTCGTGATTGAGGATGCCCCCATCGGCTGCATCGGCGAATGAGAACGAGGCGCGAGCATGGGAGCTGTAACCGTCATACCCCTCTCCAGCTCCTACGCGGCAGGTCACGAAGAAATCTTCGCCCGGCTGAGCACCCTTATATCCCAGGTAAGCGTTTGAACCATAAGCATAAAGCATCTCGGGCGCGATGGTGCGTAGGTCGGTCACAAACTCGTCCATCAAATCCTCTTCGCCCCATAGCTCGTTGCCGAGCGAGAACATCACGAATGATGGGTGGTTGCGGTAAGCCTTGAGGATTTGTTGGCCATCGGTGCGGAGAAAGTCCATCAGGAAATCCTCAGAGCGATTGAATGTGCCCCAGATGGTGAGTTCGGGTTGCAAGTATATGCCCTCGATGTCGGCAGCCTCGAAACAAGCCTCGGGCGGACACCAGGAGTGGAAGCGCACATGGTTGAGGCCATACGACTTGATGGTCTGAAAATACTGGCGCCAACCGTCGACATCCATTGGCGGATAGCCAGTGAGGGGGAATACGCAGGCATCATGGCGACCGCGCAGGAAGGTCAAAGTGTCGTTGATATAGAAGTGCCGATTTTTGGCCTTGAAGTCGCGCAGGGCTGCGTAGGTGCTAAGTTCGTCTTGGTCAGGGATTTTGGCAGTGACGCGATGGCGAGCAGGCTGCCATTCGCTCCAGGTGCGAGCGGTGTCGCCGAGTTGGAGGATAGCGGTGTAGATTGATGTGCCATGCTTGAGCTTGAGGGTCGATGAGTTAAGGCCGGATGAGATAGTCATCTTTAGGCCATCGGCGGGGTGGGCCACGCGAGCGGTAACCTCGATGCAATGTCCGGGCAGCGGTCGGCAGGTGAGCGAGGAAATATGAGTCGGCTTAACGGCTTGAAAATCAATGCGGCCGAGTATGCCATTCCAATTGGTTTGGGTTGACTCGCAGCAGGCGTGTGAGTTGCTCTTTACCTGAGCGGGGATGCGTTCACCATTATCGACCATCACGGTGATATGATGTTGGCCCGGGGAGAGTTGGCCAAGTTCGTATCTCTGAGCTGAAGAAATGAGGGTGCTTGAGCCAATCTCTTGATCGTCAATCCACACTGTGGTGGGGCGAGTGCGCTCGAGAGTGAGCAGGGTATGGTGACCAGCCCAGGACTCTGGCACATAGAATGAGCGAGTATAGAAGGCCGGGCCAGTGTATGTGACTTTGCGCGATAGCTGAGTGGTCTCGGTGTAATCCTTATTGGGCTCGCCAATCAAGGCCTCGTCGAGGGTACCAGGGAGGGTAATGGAGTGTGATTCAGCGTTTTTGCTACCGAGGCGTACCTTCCATTCGCCGCTGAGGTCGATGCGTGGGCGCTCAGCGGTGGCGGCGAGGGCGAAGGTGGAAATAAGGAAAAGATATAGTAGTCGTGTTGTCATGCTATTATATTTGCACGCAAAAATACAAAAAATCCTCGAATATTCGAGGATTTTTAGATTTTTATTTGAGGAGAGGTTAGTGGAGGGCCATGTCGACGTGGCCAATCTTGATGTCGGCAGCGAAGAGGATTGGGAGGTGGGAAGATTGAGATATCTCACACTGCACGGGATAGTCGAGCATGCGTCCGTGATAACTGTACTGGAATGTGGTTGAGTAGACGGGCGTAGAGCCGTCGACCGAACTGGTCGAAGTGCCATTGTAGGTGATTTTCAGCTCGTTGCTGCCATCAGCGCCGCTGATAGGTATCGTCACTGTCTGGCCATCCGAGAGGCTGTTCCAGTCGATAGCCGAGGCGTAGTAGAACATCGAAATCATGTTGGCTGTGATAGTGACAGCCTCCATAGTGGCATCATCGGCATCAAGGGTGCCTTGCCCAAGGATATTCTTGTAGTTGGCTGGCGAGTTGAGGTCGACAGTCTGTCCCTCGCGAGGCTTGCGGTACCAACCGTTGACATAAGAGATGGATTCAGCCGTTGGGGTGACGCTGGCGCGCAGCGTATCGGCAATGCTGTACACGCGGCCTTCCCACGGGATGCTATGGCCTGTGATGGTACCTGAGAAGTCGTTGCCGCTCTGGCTGATTCCTACATGAGCCTCACCAATGTTGAGGTCGACAAGTCCCCAGCGCCAATGCACATCATACGAATAATCTTGCGCCGAGGCCGAAATGCAGCACACTATGGCTGCGGCTATGGACATAAAATCGAGTGTTTCATAATATTCGTTTTTATTATGAAACACTCGACAAAAAATAATGTTGACTGTATCCTTTTAATTAGGTGATTCAGAGAGCTCTTTGAAAATCACCTTAAAAGCTGGAGCTTAGTCTTGGGTCTTGACCTTGATGCCGACAATGCGGAGATTGTTGTCGCGGATGAAGTTGAGGATGTTGCGACGGATCTCGTTGTCGTCGATGTCGGCCTCGATGCGCTTGAGGGCGTTGAATACCGAGGTCTGGGTCTGATAGATGTGACGATAAGCCTTGGCGGCATCTTCAATCTGATCATCGGTGAAGCCTTTCTTCTTCATAATGAAGGAGTTGACACCGTAATAGCCAGCGGGGTTGTGGGCCATGATGGTGTGTGGAGGCACATTGCTGCTGATGCGGCAACCTCCCTTGATGAGCGACCATTGGCCGATGCGCGACTTCTCGTGCACAATAGCGTTGGACGACAGCACGCAGCAAGGCTCGATGATAACATCGCCGGCGATGGTCACGCCGTTGCCTATGACGGCAGGTCCCTCGACTACTGAATCGTGTCCGATATGAGTCTCGGCCATGATGAAGCACTCGTTGCCGATGCGCGTACCGCCCTCAGAATAGATGCCTCGGTTGATGATTACCTGCTCGCGGATCATATTGTTGTCGCCGATGTAGCAGTAGGTCTGTTCGCCTTTCCAGCGGAAGTCCTGAGGGTCAGCGCCGATGATGGCTCCCTGGAACACCTTGTTGTTCTTGCCCATGCGAGTGCCGTTGATAATGCTCACATAAGGCATGATTTCGCAATTGTCGCCTATCTCTACGTTGTCATCGATATAGGCGAAAGGATGGATTTTGACATTCTGGCCGAGTTTTGCGCCAGGATTGACAAAAGCAAGTTCGCTGATCATAGAGGTATGGTATTAATGGTCTTTGGCTTTTTGTTTGTAGTTTTTGGAAAGCTGCGCCCAAAGATTAACGTCCACCACCCATTGACTGGTATAGGTTGACGATGCTCTGAATGCGTGTAAGCTCATTGCTGATTTGCGAAATCTGTGCGCTGAGCAAGCTCTGCTGAGCTGTGATTACCTCGAGGTAGGTGCCATCTGAGTAGATGAGCAGGTCGTTGGTGTAATCGACCGACTTCTCGAGGTTGGCAACTTGCTCTTCGATAAATCTTGACTTCTCGACCGATTTGTCATAAGTGATCAAGCCATTCTCGACCTCGGATGCTGCAGAGAGCAGAGCATACTCAAAGTTGTAGAGAGCTTGTTGCTCTTGCTGCTTGGCAGCCTTGAGGCGTGCGAGGTTTTGGCCGCGCGAGAAGATAGGAGCGGTGACCGAACCAGCCAGGTTGTAGAACCATTCGCCCGGATTCTTGATCACCGAGCCGAGCAAGTTGGTGAAACCGCCCTGAGCCGAGATTGTCACGCTGGGGTAGAAAGCTGCGCGAGCCGAGCTGGTGGTGTAGAATGCCTGAGCCAGAGTCTGTTCAGCCGATGCCACGTCGGGGCGGAAAGCCAACACCGACATAGGCACGCCTTTGACCAGGTTGGTGGGCAGGTCGAGGTTGGCATCCATGGGGATGTCCCACTTCTGAGGCATCACGTTGAGCAACAGGCTCATAGTGTTGTTGAGCTTGGTGAGGGTCACCTCGATGTCGGTGATGCCAGCGAGGATGCTGTAGTAGTTGGCAGTCTGTTGCACAACAGCAGCCTCGGTGGTGCGGCCGGCCTCCTTGAGGTCCTTCATAGTCTGCACGGTCTCGCCCCACAGCACTGCGGTGTTGCGATAAAGTTGCAGCTGCTTCTCGGCCAGTGAGATACTATAATAGGTGTTGGCCACTGAGGCGATGAGCTGAGAGCGCACAGCCTGAGCGTAAGCCTCGCTCTGCAGCACGGCTGCCTGAGCGCCGCGCTTGCTGTTGAGCAGCTTGCCAAAGATGTCGACCTCCCAGCTTGCGGCAGCGGGGATGGAGTATGTCCAGGTTAGGTCGCTGCCGGCGTAGGATGCTCCGGCTCCGTTGGGGTTGAGAGCTATCGAGGGCAGGTAGGCCAGCTTGGCGCCAAGCAGGTTGGCTTGAGCTATCTCGACATTGCACTGTGCATTGCGCAGCGAGGTGTTGTTGACGAGAGCTTGGTTGATAAGGTCGACAAGGACGGGGTCGGTGAAGACCTGTTCCCACAGCAGATTGCCCATCTGGGTGGAGTCTGGCCCGGCCTCGCGGGCCTCCTTGTAGGAGGCCGTGAGGGGCGTATTGTCGGGAGTATGATATTTGTTGTAGATGCCGCAGCTTCCGAGCGAGAGCATCATGGGCATGGCCACGGCAGCTAATATGATATTCTTCGTTTTCATTTATTTTACGTATTGCTCGATTTCGTTTTCGATGTTGCCGCCTTCTTCCTCGTCGTGGAACTTGATCGGAGAGATCTTCTCCTGGATGATTTGGAAGGTGATGAACATAGCTGGAACAATGAATATCTGCAGCACCATGCCAATGAACATGCCACCTACAGAGCCTGCGCCGAGTGAACGGTTGCCGTTAGCGCCGACGCCAGTAGCGAAGAGCAGAGGCAACAGACCGATTACCATGGTGAGCGAGGTCATCAAGATAGGACGCAGACGAGCCTCAGCACCAGCGATGGCCGCATTGAAGATTGACATGCCGGTCTGGCGACGCTCAAGGGCGAACTCAACGATAAGAATTGCATTCTTGGCGAGAAGACCGATAAGCATGATCAGCGCAATCTGCAGGTAGATGTTGTTGTCGATGCCAAACATCTTAGCGAAGACAAACGAACCCATCAGACCGAAGGGCACCGAGAGGATTACAGCCCAGGGGAGGATGTAGCTCTCATACTGAGCCGAAAGCAACAGGTAGACGAATAGCAAGCAGAGGCCGAAGATGACAGCCGTAGAGCTTGAGTCTTGCTGAGCTTCCTCACGGGTCATACCCGAGAACTCGTAGCCGTAGCCGGCGGGCAGCGACTGAGCGGCAACGCGCTGGATGGCTGCGATAGCGTCGCCCGATGAGAAACCGGGGTTAGGCTGGCCGTTGACGTTGATTGACGTAAACATATTGAAGCGGTTCAGAAGGTCAGGGCCGTAGACCTTGCGCAGCGATACGAAGTTGGTGATAGGAGCCATCTCGTTGCCATTGCGCACCTTGATTGAGTTGAGGGTCTCTGGCGATACGCGAGCCTCGGGTGTGGCTTGCATCATCACACGATATATCTTACCGAAACGGTTGAAGTTGGAAGCGTAGATACCGCCGTAGTATCCCTGGAGGGTAGAGAGCAGGGTAGAGGGGCTGATGCCAGCCTGCTTAGCCTTGGCAGCATCGATATCCACCATATACATTGGGAAGGTGGGGTCGAATGTGGTGTAGGCCATCTGGATTTCGGGCTGCTGGTTGAGCTCAGCGAGGAATCCTTGCACGATGGTGAAGAACTCGTTGATGTCGCCGCCGGTCTTGTCCTGCATCTTGATTTCAAAACCGTTGGTTGCTGAATAACCGGTAATCATAGGCGGAGCGAATGCAGCCACGGTACCATCCTTGACAAGCGAGGCCGAGCGTATGTAGACCTGCTTGATCAGATTTTCGGCACTTTCCGCATCTGAGCGCTCATCCCAATCCTTAAGCTTGACGATGAATGTACCGTAGGTGGGGCCTTGGCCAGCGATGAACGAGTAGCCGTTGATCATCTGGGTCAGTTTCACACCGGGCAAATCCATAATCATATCGTTGAGCTTGTCGAGCTCTTCGCCAGTGCGCTCCTGAGATGTGCCCGGAGGCATGTTGAGCATCACGAAGAACACGCCAGTATCCTCGTTGGGCACCAGTGAAGTAGCAGTATGGGTCATCAAGAGCACCAAGCCGGCGATTGAAGCGGCCACGACGCCGAAGGAGGTGATTTTGTGACGAGCAAAGAATTTAGCCCATTTGGCGTAGCCCTTGAGCACCTTCTCATAGTTCTTATTGAATGACACGTGGAATTGCGGGTTGAACAAGCCAGCCACGGCAATAACGGCGCAGACGCAAGCGATGACGAGTTTCCAAGCGCACTCGAACTGGAACCAGCTCATCACCAGGAATACGATTGTGGCAACCAGGGCGATGAAGGTAATCGTCGGGGGAACGCCGAAGATTTTCTTGTAGCGCTGTTTCATTGCCTCGCCAGCTGCCTTGTAGGCGACGCCCATGCGCTCCTTGAGGGATTGCTCTTCTTCCTCATCAGTCTTGTGAGGCTTGAGGAACACGGCGCAAAGTGCCGGCGACAGGGTCAAGGCGTTGACAGCCGAGAAACCTACGGCGATGGCGATGGTGAGACCGAACTGGCGGTAGAACACACCCGAGGTGCCAGACATGAAAGACACAGGGATGAACACGAGCATCATGACGAGGGTAATCGAGACGAGAGCGCCAGCGATTTCGCCCATGGCGTCGATTGAGGCTCGGCGAGCGCTCTTGTATCCGACGTCGAGCTTGGCATGCACCGCCTCGACCACCACAATGGCATCGTCGACCACAGTTGCGATTGCGAGCACGAGAGCCGACAGGGTGATGAGGTTGACTGAGAATCCGATCAGTTTGAGCACGAAGAAAGTACCGATCAAGGCCACAGGGATGGCGATGGCCGGGATGATGGTGGAACGGAGGTCCTGGAGGAACACGTACACCACGAAGAACACCAGGATGAAGGCCTCGATCAAGGTCTTGATCACATGGTGGATAGATGCGTAGAGGAAGTCGTTGTTGTTGAGAGGCACAGCAATCTCGAGACCCTTGGGAAGGTCTTTTTTGAGGTTGTCAACAAAAGCCAAGCAATTGTTGATGATGGCTGTAGCGTTGGAGCCAGCGGTCTGGAACACCATACACACTGTTGATGGATAGCCGTTGAGAGCGCCGTGGAAACCATAGTCGACACGGCCAAGCTCGATTTCGGCTACGTCTTTGAGCAGCAGCACATCGCCATTTGAGTTGGCGCGCACTACGATGTCGCCAAATTCCTCAGGAGTGGTCAAGCGGCCTTTGTAGGTAAGGGTGTACTCAAAGGTCTGGTCGCCCTGCTTGCCAAATGCGCCAGGCGATGCCTCGACGTTTTGCTCTGACAGGGCAGCAGTTACATCCGACGGCATCAGGTTGTACTGAGCCATCACATCGGGTTTGAGCCAAATACGCATCGAGTAGTCGGCACCCATCACCATCACATCGCCTACGCCTGAGATACGTTGCAACTCAGGCACGACGTTGATCTTCATGTAGTTTTCGATAAACTCCTCATTGTACACGCCGGTGGGGTCGTACAGGGCGATACACACGAGCATTGACGATTGGCGCTTCTGGGTAAGCACACCCACCTGGGTAACCTCGGCGGGGAGCAAGTTTTGGGCCTTGGCCACGCGGTTTTGCACGTCGACGGCAGCCATATCGGGGTCGAAGCCCTGCTCGAAGTAAACGTTGATGGTAGCCGAACCAGTATTTGTAGCGGTCGAGGCCATGTAAGTCATGCCTTCGGCACCGTTGATAGATTCCTCGAGAGGAGCAATCACAGAGTTAAGCACGGCCTGAGCGTTAGCGCCGGTGTATGTGGTGGTAACGCTGATAGTAGGAGGTGCGATATCGGGGAATTGGGTCACTGGCATGGACACCAATCCGATTATACCCAGCAAGACGATGAAGATAGAAATCACCGTTGAGAGTACTGGGTGATTTATAAAGCGGTCTAATTTCATTGCAATAAATGGTTAATTAGTTTTGGCTTATTACTCCTAACACAATGAGTGAGCCATTAGTCTGTCATTGAGCAGCTTGGGCACCTGCCTCAACCGGAGTGATGGTCATGCCGTCTTTTACCTTGGTGCCTACTCCCTCGGTGACTACGCGGTCGCCAGGATTAAGGCCGGAGGTAACTACGAAATTCTTGCCATCGTTGGCTGCGAGCACTGAGATAGGCGCGGTCACAACCTTGTTGCTGTCGTTGACTACGTAGACAAATCGACGATCTTGGAGCTCAAACGATGCTTTTTGGGGAATCACAATGGCTTCTTCGGTGATTTCGGGGATAATGATTTGGCCTGTCGAACCGCTGCGTAGCACACCATTCTCATTGTCAAAGAGAGCGCGCACTGAAGCGGCACCGGTGGTGTTGTTGATCACGCCGCTGACGGTAGCAATCTTGCCCTCAATGGGATAGATTGTGCCATTGGCGAGCTGCAGCTTCACGCGGGGCAGCTTCTCGAGCTGAGATTCCAGCGAATACTGGCCATTGTTGGTGAGCTTGAGCAGGTCCTTCTCGTTAAGTGAGAAATAAGCGTACATCTGCTTGTTCTCGCTGACAGTGGTCAGTGGCTCAGCCGATGATGGAGAGGCTAGCGAACCTTCGCGATTAGGAATAGAACCGATTATGCCGTTCGACGGAGAGGTCACAACAGTGTAGCTCAGATTCTTCTTAGCGCTTTCGAGCTGAGCCTGGGCTTGGGCGAGTTGAGCCTTAGCTTGGGCGAGCTGGTTGGCGGTGGTGGTGTATTGAGATTCGCTGATGATGTTTTTTTCGTAGAGGCGCTTTTGGTTGTCGGCCTGGATTTGGGCATTGTCAACGGCTACGCGAGCAGAGTTGACGGCTGCTTGAGCCTGGTCGACAGCTGCTTGGTACTGCACTTGGTCGAGGGTGAAGAGCACCTGGCCTTGGTGCACGTAGTCGCCTTCGTCGACATGCACTTTTGTGATGAAGCCGGTCACTTGAGGACGGATGTCGATGTCGGTTTTGCCCTTGATGATAGCCGGATAGGTAGTTTGCAGCTCAGAATTTGTAGGCTCGACCGTCACGACGGCGATCTGGGGGGCTTGCTGTTGCATTTGGCCTTGTGAGGAGCCTGAGCAGGCGCTGAACAGGCCAACTACGCCGATTGAAGCGGCGAAGATGCTGGTTTTCAAGGGGATAGCTTTCATAAATTTATCTCTTGTTAAATACTTATTTTTTCCGTTTGCAAAATTACAAAAAAATGCTTATGGGTTGTCTCCATATATTCCAAAAATTTGGAATAAAAGGGAACTCCATAAACCTTTAACAATAATTAAACTTGATTGATAATTATTTATGCCAGAAGCTTGGAGTGAAAAGGATGAGGATGGTAAAAATCTCAAGACGACCGATGAGCATCAGGGCGCAAAGCACCCATTTGCCACAGTCGGGGATTGCAGCCAGGCCCGGGCCGACGCCAGCAGCATCGGGACCCACGCCGAGGTTGGTGGTGCATGAGAGAGCGAAAAAGAAGCTGTCGAGCACCGGCACGCCCATGGCCGCCAGCACTACGCCGCCAGTTGCGCTGACTATGACGTAGAGGCACAGAAAAGCTACCGTCTTGGATACCAAGTCGGGGGTAAGCACGCGGCCGTCAATCTTGACCACGGCCACGCTGTTGGGCTGCAGGGCAGTTTTGACTGAGTTGCGCAGGTATCTGACCATCACCATCAGACGGTCAATCTTGGCGCCGCCCGAGGTAGACCCGGCGCAAGCGCCGAAAAACATCATCGGCACCATCAGAGCCAAGCCCAGAGGTCCCCAGATCTTCAGGTCGGGGATGGCATAGCCCGTAGATGTCATTGTGGCCAGCACCTGGAATAGGGGATAGACGGTGAGATTGCGCAAGTCGGCGAAGCCGTCAATCAAGATTGCCACGGCGTAGATGACCCACATCAGCAAGATAATCTTAAGGTAGGAGCGCAGTGTGGCATTGCGCTTGAGCGGCCCGAAGCGCCAATGAGCTGCAAAGTATATTAGGGAGAAATTCACGCCGCCAAGCAGCATGAACACCCCGATTATAACATAGATATAGATCGAATCCCAGTCGCATACGCCCGAGGCGCGAGTCGAGAATCCGCCTGTCGAGACTGTGCCAAAGGCATGGCAGATGCTCTCAAACAGATCCATAGGGCCAATCCATAGCAGGAATGCGCACAGAGCAGTGAGCGAGAAATACACTCCCCACAGGCCCTTGGCCGTCTGGCTTATGCGCGGACGGATTTTGTCATGGGTTATTCCGGTAACCTCGGCGTTGAACATCTGCATGCCACCCGAAGAGTTGAGCATAGGCAACACAGCCAGGGTGAAGAGGATGATTCCCATGCCTCCGAGCCATTGCATCAGCGCTCGCCATAGGTTTATGCCGTGGCTTAGGCCCTCGACATCATCAAATATCGTGGCGCCGGTGGTGGTAAAACCACCCATAGCCTCGTAAAAGGCATCGGTCAGGGGCAGGGGAGTCGAACAGAAGAGGAATGGCAACATTCCGAATACTGAGAACACTACCCATACCATGGCGGTCAGCAAGAAGCCCTCACGCTTGGCCATGTTGGTGCGAGCTGGGTGTAGGCCCTTGTTGAGGGCGAAACCGGCAATGAGGGTAATCAGGGCAGAGGTGAATATGGGCACGCAGTCGCGCTCATAATAGCATAGGCTGACCACGGCGGGTATGGCCATAAAGCCGCTCTCGATCATCAAGAGCCAGCCCATCACCTTGAGCACCATGGTGATATTGATCTGCCTATGTTCCTTTTTTATCATTATTTACTGCTTTTCACCCAAAACTCAAAACTCATAACTCACATCTCATCACTAACTGAATAGTCGCTCTACCTTGTGGAGAGCTCCGGAGAGACAGAATACTACCACATGGTCGCCAGCCTGGATATGGGTATTGCCGGTCACAAGCATGCCGTGGCCGTTGCGCACCAGACCGGCCAGGGTCATATCGCGAGATAGGCGCAGATCCTTGACTGGGGCTTGAGTTATCTTCGAGTCGGGCTTAACCTCGAGTTCAGCAACCTCGGCATCGGTCATGGCCAAGCACTTGGATGTCGAGGCATCGTTGTCGAGCAGCAATTGGAAGATGGTGGAGGATGCTAAGAGTTTCTTATTGATGACAGTGCCAATGTTTAGGCCCTCGGCTTGATTGATAAACTGCAGGTCCTCGACCTCGGCTATGGTCTTCTTGACATCAGCCTCTTTGGCGGTAAGGCACGCCAAAATATTGGCTTCGCTGCTGTCGCTCAGTGCGATAAAGGCATCGTAGGTATCAAGGCCCACATCGACCAGAGTGTCGGGGTCGCGGGCATCGCCGCAATATATGTCATTGACCTCAGGGCAACGCATGGGCAAGCGGTCGCATACCTCGCGGTCACGGTCCATGATGGTAAATTTGAACTCGCCCTTGTTGAGGGCCACGGTGCGCACTGCGATTTTGCTGGCCCCCATCACAAGCACTCGGCGTATGCGGTATTCGGTCTTGCCAGTCAGTTCGATCAGGTCTTCGACATGTTCGCGCCGCGTGGTGAAATACAGCACGTCGCCAGCCTGTATGCGGTCGTCGCCACGAGGAATCAGTGTTTCATGGCCACGCTTGATGGCCGAAACGTGGAAATTATGGTGAGTGTATGCAAAATCCTTGAGCTGCATGCCGCATAGCTTGGCATTGTCGCCAATGCGCACGCCGACTACGATGATTTCACCGTTGAGAATCTCAAACCATTGCCTCACCCAGGGGCGCCGCAGAGCCGTAATGATTTGCTGGGCAGCCAGATATTCAGGGTAAATCACATGGTCGACACCCATGCCGCGCACAAGAGGGCGGTTAGCGGCCTCCATAAACCCGTAGGTCTCAATTCGAGCCACAGTGCGCTTGGCTCCCATGGCCTTGGCCAGAGAGCAAGCCAGCATATTGGAATCCTCGTGAGGGGTGACGGCTATGAACAGGTCGGCACGGCCCACATTGACATCCTTCAGCCCCTGGATTGAGGCCGGGTTGCCAGTAATCGTCATCAGATTGTATTTAGAATCGAGCACAAACAGGCGCTCGGGATTCTCATCGATGATGAGGATATCCTGCTCCTCGTTGGAGAGGAGTTTGGCCAAATGCGAGCCCACTTCGCCGGCTCCGGCGATGACGATTCTCATTTGGCAGCGGCTATGATTGCTTTAGAGATTGATTCCGGGTCGAGGCCCACTTCGGCTTTCTGTTCGGCCACGGTGCCATGCTTGACAAATCGGTCGGGGAGACCCAGGACTGTGACATGGTTGTCATATCCTTTTTCGGCGAAGTATTCAAGCACTGCGCTGCCCAAGCCGCCCTTGATGGTGCCGTCTTCGACAGTTACCACTGGGATGCCCTTGGCGCCAATCTCATCGAGGATCTCGTGGTCGATGGGCTTGAGGAATATCATGTCGTAGTGAGCTGCGCTTACGCCTCCGATAAAGGCCAGCTTGGCAGCCTTTTCGCACTCTACGGCGATTGTGCCTATTGACAGCAGGGCCACCTGGTTGCCGTCTCTCAGCTTGCGGCCCTTGCCGATGGGCAGGGCCTTCATAGGCGTGTTCCATTTTGGATTCTGTCCGGCGCCACGGGGATAGCGTATTGAGAATGGTCCATTTTGGGCCTCAAGGGCAGTGTACATCAGGTCGCGCAAGATGGCCTCGTCAGATGCAGCCGAGACTACCATATTTGGCACAGTGCGCATATAGGCGAGGTCGAGTGCTCCGTGGTGCGTCACTCCGTCTTCTCCCACCAGGCCGGCGCGGTCGATGCAGAAGGTGACGTGCAGTCTCTGGATTGCTACATCATGCACTATGTTGTCGAATGCGCGCTGCAAAAAGCTTGAGTATATGCCTACCACGGGCTTCATGCCATCCTTGGCAAGACCGCCAGCAAAAGTGACTGCATGGCCTTCGGATATGCCCACATCGAAAACTCGCTGAGGCATAGCCTTTTGCATTATCGAGATAGAGGTGCCAGAGAGCATGGCGGCAGTGATGGCCACGATCTTGGGGTCAGCCTCGGCAAGTTGCAGCAAGGTATGTCCGAACACGTCTTGGTATTTGAGGGGCTTGTCAGGCTGCGGTCCAACCAGTTGCTCTTGTCGCACACCAGTTTTGGGGTCAAACTTTCCGGGGGCGTGCCATTCAGCTGGGTTTTCCTCGGCTGGGGCATAGCCTTTGCCCTTGACGGTGCGCAGGTGCAGCAAGCGCGGACCATCCATATTCTTTATGTCAGTAAGTACCCTGACAATGCGGAATATGTCATGGCCGTCAAATGGGCCGAAGTATCTGAGGTTGAGGCCCTCAAAGATGTTTTGCTCGTTGCTCAGGACCGACTTGATACTATTGTTGAATCTCAGGATACGTCCACGGTTCTTGTCTGAGATAAGGCGCATCTTCTTCAGGAAGTTGAAGGTGCGATAGCGCATGCGGTTGTAGGTGGGCGATGTGTTGAAATGGCCCAGATATGAGTTGAGCGAACCGACGTTGGCATCAATCGACATGTCGTTGTCGTTGAGGATTACCAGCAAGTTGTTGGGCATATTGGCGGCATTGTTGAGGCCTTCAAACGCCAAGCCGCCGCTGATCGAGGCGTCGCCGATGACGGCTATCACGTTGCGGCGCGGATTGTCGCCTTGCAGTTTGCTGGCCACAGCCATGCCGAGGGCGGCAGATATAGAATTGGAGGCGTGGCCGGCGGTGAATGTGTCATATTCGCTCTCATCGGGATTGGGGAATCCGCTCAGACCGCCGCGTGTGCGGTTGGTATGGAAAGCGTCGCGGCGACCAGTCAGCAGCTTGTGGCCGTAGGCTTGATGGCCTACGTCCCATACAATGCGGTCGTAAGGGGTATCGAATACATAGTGGAGGGCCACCGTGAGCTCAACCGCTCCCATGCTTGAGGCGAAATGGCCAGGGTGCACCGACAATTCGTCGATCAGAAATTGCCTGATTTCCTGGCACAGAGCAGGGAGCTCCTCGAGCTCGAGCTTGCGCAAGTCGGCCGGAGAGTCAATTTTGCTCAAAAGCGGGTATTTATTTTCAGGCTCGGTCATTTTTGACGTACTTTTTATATACGGGAACGAATATGATAATGGCAGAGGCCACGATAACGAAAAGAGTATAGAGGGTGAAGCGCTCGGTGCGCAGCACGATCATCAGCACCAAGGCGAGCCAAAGGGCGCCCAGGATCAGGAATCGTATGATGGCAGATGTTTTCATATCAGTTGCAAAGTTAACTCTTTTTTTTGTGGTAAACAAAATGAAATTTGCTATTGTTATAAATTTGAGATTCCAAAAGGGCCAAAACAGGAGAAAAACCACTGAAAAAGAGGCCCCCGACGGAGACAGAGAGAAATTAAACACACCTAATAAAGATGTAGAAAGGATTCCAATTATGTCAGACGCTGATAGACGACGCAAAAACAAAGTGAACCCGTGGCTTCTGGTGGGGGCCATAGTGCTGATAGTATTGTTGCTCCTGTGGCTCACGGTAGCCGACTTCTGGGGCGATACCGATGTGGCAGCCTTCATTGGCTTCCCGATGACGTAAACAAGTCAAAAGTCAAAAGTCAAAAGTCAAAAGTCAAAAGGCAAAAGTCAAAAGTAACAAGGCAAAAGTCAAAAGTAGGCTGACGCATGGTAAAGGAGGCCGCACAGAGACTATAAAAATGTACGCAAAGAGGGGACCAAAGTCGCTGAATTGCGAAAATAGGATAAATAATTGGTTAAAATTTGTTTTCGGCTCTTAAAAGCACTAACTTTGCAAGAAATTTCCGCAAAGCGTCCCCCCAGAGGGGCGTAAGCCAAGCTTATGTCAAAGAGCAGGACAAGCAAAATATCTACGCTTGGGTCGCAAATCACCACTGTGGTGAGTGTGGCCTTAGTGTTGTTTATTCTTGGTGTCCTGGCTGTGATATTCCTCGCCGCTGGCCGTGTGTCAACTACCATAATGGGAGAGATATCGGCCATCGTCAAGCTCGACCTCGGGGCCACCGAGGCCCAGGTGCAGCAGGTGGGGGCCTATCTGATTGAGGCTCCGTATACTGCCGAGCTGGAATACACATCGGCCGACGAGGTGCTGCAGCAGGAAATGGAGTACAATGCCGAGGTGCTCGAGCTGATAGGCGAGAATCCCTATTCGGCCGAATACGAAGTCAAGCTCAAAGCTGCCTACGTTGAGCCTGACAGCATTGCGGCTCTGTCGGCTGCGGTGATGCTCTTGCCGGGCGTCGATGAGGTAGTCACCCAGATTGACATGGTCAAGTCGGTGGTGAGCGCCACACGGCGCATCTCGGTGGTGCTTGGTTGCGTGGCCGGCGTGCTGCTGTTGATATCGATAGTGCTCATATTCAATACGGTGAGCATCGGTGTCTATGGCAGGCGATTTGTAATCCGCACCATGCAGTTGGTCGGAGCGACCGGTGGCTTCATCAGGCGCCCATTCATAGTGGCCGGCCTGTGGTCAGGATTCTTGGCGGCTCTGCTCGCCTCAGGATTGCTGATAGCCGCCCAGGCTTATGTCGGACAGCTCAATGTGGAGCTGTATCTCGACTTGCCGCCGCTGACGATGGCTGCTATATGCGGGGCCCTATGCGTTTTGGGTTTGGCAATCTGCGGCATAGCCGCGATGTGCGCCACCAATCGCTATTTGCGGGCGAGCTACGATGCCCTATACTCATAAGTAATGAGTAATAAGTAATAAGTGGCTTGGAGTGATAAAGAGATTAGTTATGAACGAAGGATAAAAAAGATTATATAACAGAAATGCAAAGAAGCACCAAGGATGCCTCAGCATCCAAAAAATCGCCCATCCAGAGGGAAACGCGCGAACAGATGCCCCTGCTGGCCAACAACTTCTTGCTGATGGCCATTTCAGGCGTAATGATTATTTTAGGGTTTGCCCTGATGGCCGGTAGCGCGTCAGGCCTGGATTCGTTCAATCCCGACATCTTCAGCGCTCGCCGCATAGTGGTGGGTCCCACCATAAGTTTCCTGGGATTTGTGCTTATGGCCATCGCGATCATTGTCAAGCCTAAGGACAAGTAAGAAAAAATAAGTAAACAATCAACGAGAGCTAACGCATAGCTTACTCTTAGACACACATCAAATGGATATACTCAACGCCTTGATTCTCGGAGTGGTGCAAGGACTGGCAGAATATCTGCCTATAAGCAGTTCGGGCCACCTCGAAATCTTCCACGACCTGCTTGGCTTAGACCTCTCTGGGGCCGAAAGCCTGGAATTTGACCTTATGCTACACGTGGCCACTGTGCTCAGCACCATCGTAATCCTATGGAAAGAGTTCATGCCTCTGTGCACATCATTCTTTACACTCAAATGGGATTCCAACACAATATACGTGCTCAAGATCTTGGTATCTTGCATCCCCGTAGCAATCGTGGGTTTCTGCTTTAAGGACTTTGTCGAATCATTCTTCGGGGGCAATCTGCTGGTAGTCGGTATCTGCCTGTGCATCACTGCCGCCTTGCTGGCATTCACCTATTTCTTCCGCACTAGCCCTGAAACCGCTCGCAAATACAAACCACGCAATATCTCTTGGCTCGACGCCATCATCATAGGCTGCGCTCAGGCTGTAGCCGTGCTCCCCGGTCTCAGCCGTTCGGGTTCGACCATCGCCACTGGCATTATGCTGGGCGATAAGCGCGAAGAGGTGGCTCGCTTCTCATTCTTCATGGTGATTATCCCCATCCTCGGCGAGGCTCTGCTCGACCTCAAGGACCTCTTCTCACCGGCTACTGGCCTGGCTGCCAACACCTCGGGCGTCGGCGTAGGCTTCTTGCCGATACTGGTTGGCTTTATCGCATCGTTTATCGTGGGCTGTTTGGCTTGCAAATGGATGCTTGAGATAGTCAAGAAGGGCAAGCTCGTATGGTTTGCAATCTATTGCGTAATCGTGGGCGTGCTTTGTATCGTGTTCAACTAAAAATTAAAAGTGAAAAATGAAAAATACCCATCTGGTACTTTATCACTTATCGCTTATACCTTATACTTATAGTGAACTTTCTCGAAGGCGAAATATTATATATTGACAAGCCGCTGCGCTGGACATCGTTTGACGCTGTCAAGCGACTGCGCGGAGCCCTGACGCGCCGCACGGGCATCCGCAAAATCAAGGTTGGGCACGCTGGCACGCTCGACCCCTTAGCCACTGGGGTCATGATCGTGTGCACTGGCCGCGCCACCAAGCGCATCGAGGAGTTGCAAAGCGGCGTCAAGGAGTATGTGGCCACCATAGCGCTGGGGGCTACTACGCCATCTTATGACCTTGAGACCCAAATCGATGCCTATTATCCTACCTCGCACATCACACGCCAGATGGTCGAGCAGGCATTAGAGGGATTCAAGGGCGAGATACAACAAGTGCCACCGGCATTTTCGGCGTGCAAGGTTGATGGGCAACGGGCCTACCATGCGGCTCGCAAGGGGCGCGCCATTGAGCTTAAGCCCAAGACCTTGGTGATAGATGAGATCGAACTGCTTGAATACAGCCAGCAACTGATCAAAATCAGGGTAGTGTGCAGCAAAGGCACCTACATACGCGCATTGGCGCGCGACATAGGCCAGGCGTTGGGGAGCGGAGGACATCTCGTAGAGTTGAGGCGCACTCGGGTAGGCGCAGTCGGGCTTGACCAATGCCTGACCATCGCCCAGGCCGAGGAGCTGATAGCAAAAGTCGACATAGAATACCCCGAGTGGTATTCTCGTGATTAAGGATACACGGCGGCGAGGCCGCCAACAACACTAAAATCCCACTGCAATAATGAAGTTATCGCAATTCAAATTCCGCCTACCCGAAGACCTCATCGCGCAAGAGCCCATGGCCCATCGCGATGAATGCCGGCTAATGGTCGTGCACCGCAAGACCGGTGATATTGAGGACATGGTGTTTAAGAACATCCTGGGCTTTTTCGGCGACGGTGACGTAATGATTTTCAACGACACCAAGGTATTTCCGGCTCGCCTCTATGGCAACAAGGAAAAGACGGGCGCGCGCATTGAGGTGTTTTTGCTGCGCGAACTCAATGAAAACAACAAACTCTGGGATGTGCTGGTAGAGCCGGCGCGCAAAATCCGCATTGGCAACAAACTCTATTTTGGAGAAGACGAATCGATGGTGGCCGAGGTGATAGACAACACCACATCGCGCGGCCGCACCCTCAGATTCCTCTACGATGGCAACCACGATGATTTCAAGCGCGACCTCTACGCCCTGGGCGCTACGCCGCTGCCCGACTATATCAAGCGCGAGGCCGATGCCGAGGATGCTGAGATGTATCAGACAATCTTTGCTACCAAAGAGGGAGCTGTCATGGCCCCGGCTGCAGGTCTGCACTTCACTCGCGAGCTGCTCAAGCGCTTGGAGATACGCGGTGTGCATCAATGCTTCATGACTGTCCACTGCGGCTTGGGCAATTTCCGCGAAATCGATGTCGAGGACCTCACCAAGCACCGCATGGATTCTGAGCAAATCTTCATCAGCCAGCAGCTGGTTGATACTGTCAACGCTGCCAAGGATGAAGACAAGCAGGTGTGCGCCGTAGGCACCTCGGTGCTGCGCGGCATCGAGAGCGCCACCAGCATGAATGGCCACATGAAGACTTACGACGGCTGGACCAACAAGTTTATCTTCCCGCCGTATGATTTCTCGGTTGCCACCTCGCTGGTGAGCAATTTCCACTTGCCTTACTCGACTATGCTGATGACTGTGGCGGCCTTTGGCGGCTACGACTTGGTGATGGAGGCTTACAAGCGCGCCGTGGCTGAGGGTTATCGCTTTGGCGCCTACGGCGACGCGATGCTTATCATTTAAGTCAAAAGTATCAAGTCAAAAGTCAAAAGGATATGGTAATATTTCCAAAAACTAAAAACCCAAAACCAAAAACCAATTAACCTGAATATAATACCAACTAAAAGACCAACTATGGAAAAAGAAATTGATTGGAAAAACCTGTCGTTCGGCTACATGCCTACCGACTACAACGTGCGGTGCACCTACCGCGACGGCAAGTGGGGCGAGATCGAGGTGTCTCAGTCGCCCTACGTCGAGATGCACATTGCCGCTACTGGCCTCCACTACGGCCAAGAAATCTTCGAGGGCCTCAAGGCATTCCGTGGCAAGGATGGCAAGGTGAGAGTGTTCCGCCTCGATGAGAATGCCAAGCGTCTGCGTGAATCGGCCAAGGGCCTGCTGATGGAGCCCGTGCCCGAAGAGCTGTTCAAGGAAATGGTGCTCAAGGTGGTCAAGCTCAACGAGCGTTTTGTGCCCCCTTATGGCACTGGCGCATCGCTCTACATCCGTCCCGTTGAGTTCGGCATCAGCGCTCAAGTAGGCGTAAAACCCGCTAAGGAATATACCTTCATTATATTCGTGACCCCTGTGGGCCCGTACTTCAAGACTGGTTTCAACCCCTCGAACATCTGCATCATGCGCCAGTATGACCGCGTGGCTCCCCAAGGCACTGGCCGTTGGAAAGTAGGCGGCAACTATGCTGCATCGCTCGAGGCTGGCGAGAAGGCTCACGAGCTCGGCTATTCAGCAGTGCTCTATCTCGACCCCAAGGAGAAGAAATATCTCGACGAGTGCGGCCCGGCCAACTTCTTCATGATCAAGGATGGCAAGTACACCACTCCAGCCAGTGATTCTATCCTCCCGTCGATCACCAACAAGAGCTTCCAGCAGCTTGCTCGCGACATGGGCATCGAGGTTGACGCTCGCCACATCACAGTAGACGAACTCGAGGATGCTGTCGAGGCAGCCGCTTGCGGCACCGCAGCCGTAGCTTCGCCCGTAGGCGAAATCGACGACCTCGACACTGGCAAGAAGTATGTCATCGCCAAGGACGGCAAGCCCGGTCCTATCACCACCGCACTCTACAACGAACTGCGCGGCATCCAATACGGCGACATCGAAGACCGTCACGGTTGGATCACCTTCGTAGAATAATTCCCGATAATCTATATGGCCATAGCAGCCCCTCGGGGATGCTATGGCTTATACTTTATAATCAGATGAAATATCAAGACATCATTGATAAATATTACGAATCAGGGTCTCCCCTCCGGGAGATCCTGATTCGTCATTCACGCTCTGTGGCTGACAAGGCTCTGGCCATAGCTCGAGCCAAGCATCTCAATCTCGACTATCGCGATGTGGAGACAGCAGCCATGCTCCACGACATTGGCATCTACCTCACCGACGCTCCGGGTATACAATGCTTTGGCAAGGAGCCATACCTGCGTCATGGGGTGCTGGGAGCCGAATTGCTGCGACGCGAGGGTGCACCCGACTGGATAGCCCGAGTGGCAGAGCGTCATACCGGCGCTGGCCTCACTGCTGAGGAAAACAAGCGCCAGGGATTGCCATTGCCCACCGACCGCGACCTGGTACCGGAGACATTGCTTGAGCGCCTGATCTGCTATGCAGATAAGTTCTTCTCAAAAAGCGGAGACATGAAGGAGAAGCCACTTGAGCGAGTGCGCGCATCAATGGCTAAGTTCGGGCCGGAAAGCCTGAAGCGATTTGAGGAATTGAACCGTGAATTTAGTTGATGATGATATTGTCGGTGGGGAAGTGAGCCGATAGGTCGCGTGGCTTGGCCATAAAGCCGCATAGCAAGGATATCAAGCCCACGCGGCCAAAGAACATGGCTGTGCACAGCACCACCTTTGAGGTATCGCACAATTCGGCTGTGATGCCAAGTGACGAGCCCACTGTAAAGAGGGCCGAAACAACCTCAAACATTACTGCTTTGGCCTCCAATCGGGGCTCAAGGCATAGCTCCAAGGTGGCATAAGCTACCAGGGATATGGCAGCCAAGCAGACCACGGCATGGGCGCGGCGCATCGAGTGGAAAGAAATGGTGCGGTTAAATGCCGTGGTGCCTTCGTGGCCGGCAAGCACTGATTTCAGATTGAGCAGCACAGCCCCGAGGGTGTTGACCTTGATGCCGCCAGCCATCGACTGTGATGAGCCGCCAATCACCATCTGTACCATCACAAGCAGCAGGGTCACATCCAAGAAATGGGCCGGATTGACCGAGGCGAATCCGGCACTGCGCGGTATGAGGGAATTGAACACCGATTGCACTGCCTTTTGCCAAAAGCCCATACCCTTGAGAGTGTTGCCGCTCTCAAGGATGAAAAAGGCAACCGAACTGACCGCCAGTATAATGCAAGTGGTCCACAGCACAATCTTGGTGTTAAGGTCAAAGATGTGGAGAGGCATCAGTGGCGGACGCTTGCGGCGCAACCGCGCCCAACCCTTGATAATCCATTGGCGTAGTATCTCCTTGAAATTCACCAGAATAGGAAAACCTATGGCTCCGGCAAAGATTAGGCAGGAGGTGACGATGTAGATCCACTGGTTTGAGTTCATCAGTGCGTTGTTGGCCATGCCGTCGGGCAGGATTGAGAATCCGGCGTTGCAGAACGATGACATCGAGTGGAAACCCGCGAATATGAGCCGCTGAGTGGTGTCCATCTCCAATTCAGCCGGTATGGTCAGGTACACGGCTACGGCCCCTATTATTTCGACCGAGGCGGTAAATCCCAACACATACAGCAGGGTAGGCACAAGCGAGTTCATGCTCTTTGAGTAGATAATGTCTCGCAATAGCAGCTGATTGTAGATTGATGTGCCGCCAGTGAAGAACATGGCAAAGAAGCTGGTGAAAGTGATTACGCCCAAGCTGCCGAGCTGCACCAGCACTGATAGCACCAATATGCCAAACGGAGTGAATGTAGTGGGAATATCGACTGGCGACAAGCCGGTGATGCACACCGCGCTCGAGGCTACGAAGAGAGAGTCGAAATATGAAATGCCATGGAGCGTGCATCTGGGTAGCATCAACACCATCGAACCCAAAATTATGAATAGCAAGAAACTGCCACCCATTATCAGCGAGGGGTTGGTGCGGCGATTGGGTATGCGCGACAAGGCATAGCAGAGCGTCACCGTCGAGTAGGCGCCCAGCGTGAAAAATAAAAATTTCTTGGAGTAAAGTATCGCCTTAAGCCATGGTATCCATGGGTGATGGGGATTGGGATATATCCAAGCCAACAAGGATATCAGCACCAGAGTGTCGACTATCCACTTGATGATGCGGCTTTGGCGCAGCGTGTGTTTGAATCGAAAGAAAAGGTTGTAGGCAATGTTGATGCAATAAAACGCCTGAATCGCTCGGAGCGCTCCCCAGAGCCGGCGCTGGTCAGTGGGCTCGAGATTGTAGCCCACATACACAGTGAGGGCTACAAGACAAGCCGCAGAAGCCACTACGGCCAGCGATTCCAGCACTGAGGCTGCTGCTCCGAGCGGGCGTGATATTGCTAACATCTCATTGCTTGGTCATCTTGAATCCGGCATATAGTCCGTCATAGCTGTTGAGCAGCGAGCTTACGGTCGAGATTGATGAGCTGCCGCTGACGCTTGCAATAGTGGTCAGGAGCTTCTGGAGTTGGCTGGCATCGAAGGTGAGTGTCAGGGTGCTGCCTGAGATGCTTGCCATAGGCTCCATCTTGCCAATAGAGATTTTGCTGAGAGCCTTGAAGTTGAACACCAGTTGGGTGTCGTCCTTCTCGATGGTGCCGCTGAGCGACCCTATGGCGAGTTTCATTGTGAACGAGTAGTCGTCGGCAACGGTGAGTACCAGTTTCTCGGCACCAGCTTTCTTGTAGTAGGGCTCGAGTTTCTCCTCGATTACGGCAGTGGCAGCCGAGCCACCGATTTTCTGCAGAGCGTTTTCGCTCTCGAGGGTTACGGCGGGTGCTGAATAGTTCCAGGTGCCTACCAGGTCAGAGAGCTCGATGTCAGATGAGCTGAGCACATTGCTGAGCACACCGCTGAGGATATTGCCCAGCGAGCTGCTAGATGAGCTTGAGCTGTCGTCAGAGTCAGATGATGACGATGAGGAAGAGGCAGCAGATTTGACCTTGTTGAGCAGGTCGCTGAGTTGAGCGTTGGCGTTGAAACCGCAGCCGATGAGGGCTATGGCCAGGATTGTCAGAATCTTTTTCATTGTCTGTTTCAGTCAATATTGGGGTTAATTAAACATTTGTTTTTGAGGGAATGGATTCTACAAAGGGGCAAAGGCGCAAAGGGGCAAAGAGGGGGCAAAGGCGCAAAGGGGCAAAGAGGGGGCAAAGGCGCAAAGGGGCAAAGAGGGGAGGGGCTTAATGAATTACTGCCAGGCCGCCTTGCGAGGTCTCTTTGTAGAGCGACGGGATGTCGTGGCCGGTCTGCTTCATCACTTGCACCACGCGGTCAAAGTCGACGGCATGGCGCCCGTCGGAGAAGGCGGCATACAGATTAGCATCCAGAGCGCGGGCAGCGGCATAAGCGTTGCGCTCGATGCAAGGGATTTGCACCAGACCGCACACCGGGTCGCAGGTCAAGCCCAGGTGATGCTCAAGGCCCATCTCGGCTGAGTATTCTATCTGTGCCACAGAGCCGCCGAATAGCTGCGAAGCGGCTGCGGCAGCCATAGCGCAAGCCACGCCTACCTCGCCTTGGCATCCTACCTCGGCACCCGAGACTGAGGCATTGTATTTGACCACATTGCCGAATAGTCCGGCTGTGGCCAGGGCGCGCAGCACGCGGTCGTCGCTGAATCCCTTGGAGGTATGCAGATGGTATAGTACTGCCGGGAGTACGCCGCATGAGCCGCAGGTGGGTGCGGTGACAATTTCACCGCCTCCGGCATTCTCCTCGCTCACAGCGAGGGCGTAGGCATAGACCAAGCCACGGCTCTTGAGCGAGGCGTTGTATCCGGTAGCATGCATGTAGTAGCTGAAAGCTTTGCGCCTCACGCACAGTCCGCCCGGAAGCACTCCCTCGGCCTCGATGCCGCGCTTGACAGCGGCTTTCATCACCTGCCACACATGGTCGAGGTGTTCCCAGATTTCGGGCCCTTCGCACATGTCGACATATTCCCAGAATCCTCGGCCGGTCTCGTTGCACCAGCGCAGGATGTCCTTGATTTTGTTGAGGTGGTACACCTTGTTGGCGCCAGTGCGCTCTTGGCCCTCCTCAACGATGTCGCCACCGCCCACCGAGTAGGCAATGTATTTCTTCGTCTCGTTTCCATCGGCATCAAAGGCGCGAAATTGCATGCCGTTGGTGTGGAATGGCAACACCACATCGGGCTTCCAGACTATCTCGGTCGGAGCCTTAGGCTGAAGTACAGTGATGATGGCATGGTCAGTGAGGTGACCCTTGCCGGTAGCGGCAAGCGAGCCGTAGAGCGTCACTTCGTAGCGTGCGGCATCGGGAGCGAGCTCTAAGAAATGCTCAGCGGCTTTGCGAGGGCCCATGGTGTGGGAACTTGACGGCCCTAAGCCTATCTTGTATATTTGCTTTATAGAATCCATAGGTATTAGGAAATGTCAATTCACAATCCATAATTCACAATTGGCCTCTGGGGTGAATTGTGAATCGTGGATTGTGAATTGGTGATTATTTGCTTTGTGATCCGTAGGTCTCTTTGACGTTCCACACTGCGCATGCGCCGATGGCGAGCAGCACGCCGGCCACTACGAGCATCCACACGGTCTGATAGGTGCCGTTGGCAGCCAATGGGAATATCGAGAGGATGGCGCCGCCGCATATTGCTGCGATGATCTGCGGGATGCAGATGGTGCAGTTGAAAAGGCCCAGGTAGGTACCGATGTGGTTGCCGCCCAGAGCGTTGGTCAGGATGGTGAATGGCATAGCCAGCATAGCGGCCCAAGCGCAACCTACCAGAGCGTAGCTGATCGACAGCAGCCAGGGGTTGGTGAAGAAATAGGTCGAGATGAAACCGGCCGCGCCAATCAAGAGGCTCACGCAGTAGCCCATGCGGCGATTCGAGAATTTGGCGAGCACAAGAGCCCAGACCAGAGCGGCGATTGCCTGGATAGCGAGCAGCACGCCGTACCAGTTACCAGCCTCCTGATATTGGGCGCTGGCAGCGTTGAGCACTGTGGTGTTGTGGAGGGTGATGCCTTCCCAAGCTGTGCCTTGCACCTCTTGACTCTGCACGAAATTCCAGGTGCCGGCGTGCTCGGTGGCGCTATGAGCGATGGTGAGGGGAGTGCTGGGTTCTACCTTCGAGATATTTTCCTCTTGGATTTGACCGTTGAGCACGATGGGCATTTGGCCTTGGAAGAGGTTCTTCTCGTGATAGGTCTGGCCATTGATGTTGATGGCGTCGACCATGTCAACGGCTGGTGTGTGGAAAGCGCGGCCAGCGATGGCGTCGGTCGAGTAGGTCCACATGTACAGGAATGCCGACCAGCAGAAGAATTGCACGAGGCCTACGGTCCAGAACACCTTGGGAGCCTTGGCCAGAATCTTGACGATGCCTTCTTTCTTATCCTCGGGCGACGGTTCCATCTTCTGCTCCAGGCCATGGTATTCGGCGTATTCCTTCGGAGGCATCTCTTTGACTTTCGCGAAGGTGTAGATCACGCAGAGCACAAGGATGATGGCGCCGAGATAGAATGACCATATCACAGTCGGAGGCACTTCACCCTCGGGGGCGGTGTTGCTCAGGAAGAGAGCAAGGATGATAGGAGCAACATAGCCGACGAGCGAACCGGCGTTGCAAAGGAAGCTCTGAATGGAGTAAGCCAGACCTTTCTGCTTTTCGTTTACAAAGTCGCCCACCAGCATCTTGAATGGCTGCATGGCCATGTTGATCGAGGTGTCGAGGAACATAAGCATAATCAATCCAAACAGGATTGCTGCTGAAACTGACAGGCCGAGCGAACCGGCGTTAGGCAGGAAGCACATCACGATGATTGCGACTGAGGCGCCAATGAGCAGGTAGGGGAGGCGGCGGCCAAAGCGATTCCAAGTCTTGTCGCTGAGGGTGCCAATAATGGGTTGCACGATTAGGCCCATCAAGGGCGGGAGGATCCAGAAATAGCTTAAGCTGTGCGGGTCGGCTCCGATGGTGGAGAAGATGCGGCTCACCTGGGCGCTCTGCAGCGCGTAGGCTATTTGCACCCCAAAGAATCCGAAGCTGAGATTCCACAGCTTCCAAAAACCAAGGTCGGGCTTACTTTTCATATTTGTCGTTTCAGTGGTTGAAATATTTTTGATTATTTATAGTGCAAAGTTACAAAAAATATTCTGTTTATTCTACCCTTACTCCGATTTTTAATTAAAATATAGGAATTGAAACCCTATTCACTTTTTTCCTTCAGATAATCGGTTACAGCCTTGTGGGCGGCTTTTGAGCCTTTGGATTTGAGGGTGTTGGTGAAAAGTTGGGCGATTTTGGTGCTTTCTTCTTCTTCTTGGGCCGATGCAAAGGCATGGCGATAGGCATCAAGGTCATAGCAATGGCCTCTGGTGAAATCGGGGACCTCGACAGGAGAGCATCCATTGTCCATAGAAATGGCACCCAGTTCTGCCAAACAGCACCATTCGGCCAAGTCATAGACATCCATATCGAGAGGCAAACCATTTTGCAAACAATAGACCAGGCGTGAATCCATTATAAAATCCATGCCGCCGTGGCCACCAACTTCTTTGGCCATGTCGCCGTATTTTGCCAAAATAGGGCTATAGTATTTCTCTTCCAGAGCCTTATGGTCAGTTTCGGGCATGAAATCGTGGCCAGAAAGGTCCTCATGTTCGGGCGTTACGCCACTGGCCAGCATCTGGCTTGCATCCAAGGCATACCCCTCAATGGGATATTTGTTGGCAAAACCCCGGGTACCAGTAATTTGGTAAAGTCGATTGTAGGGCTGAGGATTCATGACATTGTGCTGAATTTCAATCACTTTGCCTCTGTCGGTGCGTATCAAGGTAGTGGTGTGGTCGCCTTGTAGAAAATAATCGCAAGGCTCTCCAGTGGCTTTCTCTACATACTCAGGGCCATGCACGGCCTTTGTATCCATAGCAACCAAGGTACGCATACGATCGCCGCGATGGATATTGAGCACCTGCGCAATTGGGCCTAAGCCATGGGTAGCATAGAGGTCGCCACGATGCTCCTTGTTATAGGCCATGCGCCAACCCAATTGGTCTCCTTCGCCATCTTTCCAGTAGTGGGGCCAGAATGGATCCAGAGTGTGGATATATGCCCCTTGCACACGCAGCACCTCGCCAAACACTCCCTGTTGAGCCATATTGAGAGAGTTCATCTCAAACCAGTCGTAACAGCAATTCTCCAGAATCATGCAGTGGAGCCGTTTGGCCTCGCTCAGATTGATTAGACTCCAGATTTCAGTAAGGTTCATAGCCGAGGGCACCTCGATGGCAACGTGCTTGCCATTTTCGAGAGCGCATTTAGCGACTGGAAAATGATGAAGCCAATCCGTGGCAATATATACCAGGTCTATGTCATCACGCTTGCATAACTGTTCGTATCCCTTTTCGCCACTGTACACCGCTGCCTCAGGCATGTTGGCCTGGCTCAGATATTTCTGGCAGCGCTGGGCTCTGCTCTCCTCGGCATCGCACAGGGCTACTATTTCAGTTCCAGGAATGTAGGTCCAACGCTCTACAGCACCAGGACCACGCATACCTAAGCCTACGAATCCCACCCTCACCACGGGCATTTTATCGACAGTGAGTCCTAAGGCAGATTCTTGGCCAGCAAGTCTCTCGGGCACCTCGGTGATGATTGTGCCTTGTTCGTTTCTTTGCCAAGGCCAAGTGAATTGAGATTGGGAATACCCCTCAAATATGACTGAGAGTATAAATGCAAGGAGAATAATGGATTTCTGCATGGAGGTATAGGATGTTGTTGGATTAAAAACTTGGCAAATATACGGATAAAAAATGGGGCTTAGTTATTCCATCGGTATAACCTTAAAAATATTTCTGTTTTTTTCACATATATGAAAGAAAATGGTTTACATTCTGTATTTTTTGTCGATGTTGACAATGGTGTCTTGCATTTGGGGATATTTGGATTCCATGTCTTCGAGCATGCGCTCTTGGGCGTGGGTGCGAATGAGGTTGTGATCAGGGGATTTGATCTTGTAGTAGTTGTCGCCGTCGATGTAGTCCATAAGGAAGCGCAATACTTGCTCGTAGGTGATATAGAGGGCTGAGAAGGCAAGCCAGTCAAGTTCGGACTGGGTAAGTTGCGCAGCGCGCTCTGAGAGATAGCCATCAGCGTAAGCCTCAAACATCGGCACCGACATTGACACTCTCGACAGGTCTTGGTCGTCCTCATCGCCAGTATTGCAATACGAACGTATGGCATCGCCGAAATCATTGAGACTAGTAGATGCCATCACCGTGTCGAGGTCTATGACGCAGAGCACCTCTCCGTTCTTATCAAAGAGTATGTTGTTAATCTTAGTGTCATTGTGGGTAACTCGCGTGGGGATGGTGCCATCCTCGACTAATTGCCAGAAGTCGAGCATTTTCTTTCTGCGATTCTCAATCCAAGAGATCTCGGTCGACAAATCCTTTATTCTGCCAGCGGCATCACGCTTCAAGGCTTCGTCCCATTGCTGGAAGCGAAAGCGAATATTATGGAAGCCCTTGATAGTCTCGGCCAGTGGCTCGCGGAAATCAGCCAGCTGGGCCTGGAATCGGCCTATTCCTTGTCCTCCCTTGCGCGCCAATTCTGGAGTATCTGCCTTGTTGTAGGCGATTGTGTCGGGAATGAACACGGTCGTGGCCCAAAAGTCACCATTTGTGCCCTCATAACACAACTTGCCATCAGTAGTAGGCACCACAGTCATAGCCTCGCGCATAGGGTCTCCTCCGGCCGCTATGACATGGCGGCGTATATGGTTGGACACTCGGTTGATATTGTCCATCATGGCTGGCACGTCGGGGAAGATTGCTTTATTCTTGCGTTGCAAAATGTAATCTGGCGCATCTCCAACAGTCTTTACTATGAATGTGTCATTGATAAAGCCGTCGCCGAGCGGTCGTACACTTTCTACCACTCCCGAGAGTTGAAACTTTGCGGCTATGTCATTGAGTCCTTCTTTCATGGCTTTAGGTTTTTAGCGTTGTTATTTGGCGTTAAAAATAGGGCTATGTGTTACAAAGCAGATGATGATTGCAAAAGTACAACTTTTCCCTGAATCTACAAGACCTCAACCCTCAATAAAATCGGGAGCTTCATTAACTTTTGATGGGGAGTGCTAATGGGGGAATATTTGGAATTTATGGGGGTGGAAGAGAGGGAATGAGTAGGGGAAAGGGCTGGTATTTCCTAAAAAATACAAAAAAGAGGGAAGAAAAGGGGTGATCCTATAGAAAAATTTGTATATGTTAAAGAAAAGTGTTAATTTTGTGCTCAAATGTTAAACGCGGGTAAGAACATATCTTGCCTGAGCGTAAACTTATGATAATGTAAATTGTTAACATAATAAAGGTTAATATTTAACCTTTCAGGAACATAGATGAAGAAATCAACTATTTGGATATTAACAATATTGATGGCCTTGGCCTTCGCCGGACTGCTGAGCATGCAAGTATTCTACATGCACAGCATGGTGAAGATGCGCTACGAGCAATTTGCCTCGGCCGTGAGGCAGAGCCTCTACGGCGTGTCGCAGCGTCTGGTCCGGGAAGAAACCCGATACTTCCTCGACGAGAGCGTCAGCCAAGTGTCCTCATCCTCGTTCTACTCGCCCTACATGAGCGAGTCAAAGCCCCAGCTCGGAGGCCTGAAGTTCTCCTTCACCACCTCGTCGGGTCTCGAGGCCGACCTCACCATCAAGGGCAATCCAAAGGAAATCACTCGCATACAGTCAAATAGCGACTTGGCGAGCCGCCACTACCAGAGCGTGCGCGACGAAGTGCGTGACCGCTATATGCAGCAAAAGGGCATCATGGACGAGGTAATCGTCAACATCATCAGCCAGTCGACCACGCGCCCCATCTCAGAGAGGGCCGACTCGGCCACAGTAGCCCACCTGCTCAGGCAAGAGCTTGACACAATGGGCGTGAAGCTGCCCTTTGAGTTTGCCGTGGTCAACCGTGCCGGCACCATCCAATACCGCACGGCTGGCTATTCGACCAGCGTTGGCGACCGAGACAATATGTTTGTGCAAGTGCTGTTTCCGCAGGACCCGTTTGAGAAGCTGACCTTCCTCAAGGTCTACTTCCCCACCAAAAACGACTACATATTCTCGTCGGTGTCGTTCATGTACCCCACGATTGCCTTTACGGTGATACTGCTGGTGGTATTTGTGGTGACGATCGTGCTGGCATTCAGGCAGAAGCGACTGTCGGAGATGAAGAACGACTTCATCAACAACATGACCCACGAGTTCAAGACGCCTATCTCGTCAATCTCTCTGGCGGCTCAGATGCTCAACGACCAGAGCGTGCGCAAGTCGCCCGCCATGCTGCAGCAGATATCCACCGTGATCAACGATGAGACTAAGCGCCTGAGATTCCAGGTCGAGAAGGTGCTGCAGATGTCGATGTTTGACCGCCAGAAGGCAACCCTCAAGCTCGAGGAAGTCGATGCTAACTCAGAAATTTACAACATAGTAAACACGTTTAAGCTCAAGGTTGAGAAATACGGAGGCAAGATCACGGCCCAGCTCGACGCTATGGATGCCATAGTCAATGTCGACCCCATGCATTTTACCAATGTAATCTTCAATCTCCTCGACAACGCCGTGAAATACCGGCGCGAAGATGTGCCTCTCGACTTGGTGGTGTCGACCCGCGACCTGTCGGGCGAAAGGCTCCAGATCACTGTCTCAGACAACGGCATCGGCATCCGCAAGGATGACCTGAAGAAGATTTTCGAAAAATTCTATCGCGTATCCACCGGCAACCGCCACGACGTCAAGGGCTTCGGCCTCGGCTTGGCTTATGTGCGCAAGATGGTGACCGAACTTGGCGGAGAAATCACGGTGGAGAGCGAACTAAATGTAGGAACAAAGTTTATAATAATATTACCACTCTCAAAATAAATTGAATTATGGAAGACAGAATGCGCATTCTGCTTTGTGAGGACCATGAAAACCTGGGCATGCTCCTGCGCGAGTATTTGCAAGCCAAGGGGTTCAACGCCGACCTCTTTGCCGACGGAGAGAGCGGCTACAAAGCATTCTTAAAGGGGAAATATGATATTTGCGTGCTCGATGTGATGATGCCCAAAAAAGACGGCTTCACATTGGCTCAGGAAATCCGCACTGTCAATTCTGAAGTACCCATCATATTCCTAACTGCGAAATCTCTCAAGGAAGATATCCTCGAAGGCTTCAAGATCGGAGCCGATGACTACATCATCAAACCTTTCTCGATGGAGGAGCTCGTGTTCCGTATCGAAGCCATCCTGCGCCGCGTCAAGGGCAAGAAGGGCAAGGAGATCACGATGTACAAGATCGGCAAGTTCACCTTCGACACCCAGAAGCAAGTGCTGATGGTCGACGACAAGATCACCAAGCTCACCACCAAGGAGAGCGAGCTGCTGAGCCTGCTCTGCGCTCATGTCAACGAGATCCTGGAGCGCAACTTCGCGCTGAAGACGATCTGGATCGACGACAATTACTTCAACGCTCGCTCGATGGATGTCTACATCACCAAGCTGCGCAAGCACCTCAAGGACGACCCGTCAATCGAAATCATCAACATCCACGGCAAGGGCTACAAGCTGATAGCCCCCGAGGTAGAAGGCACAAAGTAACACAAGCGAGGGGCGCGAGCCCCTCGCTTTTTTATTATATGGTTTTCATAATTCATCAAAAAGTCGTAACTTTGCACGACAAATTCAAGCCAACATCTTGAAGTAAACATCAGCTTATGAAACCTACACTATTAGTATTGGCAGCCGGCATGGGCAGCCGCTATGGCGGACTGAAACAGCTCGACGGCGTCGGCCCCCACGGCGAAACAATTATGGACTACTCAATCTACGATGCTATCCGCAGCGGATTTGGCAAGATAGTGTTTGTGATCCGTAAAGATTTCGAGCAAGATTTCAACGAGAAGATACTGAAAAAATACAAAGGCCATGTGCCTGTCGAGGTAGCTTTCCAAGCCCTCGAAGACCTGCCCGAGGGATACTCCGTACCCGAGGGGCGCGTCAAGCCTTGGGGCACCGCTCACGCCATCCGCGCCGCTCGCGAGGTGGTCAATGAGCCTTTTGCTGTGATCAATGCCGACGATTTCTATGGCCGCAACGCATTCGAGGTCATGGCTCGCCAGCTTGAGAAACAGCAAGATGAATATTCGATGGTAGGATTCCGCGTGGGCAACACCATGACCGAGAATGGCACCGTGTCGCGCGGCGTATGCACTGTCGATGACAACAGCCATCTGACCAATATCGTAGAGCGCACAGCCATCGGCTTTGACAAGGATCACCGCATCTGCTACACCGATGAGACTGGCCTTGAGTGCTTCCTGGCACCCAACACTCCCGTGTCGATGAATCTCTGGGGCTTCAATCCCGACTATTTCGATTACACCGAGAGGGAGTTCCTCAAATTCCTTAACGCTCGCGGCACTGAGCTCAAGTCAGAATTTTACATCCCCACCGTGGTTGACGCGCTGATCACCTCGGGCGAGAAGCCCGTCAAGGTGCTCGACACCGACTCGCAGTGGTTTGGCGTCACATACACCGACGACCGTCCCGGAGTGGTGGAGAAATTGGCCGAAATGCATGCCAAAGGCGAATACCCTGACAAGCTCTTTTGATGGATTTCGAGCTTAAAGCCACAGCGCCCGGCACGGCAGCCCGCGCCGGGCTCATTACCACAGCCCATGGCCAGATTGAGACCCCCATCTTCATGCCGGTAGGTACGGTGGGGAGTGTCAAGGCTGTGCATTTTCGCGACCTCAAGGACGAGATTGGGGCCCAGATAATCCTCGGCAACACTTACCATCTGTATCTGCGGCCGGGCGTGGAGATACTGCGCAAGGCTGGCGGACTGCATAAGTTCGGTGGTTGGGATCGGCCCATCCTGACCGACAGCGGCGGCTTCCAGGTGTTCTCGCTCAGCGACCGGCGCAAGCTTACGCCCGAGGGAGCGCATTTCCGCAGCCATATCGATGGCTCAAAGCATCTGTTCACTCCGGAGAATGTAGTAGACATACAGCGCGCCATAGGCAGCGACATCATGATGGCTCTCGACGAATGTCCGCCGGGGACTTCTGACTATGACTATTCGCGCAAATCGCTCGACCTGACCAAGGCGTGGCTTGAGCGCGGCTGGAAGCACTACAACGAGACCGAGGGCCTGTATGGCTATAACCAAGCGTATTTCCCAATAGTGCAAGGCTGTACCTATCCCGACTTGCGCCGCGAGGCGGCTGAGCATGTGGCCAGCCTCGGAGCCGACGGCAATGCCATCGGCGGTCTGGCGGTGGGCGAACCAGCCGAAAAGATGTATGAGATGATTGAAGTTGTCAATGATATCCTCCCGGCCGACCGGCCACGCTACCTGATGGGAGTCGGCACGCCCGTGAATATGCTTGAGGCTATCGACCGAGGCGTGGATATGATGGACTGTGTGATGCCGACGCGCAATGGCCGCAACGGCATGCTGTTTACGCCCTGGGGCACGATGAATATGCGCAACAAGAAATGGGCCGATGATTTCTCGCCCCTGTGGGAGGATGGCCCGACGTTTGTCGACCGCGTGTACACCAAGGCTTATGTGCGCCACCTGTTCATTGCCCAGGAAATATTGGCCATGGAGATAGCCTCGATCCACAACCTCGGATTCTATCTGTGGCTGATGCGCGAGGCTCGCAAGCATATCCAGGCTGGCGACTTCAAGACCTGGAAAGAAGAAATGGTGCAAGTCTTAGACCGTAGGATTTGAGATAAGTAAGAAGTAATAAGTAAGGAGTAATAAGTAATGGCTATGGTAGAGTAATATTTCCAAAAGCCAAAAACTAAAAACCAAAGACCCCTTTGAAGCGAATAGACTGGTACATAATCAAGAAGTTTCTGGGCACCTACGTGTTTGCCGTCCTGTTGCTGTTGGCAATCGTGGTGATGTTTGACATAAACGAGAAACTCGATTCGTTCCTCAAGGCTCCCTTGAAGGCAACGGTCGTGGACTATTTCATAAACTTCTTGCCATATTTCGCCACTCAGTTCGCTCCGCTTTTCACCTTCATCGCCGTAATCTTTTTCACCTCCAAGCTGGCTGGCAACTCCGAAATCATAGCCATGCTGTCAGCGGGCATTAGCTACAACCGACTGTTGGTGCCGTATCTGATGTCGGCATTCGTGATTGCGGCGGCCACCTTTGTGTTTGACGCCTACGTCATCCCTCCCGCCAATGTCAAGAGGATTGAGTATTACAATACCTATGTCAAGAACAAGCGTGTCGACTATGGCTCAAACATCATGCTGATGGTAGCTCCAGGCGAAATAGCCTATATGAGCCGCTACGACAACACCTCGAAGACTGGCACGCGATTTTCGCTTGAATCGTTTGATGAGAACAAGCGCTTGGTGTCGCGAATGACAGCCCAGACCATCAAGTGGGACACCCTGTATCTGTGGCGCGCCCGCAATTATGTGATTCGTGATTTCCAGGACGAGAAGGAGATAATCCGCAAGGGGGCCCAGATTGACACGATGATACCCTTTGAGCCTCGCGACTTCCTCATCGCCGTGGATGACCATGAGAAGATGACCACGCCCCAGTTGGCCGAGTACATCGACCGCCAGATTGAGCGCGGCGTGGGCAACATACAGAGATTCCAGGTGGAATATCACCGCCGCTTCGCCATGACTGCTGCTGCCTTTATCCTTACGATTATCGGCATGGCCCTGTCGTCAAAAAAGGTCAAGGGTGGCATGGGTCTCAACATCGGCATCGGCCTGGTGCTGAGTTTCAGTTACATCCTGTTTATGACCATCACCCAGACCTTTGCAACCTCGGGCATGGCCTCGCCTATGGTGGCCATGTGGATTCCGAATATCCTATACGCCATAATAGCCATTATTCTTTACCGTCGTCTGATCAAAAATAAATGATTGGGGAATACGCCGAAGTAATTCTGCCTCTCGCTCTCGGCTCAACCTTTACCTACCGTCTGCCTGAGGCTTTGAGCCGCGATGTGAGAGTGGGCTCAAGGGTGATAGTGCCTTTTGGAAAACGCAAATTCTACACTGGCATCGTAGCCAACATCGTGCCTGAGGCTCCAAAGGAGTATCAGGTCAAGGATGTGCTGTATGTGCTCGATGCCCAGCCGGTGTTGCGCAATCCGCAGCTGCGCCTGTGGGAGTGGATGGCTGAATACTATCTGTGCAGCATCGGTGAGGTGTACAAGGCTGCCGTGCCGGCGGGAATGAAGATTGAGAGCGAGACTACATTTGAAATCAATCCCGATTTCGATATGGAGGAGTGCGCAACTCTCACTGAGCGCGAAGCCATAGTGGCGCAGTTGCTGCAGACTCGCGGCAAACTGTCAGCCCAGGAGATAGAAAAGGCTACCGGATTCAAGAGCCTGCCGGCGCTGATGAATCGCATGGCCGAGAAGGGCGCTGCCATCATCTCTGAATCGCTGGTTGAGAGGTATCGGGCCAAGAAGGAGAAATGCGTCCGTGTGGCTTTTGAGCGCGGCAATGACGAGGCATTGCGCGAGGCGTTTGACAAGGTAAAAGGGGCCAAGAAGCAAGAGACTCTGCTGCTCACCTTGCTGCAAATGTCGGCCTTTACCCATAAGGGTAGTGCGGTGGCCGAGGTGAGCCAAGAAGAATTGCTCAATAAATCTGGAGCCTCGACTACGATACTCAAGGCTCTGGTCGACAAGGGAATTGTAGAGAGATATACGCGCGAGGTGTCGCGCTTCGCGCCTTTGGGCATCAAGGTTGAGGGCCTTCCGCAATTGTCAGAGGCCCAGGCCGAGGCTGCAAAGAGGATCCATGAGAGTTTCCTGCAGCGCCAGGTGACGCTGTTGCGAGGAGTGACATCGAGCGGAAAGACCGAGGTGTATGCCCACCTTATAGATTATGTGTTGCGCCAAGGACAACAGGTGCTGTATCTGGTGCCTGAGATTGCGCTGACCACCCAGCTCACCGAGCGGTTGAGAGGATATTTTGGTGATAAGCTCAAGGTATACCATTCAAAGTTTTCTGACAACGAGAGGGTTGAGATATGGAATCAGTTGCTGCATGCCAATTCGCCGTGCATTGTGGTGGGCGCGAGGTCGGCAGTGTTTCTGCCTTTTGCCAAGCTGGGCCTGGTGGTGGTCGATGAGGAACATGACGCATCTTATAAGCAATTCGACCCGGCACCGCGATACAATGCCCGCGACACGGCCATCATGCTGGCTCATAAGCATGGAGCAAAGGTGCTGCTCGGCAGTGCCACCCCAGCGGTGGACACATATTATAAAGCGGTGACTGGCAAGTACGGACTGGTCGAACTCGAGGAGCGTTTCCAAGGCGCGCAGTTACCCCAGATTCAGATTGTTGACTTGGCCAAGGAGTGGAAAAAGAAGGCTCTCAACGGTTCGCTCGCCAATCCGCTGATTTGCACTGTGCGCAATGCCGTCAAGGATGGCGGACAAGCCATACTATTCCATAATCGGCGCGGATATTCACCCATGGCGCGGTGCACGAGTTGCCAGTATGTGCCCCGGTGCAAGTATTGCGATGTGTCGCTGACCTACCATAAACGGGCCAACAATCTGGTGTGCCATTATTGCGGCACGGTGTACCCCATGCTCGAGACGTGTCCGGCTTGCAAGGAGCCCACCATCGAGGTCGTGGGCTACGGCACAGAGCGCATCGAGGATGAGGTCGAGGAGACCTTTCCTGAGGCTAAGGTGCTGCGCATGGATTATGACACCACGCGCAACAAGATGAGCTATGAGAATCTGATCAACGCTTTCTCAGAGCGCAAGGCCGATATCCTGGTGGGCACGCAGATGGTGACCAAGGGTTTGGACTTTGGCGCGGTGTCGCTGGTAGGGGTGATTAATGCCGATTCGGTAATCAATATGCCTGACTACCGAGCCAGCGAGAGGGCATTCTGCATGCTTGAGCAGGTGTCGGGACGCGCCGGGCGCCGCGACAAGCCGGGGACGGTGCTGATACAGACGCGCACGCCCGACCATCCGGTGATCCAGTTTGTCGAGGCGCATGATTACAAAGGATTTTATCAGCAGGAGGTGGCCGAGCGCGAGGCTTACGCCTATCCGCCGTTTACGCGCCTGATATACATAAATCTCAAGCATCGTGACGAGCGCGAACTCGACAACATCGCCAAAATCTATGGCGACCGACTGCGCGAACTATTCGGCACGCGTGTGCAAGGGCCGGCCAAGCCGCCGGTGGGGAGGATACAGTCACTGTACATACGCCAGATCATGCTCAAGGTTGAGCTCAACGCCTCGATGGTCAAGGTCAAAGAGATACTGCGGGCCCTCCAGGCCGAGCTTCATGCCCAGCTCCCCGCCATGCGCTCCCTCATCCTCTATTACGATGTCGACCCTTATTAAATGAAGAATGAAAAATGAAAAATGAAAAGTGAAAAATGGCCATCCGGATGGTATTTTTCACTTTTCATTTTTCATTTTTCATTAATTTTTGCCGTAGTTGGGTGAATTTCTCTTACCTATGTTCAAATAGGGTTAAATGCGCCTGAGAGGGTGAACGTTACGCCCCTCTGAAACGTCTTTATTTCAAAGAGTCGCAAAAACAAATCGAGAAAAGAAATTGACCCCGCAGCAATACCAGCAATATATCGGCCGTTGAGGCTGACTAATATAAACGATGAGTGGCCGATCGCCCAATACGTGGCCACAACGCGCAGTAGAGCGACAATCTACAGAATAGATGATAGAAAGCGCTTAAATTGTGAAAGGCCTCTCGCAAGGGAGGCCTTATTTATGCGTTGCTATCCCCTCCGGCGGTAGCCTTCCCCCTTTAGGGGATTAGGGGGCTGGGCTGGACGTGTCTTATTTATTATTAAACCGACACATGGCATCGTCGATGCCGCACAGCACCTCGTCCCTCGCTGCCTCGACGGCAACATCGATGCGCGCCGGCAATGCCTCGCGCTGCTCGGGAGTGAAGTGGCCCAGCACATAATCGATCTGGCATCCGCGTGGGAAGTCGTTGCCGATGCCGAAGCGCAGGCGCGGATAGGCAGCTGTGCCCAGCATCTGGGCTATGCTCTTCAGGCCGTTGTGACCGGCATCGCTTCCGCTGGGCTTGAGGCGTATGGCTCCGAAGGGCAGGGCGATGTCGTCGACGATTACGAGTATGTTTTCCAATTCGATTCCCTCTTTTTCTTTCCAATACCTCACGGCGTTGCCGCTGAGATTCATGTAGGTCGAGGGTTTTAGCAGCACCACCTGTTGGTTCTTGACGCGGCCACGGCCCACGTCGCCGTATCTCTCGGTGGTAAAAGAGATATTGGATGCCTCAGCAAAGGCATCCAATACCATAAATCCTATGTTGTGGCGGGTACCGACGTATTCTTCGCCGATGTTGCCCAAGCCAACAAGCAGATGTTTCATTCTATGCGGTCAGTGCATTATTGAGCGGCAGCAGCGGCACCGCGGGCAGCGCGAGTGAGTTGCACGGCGCAAACCACAGCGTTCTTGGCGTTGACGAGCTCGAAGTCATCGAAGTGGAGGTCGCCAATCTGGAGGGCCTTGCCCAGACCGAGGTTGTCAACGTTGATGACAACGCGCTCAGGGATTTGGGTATAGATAGCTTTAACTTTTACCTTCTTCATCGAGAGGGTGAGCTTGCCACCGGCCTTAACGCCCTCGGCGTGGCCTTCGATCTTGACGGGGATCTCGATGGTGACGGGCTTCTTGTCGTCAACCTCGAGGAAGTCGATGTGGAGGATGGTATCCTTGACAGCCTGGAACTGGATGTCCTTGATGACAGCCATGCGGGTGGTGCCGTCAAATTCGAGTTCGATAGCGAAGATGTCGGGGGTGTAGATGAGCTTGCGCACAGCCTCCTGGGTAACAGCGAGGTCGGTGGTGATCAGGCCTTTGCCATCGCCGATTTCCACTATCTTCTGGCCGGGCAGCAGGGTGCCGGTGTAGGGGAGTTCTACAGTGTTGCTTCCGTTGAGTACTACGGGGATCATGCCTTTGGCGCGGAGGGCCTTAGTGGCTTTCTTGCCAAGGTCGGTGCGAGGCTCGGCGTGGAGCTTGAATGTTTTCATTCTTTTAAAAAATTGTTGGTTGTGTTACTAAAAATTAAGTGCTCTTAATTTCCCATCACACGGGATGCCTAAAAAGCAGTGCAAAGGTACGGCTTTTTTCCCACTTGACAAAAAAATCTTGAAGATTTCTGCCATAAAATTTGTGTATGTCAAAAATTATCCCTAACTTTGCACTCGCAAACCACAAGGAGAGATGGCAGAGTGGTCGATTGCGGCGGTCTTGAAAACCGTTGAGGGTAACACCTCCGGGGGTTCGAATCCCTCTCTCTCCGCTCTCACAGAAAAAGGCTTCCCGATTCGGGAGGCCTTTTGTCGTATATGGTCTATTCTTTATTCGCCGCAGATGGTGGCGATGAGGCGGCGAGCGCCCCCGTAGTCGCGGTGTTCGCAGAGGTAGATGCCTTGCCAGGTGCCGAGGGCGAGGCGCCCGTGGGAGATGGGGATGGTGAGGCTGGGGCCGAGGATGCTGGCCTTGGCGTGGGCCGGCATATCGTCATCGCCCTCGAGGGTATGCTGATAGTAGGGCTGTCGCTCCGGCACGAGATGGTTGAAGATGCTCTCCATGTCGCAGCGCACGTCGGGGTCGGCGTTTTCGTTGATCGTCAGCGATGCCGAGGTGTGCTGTATGAATAGGTTGAGCAGCCCCACTCGGGGCAGCTCTCCGAGCTGGCTCATCACCTCGCGGGTCACCAGATGGAAGCCGCGCCTGCGCTGCTCAAGCTGTATTTCAATTTGTCTCCACATAAGTCTTCATGCGTTATAGATTGCTCTATTGATTTTCTGTTCCACCGTTGGAGATGGGGTAGAATTTCCATTGATGATCCTTTTTAGTTCGCCTATGGTTATTCCAGCCTTAATGGCAATGGGTCGCAGGTCCATGCCTCTGTTTTCAAGGAAATAGCGTTGCAAGGGCGATGGCTGCGCATCGGGATATAGAAAGCTTTCGAAGCTAACGTCTTCATCCAGTTTCCTCCAATGGAATCCATCGAATCCACACTCATACTCGCTGCGTTCGCTCTCCGTAGCCTTCATAAGGCTCGGATACCACAACAGCGACTGTGAGTAGAGCTTTCCATCAGTTCCTTCTCCCCACAGCATCTCTCCATCAAACCATATCCTGATTATCTTCATTATCCGCTTCCTCCTTTCCACCAAATCTAAGATTCCATTCATCGATGATGATTTCTTTGTTGGCCTCAACAAATTTACGAATTCTCTTCAAATCATTTGTCTTAAGGTTTACTCTATCTCGTTCTTTGATCATTCCGTCTTCGATATCAAATATTACTTTTCCTCCATTACCTTCTACATGAATATGAATAGGCTCATGTTCACGGCTGAAGAAAAAAGAAGACAAATCCACAGTATCTAAACAATTCTGGCATATTCTTTGATTTATTAGTTTCCAAGGCAAAAGTACATAAAATTTTTGAGATTTTCTCAAGGTCATTTCCTATTATTAATAAAAATCACTAACTTTGCGGAGAATCGTTAAGGTAATGAATATAATTCGGTATAATATACTTATTGTATAGAAGATGGACAAATATATAGAGCGTCAAAATCCAGATGTGGAGAATCGTATGATTTTCGCATCATCGTGCGTGGAAAGTGCAGCGCGAGTGCTCGGCGTACCCGCTCATGAAATGTATCAAAGGATGAAAGCGGTTGACCTAATCAATGGGTATATTCTCAAACATTACGAAGTATTACATACTGAGAGCCGAGAAAATGTTACCGAAGACGTAATCGATTGCCTCATGGCATGGGAAAAAAGAAAGGGCCAAGCATCATGATAGTATACCATGGAGGCACTGACATAATTGAGGAGCCATTGGTGCATCTGGGAAGACCGAAACTTGATTTCGGGCCTGGGTTTTATGTGACTGCACTTAGAGAGCAAGCTGTCAGTTGGGCGAATAAGATTGCTGATAGACGTGGCTCCCCAGCTCTGGTCAATAAGTATTATTTTGACCAGAAAGGAGCTATGAGAGAGTTTAAATACATGAGTTTCGGTTCATACGATAGAGAGTGGTTAGACTTTGTGGTAAACAACCGCCTTGGAAGAAAAGTTTGGAAGCAATTTGATATAGTAGAAGGTGGAGTTGCTGATGATAGAGTAATTGATACAGTAGAACTTTACATGGGTGGATATTTAACTGAAGAACAGGCTATAGGGCGTTTGAAATACTATAGCCCAAATCATCAAATTTGTTTTATAAATCAACAAGTCGTGGATTGTCATCTACGATTTGAAGGGATAATAAATCTATAATGGCTAAAGTTATGTTAAGTGATTTGATACTTTGGAATAAAATAGGGAGAATTATAACCCGCGTACATGAGACATTGGATATATCCCCTGCTCGAGCCTTTGATTTATTCTATTCTTCAGAAACATGTCAACGTCTCCACAATCCAAATGATTACCTCTACCTGATGGGTGACCTGTACATAGTGGATGAGCTAATCATAGAACTAAGAGGTAAATAAAAAGGCGCCCCATTGTACAATAAGTCCATCGGCATGCCTTTGTAGCGGGAGAAGAGCCATTCCTCAGTTCGATGAGCGAATCGGTCTGGCTCAAGAAATTTGAGAAGGCGGCTACTGATCTCTTGTCAGTGAGCTCGAGCACTCGGGCGAGGTCAACTCCCTCGGCATTGAGGTTTTTTGAGGCCGTCGACCAATTCGTCGAGGTTGGTGGTGGGCTTGCCCAGGGCCTGGGCGAGCTGTCCGTTGGCGTCGCACAGGTTGAGCAAGATGTTTCGTGAGGCGGTGGCGGCTGACGAAGCATCGAACCCGGCGTTGGCGAATTTCAGCACCTGCGGGGTCATGTTGATGATGGCATCGTCCTTGAAGCCGAGTTTGGCGAGCTCTATCTGGAGGCCGGTGACCTGGCTGGCTGTGGCCGAGGTGGTGCGCCCCAATTCTTTGGCCTGGTCGGTGAGGTTTTTTACACCGTCCTTGGTGGTGCCCAGTATGGCGGCGAGCTTGGAGTTGGCCGCGCTGAACTCCATCACCACGTTGGCGAGGTTTTTTTATGGCACCAGTCAGTCAGGTTTTTATTTTGTCGGTGAGCTCCTTTATTCTATCTTGAGCCGGCCCGGTATTTATGTCTACCGTGGTGGATATGCGGTCATTGGATAAATTTGCCATAGGGAGTAATTTTGTTGTAAGCAAAATTACTCCCTATGGCATCATTCGGGAAGGACTGAGCTAATCGAAGAGCCAAATAAAAACTTTGTTGATGCGGTTATTCCACCTCTCCATAAACGATGTCTTTTGCTCTGGCACATGATTGGTAGCGTAGGTAGATTTCCATGCTAAGACGAGGCCCAGTGTGATAAAAGGCCCTACTATACAGAAGCCGGCCAGCAACGTAGCCCAAATGGGCAAATCTTGTGACGCTGACACCCAGCAGCCAGCTATCGATAGGATTAAGTACACCCATAAATAGCCTTTTCTGCCATTCCTAAAAAATATATCCGAAACTCTCATGACATTCCAGCATTAATGTATTGCCTGATCAATTCCGATACGCTCATCCCATTAGCCTCTGCCTCCTTACGGATGGCCAGAGCCATTTTCTCGGGCATGTAGACGCTGAGGCGAGTCACATAGTTGTCGACTGTGGCCGGTCGCCCGGCATTTTCGCGGCTTCCGCCGCTGCCTATTCCTCCCATAGCGGTAACAATTTAATTGGTGTACGCAAAGATAAGAATTATTTTTGAATTAAGTAATATCTATTGTCGTAGGTCGATGCTCGAGTTTTTCACGCAACTGCCCTCATCGAGAGCGAGGCAAAAATGTGATTACAAAAAATGTAATTACACCAAAGGATGACAGATACAAAATTAATTGCTAACTTTGCAGGCAAAAAGATGAATGATTATGAAGAAATGGATATTCGCATTGCCAATGTTGGCAATTGGGATGTGCGCTGTGGCGCAGCAATACGGTACGCCGTCGATCGACATAGTGTACCTGCTGTCGGTTGAGCAAAACGATACAGTGTGCCTCGCCGCTGAGCGCCCCAAGGTAGAGTTTGAAAAAGAAAAGAGATCAATATTCGGCAAAATCAAGGACAAGACCACCGAAGTGGTGGGCAACGCCAAGGATGCCGCCTCTGACAAAGGCTGGATCCACACCAAGCCCAGCGACCCAGTGGCAGCACCCGACCCTGAGGAAGTGCACCGCTTGGATTCGATACCACTGGTCACAAAATCATTCAAGGCTACTGGTGCAAAGTCGACCTGCGTGGGCGAGACCGGCCGAGAATACCTATTGGTGGTGCGCAGCAACCATAGCTACCTGAATCCTCGCGAACTGGTGCAAATCTTGCCCTTGACAGTAACAGGTGGCAAACGCTGCTATACCTACTCAACCGAGAGCCAAGAGGCGCCATTCCAGTACTGCGCCAAAGTTGAGAAATACGACAGCAACGGCTCATACCTATGCCGCCTCGGCCTCCCCGCCGGCGAATACGCTGTCACCGTAGCCGACCAGCCCACCCTGGTGCAATTCTTCTCAATCCCAGAATAAACAAAAGCCCCATAGGACTCAAATGTCGTATGGGGCTTTTGTTTATTCTTGAATTGTGAAGTTTATAGAGTTAGCAATCAGAGTTTGATGTAGATGGTGTGTTTGTGGGTTTTGCCGTTGAGTTTGATTGAGACGTCGAGGGTGTTGACCTCTTCGGGGAGGCAATCCTCGGTATCGCAAGTGATAAGGAAGGAGCTGCCTTGGCTGTTGACTTGGATTTGCGAGGCGCTTTCCGAAACCACCTTGGGACGCGAATTTACCTTGAATGGGCGTCCATCCAGCTGGAAATGCAAGAGGTAGGAATTCTGATCCTTGCATTCCGAGGACATGGAAATTTGGCTGAACAGGGCAGAATACTGGTTGCGCAGACTCTTCACCTTGTTGATGCTTTCGGGATTGATGAAGTAGCTCTCCAGTTCATCAAGCTGGGTCAGGGCCGAGGTGATGGCGCTCTCCGAATCAACCGATGCCAAGCCATACTCAAGAGTGTTGAGCCGCGTATCATTGTCTTGCTGTTGCTGCTCAAATTCCCGAATCAGCTGAGCCCTCTCGCTGGCCGAGAAGGGATACTTGGCCGAATAGACGTAACGTTCCTTCTTGGTCGACTTGTCCTGATACAGTTCCCAGTAAATTTCTTCAATCTTAGCCTCAGAGACATCCTTTAAGAATGGGAGACGAGCAGCGACAATCTTATTGTTGATGGTGATAGTCTCAGTCGAATTGACCACGCCGTTCTTGTCCTGTTGCACCAGTGAATAGTCATCCTCTGACACCACATTTACAGCCACCGAGCGGATTATGCGTTGGCGTATCTCCTCCATCACGCGGGTTTGAGCCTCGGTGAGCGATTCAACGTCGACCGAGACCACCAGATAATCCTCTGAGGCAGAAGTAATCCATTCCGGTACCTTCTTGGCGCTCTTTTGCAACACCTTCTTTTGAGGCATAGCCCCGACAGCGACCATCAGGCAAAGTGACAATAGGAGGGTACGTATCATTGTTCGCTTCATTGCCAGTTGATTTTAAGGTTGCGTATTTCCACATTGGCCTCACCGATGCGTATCTGCAAGAAGGAGAAGTAATCGAATTTGTCATGTACCTTCTGGACCACAAAAGTTCTTTTCACCTTGATCTTGGCGGGGAAATCTTGCAGTATCCCTTGTTCAGCCGAGCGGTTGTTGAGCTCATCTCCATCGGGGTTGTAGGCCTTAAGGAAGTTGATATATGTGCGGTTGATGTTGTCGTTGGTGAGATTCTCAACCGAGAGGGTAATCGTGATTATGCGCCTTGATGCGTCGCCGATGCAGCTCACCACCTTAATCTCGTAATCCTTGCTCGAGTTTGTGAGGGTATAGTCATTCTCGACAGGTTTTTCTACCACAGGTTCTGTGACGGGTTGTGGCTGCGGTTCGACCAGGGTCTCCTCGACCACAGGCTCTGGCACATACTCATCGATGACAGGCTCCATCTCTGGCTTATCATCACACTGCACTGGGCGTCTTCTCGGTATCGGCAACCCACGGCTTGCGTAATACTCATTGATCTTAGAGCGAGCAGTGCGGATAAAGCGCGTGTACGCCGGGTCAGTCACCTTGATGCTCTTAATCAGTTGCAAGAGGGCTTGCTCCTCATTGTCGGTCGAGGCTTCGGCCTGCAGCGAAATGGTCTTGCCGTAATATTGCTCGCCCGTGTCGTCATTGAGGGCAGTAAGAGCCAACTCTCCAGTGATGAGAGAGACATTCTGTACCAACCCTTGCGAGGCTTTGAAATCAGTGACCGTGATGGTGGGTTGTATGGCAAACGGGTCCCACTCGGCGCTGGCGCCAGCGCTGTTGCGGTTCACCACCTGTTGTATGCGGCTCACCAAGGCAGCCGAGGCTTGGTCGGAAAGCCCGTTGGACGATGGAGCCGGAATCACGCTGAAATGCACCTCGGGTGCGCTGGCTGATTCATCGGTTGTGCTCTCCTCGGTTTGCGCCATGACAGACGCAAACCCCAGCAGGGCCAGCAAAGAGAATATTTTGCGTAAGGATTCCATCACTCTATTACAATTTTGAATCGTTGACCTAATGATGTAATGGTTGCTTTGTAGTCCATGCCAAGCTGCTTGTCAAGGAATTTCTGCAAGTCAGAGTTGAACTCGTAGAGCGTATAGGCTTGGTCGGCATTGGCATTCCACAGAGGCACGTTGATGCTGGCCAGGATGTATTTTGAGGTGTGAGTCTCGAGTCGTTGCACTCCGCGCTGGGCATTTGAGCGCAGCCATTGCTGCAGGGCGCTCTTGAATTGGTCGCTGCCAGAGGGAGATTTCTGGTCAAAGTCCCAATCATCGAGATTGGACGACAAGGCAAACTCAAGATACACCTCGCGACCCTCTTGCACTACCTGCGAGAAATTGTTGGAGAGCGAGGTGAAGAAATCCTTCTTCACATTCTTCAGCGCATTTTTGGCCAAAGCCAAAGAATCGGTCACGGTGTATTGGCCGCTTGAGAAAGATGCTCCGCCAAGATTGCCATTGGTCTGCTTCTCAATAGCGGTGAGGCTCAGGGTGCAGCTGCCCTTGGTTCCATTGACAATGTTGACAGAGCCATCGACTGTCACCAAGATATCGCCGGGCAAGGCTTGCACCACCTTGGTGTCAATGTCGGTCTGTGTGCTCGACATCAGCAGTTGCGAGGTATTGTAGTTTTGGAGGATCGACACGAAGTCGCGGGTCTTGTAGCCCTGCTTTGCGAACTCGGCAGTGACAGAGTTGAGCAATTGGCGAGTGAAATCGCTACGGTCGATCAGGGCCTTCATTGCGGCGAAATCATTCTCTTTGCCCTTGATGTATGGCACAACCACTATGGTAGGGTTGTAAGCCACCTTTACGTCATCTTCCTTGTCTTGGTCTTGCCAAGCGCCGGTGAATGCGATGTTGTTGCGCTCCAGGTCGCGCAGCAGGCGCGGCAGGGAGATGGTGAATCTGACAGTGGCGCGTTGCAGCGAGTTGACCTTTTTGCAAGAGACTTCTTCAATCTTGCCGGTGATGTAGTTGAGGTATTTGCTTTCGTTGAAGAAGCGGTACTCCATGCCCTCTTTGGAATTGGCCATCAGCGGCTTGCCGCTTTTTAGGCCGGGTATGCCCTCGTGGAAGAGGGTGTAGAATGCGCTTTGAGCGGCCAATGTCTTGGCTTGGTCTTTCTTTTCGGCCGAGGCGGTCGCTGTGACGGTGATGCCTTGGCTGTCTTGGTCGACCAATACCACATCATTACTAAAATCCTGGGCATAAAGGATTATGCCCAGGAATAATGAGAATATCAATGAGATTTGCTTATGCATAACTCAGTCTTAAGAATAATATGTTGACTACGGTTACTTGGGTTTCACAATGGCCACTACTTTTTGGTCACCGTTGACAGCAGCATAGATCTCTTTGCCGCCTTTCTTCACCTCGCACAGCGAGATGTCATCGCCAGCAACCTCGGTCACCTTGATTTCGCCGATGATTTTGCGTGATTTACGACCGGCTACTTCGCGGATTACGCACACGTCGAACACTACGTCCTTCTTTACGCCCAGTAGTTCGCCAACGCCGATGTAGAGTTTCTTGGCTTCGTCTTTCTTGACTTCATCAAGCTCGAGCACTTTGCCCCAGATGGGGAATACTTCATCGACGAATTTTTTCATCTTACGAGTTGCGTCGCTATTGGCTGCAGCCATGGCCTCCTCGGGAGTGCTTTTTGCTGATGAGGCCAGAGCGTCCAGGATGCCGATGCCGCTGCTGCCACCGCATGAGCCGGTGAATGTCTTGGTGGTGACTACTTTGCCATCCTTGGGGTCGATAACCTTGAGCGAGAAAGCGCTTTGAGCGCTGTAGGTGATCTTTTGGGTCTCTTTGTCCACCTGCTTGGCTGCACTGATGCTGGTCACGCTGCCCGAGATGAGGAAGTTAGCGCCTTCTTGATACATCACCGCAAGGCGGTCCATGTCGTCGCCAGCCGAGAAGTTGTCCGCCTCTCTGCGGCTTTGCTCTATCTTGAGGATATCCTTTGAGTCGACATCGATTACCTCAACGCGTGATGTGGCTTGGATTCCCTCCATCACTTTGCTGCGAAGGTCTTCAGCCCAAGAGAACTTTACGTCAGATGGACGTGAGAAGTAGTCGAAGAATACATTGGGTTTTCCCTTTGGGGTGTCATCGTCATAGTCCTCAAAGGCCATGGCCGGCATGCAGATGCATCCCATGAGGGCAAGGAGACAGAATAGTTTGAGTTTCATTTTACTATGGATTATAGATTGATTTTATATATTTGTTGCTGAGGTAAGACAGGATATTTAAGGGGTTTGATGTTAGGACCTACGGGCGTTCATTGTCTAAGTTTCTTATACGATAGCAAATTTACGCACTTTAGTTGAAATTACAAAACATTTTAGCAGTTTTCACCACAAATATTTTTACTCCACCCAAATTCATAGCTGAAGGCAAACCATTTGCCAGATTCAAGCAAGCCAATGATGACCTCAGCGATTGGGCTCTCTTGGGTTTCATCTTGGCCCTCTTGCTGGGCATTCACTGGGGCATCTTCTTGTGCATATAGGGAGACTGGGCCTATAGATAGGGCCAATCCCAGCATGACCATTTTCAATAACACAGCCAGCCGAGGGTATTCTCGGCTGGCTGAAATATGGTATATGTGAGGGGCTATGGCAGTGCTGAGATTTTGGTGAATGCTATGGCAGAGCGGAGATTTTGGTGAGGGCCATGGCGTCGGTGGGATTGTCTTCGTCAAAGCCCTGGAGCCATAGGATGGTGCCGCTGAGCTTGTATTGGCATGTCTTGGCATTGCCCCAATAAGAGAAGATAATCTCATCGCCGCTTACGGCGTAGCTCATCGTCTCGGGCGTCTCCGATTGCGTGTCGCCATTGAAGACATATTCCGTTGCCGACCCCTTGCTGCCAAATTCCAGCGCCACATTGCCATCCTCTGTGAATGTCGGGTCTTCAGCCCAGATGCCTACCAGCGCTGCGCTTTCCTCAGCCTCCGGCTCATCCTTATCGCTGCTGCAAGCAGCCATTGCCACTGTCGCCATTGCGCATCCCATGATGCCCAACGCCCATTTGAGTCTACATTTCTTCATAATCCGTGTGTTATTCATTTGTCATATTCTTTTACCTATTATCCTCTCCCTCCAAAATCTAAACAAAGAAAACCCGTCTGAGGTTGGGCTTCCTAAATGGTGGTTTCCGAAAAATATTTAAAGGCTGCGCCTCCCACAGGGGACAGGTAAGCGTGGGACTTTTTTCTCAAAAGAAATAGGGATAATTAAAAAAGTTTCGTTAACTTTGCAGAAATTTCATCATTCAACTATCTGTTTCATCTATATGCCACGAAAAGCAAGAACTGTATCTTCCACTGGCATCTATCATGTGATGATGCGTGGAATCAATCTTCAAAGAATCTTTGAAGACGACGAGGATTATGAAGTTTTGCTTCTGAAACTCCGACAACTGACACATGAACCCAGTACTCCTAGATCCTCCACCCCTTCGATAGCGGTGTATTCCTATGCTTTGATGCCCAATCATATACATTTGCATCTCAAGGTATTGGAGGGAAAGTTGGGGAAGGTTATACAGAAAATCGCTGGTGCCTATGTTTATCACTATAATCTGCGCCATGGGCGTATAGGACATCTTTTCCAAGAAAGATACCGCTCGGAGCCTTGCGAAACAGATGAATATGCTCAGACTCTGGCTCGATATATCCATCAGAATCCTTTGGTGGCTGGGCTGACGAACAATATCAATGATTACAAGTACACATCATGGCACGAGTACTCAGGCCTAATTCCTGAAGGTCAAAAGATATGTGATACCTCTGTGATATTGAAGCAAGTCAGCAAAGATGATCTCTATAGCCTAATTCAAGAACCCTTGGATGAGAAGGCACCCTGCATCGATATCAAGCCCATGAAGCGCAGACGTCTAACGGATGATGCTGTAGCAGAAATGCTGAAAAACATGGGGTATGAAAACGGTTGGGAAATGCAAAGCATCGACATAAATACCAGGAATGATGTGATAACAAAACTGGTGGCCAAGGGAGCGGGCATCCGCCAACTGCAGCGTGTAACAGGCTTGGCCACCAAAACAATATCAAAAATAGCCCAGCGCACCACATGGTAACTAAGCCATAGAGTCTCCCACGCTAACCTGTCCCCTGTGGGAGGCGCAGCCTTTGGGAATCTCCCACGCTGACCTGTCCCCTGTGGGAGGCGCAGCCTTTGGGAAGTCCCACGCTGACCTGTCCCCTGT
>NWBJ01000034.1:98210-148891 GCA_002633115.1 Muribaculaceae bacterium Zag1
ACAGGGGACAGGTCAGCGTGGGACTGAATTTTATCCTAAATTGTAGAAGGAATTTCATATTATGTGATGCAAAGATTAGGTGTCAGAGGCCAAAGGCAGGTTGGATGTTGGCAAATTAACTGGGAATGGCTTAGAATTCAAGAATAAAAAACAGCCGATGATATCGGCATCCTCGGCTGGTGGGTATAGGGTGATGATAGTTTATCTTATAAGGGTTTTCTTGCCATTGATGATATAGAGACCGGGTGCAAGGGTGCTGATATCCTTGCATGGTATCATCTGGCCATTGATGCGATAGACTTTGAGTTCGCCATTCTCATCAGCGAATATTGAATTTACACAAGCGAGAACGTTGAAAGTCTTTGATACTGGCTCGGCAGCTTCAAATCCAAGTACACCGTCAGGTGTGTATCCGTCTTGTTAGTGCTATCGTTATTTGATTATAACCTTTTGGGCTTTAGATCCTGTAACTTTTATGCAAATGGTGCCTACCTGAGGATTCATAACTTCTGTGCCTTGAAGGTTGAAGTAACGGTTTTCTTCATTTTCATCCATAGTTATCCCAGCTATGCTCAAGGTCTCAATGTACAAGAATTCTTTCCATCCATTAGCCTTTTTATAAAGATCTAAGGAATTAGCGGGTACATGTAGCACACAACTCCATTTATCTATGCTTGACAAGGCATAAGATTCACAGGTAGGAGGAGTGGGATTAAATGAATACAAATCTTTTAAATTGGAACAATTTGAAAAAGCATATTCTCCAATAGAGGATACAGACTGCCCTATTTCAACAGTAGCAAGTTTGGTGTCATTAGCAAAAGCGTATTTCCCTATAGATGCTACATTGTCACCTATAGCGCATGCAGTTAGAGAATTACAACTTTCAAAAGCATAAGACCCTATATTTCCCCTATTATCCACAATTATAGACTCGAGGTTTGTACAGTTTTGTGCGAAATTGTCTCCTACTGAAGCATTGGTCTTATCTATATGGATGGTTTTGATATTGGGGTTGTTGTATAGAGTATACGGAGCTAGTTCTGTTATTGTAAAATCTATTTCTCGGTATGAGGATTCAGTGGGGATGTATATATTCTCAATTTGAGGAGTATAATAGCAATCGAGAGCCAGGCAGGTTCTATCTCCTAAGGACAGGGGTACATATATCACTCCGCCATTATCATAATAAGATGCAATGTTTTCCAAAATTCGAATATCGCCCAATTTAGATGAGTAGGTTTCGTAACTATTATTAGGCACATAAGTAATGTTGTCCTTTAGTGTGTATTGAACGCTAAAATTCTTAATGCCCGTAGGTGGAGTGCTTGGGAGGAGAAGTAGTTTTCGCATAGAGTCTCCACCTATATCTCCAGTTGTTGTGACATTAGCGCCCATTATGAGGGAAGAAAGATTGGTTCCATTACACTGAACCTTCACTGATTCTGCAGTCTCGCCCAAAATCAATTGGCGTAGAGAATTTGTTAAAATGTATGTTGTTGAGGAAAGTTCTGTGCAATTGATGGTTACGGTTTGCAGTTTCTCTGTGTCTTTAAAGGTGTCAGAGGAGGACGAAGTACCCCCTATTTTATAACATTTTTTCGGGAAGGTCAGAGAGGCCAAATTCCGATTACCATAGAATGCTCCCTCTACAATTATATAATCATAGGAATAGCCTGGCCATTCCTGCCCCACTTCATACTCTTCTCCCTCTTTGTTTGGAGGATAGAAATATAAATATCTATCAGTTAGATTTGTTTTCTTGAATAGTATTCCATCCTGTGTAAAATAATCACTGGTAAGAGATGAGGTCTTTTCTATCCTTCCTAAATTTGTACAACCCTTGAAAACCTGGTCTCCTAAAGTTTTAAGGTTCTTTGGAAGAGAGATTGTGGTCAAAGAACTGCAGTTCTGAAAAGCAGAGTAACCTATGGACTCTATTTCATCCGGCAACGATATGGAAGTAAGATTTGTGCAGCCTGAGAAAACTGAGTTCCCAACGCTAGTGAGAGTGGATGGTAAGGAGATACTAGTCAATAGAGTACAATCCTTAAAGGAACTGGTTTGGAGACCAGTTACAGTCAATGACTTCCCTAAATTAGTGCAAAAGACCGAAGAAGGGATCGACAGATAACCAGAAGTGGTGGTTGGGACTTTATTCACCTTGCATGTGGTAGCAGTAGAGCTGGTGTACTCATAAGTTATGCCATCTACTTTAAATGTTAGAGCGGCAAAACTTTTTACACCCATTCCAAGAATAAGAAGGAACAGGAGTGTGTGGAGGTAGATCTTTCTGTTCATTGCGTCTTTATGCAAAGCGGCCCTCTCTGCTTTAAACAATAAGACAAAAGAAATGCGTGGACCGCTATGCCACGCCTTCTTCAGAGGCCCTGAGATTGCCTTCGTATACAGATGTGGGTATAGAAGCCCACGCATAGCCGGGTATGCGTGGATTCTACTATGCTTGTCCTTGTATACGATAGAAATTTCTCAGGTTTCTGAAGACAAGATAAGCATAGACGCTTTTCTTAATATGTATGTTAGATGGCCTCTGCCATCTAATGTTAGCAACGCTAAGATAACTCCTACGCTATCTGCATTGTGAAATCAAGGCAAAGTTAAGAATTTTTTAGGGATTAAACTATATTTATCTCTCTTTTTAACACAATTATATTAAAAAGAAGTTCAAAATTTTACATTTGGGACTGAGTGGAATGGCATTTTAGCTCTTGAGGGCCGTGCTTACGCACTCATAGAGATGGGGGAGAAGGGATGGATACCCCACATTCCGTGCTACGCACTGCATGTGGGGTTAATAGACAAGAGACGTGCTACGCACTAGCCATCCGGATGGGATTAGCCCAGGGATTTGTGGAGGTAGGGGAGAGGGGGGAGGTCGGAGGGGTAGTGGGAGACGATGATGAGGGTGTGGGAGGGATGGACCGAGCCTGGGATAGGGGATAGGTAGGGCTGGGAGGCTGAGGAATCGGTGGAAGAGGGATAGGGTTGGTTGGTGGCGTAGCGGTGGATGAGGGTGCGGGCGAGGAGGGTGTTGGGGGCGTCGAGGGCATGGAAGGGCTCGTCGAGGATCATCAGGCGGGGCTGCTTGATGAAGGCGCGGGCGAGGAGGACCATCTGGCGTTCGCCAGATGAGAGGGTGCCGAGGGTGCGGTCGGCGAGGTGGGCGATGCCCATGAGGTCGAGCCAGCGGCGAGCCTCGGCCAGTTGGTCGGGGGTGACGGGCTGGAAGAGGGTATCCGTGAGACCTTGGGCCACGATGCGTTCGACGGTGCCAGTGGGACGGAAATGGAGGGTGGATTCGGGCGAGATGTATGAGATCTGGCGCTTGATGTCCCAGATGGATTCGCCACTGCCGCGCTTGCGACCGAATAGCTCGATATTGTTGCTGTAAGCTTGGGGATTGTCGGCATTGATGAGACTGAGCAGGGTGGATTTGCCGCTGCCGTTGGGGCCGGATAGCCACCAACATTCGCCCTCGCGGATATGCCAGTCGAGATGCTGGAGGATGGGGCGCACTCCGAATCTGACCGTGCAATCCCGCATTCGCAAAATATCGCTGCGCGAATACGGCTGCGCCGAATATTCGGCCAAGGCCGAGATATCGCTACGCGAGATACCATCCGGATTGGGTTGATGAGAATTGCTGGGGAGGGAGGCTGTGGAGCCGGATGGTATCTCGCGTGGCGAATATTCGCGCAGCGATATCTCGGCTTCGCCGATATTGCCATCGGCCATCTTTATGATGGTCGATGGCATATTGGGTATGTCGCGGGGATTGGAGATGAGGAGCATGACGGAGAGGCCGTGGGCGACGAGCTGGGCGATGGCTTGGTTGAGGACATCGCGCGAGGGAGCATCGAGGCCGATATAGGGGTTGTCGAGGATGAGCAGGTCGACATCGGAGAGCAGGGTGTTGGCGATGAGGAATTTGCGCAATTGGCCAGAGGAGAGGAAGTTGATCCTGTGGGCCTCCAAGCCACGGATGCCGAGCATCTCGGCGAGCTCAGGCCAACGGGGATGGTTCATGCGCTGACCGAGTACCTCGGCCACGGTGGGCACTGAGTCGTTCATCGTGGATTCGTAGCGCTGCTGGTAGTATGTGACAGAATCGCCAGCGAGCGAGTGTATATCGCTGAACTCAATCTTCTTGATTCTTGGTTTTTGGCCGGTGGTGGATTCGATGCGGTTGGTGCGGAAGTTCCAGCCACGCTCGATGATGCCTCCAAGGGTGGACTTGCCACTGCCGTTGGGGCCAATCACCACAGTGAGGCCAACGGAGATATGGAGATGGTGTGGGTTGGAGAGGGATACGTCACCGGTGAAATATAGTTTGTCACTAAGTACTCGAATCATATTAAAACCACAGATTACTTTCTAAAAACCACAGATTACACGGATTACACGGATTGATGAGGGCGATTGATACTGGAGCGACCGGGGTGGCTTGCCACCTTTAGAGGAAGACGCGGGTGACGAAGGAGAAGCCAAATTCGAAGTAGACTACGTTGTCGTCGAGATTGAGGGGGCGGAATCTATAAAAATTTATGTTGAGAGCCGGACCAATCGCGAGGCGGTCAGAGCAATATAGGCCGAATTCCCATTTGGTCATCACCTTGTAGGTCCATTTATTGCCGGGGAGGTCATAAAATAAATGGCTTGCTCCAATGCCTATGCCCGCCGAACCATAAGAGGGGCGCTTGGGTCCTCGGTAAATCAGATTGTAAGATAGCATGGCTCCCAAGTCAAGCCGAGTAAGGGGGCAGAGGTAATTTTCTCCATAAGCGGTGAAGAGTTGGTAAGTAGTGATTCCCAGCATTGGGTCGATTGAAAAATAATTTTTTTGTTCGTTCTGGATTGGGATGCTGGCCGTGACGTAGGTGCCGTAGCCAAACATTTTCTCACGCACTAAGGGATAAAACTTGCCATCTATTATCGCTCCCTCATCGGGGGTGCAATAGGAGAAGTCTTCGGCTATCATCCCTTCGTTGGCAAAAGCTATCAGGGTGCTTACAGAGATAGAAAACCCCTCGTGAGGATGAATAGCAGAAGCCGGCGGGAAACGCTTTGGGCCGGGAAAGACGAGACCTCCGAGCACTTGGCCGACAGTTGCGGCCGAGGCGCCGATGACCGACCCAACGAATACGTCGCTGCAGAAATGCTGGCGAGCCATCATGCGCTGTTCGCTGATTATTGACGCTCCGAGTTGGCAGGCTGAGGCCCAGAGAGGATTGTAGCTGTATAGTTGGCAAGCGGCGCGAGTGCCAAGATTCCAGGCCCAGGCGGCGTGGCGAGATGGCATGGAGTTGTAGTTACTGCCATCGGGGCGGAGTTTGTGGACGTTGTGTTTGATGAGTTGGACCGTGCCGGTGTTGAGGCCGAGAGAAATAAGGTTGGAGGCAATCATGCGTTTTTTGTCGAGCTTTGGCCGTACCCATACGGTATCGGGTGGCGCGAGCGAGTCGGGCACCTCGGTGGCCGAGGCGGAGATGACCGCAAGCACATAAGCAAGCATAAGGACATAAGGGCGTATGGAACAATTAAATTTCATAAAGGTAATGGGCATATCTGGATGGTGAGTGTGCAGCACGACTTCAGGGCCGTGCTACGCACTGAAAAATGCATTATTGTTTAAATTTAATCTGACCATTTACTTATGTGCTTACGTTAAGTTTACGTGCTTATGTTTAGGGCTTATGTTTAGGAGTTGAAGCCGAGGATGTAGAGGCTCTGGCGAGCGCGGCTGACGGCAGTGTAGAGCCAGCGGTAGAATTCGAGGCCCATAGCATCTGGCGGAATGTAAGCCATATCGACAAACACATTCTTCCACTGCCCGCCCTGCGCCTTGTGGCAAGTGACGGCATAAGCGTATTTGACTTGCAGCGCATTCCAGTGCGGATTAGTGCGCAGTGCTCGCAATCGGGCATCGGCTGGCACTGAGGCATCAAACAGCTCCGGGTCTTGCATTATCGAGTAGTATAGCTCAGTCAGGCGCTCATTGCTGACCGCCGCACTCTCAGATGCAAGAGTTTCAAGCATAATCTTGGCTGGAAATACAATCTCGGTGTCGGGAATGCGCAACTCCACATCGGCAAACCGGAAACCGTAGCGGTCTTCGGTGCCGACAACCTTCTCCACGCTCACCACATCGCCATTGGCGATAAAGTCAAGCTCCTTGATCTTAGAGGCCCAGTGGTAGTTGTTTTTCGAGACGATGAGGAGTTCGCCCGGTGCGAGTTCTTCTTCGAGATACAGCACCGAGCCGCGAATCTCGCGGTTGAATCCCGCGGCGCGTTGGTTGCTGCGGGTGATGACGATTGATTCCTGGATGCCGCTGTGGTTGTAGGCGTTGTACAGCTCCTCGGGCATATCCTCGCCAGCGATCAGCTTGACATCGGGGAATCCTTGTGTGAAAATCTTAGGGGCTGGCAGCGGGTCGGTCTTCATAGCCCGACGCAGCCAAGTGGCATTGTATAGAATGCCAGAATATGAGGCTTGGCGCGCGGTCTCGGTGAGGGTGGCGCGAGTGACGCGCAAGCCATATTTTTTGAGCGAGTCGACATCCATGGCCGGTGAGAATGGACTGCCCACAGGGGGGAGCTGTGCGGTGTCGCCAAGCAGAAGGAGGCGACAGTTGTCTCCAGTGTAGACGTATTGGATTAGGTCCTCAAGCACGCTGGCGCCAGTTGAGTCTTGGCCAGTGATCATCGAGGCCTCGTCGACTATGAAGATGGTATTCTTCATCTTATTTTCCATCACAGCCCTGACCGTGCTCGACATGTCGCCGATGCCGGGATGGCGGTAGATTTTGCGATGGATAGTGTAAGCCGGGTGTTGGGCGTAAGCCCCGAAAACCTTGGCAGCCCTGCCGGTTGGGGCGAGCAGCATGGTGCCGATGCCTTGGGCGGCGAGAGCCTTGACCAGGGCGCCGCAGATCGAGGTTTTGCCGGTGCCGGCGTAGCCGTTGAGCAGGAAAACGCTCTCTTCCGGGGTTCCGGGCGAGCAAAAGCGAGCCAAAGCCCCAATCACCAGCTCTTGCTGGCGATTGGGGGCGTATGGCAATGCTTGTATGATTTGCTCTGGTGTCATTGAATGAAACAACCCCTACGGGGTAGGAGGGTTGACGTAATCGAGGATAGTAATAGGAGCCGTATAGGGGCTTACTTATTACTCATTACTTATTACTTATTACTTATTTTAGGGTCCATTCGGCCCCGGTTTTGGTGTCTTTGACATCAAAGCCGATTTCGGAGAGGCGATTGCGGATGCGGTCGCTGGTAGCCCAGTCCTTATTAGCCTTGGCTTGGCTGCGGATTTCGAGCAGCAGGTCGATGGCTTGCTCAAAAGGCTTGAGCGCGTTGGTGCCACCTTGACCCTCAACCAGCTCGGTGCGGATACCGAGGATTTCGACCAAGAAAGTGTCCATCAGACGCTTCAGGGCATCGAGGTCGGATGCCGAGAGGGTAGCCTTGCCATCGTTGACCTGGTTGATGATGCGGCAAGCCTCAAACAGGTTGGCAATCACCATGGGCGTGTTCAAGTCATCGTCCATAGCCTCGTAGCACTTTTGCTCGAGCGCGGCGATGTCGATGCCCTCAGATGTGGCATCGGCCGGTTTGAGCTCCTGTAGGCGGCGATAGCCGTCGAGCATGCGCTGCAGAGCCTTCTCTGAGGCTTGGAGAGCCTCGTTTGAGAAATCTACAGTACCGCGATAGTGGGCCTGTAGGATGAAGAAGCGGATTGTCATCGGCGAGTAGGCCTGAGCGAGCAGCTTGTGGTTGCCTGAGAAGAACTCATCGAGAGTGATGAAGTTGCCGAGGCTCTTGCCCATCTTGGTGCCGTTGATGGTGATCATGTTGTTGTGCATCCAATAGCGCACAGCGGGATGTCCCTGATGGGCTACCGACTGGGCGATTTCGCACTCGTGGTGGGGGAACTTCAGATCCATGCCACCGCCGTGGATGTCGAAGGTCTCGCCGAGATATTTCTCGCTCATGGTCGAGCACTCGAGGTGCCAGCCGGGGAATCCCTCGCTCCAGGGACTCGGCCAGTGCATGATATGCTCGGGCGCAGCCTTTTTCCAGAGGGCGAAGTCGGCCGGGTTGCGCTTCTCGGTCTGGCCATCGAGTTCGCGAGTGGTAGCGAGCAATTCCTCGATGTTGCGGCCAGAGAGTTTGCCGTAGCCGTAGTCCTGGTTGAACTTAGGCACATCGAAATACACCGAGCCCTCGCTCACATAGGCGTAGCCAGCCTCGAGGATTTTCTTGATGTATTCGATTTGCTCGATGATGTGGCCCGAGGCGTGAGGCTCGATTGATGGCGGCAGCACATTCAGAGCCTCCATCGCCTTGTGGTAGCGATTGAGGTAGAATTGCACAACCTCCATCGGTTCGAGCTGCTCGAGGCGCGCCTTCTTAGCGATTTTGTCCTCGCCATCGTCGGCATCATGCTCGAGATGGCCAACATCGGTGATGTTGCGCACGTAGCGCACCTTATACCCGAGATGGCGCAGATAGCGGAGCACGATGTCGAAGGTGATGGCCGGACGAGCGTGGCCCAGGTGGGCATCGCCGTAGACTGTGGGCCCGCACACGTACATGCCAACCATCTCGGGATGGAGAGGGCGGAAAGCCTCCTTCATCCTCGACATGGAGTTGTAGATGAGCAGGTTGTTGTCTTTGATCATCGCTGATTAGGCTGAGAAGTTGGTGCCTCCCTTGGGGCCTTTGTTGATGGGCTCTTTGCGAACGATTTCGCCGAATACGCTCTCATACTTGGTGAGGGCGTCGCGGAGGGCAAAGAGGAGATTCTTTGCATTCTCAGGAGCCATCACTACGCGGGTCTGCACGCGAGCCTGGGGCATGTTGGGCACGACCTGGATGAAGTCGAGAAAGAACTCATTGGGAGAGTGAGCGATAACAGCGAGGTTAGCGTAGTTGCCGCTGGCCACTTCGGGGCTCAGCTCGATTTTGATTTCGTTTTTGGGTTGATCTGCCATAGTAGGTAATTTTTATGGGTTATTTATTAGGGTCGAGAATTATCAGAGAGGTCGAGAATTCTCGAGAATTATCGAGAAATCTCGAGAATTCTCGAATTATCGAGATTATCGAGATTATCGAGATTGGAGGCAAAGCCTCAATTTGATGGCAAGAAGCCATTAGTCTTGGTAAATGTCATCGACTGTGTGCCCGAGCCAGTCATGTAGTTGACCACGATGCCCTTGCAAGATGACTGGTCCCAGACAGCGCTTACATCAAATGACGCATAAGCGCCGTAATAGTTCATGCCATCGGCCGTGGGGATGTAGATGAGGTTGATTTCGGGATATTCATTGCCCATCTTGAGCGAATCGGTAGCCATGTACAGGGCTTTGGGGAGCGAGGTGGTCTGGCAAGCCAGGTTGGCTTGGAGATTCACATACTCGCCGGTGCGGGTCAGGGTGATGAGCGAGATGTCGCCGCTCTGACGGATTGATGCGCCCACCGAGTCGGTCAACACCAGATTATTCTGGGTCTGGTCGAGCAGACGGTAACCGTACAAGGTGATAGGCCCTGACAGGTAAGCGGTGCCATTTTGAGGGGCATACATGATTATGAGGCGCTCGCCCACTGAGACATTGGCCGACGAAGGCAACTGTGAGGTGCAATAGTAGGTGACGAGTTCGGAATCTCCGCTCTTGCGCAGGGTAAACTCCGAGCCATTGCTGGTATAGCCCTCATAGGTTACGAAATCGTAGCAAACATCGGTGGGGAGAGAGGTGTCAGTGTCATTGTCTGAGCAAGCGGTTGCTGCGCAGGCTATAGCCGCTGCCATCAATAGTTGTGCAAATTTCATATATGGTCTTTGGTTTTTGGTCTTTGGCTTTTGGAAAAGTTAGTATACGGTCTTTGGTTTTTGGTCTTTGGCTTTTGGAAAAGTTAGTATATGGTCTTTGGTTTTTGGTCTTTGGCTTTTGGAGGATGTTAGATGATTTTGCCATCTTTGAGATGGATTATGCGGTCGCAATTGGCCGACAGGCTCTCGTCGTGCGTGACGATGACAAAGGTGATGCCCATGTCGCGGCGCAGATCGAAGAAAAGCTGATGCAGTTCCTGTCGGTTTTTGCTGTCGAGGCTGCCCGATGGCTCGTCGGCAAGCACAGCCTTGGGGCTATTGACCAAGGCTCGAGCCACGGCAGCCCGTTGACACTCGCCACCCGAGAGCTCATTTGGCTTATGGGTGAGACGAGAACCGAGGCCCATGTATTTGAGCAACTCTTCGGCGCGGGCCATCGATTGCTTGCGAGCCTTGCCTCCGATGAGGGCAGGCATAGCAACATTTTCGAGCAGGGTGAACTCGGGAAGCAAGCGGTGGAATTGGAAAACAAATCCAATGTTCTCGTTGCGAAACCTCGACAATTCATGGTCAGAAGCCTTGGCCAAGTCGGTACCGTCGTAGTTGACAGTGCCCGAATCGGCATGCTCGAGAGTGCCCATAATCTGGAGGAGAGTAGTCTTTCCAGCTCCGCTGGGGCCAACGATAGCCGCCACCTCGCCATTGGCAATCTGCAGCGAGATGCCCTTGAGCACAGATAGCGAACCATAACTTTTGTATATATCGCGAAGCTGAATCATCAGAAAAAAGACTTACGGAGTGCGAAGTTACGAAAAAACGAGCAATAAACGTTCATTTTTACAGAATTTCACAGATTATAACCGTTATTTTTTGCTTTTTCTCTTTTTATGTGGATTTTTGGGGTCGTCACAAGTCTTGGCGAGCGGACAAGAAGAGGTGCAACCGCAATTGCACGATATGCCACCCGAGTGCTCATCGCCCCGGGCATATTTGCGAATCTTCTTGACAATCCACCATGCGCAGACCGCAAGCACGATGGCTACCGCAATGCCTTGTATTATATCATTCATATTGAGGAGAAAGGGGATTATTTCAACTTTTTGGCCAGTTGGGCCGGTGTCAGGTCGGCTGGATATTGGCTGAAATCGAGCCGGAAGTCGCAGCCCTCGCGGAAACAAGAGCAGCCGTATGCGGTGTGGCCCTTGAGCAGGTGGCCCTTGCCGCATCTGGGGCAGATGATGTCCTCGAGTTTGCGGATGGCTTTGGCGCGGGGCTTTTTGGGGGCGGTACCAGAACCAGCGGTGGAACCGCTGGGCACTCGACTGCCCTGGGAAGAGCCGCCGCTGGGCACTCGACTGTCCTGGGCGGAGCCGCCGCTGGGCACTCGACTGCCCTGGGCGAGGGATTTTTTTGAGGGGGCATCGGGCGGGACGACAATTTTGGCCATGGAGTTGTCGGCCATGACATTGTAGACCACATCGGTGACCATGGTTTTGAGCTCAGCGATAAACTCGGCGGGACTGTATTGGCCGCGCTCGATGCGACGCAGCTTGTTCTCCCATAGGCCGGTGAGCTTGGCGCTCTTTAGCAATTCCTCCTTGATGGTTGCAATCAGCGAGATGCCAGCCTGGGTGGGGAGGATGGTTTTGCGTTCGCGCACTATATATTTGCGCTTAAATAGCGTCTCGATGATGGCGGCGCGGGTAGAGGGGCGCCCGATGCCGTTTTCCTTCATAGCTTCGCGCAGCGCCTCGTCATCGACAGTCTTGCCAGCCGATTCCATGGCGCGGAGCAGCGTGCCCTCGGTGTATGGCTTGGGCGGCTGGGTTGTCTTTTTGACAAGAGCCGGGGCATGAGGACCAGACTCGCCTTTGGTGAAGGGCGGAAGGATAGTGTTTTCTGAGGTGTCAGAGCCGTCAGGGGCATCAGAGTTCTGATTGGGACTATCTTTTTTGTCAAACAATACGCGCCAACCCGGGTCGACAATCACCTTGCCAGTGACTTTGAAATCGACATCGCCAGCCTTGCCGAGCACCGTGGTGGTGTTGAAGATGCAGTCGGGATAGAAGGCCGCGATAAATCGCAGAGCGATCAGATGATACATCTGCCGCTCATTGCCAACAAGGCTCGTTGGCGCTACGCCAGTGGGTATGATGGCGTGGTGGTCGGTAACTTTGGAGTTGTCAAATACCTTTTTGCTTTTGGGAATCTTTGGCTGCGCCAAGATGGGAGCGGTGAGCGAGGCATAAGGCGTCATGTCATGCAGAATCTTTGGCACCTTTTTGTATATGTCATCGGTCAGGTAGGTAGTATCGACGCGAGGGTAGGTGGTGACCTTCTTTTCATACAGCGACTGTATGAGGCGCAAAGTCTCGTCGGCGCTCCAGCCCCAGCGCTTGTTGCACTCTACCTGGAGCGAGGTCAGGTCGAACAGGCGCGGAGGCGCCTCGCGACCCTTCTTGTCGCTGACATCGGTGACAGTGAATGGCAGTGGGGCGATGGCATCGACCACTGCTTGGCCTTCGGCCTCGGTCTTGAATTTCTTGCCAATGGCCGAGAAAGTAACCTCGCGGTAGACGGTGCGCAATTCCCAATAATCCTCAGGCTTGAAATTGGCAATCTCCAAGTGGCGCTGCACCACCAAGGCGAGGGTCGGGGTCTGTACTCGGCCAATCGACAGCACATTGCCGGGTGAGGAGTATTTGAGCGTATATGCTCGGGTAGCATTCATGCCAAGCAGCCAGTCGCCAATGGCTCGCGACAGGCCGGCGAGATACAGATTCTGATAGTCGGCCTCGGGCTTAAGGTCGCCAAAGCCGGCACGGATGGAATCGTCGGTCAGCGAAGAAATCCACAGTCTCTTGACCGGACATTTGATGCCAGCTTTTTGCATAACCCAGCGCTGGATCAGTTCTCCCTCTTGTCCGGCGTCACCGCAGTTGATCACCTCATCGGCCTGGGCTATGAGGCGCTCGATGCAATGGAATTGGCGCTCGATCGACTCTTGAGGGATGATTTTGATTCCGAATTTAGGGGGAATCATGGGCAGCTGGCCAAGCGACCAACGCTTCCACATCGGCGTATAGTCGTGCGGTTCCTTTAGGCAGCAAAGATGGCCGTAGGTCCAAGTCACCTTGTATGGGCATGAGGGGTCGCCCTCGAAGAATCCTTCGCGGCGCACCGAGGCCCCAAGGAGCTGGGCTATGTCCTTGGCCACGCTGGGTTTCTCTGTGATGCAAACAATCAAAATAGGAGTAATTTTTTCGGCCACAAACTGGCCGAACACGGTAGCCGCCATCCTGATGGCTGCTCTGATATTATTATTATTTCAAAGCCACCATAAGGATGGGCGGTTATTTTTCATTTTTAATTTTTCATTTTTCATTCTTGGCTTGTTGCCAGATGGCTTCCATCTCGTCGAGGGTGAGGGAGGTGAGGGGGCGCCCTTGGGCGCGGGCTGCAGCCTCGATGCGGTCAAAGCGCTGGCGGAATTTGCGGTTGGTGCGCTCGAGAGCGTTCTCCGGATTCACCTTGTAGAGGCGTGCCGCATTGATTACCGAGAATAACAGGTCGCCAAACTCAGCCTCAATCTTGTCATGGTCGGCAGCCTTGATTTCAGTCTCGACTTCTCCGATTTCCTCCTTTACCTTGTCCCACACCTGGGCCGGTTCTTCCCAATCAAAGCCGGCGTTGGCAGCCTTTTCTTGCATTCTGAATGCCTTGATCAGGGCTGGCAGCGCATCAGGCACACCCTCGAGCACGGTCTTGTTGCCGCCTTTCTCCTTGAGCTTGATCTGTTCCCAGTTTTGCTCGACCTGATGGGCAGTTTCGGCCTTTACATCGCCGAAGATATGGGGATGACGGAAAATCAGCTTTTGGTTTAGGCGGTCGCACACCTCGGCAATGTCAAAAGCCTCCTTCTCCTCGCCAATCTTAGAGTAGAACAGCACATGGAGGAGCACATCACCGAGCTCCTTGCATATATTGGTGTTGTCCTCATCGAGCAGAGCTTGGGCCAGCTCATAGGTCTCTTCGATGGTGTTGGGGCGCAGGCTCTCGTTGGTCTGCTTAGCATCCCAGGGGCATTGCACCCTGAGGATATCGAGAGTGTCGAGGACGCGGCCAAAAGCCGCCAGCTTTTCTTCTTTAGATTTCATTCTAACAAGATGTCTTTGGTCTTTAGTTTTTGGTTTTTGGAAATAAAACCACAGATTTCCACAGATTTCCACAGATTTTTTAGATGAGACAAAAAATCAATTGATAGGATTGTCTTTAATCTGTGAAAATCTGTGGAAATCTGTGGTTCCTTATCCTAAATGGAGAGGGTTATTTGCTGTAATTGGTGAGGCCAAGCTCAAGCCAATCAAGGAATTCTTGTACGTTTTCGTTGTAGTCGCGCGGCGCTGCCAGAGGCTTGCCATCATTGTCGAGCAGCACATAGTAGGGCTGAGAGTTGATTCCGAACTTGTAGCGCTGCAGATAGCTCCACTTGTCGCCAACGGTCTTGATCTTGGTGGTCTTGCCGTATTCCTCGACAGTGTAGGGCTGAGGCAGAGGAGCCTTCTCATCGACAAACAGACGAATCAGCACATAATCCTCGTCGATAATCTGCTTGACATCAGGGGTGTCAAATACGGCCATCTCCATCTTGCGGCAGTTGACGCATCCGTAGCCGGTGAAGTCGACAAACACCGGTTTGCCTTGCTCGCGAGCTACGCGCATTCCCTCTTCGAAATCCGAGAACTCATGCTGCTCGCCGCCATAGAGGTTGAAATCCTGAGTGCTCAACGGCGGAGCGAATGCGCTGATGGTCTTGAGGGGTGCGCCCCACAGACCGGGCAGCAGATACACGGCAAAGGCGAAGGAGATAGTGGCGAGGAAGAATCCAAACACTGAGGTATGTTTCTGTTCGCTGTCGTGCGAGAAGCGGAGTTTGCCGAGCAGGTACATGCCGAGCAGCGAGAAGAGCACAATCCAGAGGGCTACGAATACCTCGCGGTCGAGAATGCGCCAGCCATAAGCCAGGTCGGCAACCGAGAGGAACTTGAGCGAGAGGATAAGTTCGATAAAGCCAAGCACCACCTTGACCGAGTTGAGCCAGCCGCCGCTCTTGGGCATCCCTTGCAGGAAGCTGGGGAAGATGGCAAACAGAGCAAATGGCAGAGCCAGACCCAGAGCAAAACCGCCCATGCCGACAGCTGGGCCGATGATGCTGCCCTCTGATGCTGCCTCGACCAGCAGGGTGCCGATGATGGGGCCAGTGCAAGAGAATGATACCAGCACCAGGGTGAAAGCCATGAAGAAGATGCTGATAAAACCAGTGGTTGTCTCAGCTTTCTCATCAATAGCGTTGCTCCACTTTGAGGGTAGCTTGATCTCGAATGCTCCGAAAAAGGATATTGCGAACACCACAAGGAGCAAGAAGAAGAGGATATTGAATATCGCTGAGGTAGCCAGTTCGTTGAGCTTGCTGGCGCCGAATATCAGGGTGATGGCCAGACCGAGCACCAGGAAGATCACAACGATGCTGAGGCCGTAGATAATAGCGTTGATGATCGACTTGTGACGCTCCTTTGAAGTCTTGAGAAAGAAGCTGACCGTCATCGGGATCATGGGCCATACGCAGGGGGTGAGCAGAGCGAGCAGACCGCCACCGAAACCCATCAGCAGGATGTACCACCAGGGCGAGGCGCTGACAGCAACCACTGCGGCATTGTTGAACTCCTCATCGACCGGTTCCCACCAAGCGTTGGGAGCATTCTCGAGAGCGGCAGATGCCGAGGGGGCTTCGATTACCTCAGTGGCAGCATAAGCGGCCACAGCCGGATTGCCAAAGGTGAGTGCAAATTCCTCAGTCTCGGGCTTGGTGCATGAGGTAGCGTTGCAAGCCATGTAGGAAAATTCGCCTACCAGATTGGCACCTTGCACTCCATCGACCAGCTTGAACTCCTGGCGGAAGCTCACTTGGCCTTCCCACCAAGGAATTTCGGCATTCATGATTGGGTCGAGATGCACCTGCGAGGGCTTGGAAGGCACAACATCGCCAACCAGCTCGAGGCCTGGCACCGAGTTGATGGTGAATGATGTGAGGGTCAGAGGTATGTCGAGACCCTTGGGCATCTCCATGCCGTAAATGTGCCAGCCGTCTTCGATATTGGCCGACCATACGATGGCGCCCTCGGTGGGAGACTTAGTCTCAAGCTCAGTATTCCACGTGACATGCACGGGCATAGGTGCGCCCTGAGCCGAAAAGCCCAAGGCACAGAATATGGCGAAAAACGCCAGTGAGAGGCGGTCACGCATACCTTATTCTTTTTCTACTTTGAGAGTGAACGATTCGGTCTTTGGGGGACGGCAGCTGCTGTCGTTGCAGCACATAAAGCTGACCGATACTGTGATTTCGGCCTGGTCAGGATTGTCGCAGGTGAATCGGCGAGTGAAAGAGACATTGTTCTCCCAATATGAGAGTTCGGCCTCAAACATCGGGTCCATCTCCTTGATGGGAGCGGGACGCATCTTGGCATTGCCGACCCAGGTGATGCCCTTGGCCGTGTACGACAGCTTGGTAGGCTGCGGGCCTACGTCGGGTAGCTGGGTGCTGTAGAGATGCCAGCCGGATTCGATTGTGCCGGTCAGGGTCACGATGCCCTCGGTGGCCGAGGTCATTTTGGCAGAGGCTTTCCAGCTCACAGGGTCCTGAGCCGATGCTGAGAAAGAGGCGAAAGCCATGATCAGCATGGCCAACACAGAATAGATAGCACGTTTTTTCATTTCGTATGGATTTATTAGGGTAACTTATTCTCTTTAGACAAATAAATTGATGATTGGCAAAGTTACGAAATTTTAATTAATAGCGATTGTCAAAACGGGTAAAATATTATGTCAAAACCTACAATATTGGAAAAATATATCCCAAATGTTGGGAAATTACACCGTGCAATTGCCGATAATCGAGGTTATGGCATCGATTTCTGCGCTCGACAGCGACTTTTTGCCAAGTGCGGCGAGCAACTGGCGGTGACGGTGGGTGTCGCTGCCGATGGCGTTGTAGTATCCCTTTTTGAGCAGTTTGCGAGCCTTTTCCTGCGCGGCCGGGCCATAGAGGCCGACCAAGGAATAGAGGTTGAGCTGGAATTTAATCTCGTCTTTTTTTAGACGGTCGTAATCCTTCTGGTCCATATAGACATAGCGCTCAGGATGAGCCAGGAGCGGAAAGAATCCAGCACTCTTGACGCGTACCAACTTGTCGTCCATGTCAAATGGGGGAGTGAAATAGCTGGTCTCGACCAGCAGGTGGTCGCCGCGTTCGCCAATAGGCGCAACTTCCTTTTTTGCCAAGCGCTCGTCAAACAGGTTGTCGAGCATATTTTCGGCCGCGAGGTGCAGCTTGACATTTCCGTTGTAGGCAGCCTTGACTTGCTCAAACTTGGGTTGGAGCGTGGCGGGGCTGTTTGGCACATCCTCCATCACATGGGGTGTAAACCACACATGAGCCACGCCGAGGCGGTCATAGTCGGCGAGGATTGCGAGCGTCTCTTCCAGCTCTTGCACGCCGTCGTCGACGCCGGGCAGCAGATGGCAGTGCCAGTCAGTGGCATCTTTGAGGAGACCGCTGTCCTCGAGGGTATATTTTTTGCTAAAGAACAACATAGTCTTGAATGAAAAATGAAAAATGAAGAATGAGGAATGGGTGATTTTTCATTCTTCATTTTTCATTATTAATTTTTAACTGTTTGGAGTAGGGTTTCGACGGCGCGGCGGAGCTGGGTGTCTTCGCCACGTACGATGTCGGCGGGATTGTTCTCGACTGGCACGTCAGGCTCGAGTTGGAAATTCTCAAGATAACGGCCCTCGGCGGTGCGATAGCCAATCACCGGAATTCCGAAATACAGGGTGGGGTCTTGGAGATATACCCAATTGACCGAGGTCATAGTGCCTGGCACGGGGCTGCCGACCACCTTACCGAGGCCCATGGTCTGGTATACCCAGGGTGTGCCGTGAGCATTGGAGTAGCACGATGGGTTGGTCACCATCACAGATGCCTTGTTCCAGCGGCGAGAAGGCATATCGCAGATATCTTGGCCGCGCAGCACCTGGGTCAGATACTTCTTGCCAGAGAATAGGATCTCGATGTCTTCGTGCATGCGGCCGCCGCCGTTGTTGCGGATGTCAATCACGATGCCGTCGCGGTCATTGTATTTGCCGAGGATATCGGCGTAGATGGGACGGAAACTGTCATCGCTCATCGATTTGATGTGCACATAGCCCAGGCGCCCATTGCTCCAGCGGTCAACATCGGCAGCGCGGGCCTTGACCCAGCGGTCGTAGAGCAGGTTGGAGAATTTGGTCGCGGTGATGGGTTTGACTACTTCGTCCCAGAGCAGACCGGTGGCTGGGTCGCGGAAACTTACCAGCACCTTCTTGCCGCTTTGGTCGAGCAGGAGTTGGGTTAGGTCATTCTCGGGCGTAATCTCGATGCCGTTGATTTTCTCAACCAGCACGCCGGGCTTGACGCGGGTTGAGGCGTTGTCAAATGGCGATTTCTCAACCACTTCGGCAACCTTCATGCCATCGCCATTGTATGTGAGGTCGTAGAGCAGACCGAGCGAAGCGGTAGATTCGCCAGTGGGTGAGGGACGGTAACCGGCTCCGGTGTGGCTCACGTTGAGTTCGCCGAGGAGCTCGCTGCCCATCTCTGCGAAGTCGTAATTATTATTAATGTAAGGCAGGAATCGGCGGTAGTTGTCGGTCAGGGCCTTCCAGTCCACGCCGTGCATCTTGGTGTCATAGAATCGGGCTTGCTCCTCGCGCACAATGTATTCGTACATGTATTCGCGCTCCTTGGCTGGATCGATGCGGTACGAGGCCGAATATTTCACCGGGGTGAGCTTGCAACCCGAGGGCTCAAATTTGTTGATAGTCTTTCCGCTGAGCAGCATGGTCTTGTAGTCGGGAGTGTAGTCAAATGCTTTCAGGCCCTTATTGATGGTCTTAGACATTTCGACTTCGCCCTCGCGCAGGTCGAGTTTCCAGAGCATATTGTCTGACGACCCCTTGGTGATGAAATACAGGTTGTCGCCATCCTTATTAATAAAGGCATCGGCAAGGTCGGCCGAGAAGGGAGTCAGGCGCACCACGCGGTCCTGGATGCCCTCGAGTTCGACAACGATGTCCTTGGGAGTGTCCTTCTTGTCTTTGTCTTTGTCATCTGATTTCTTGTCATCCGACTTCTTTTCATCTTTCTTTGCGTCCTTCTTGAGTTCGGCATCCTCTTTTGAGAGCTTGAAATCATCAAGAGCCTCTTGGTTGAGGAACGCGAGCATCACATCTTCTTGCGAACCCCACGAAGCCTGGTTGCGCATGCCGTAGCGGTCACTGAAGAAAAGGATGGCGTTGCCATCGAGGGCCCAACGCGGGTGAGCGTCAAAATAGCCGCTCTGTGATATGTTGGCAGATTCGCCCGTGGTGGCATTGAGGAGGATAATATCGTAATAGGGGGCGTGGAGGCGGTCGCAGCCGCACGTCACGATCCACTTGCTGTCGGGGCTCCATAGGATTGTCACATCGCCCTCGTAGTCATCAACCCAGGTGCCATCGGTGAGTTCGGTCACCTTGCCCGATTCCATATCGCGCACAGCCACCTTGCGGCGGTCGAGCAGGAAAGCCATCTTCTTGCCATCTGGCGAGATTTGGGGTTGGCAGCGCTCGTGTGAGTCGGCCTTGAATATAGCCTTCTCCTCAATCAGGGTAGCGTTGGGGAAGTTTGGGTCCTCGGTGCGGCCCATCTTGGCCTGGTAGATATTGTACTTGCCATCGCGCTCTGAGGTGTAGAATAGGCTATTGGAATCATGGCCCCAAGCCACTTGCTTTTCGCCCTCGGGGGTCGAGGTGATTTGCTTGGTGGTCTGATGTTCGACCGAGGTCACGAACACATCGCCGCGATATACCATCGCTACCGACTTGCCATCGGGCGAGAGTGCAACTTCGTCGGGATTGCCGAGCGAAATCTTGCGAGTGTCGTCAATCCAAGGGTCGACGAGCGAGATAGCGACCTTGGCCGGCTTGCCGCCTTGGGCCATGGTGTAGATTTCGCCATTGTAGGTGAAGCAGAGAGTGCCATTGTCGGCGCGAGACAGGAATCTCACTGGGTGAGTCTTGAATGTGGTCACTTGCTGCGGAGCCGAGGCGTCGGCCACTGAGGCGCGATACACATTCATCGAGCCGCCATTTCGCTCGCTCAAGAAATAAATCTCGCTGTCAGATACGGCAACCGGATTGCGGTCCTCGCCAGCATGGGCAGTCACATTGGTGTGGGAGCACGAGGCTGGGTCGTACATCCAGATGTCGCGAGCTACTGACGAGGTATGATGCTTGCGCCATTCGTTTTCGTTGCCAGCCTTGTTCTCATACAGCATTTTGCCATCAGGCAGGAAGCTGACAGCAAGGGCCGGCGTGCCAAGCACTTGGCGCGTCTGGCCTCCGGTGACAGGCACCTGATACAGCTCAGTCATGCCGGCAGCCGGGAACATTGCCGAGGAGGCTGGGTCTTGGATTGAGGCTGAGAAAAGCACATACTTGCCATCGGCCGAGAAACCCTCGGGGAGCTCGCGAGCCGAATTATAGGTGAGGCGCTTGGGAGCACCGCCGGTGGCGGGGATGACGAATATGTCGAAATTGCCATAACGGTCGCCAGCGAAGGCAATCGTCTTGCCATCGGGGCTCCAGATTGGCGAAGTCTCATAATTATCGGTGGCAGTTAGGCGCTGAGCTTCGCCGCCAGCGGCGGCAACTTTCCAGATGTCGCCCTTGTAGGTAAAGGCGATTTGGGAGCCGTCGGGCGAAATTTGAGCGTCGCGGAGCCACAGAGGGGCCTCGGCCCAAGCGAGGGCCGGAAGCAGCAGAAGGGTGAGCAAAGAATGTTTCATACTACAAAATTACGAAAAAAATATGAGATTATTTCGGGTTTGCACACAAAAAAGGAAAAATAGATGAAGAAATATTTGTTGAATAATTCAAAAATGGATAAATTTGCATAAAAATTACGATTTTTAGATTTCTAAAATAAATCTAAGCCCAGATAACGATTAAAAGACGCCAATGTATTTGAACCACAGATTTACACAGATTCACACAGATTCGGCCATGGAATCTGGGAATATCCTTATAACTTTTACCTTGCAGATGCCATTATGGTCATAGAGAACTTTAGATTTGTCGATCTCTTCTGTGGTATAGGCGGTTTTCACCAGGCCATGACGGCTCTTGGTGGTGAATGTGTCTTCGCTTGCGATATCGACGAGGCTTGCCGAGAGACATATTACAGCAACTACGGGTTGATGCCCGTAGGGGACATCAAGAAAGTAGACCCGGCCGACATACCCGAGCATGAGGTGCTGTGCGGGGGGTTCCCTTGCCAGGCCTTTTCGATAGCCGGCAAGCGCTTAGGATTTGGCGATCCCACCAAGGGCACACTCTTTTTCGACATAATGCGCATTGTGCATTACCATCACCCCAAATACATACTGCTCGAGAATGTGCGCAATCTGGCCTCGCACGACCATGGCAATACCTGGAAGATAATCCACCAGAGCCTGATTGATGCCGGGTATAATGTGTCGGAGAAACCGGTAATCTTTTCACCCCACTACATAGGCATACCCCAGCATCGCGAGCGAGTGTTCATTATGGCGGTGAGGAAAGATGTAGGGCAGTTGCCCGAGTTTTTCTTCAATCGGCGCCGCGCCAAGCCCTGCTCTATCTACACTGTGCTGCAAGACGATAGCGAGATCAAGAATGTGCAACGCTACCGCATGAAGAAACACGACATCGAGATTGTAAACCTGTGGAACGAGTTTCTTGCCGGAATACGCAAGAATGTCAAGAAGCTGCCGTGTTTTCCGGTGACTGACCTGTACCTCTTCCCCAATCTCGACCGCTTTGACATCCCCAATATGCACTATGAGAAGGCAATGTTTGCAAGGCGCAACGTTGAGCTATTCAACAAGGCTCCAGCCTTCATCACTCGCTGGTTGTCAAGGGCTTACGAGTTGCCAAAATTTCGAGGCTCAAAGCGAATGCTCGAGTGGCATGCCGGCAATCCTCAGAATCCCGACCTGTGGGAGACAGTGCTGCAATTTCGCCAGTCAGGCATCCGCGCTCGCGAGGCGCACGTATTTCCCACGCTCACGGCAGTTGTGCAAACCCCGATTGTGGGACGATTCAAACGCAAACTCACGCCGAGGGAGTGCGCCCGGTTGCAGAGTTTTCCGGATACCTTCAAGTGCAATCCCAAGGAGCATGAGGCATACAAGCAATTTGGCAACTCGGTCAATGTCGAGGTTGTGAAGCTGTTTGCCCGTTTCCTGCTCGGCGATGAGGAAATGCACAACATCTATCGCAAAACCGAGGAGGACCTGCTCGAGGAAATGCCCAAGAAGCGCGGCCGTCCGCGCAAGGTGTATTCGCCCGGCCAAGAGCCTAAGCGCGGTCGCCCACGCAAATATCCGTTGCCCGAAGATGGCGAACCCCAGCCCAAACGCAAACGCGGTCGTCCGAAGAAACAGCCAGTGGAGATGTCAGTGATGTTTGACGAGGACGGAAACCCCATAGTGCCGCCAAAGCGCAAACGCGGACGGCCGAGAAAGTATCCAATTCCTTCGCTCTTTGATGAGATTGCGCTAACCCCGGTACCAGTGATCGAGGAACCGCTGCCCGAACCAGAAGAGGAAGAACTTGACGATATTATCGAGCAGGCTGAGGAGATTGAAAAACTCGTGATGCTCGATGACTCGGATGTTGTGCATGAGAATACCGAGGATGTCGATGCCGAGGAGGCAGCCGAACTGCTTGAGGCCCTCAACGAAGAGGTCGAAGGCACTGATGCCCAGCCTGACGAGGACGACAACCTGGGCCATGACTTGGACTATTGGTTTGAAGAGCGCGAACGACTTGAGGCCCTGAATCAAGTGCTGCTTGCCGAGGACAAAGAGCGTCGAGCCATAGCTCGCGCCAATGGCTATCGCAAGAAAGACCCGAATCAGCCGCCTCGCAAACGAGGGCGCCCAAGGAAATATCCTCTGCCTGAGGACGGAGGACCTCAACCCCCGCGCAAGCGAGGGCGACCCAAAAAAGAAACGCCCCAGCCAGTGGCTGGAGCGCTCGTGGAGGATGCGCCGCCTAAACGCAAGCGCGGACGTCCCAGGAAAAATCCTTTATGACTCGCGATTGAGCAAGAAACGCTCAACATCGAGTGCAGCTCGGCAGCCGCTACCGGCTGCCGATATTGCTTGCTGGTAGCTGGGGTCGCAGACGTCGCCAGCGGCGAATACGCCCTTGATGTTGGTAGCTTGAGTGCGGCCATGCAGGATGATGTAACCCTCGTCGTCGAGTTCGAGTTGGCCCTTGAATAGTTCGGTGTTTGGCTTGTGGCCGATGGCGAGGAAGAAGCCGTCGATGGCGATGTCAAAGAAACGCTCGTCGGGTTCGCCTTTGTACTCTACCAGGTGAGCGCCCTCGACATACTCTTCGCCGAAGAGGCCTACAGTGTTGGTGTTGAAGAGAACCTCGATTTTGTCGTTCTCAAACACGCGCTTTTGCATCACTTTTGAGGCGCGCAGGTAGTTTTTGCGCACGATCAGATACACCTTCTTGGCTAGGCCAGCCAGATAGCAGGCTTCTTCGCATGCTGTGTCGCCGCCGCCAACCACGGCAACCACGCGGTTGCGGTAGAAGAATCCATCGCAGGTGGCGCAGGTCGATACGCCCAGTCCGGCATACTTCTTCTCATCGGGGATGCCGAGATAACGGGCATAAGCGCCGGTGCAAACGATTACAGATTCGGCGTGCACCTCTTCGCGGCTGTCGATGGTGACTTTAAATGGATAATGCTCAAAATCTACGGCAGTTACGCGGCCAGCGCGGATGTCGGCGCCAAAGCGCATAGCTTGTTTGCGCAGGTCGGCCATCAGTTCCGGGCCGGTGATACCCTCGGGATAACCGGGGAAGTTCTCAACTTCGGTAGTAGTGGTGAGTTGACCTCCGGGCAGATGGCCCTCGTAGAGCACAGGCTGCAGATTGGCACGCGAGGTGTAAATAGCGGCAGTGAAGCCGGCGGGGCCAGAGCCGATAATAAGGCACTTAATCATAAGGTGTTAGGTATTAGTTGTGAGTTAATTTTTTAGTGGGGTAGGAATCCTAGGATGCCTATGATTCCTAGTAGGGTAGGATTCCTAGTAGGGTAGGATTCCTAGGATGCCTACGATTCCTATAATCTATCTCAGGTCTATTACTGAGGCTTTGGGGTAGGTGGAGTAGGGGAATTGGAATATTGTCTTGGCTGGGACCTTGTCGAGGCGCTGGTAGCCTGACACCGTGATGTCGAGCTTGGCGTTGTTGGCAAAAGTCGCATCTATCTCAATGGGCAACCAATCTGAGGTGTTGACGATAAGGGTGGCGCTTTTGACAGAGTTGTTTTTGGCCAGCGGTGTAAGCACGACAGTATAGGTGGTTGGGGTTGAGGTCTTGACCTCGGCCTTGTAATGCGAGGCGTAGTGATTGATGATGTCAAAGGGGTTGATTTCCATCAATTCCTCGGCAGTGGGTTCGCTCAGCGTCACCTCATTGGTCTTGGTTTGGTAGCTCCACAGCACTTCGCCGTCGTACCAGGCGCCAAAGTCGCCGCTATTGACCGAAAATTTCTCTTGGGCCACGGTCAATGTGCCATTGACCTGGGTGCCATCGTTGGCTTTTGCCACATAGTTGACCGATAGGGCAGGGGAGGAGTCGATGGCTTTGGCGGTATTGGCCAGCACTTGGCTGGCCGTGTACTGGGCCATGGTGCAAATGGCGCTGAATATTAGGGTAAAGAGGAATAAACAGATTCTCATTTTGGAGGGGGAATTATAATTGCGACAGGAATCGAGGGAATCGATATAGAGGGGAACGAGGATGTGCGGATCATTGTCCCAGCATTTGCTCAAGGCTCATTGAATCCATGAGGATGGCTCGGGGCTTGGAGCCGTTGACCGGGCCGATGATGCCGGCTGCCTCCATTTGGTCCATCAAGCGGCCAGCGCGGTTGTATCCAATGTTGAATTGTCGCTGTAAGCTTGAAGTAGACCCGATTTGGCGTTGCACCACAAAACGAGCTGCTTCGTCAAACAGCGCATCCCTCTCGCCAGTATTGGCACCGGCAGCGGCACCTTCGGCGCCCTCAGGTATGTATTCGGGCAGATAGTAGGCGTGCTCGAATCCGACTTGCTGGTCGATGCTTTGGATAATGCTCTCAACTTCTTCAGTCGAAATGAAGGCGCATTGCACGCGCTCCATCGAGCCATTGTGGCTGAATAGCATGTCGCCACGGCCAATCAGTTGGTTTGCGCCCGGGCTGTCGAGGATTGTGCGGCTGTCGACCATCTGGATTACGCGGAAAGCGATGCGGCCGGGGAAATTGGCCTTGATGATGCCCGTGATCACATTGGTCGAGGGTCGCTGGGTAGCGATAATCATGTGTATGCCCACAGCGCGAGCCTTCTGGGCAATACGCGCGATTGGCGTCTCCACTTCCTTGCCAGCCGTCATAATCAAGTCGGCAAACTCATCGACGATAACCACTATGTATGGCAGATACTTGTGGCCATCGGACGGGAGCAAGCGGCGCTCGGTGAATTTCTTGTTGTACTCCTCAAGCGAACGCACACCGGCCTTGCGTAGCAGGGCATAACGGTCGTCCATCTCAACGCAAAGCGAGTTGAGCGTCTGGATTACCTTGCCCATATCAGTGATGATGGCATCATCCTCGTCGGGCAGTTTGGCCAGATAGTGTCGCTCAAGGCGCGAGTAGAGGCTGAACTCAACCATCTTGGGGTCGATCAGCACAAATTTGAGTTCGGTTGGGTGCTTCTTGTACAGCAGCGATGCTATTATTGCGTTGAGGCCCACCGACTTACCCATACCAGTGGCACCAGCCACAAGCATGTGGGGCATCTTGGCCATGTCGGCGATGAAAATATCGTTGCTGATGGTGGCTCCCATAGCCATAGGCAGGGCCATCTTGCACTCCTGGAATTTCTTGGAGGCGATGACTGAGCGCATCGATACCGTCTGCGGGTCGCGGTTAGGCACCTCGATGCCGACAGTGCCTTTGCCCGGGATTGGGGCTATGATGCGGATACCAAGGGCCGAGAGGCTGAGAGCGATGTCATCCTCAAGACGCTTGATCTGAGAGATGCGCACGCCTTCGGCTGGCACTACCTCGTAAAGTGTGACAGTGGGACCTACCGTAGCCTCGATGCGCGAGATGGGTATATTGTAATCGCCGAGGGTCTTGACAATGCGGTCTTTGTTGGCCTGTTGCTCCTCCATGTCGATTACCGCTCCCGACTTGCGGTCCTCGAGCAGGTCGATGCTCGGGAAACGGTAGCGCGACAATTCGGCGCGATGGTCATAGATGCCGGAGGGGTTTTCCGGGGTCTTTGCAATCTTGTCAGCGAGTTCAATCTCGGCAGCCTCGACAGTAAATTCCTCCAAGGCCGGGGGTTCTTCTTCCTCAGCTTGGGGTAAGTCTTTGATAGGCTCCTCAGCCTGAGGCAACTCTTTGATGGGTTCTTCCTCAATTGGGAATTCCTCAGCTTGTGGCTGTGGGAGAGCGGGAATTGTTTCCTCCTCCTTTGGCGCTTTGATTTCTTTGGCCTCAGGGGTTTCTTGCTGAACGTGGTCAGCTGGGGAATCGATGGCAAAGCCGGGTTCGTCATAGTCGGCAATGTCTTGCAATTGCCGACCGCCGATAGTGGCATGAGCCTCAGGCACAAGCGAGAATCCCTCGGCAATGGGCTTGGCAGCATCATCAGCCTCGGTGACCACAACCTCCATTGATGGGCGCTGAGCAGTTTCGTTTTCTTCTTGAGTCTCCGTGGCTTTCTCAGCGGCTTCGGCTGCAGCAGCGGCGCGGCTTTCCTCTTCGGCAGCCACTGCATCCTCAAGGTCGCGTTGGCGCTCTTTGCGCAGTTGCTCTTGCAAGCGGCGGCGATACACAGCCTCGCGCCACTTGATCCAAGCGGTATGCAATTCGTTGAGATAAACGCAAGCGACAGCGGCGACCAGCAGGGCAGACACGCAGGCCGCGCCTATCCATGTGGCATTATCCATCAGGAATTTGTTGGCGTAATAGCCATGAGTGCCACCCCAATGGATTACGGATTCAGAGTTGAAGGTCACCAAACCAAGCACCATTGATATGGTGATGCCTACCAAAAGGCATTTAAAGGTTAGAGACCAGAAATGGCATTTCTTGAATCCAAGCAAGCCCATTGCCAGCAGCCACGCATAGATGATGAGCACTGCGCTGCCCAGGCCGAGCGAATCGCACAGCATCACATGGGTCAGCCAGGCTCCGAATCCTCCGCCCAGATTTTGTATCTGGCCACCAGCTGCCATTTCGGCAAATGTCGAGTTGAGCACTAAGCTCTGATCCAAGGCTCCAGTCTTGAAGTATGAAACCAGGGCTATGACAACGAATACGCACGACAATATCAGGGCGATGCCGAGGAAAATCCTCAGACGCTCGTCGGTGAAGAAGCGTACAAATATATTGGGCCGATTCGACTTTTGTTTCGGTTTTTTCTTTACGCGAGACTGAGGTGGCGCTGGGGCTTCGGCTTGGGCCTGGGATGCCGATGCGTCAGAATCAGCTTCGTGAGTTTCGGGCGCAGGCGGCACGGCCACTGCTGTAGGCACCGTGCGAGCGGTGGCTCGGGCGGCGTTCATCGCAGCGCGTGTGCGTCGCTGAACACGCGTAAAGTTATCTTCGGGCTCAAACCCGTCGATATTCATGTCAAGATCTTCTGCTTGAGCCATATATTAAATGAAAAGTGAAAAATGAAAAGTGAAAAATGAAAAGAGAGGGGAGGGGGAGGTCACTTTTTCATTTCTTTGAGTTGGCGTATGTAAGCCTCGGGGTCTGGGGCCTGGAAGACAGCCGAACCGGCCACAAGCACATCGGCTCCAGCCTCGGCGAGCTGCTGGCCAGTCTCGAGGTTTACTCCTCCGTCTATTTCGATCAGAGCCTTCGAACCTTGGCTGTCAATCAGTTCGCGCAGACGGCGCACCTTGTCGAGGGTATTGGGTATGAACTTCTGACCGCCGAATCCGGGGTTGACGCTCATTAGCAACACCATGTGCACCTCGGTGATAACATTGCGCAGCATCTCGACCGGGGTGGCAGGACACAGAGTGACAGCTGGGAACATTCCAGCCTCGGCAATCTGATGGATGGTGCGGTCAAGGTGGATGCAAGCCTCTTGGTGCACGTTCACGATTGATGCTCCGCAATCCTTGCACTCCTGGATGTAGCGCTCGGGTTGCACAATCATCAGATGCACGTCGAGAGGTTTCTTTGACTTAGCGGCAATGGCTTTCATCACGGGGAACCCGAATGAGATGTTGGGCACGAACACACCGTCCATAACATCGATGTGCACCCAATCGGCCTCGCTGCGATTGAGCATCTCTACGTCTTTGTCTAGGCAGCCGAAGTTTGCGGCCAGAATCGAAGGAGATATAATCATAAGGTAGGTTGTTTTTTGTGGAATGCGCGATAGAGGATAAAGAGGATGCAGCCCACGCCGATGGCGAGGCCAGCATAAGTCAGGTAGTCGTTGTATTGCTCCACTTGGGTCATCAAGTCCTCGAATGGCACAGTCTTGCCCAGCCAATAGCCCAGGGCAGCCAGCACGCAATTCCATACGCCAGCGCCGAGGCAGGTGAAGATGATGAATTTGCCAATGTTCATACGGGCCAGACCAGCCGGGATTGAGATCAGCTGTCGCACAGCAGGCACCAGACGGCCGAAGAATGTGGATGCGGCTCCGTGCTTGTCAAAGAATACCTCGGCTTTTTCGACCTTTTCTTTGTCCAATAGGCAGATATGGCCAAGCCGGGAATTGGCGAAAGCATACACGATGGGACGACCCAGCCACAGGGCCAGGTAGTAGTTGACCAGCGAACCAGCCAGAGCGCCAGCGGTAGCAACAACGACAATCAGGTAGACATTCATGTCGGCCACATGGTCGCCATGGGCAGTAGCCAAGTATGCGGCTGGAGGCACCACAAGCTCGGAGGGGAAAGGTATGAAGGAACTCTCGATGGCCATGAATATGAACACAAACCAATAATTGGCATGGTTCACAAACCAGTCAAAGAAAGTGGAAGCGTCAAAAATTGAGAGTAGTATCATAAGTGTTTTTTAGGAATAACATTATTCAGTGCAAAGTTACGGATAATTTTTGGCACATAAAAGATAAAAAACACAAAGCGGTATAAAAAAAGCGAGGGCCCGGGTGAGGCTCTCGCTGATTATGGCGGTTATGGAGTAGTGGTCGGATCGGGCGCTGTGGCGGGATTGAGTATCTGCCGAGCCACACCCACCAGACGCGGCACAAGGCGCGTGACGGTCATCTTGTAGTTGGAAATCAGCACAATAAGCAAGACAATCAACGTGGCATAGCACATCCAGCCGTAACATTCCTTCATGGCCACCGGCAGGGCGTGAGTGGTAACAAGGCGGCTAAACTCACTGGCATTGCCCGAGATGGCATCGAGGTTGCTGGCCAGGTCGGCAGTGGCCTTGGTGGTCTCAATTTGGAACAGGCGCTCGAGGATGGCGGCGCCAAGAGCCGTGCCGGGCCCGCAGCGCATGAATCCGAGTATACTGATGTTACAAAAGAAATGCGGCCAGGGGATGCGTTGCGACATGGCGTAGGTGCCCAGGGTGTCGATGGTGCACTCGACGATGCCATAGCAGAAGACCGGCACGTACATGTAGATTTTCTCCGTCACCTCTTGCACTATGAAATACATGCCCAGGTCATAAATCATGAGCAGGGTGAAAGTGGCGAAGAGCATCTGCCGCAAGCTCCATTTCAGCCTGATTATCATGTAGTAAGCAAAGATGCCGCCAGCTACGATGCCAAGCAACTCGGGATAGTTGAGGTCGATGGCGTTGATGGTGTCATAGCCGAGCACTGCGCTCACATAAGCTGGCTGAATGATGTGGATTGCTCCGGCGGTGAGCAGAAAGCCCAAGAACAGAATATAGAAATACCAAGTGATGCGGTATCCAAAGGCAGCCAAGGGGATGTAGGGGTCTTTTTTGAATCGCGACCAAATCAGCGTCACTGCCAACAAGCCGAGGGTAATCCAAGTAGCATTCCAGATTTCTTGGCCATCCCACCAATCATAGTGTTCGCCAAAGTTGAAGATATAGACTACGCCGATGGCTGTGGCGCTCCACAGCAGTTGGCCAATCCAGTCGACACCCTTGAGAGGCACGAATGGCCCAGAGCGGTGGTCGGGCTTCATCATGAAGTAGACGATGGCATCGATAAACATCATCATCACCACAATCACCAAGTACATCAGCTTCCAGTTGGTGAAATAGTCGACCCAGGTCGAGACTACGCCTGAGAGCATCACCGCGCCGCACACAAAGATGTAGATCACTGGAAGGAAGACGCCGAAGCTGCGCGTAGGGGTCATGTTGAGCTGGATGGTGGATACGCAGCTAAACATGCCCATCATCTTGAAATAGCCGCACAGATAGCAGATAATCCAAAATATCCATTGGTTGGTGCAATACATCGCCAGCACCGAGCAGCATAGGCAGCCAATGCTGGAGACAAAGAACATCTGACGGGTGAAGAAGTAGAACTTCCAGCGGAATAGCATGGGGAATATGATGTTGAGGCCCACGAGCGAGCAATAACTCGCCATGGTCACATCAGCGCTGATGTAGGCGAGTTCGCCTACGATCTGCGTAATCGAAGCCGCATACACGCCGCCAGTAAACTGGTAGAAGAGTATGAAAACAATCACGATCCAGAATCTGAACCGGTGAGGGCAATAGTCCTTGAACATCAAGAGCTGACGCATCACCCTCACAGGGGGCATTCCTGTCATATAGTTGAGATTTTTATGCCAGGGCCACACAGTGGCCCCGAACAGTAGCCGCCATCCGGATTAGGGATGGCGTATATTATTTTAGTAATTTTACCTCGGCATTCATGCCGGAGCGGAGACGAGACATATCTTTAGGGGAGTTGCCCTTGAAGAGGATTTTGACGGGGATGCGCTGCTGGATCTTGACAAAATTGCCATTGCTATTGTCGGTGGGGATGGGCGAGAACTGCGCACCGGTTGCTGGCGATATTTGCGAGATATAGCCGTGGAATGTGACACCGGGTATGGCATCGACAGTGATTTTCACCGAGTCGCCCTCGGCCATTCCGGCTGTCTGTTTCTCCTTGTAGTTGGCAATTACCCACACATCGCTGGTGTCAACTACTGAGAGGAGGGTTTGGCCTGGCTGCACGAGCTGGCCCGGCAATATGGCTTTGCGCGAGCAATAGCCGTCGCATGGAGCGGTGATGACTGTATATGACAAGTTGAGGCGAGCCAGGTCAATCTGGGCTTGCGCCAGGTCGACCATGGCATCGTTCTGGCCGAGGCGTACGGTCTGCTCTTGGCCCACGAGCGAAGTCGAGTGCTTTTGGCGCGAGAGCATATCATATTTGGCTTTCATAGCCTGGTAGTTGGTGGCTACGGCATCGTATTGCTGCTGGGTCACAGCCTCTTGGCGCAGCAACTCGGTGTATCGGTCGAGTTCTTTCTTGGCATTGTCCATCAGGGCCTTGACCTCGGCGACGGCTGCTTCGTTGACATTGACATTGCTGTTGGTGGTGGTGATTGCTTGGTGCATAGCTGAGCGGCCAGCCAGGGCGTTTTGCAGGTCGGCCTCGGCTTGGGCCAGGCGCAGCTGATATTCGGCATCCTCGATTACCACCAGGGTATCGCCCTTTTTGACTGGCGTGAAGTCGTCAAATCTAACCTCGGTCACAAAGCCCTGGACGCGGCTGTTGATTGGCACGATCAGTTGGCGCACTTGCGCATTGTCGGTATACGTCGATGAGGTAAAGCCGGCGAACATGTACACTACCCAGGCAAGGCCCAGGACAATGAGCACAATTACGCCTATATTTTGCAGCATGCGGCGAGTTTTCTGTTTCATAATGTTCCAGAGATGTATTTGAGTTGGAAAAGTGAGATTAGGGTGTTGATGCGAGCGTTGACGAGGCGCGTCTCAGCATCGAGTTTTGCCGTTGAGGCATCGAGCATGTCGGTGAGCAGGGCAATGTCGTTGCGGAATCGGGTATCGACTATGCGATAGTTCTCGGTGGCGAGTTCGACATTTTTCTGCTCGGTGGCGAGCATCTCTTGGGCCTGGAGATACAGAGTGTAAGCCTCGTGGATTTTGCGTTCGAGTGCATCGGTGACGGCAGTGCGCTGTTCGGCGATTTGGGTTATATCCAGGTGCTGCTTCTTCTCGGCCTTGTTTGTCTTGAATAGCGATGACAGTTTGTAACTTACGTTTACGCCCACCAGCCAGTAGTTGTAATTCTTGTTGATAGCCGGAATCTCAAATGTCACTGGCCCAGAGATTTGGTCGCGAGCGATAAGGCCGATAGCAGGAAATCGCTCGGCTCGTGTCAGGCGCAGGGCAGTGTTGGCAATCTCTTTTTGGGCATCGACGGCCTTGAGCTCATGATTGTTGGCCGAGGCGAGGTCGAGCCAGTAGCTTTCGCCTTGGTCGGGCAGGGGGGTGAGCAGCAGAGCGGAGTCAGGCACAATGCGCGTGTCGGGGCTGAGGCTCAGCATCGATGTCAGGTCGCGGTTGAGGATTGACAGCGAGTTGCGAATCGATGTCAAGTCATAATTGAGCGAAGACAGGCGCAATTCGTATCGGGTGATGTCATTTTTCAGCACTGTGCCCTGCTCGTGTCGGGCGCGCATGCTCTCAAGCAGCTGGTTGGTTACGGCAATGTTCTCGACATACACGCGCTCGAGGTTGCGCATCTTGAAGAGATTCAGATAGGATTGCACCAGCGAGAATCTCATGCCCGAGCGCTCCATATCCACGCCGATTCCGGCCAGAGCATATTGCTGCTCGGCCATTTTGATGCCCCCAGATATGGCTCCGCCGGTGAATAGGGGTTGGTATACATCGAGAGCGAGGGAGTTGCCAAAGTGGGGCAGCTTGTCGCGCATGGCATTTGAGAAATCGCGGTCGAGTATGGTGCCGTCGCCGAGATAATTGAGAGTCAGGTCGGCTGTAATTTCGGGCAGTCGGGCAGAGCGGGCCACATCGATGCCCTGCTTTGCCACGGCGGCGCGCGCTTGCGAGGCTCGCAGGTCGGCATTGCTGCTTTCGGCCTGTTGGAATATCTCCTCGAGGCTGAGATACAGTTCTTGGGCTGGAGCATGTATAGAGAAACATGCCCATGCCGCCGCAAGAATCATTTTCTTACGCATAGGGAATAGTGAAAATGTAAGGGTGAAAGATTTAGAAATAGAGGGGTAGTGGGGACAAGAAATATGAGGGAGCAGGGCCTGGCGGACTCGATCCCATGATTGGAATTTGGCTCCTCTATTTGGCAGGCTTAAGCCAATGGCTGTATGATTTGCACAAAGTACCGACCACGGCGTATGTGCTTGGCGTTAATCTTGATGCGTTTAAATCTTTTTGAAGTCATATACCGCAAAGCGCTAGAAATACGCTTTTCCGACCGCAAAGTTACGAATTATTTTCATATTTCGTAGGGCTTTGTTACAAATTTTATCTATATAGTTTTGTGGGAATCGAAATTTATTGGTAATTTCCCACACTTGCATACTATAATAAATAGAAAATGAGAAAACTTTGCTGCTTTGCGCTGCTCTCTGCTACCGCGCTGTCAATGTGGGCTGGAGACATCGCATTTACTTATTCGGCTGGTGGAGAAGCAACAGCCTACGGTACCGGAAAAGGAGAAACTTACGAAGTAGGAATATGTCTGCCGGCTGCCGATTATGGATTGATTGGGAAGAAGATTACGGCTATGAGCGTGCCAGCCTCGCAAGCCGAGAATCTGACCGATTTTACCTGTTGGATTACCACTTCGCTTGATTTGGTCAAAGTCGATGGCAAGAACACCTTTGTTCCTGACTTGTCGTCCGACCCTATGCGTCCCGATGGCAATGGCATGCTGACTTGGACCCTCTCGGAGCCATACCTGATCGAGGCTGATGAGGTTTATGCCGGTTATGAAGTGGCTGTCGATATCCTCGATGATGAGACCAAGTATCCAATCCTGGTTGAGAATGACACCTACGATGACAATGGATTCTGGATTCGCGCTACACGCTCTTACACCCGATTTACCTCCCTGTCGGTGACCGAACGCAAGGTGCTCCCCTTGGTTTTGACCATCGAGGGCGACTTCACTGAGGCAAATGCCGTCATTGAGCTGCCCGAGACCCAGCGCGTGTCGGTAGGCGACCCAATGCTGCTGCCGGTGACAGTGCGCAATCGCTCGCTCGAACCCATCACCTCTCTTACCTATAAATATTCAGTGGCCGGCTTGGAAGGCGAGAATCAGATCGAGCTTGCCGACCCAATCCAGGTCAACTACAACTATCCCACCTCAGTCATTATAGAATTGCCCCGGGTAGAGCATGGCGAGTATGATGTAGAGGTAGCGCTTACGCAGGTTAACGGCGAAGACAATCTCTACACCCAATCGGCTGAGGGTGCAATCACAGTGCTGTCGTTTGTGCCAAAGAAGCGCCCATTGATGGAGGAGTTCACTGGCACTTGGTGCGGCTACTGTCCCAAGGGATTTGTAGCGCTTGAGAAAATGTCAGAGCTGTATCCCGACGACTTTATCGGCGTGGCTTACCATGATGGCGACCCCATGCTGATGAAGGACGAATATCCCAATCTCGGCATCCCTGGTTTCCCGACTGGGGTTATGGATAGGGTGAATATGTTTGACCCTTACGAGGGAGAAGATGAGGTGAACTTCGGCATCGAGGCTACTTGGCTGAGATATGCCGCTCAGGATGTCGACTTTGACATAGACCTTGACATAGAGTGGGATGAAGCCCAGCTCAACCTTACCTCAGAAATTACTTGGGCTGTTGCCCCTGAGGATGGCACAAAGTATATGGTTAACTATATCCTTGTGGCCGATGGCTTGTATGGCGAGAATGAGCGCGACCGCAACTGGTGGCAATACAATTATTATTCCGGCGACACCTCGTATATGCCTTATATGGAGATGTTCCAGGAGGGTGACAGCTATGTCGCCGGTCTTACCTTCAACCATGTGGCAGTGCTGATGGCCAGCAAATATGGCTTGTATCCCATCATCAAGAGCGATGAGTTTGAGGTCGACGTGCCATACCAGCATACCTATACCCTTAACACCGATAATGCTGTCAACTCAGCCGGCACCCTACTGATCCAAGACTATGACCAGTTGCACGTAGTGGCAATGCTTATCGACCAGTCGAGCGGTTCTATCCTCAATGCTGTCAAGAAGTCATGTGGCAAGGCCCCCGAGGGCTTGGGAGGCGTGGCATCAGCCATCACCGATCGCCAAGCTGCATCATCAGTATATTATGACTTGCAGGGTCGCCCAGTGAACAACCCGACTGCCGGCATCTATATCCACACCGTCCGCTACACCGACGGCACCACCGAGTCAACCCTAATCAAGCATTGATCGCAAAAAATTACCATAGCGCCACGGTCCCCCGCGCTTCGGGCGCGGGGCCTATTTCCATTAAACCAATAAACCAAAAACCAATATAACCTGCTTATGAGAAAATTAAACCTTGCATTGCTGATGCTCGGTGGAGCCGCTTTGACAGCGAGCGCAGCCGACACTGGCAACTATTACGCTCTGCCCGAGGGCGTGGGCATTTCCCTATCCCCCTCAGGGCAGTATGTGATAGGCTTTGAGTACGGCCAGCCCTACAGTTCGTTTGTGATGGATATGACCACCAAGAGAGCTGACTGGTTTACCAACTACGCTTCTTCTGACGAAGAGAGCGGCCGCGCACGCGGTGTCAACGACAATGGCACAGTTGTGGGCGATATGTACGACCCCGACTTTGTGTGCGAAGAGACAGATATCGAGTGGGATACCACTGGTCCGCATTACGATGTGCCTCTGCATACCGCTTTTGTCTACAAAGACGGCGTAAAGACCAAACTTGACCACTGCCCCAACAATACCGCTGACTGGGACTCGAATCATGAGAACCCTGATTACTACAAGCATACAACTGATGGCTCGTATGCCGTAGCTATTAATAATGAAGAGACCTTGATTCTAGGTTATCTCAACTATTGCGGATATTCCTATCCTTGCTATTGGGAGTGGGATGACGATGCTCAGGCTTGGGGTGCTGGCACATTGGCTCCTCAGGGTGAAATCCCGCAGTGCAGCGAGAACTACTATCGCTTTGACTGGACCCCCGACGGCACCCGCGCTATCTTCGCGCCGATGTATGTCTACAAGCCCTACCAAATCTATACCTACGGTCAGGAGACTGTATCATTCAGCGCCAGCAATGTCGGTTCGACTTGCGATGCCACTATCTCGCCTGATGGCAAACTGATGGCTTTTGCCACCTATGATTCTGACCTTACTGACGATTGGCACCTTGGCCTCCACGACTTTGAGACTGGCGAGACCCAACTGTTGGCTCTGCCCCAGGGCATGCGCGTGCAATTGCGTCCGACCTGCGTGACCAACGACCGCAAGATCTATTTCTATCTCTTTGAGACCTCGCTCAAGTGGGCATTCTATATTTGCGACTTTGATAATCAGTCGTTCGTTTCGATAGATTCTTATGTTGATACTTATGAAATTGGAGACCTGCCCTCGTCAGCCCTCAAATATTCGATTCCAATCCGCGTGAGCGATGATGGCAAGACCATCCTTGCCAGCTACACCAGCTCGACCCAGGTGAAGTCATCGTATGTGATTACCCTCCCCGATTATGAGGCAGTGATTCCATCATCAGCCAGCGATGCAGTGTTGTTCTACAGCAGTCCGTCGACTGCGGCTATCGTTTGGAGTCCGGTTGAACTCTCAGGCGACTATGAGGTTGACCATTATCTGGTGACTGTCGATGATGTTGAGCAACCCGTGATTGCTCCGACTGTTGGCGCTGATGGCAAACTGCGTTGCGACTTTGACCTGGCAGCTGATGGCGCAACCCACACCGTGAATCTCTACACCGTGGTTAAGGTTGATGATAAGGAATACATGTCAGAGGCAAGCCAGCGCACAGTGTGCATGTCGGCCGACACCAGTTGTTACTTCTTTGAAGATGTTGACTCGCGCAGCGGTTACACCTCGGCTGGCCAGTACTACTACACCGGCGACACCTGGATGGATTGCGGCGGCAATGGCGGCACTCGCTATTATGACGTATCCACCAACTCGGGCACCAATGGCAGCGTGATTTATGAGGGCTTCTCCTACGGAGTTGACGACAGCGGAGAGGGCAATGACTGCTATCTCATCACTCGCTTCCTCGATGCCACCAACGCTTCGGGTCTGTTGCTGACCTTCTCTTATGCTCGCGGTTCTTCGTTCACCGACCTGCCTGCTGATGAGACTTGCTATTTCGCAGTTGAGTGCGCAAACGATGGCTACAACTGGGAGCGCGTGTTCAGCAAGGTCGCTACCGACATGCTCTACAATGCTTTCAGTTATGAGCTGATCGACATCTCGCAATATTGCGGCGATAACTTCCAGGTGCGCTTTGTGACCCACAACGGCGCAGCCGCATCCTACAGCGTGCTGCTCGACTATGTTGGCGTGATTGATCCCGCCGCCTTGGTTGAGGCTCCCGCTGGCCTGACTGCCATCAAGAACTCGACCGACGAGGTGACTTTGGCTTGGAAAGGCTCGACCGGCGAATACCAAGTAAGCTACTGCCCATGGCAATGGTCAGGCTGCTGGTACAGCTCGATTGGCCCCGACACCGAATCGCTCATCGTGGCTGTTGACATCACTCCCGAAATGCTCGAGCCTTATGTAGGCATGTACATGAACTCTGTCTTCGCCAACGTCTATGACAGCTACACCCCAGTTTGCAAAGGCCAAGCCATCATCTACGAGATGGTTGACGGCACTGCTGTTGAGATTGCCCGCGAGGAGTTTGACAACACCGCATTCGCAATGCTCAGCGACGATGCTACCTATATGCCTTCGAGCCACTGCTATCTGTCAGAGCCCAAGCAAATCGAGGCTGGCAAGACCTACCGCGTGGCCCTGCGCATCTATGACTATGCCTCTGGCTCATGCCCTATCTGGTACAGCTCTACCCTCGACGGTTACAGCATTGGCGTGACCGACCTCTATTCTGAGGATGAAGGTCAGACGTGGGGTTCGCTCACCAAGGTATTTGGTTATGACGACGATGGCGACTATGCTTACAAGTGCATTTTGCCTCTGCGCCTTGGCATCGTTGAGGAGCCCAACGGCGAGAATCCTGTACTGGATTCAGCCCTGTATGCATTTGATGTGCTGCGCAATGGCGAGAAGATCAACGAGCGTCTCGTATCGTTCACCGAGCAGCAATACACCGACGAGGCTCCTCTGGCCGAGAATGCCGCTTACCAGGTGCGCGCTTACTATCGCGACGGCCGCATCAGCGACCTGACCGAGGCTCTGAATGTCACAAGCGCATCAGTGAAATCTATCGAGAGCGAGCTCAAGAGCGTGGACGTGAAGGTTACTCGCGGCCTGATCACTCTCAATGGCCAATTTGAGGAGGCAGCTCTCTACACCGTGGCTGGCCAAAAGGTGCTGAGTACCAAGAAGGCTGCCATCTCGACCACTGGTATGACCCCTGGCGTGTATGTGCTGCGCATCAACACTGGCGCCTCTGCCGAGGTTACCAAGGTGCTTGTAAAGTAATAAATCTCAATACTCAAAAAACTAATCATTGCAAATGAAAAAAATTCTGACTGCAGCGGCTGCAAGCTTGGCGCTCATGGCGCCAGGCGCAGCTATTGCTGCCGATTGGGTTGAGCCTTCGCTCACCGTAATCGATGAAGAGAGCGGAATGCTCCAATGGCCCGAGGGCTATACCGTAGATGTTGATCTCAATGGCTATGCTTGGCTATCTGAGAATGGTTTCTGGATGGGCGATATGCTGGCCGAGGATTCGCAGCTCTATCCCATGGGAAATGTGATGTATCTGATATTTCCCGAGTCTTTGACCGAGGGCTACAGCTATAACTTTTGCATGCCCGCTGACCAGTACACCTTGACTTGTGATGGCGAGAGCGTCGCCACTCAGGACCTTTCCATAGACTTCACTTATGGCACTTCTACCGGTGGGGATGATGGCTTAGAGATCACTTCGGCCTACGCCGACTGCGTGGCATCGTTCACCTTCCCGATGGGCTATGCTATCGAGGTGGCTCGCTCGGGCGCCGAGGTTGCCCTGTATCGCGATGGCGAACTGGTAGCCAGCTATGGCAAGAGCGCACTCAGCGCAACTGGCGATGCCTCGTACACCTATACCTTGACTGCTACTATTTCGGCTGACGACTGCGCTGCCGATGGCAATTACAAGGTGGTTGTGCCCGCATCGGCTTATACCATCACTAACCTCTTCACTATGAGCGGCGAGACCAGCGTTGAGCTGACCGCAGAGTTCAAGGTTGGCGACGTGGCTGACCCGGTGGCTTACACATCACAGTACACTGACGACTGCGTAATCTTCACCTTCGACGGCTATCGCGTAGTTACTGCCGACGACATGGAGGCCATCCTCACCAAGGACGGTCAGGAAGTTGCTACCTTCACCCAGGACGACGAGGTTATCTATGAGAACAACTACAGCCTCAACGGCATGCTCTTGGTGCTGATTGATCCCGAGTTGGTGGCAGAGCAGGGCACCTATATGCTCTACATCTCAAAGGATGGATACACCTTGGTTGACAGCGAGGGCGAGGCTGGCGTAACCAGCGACCTGGTTTGCGAGTTCGTAGTTACCGCAGTTGAGCAACCCACAGAATACATATACAGCATCTATCCGACTCCCGGCGTGGTTGAGAGCCTGAGCGAGATTATCATCTCAGGTAACCGCCAGCTCAAGGCCGCTACGACATTTGGTTCGAGCGTGCTCTTCGGCGCTGCTACATTCGCCGACATCTGGGTGAACCAGACCATTTCGGAGGACAAACTGTCAGACACCCTCACCTTCAAGGATCTCAACACTAAGGAGGAAGGCTATGTGATCACTACTCCAGGCTTCTATCAGGTTTATACCTGGGTTGAAGACAATTTCATCACCTTCGCCGATGGCTCGGGCTTCCCAGTGCTCAACTTCATCTATGAGATCAAGGGTGACTACGACTACACCCTGTCGCCCGTGGCTGGCACTGACCTTGGCGAGGCTGAAAGCTATCAGTTCACACTCAGCTTCCCGACCTTCAGCACTATCGCTGTAGCTGACGCTTCAGTTCAGGCTGTATTGGTAAGCGAGAGCGGCGCACAGTATGCCCTCACTGCTACCCCCAACGCTTATTCAGCTAAGGTGGTGTTCACTACCAGCGAGGCTATCACCGAGTCTGGCACATTCCAGCTCGTAGTGCCCGAGGGTATGTTCACCTTGACCTTCGACGCTTATGGCGACATCGAGGATCCCACCACAGTGAACCAAGCCATCTCGGCTGCTTACACCATCACTACCTCGGGCATCTCTGCTATCGGCAGCGACAAGGGTGCTTATGATGTGTACAGCATCACTGGTGTGAAGATGCTTGAGGGCGGCAGCCAAGCCGACCTTAAGGCTCTGCCTCGCGGCCTCTACATCGTGAATGGACAAAAGACCTTCATTAAATGAAGAATGAATAATGAAAAATTAAAAATTAAAAAAGAATAATGAAAAATGCCATCCGGGGACCCTGGATGGCATTTTTGTTACTCCGCTCTATAATTTTTCATTTTTCATTTTTCATTCTTCATTCCAGGGTCAAGGCTGCCCAGGTGTTGTCTTTGTTCTGGATGGCAAGCACTGTGGCTTGGCTGCCTTCGCTGCGGGAATAGAGCAGGGGCCCCGGCACGAAGACATCGTTGACGAATCCGTATAGCTTGCCATTGTCGGGACGCTTGATTTTGAGCATGCCAGTGACATGGCGCAGCCACGGCAGGTCTTCTTTCAGTTCGGCCTCGCGTATCCACACCACACGGCCGTTGTGGGCTTTGACCTCAAAGATAGTACCGTTGGGAGTACTGTAATCGAGGCGGAATGTGCGAGGCTTGAGCCAAATCGACTGGTCGACGTGGCGCAATTGCCACGACACCACGGCTTTGTTGCCAAAGGTGTCTTTCTTCTCCCAGGTCTTGACCATAAAAGCCGAGGGGAGGCCTGAGTAGATAAATTCGTCGGCAATCGACTTGAAGTGGGCGTAGAGGCCGCGATTGTCTACGGGGCGAGTGCCACGCGGGATGCGCGTAGCCACGTTGTAGAAGCGGCGCTTCAGAGGCCAGCCTTTGTATTCGTGAGCTTTCTGATACAGATTGAGCTCAGTTTGGGCGTGGGAGTAGAGCTGGCGGTTGCACAGCAAGTCGGCCATGCGCAGGCGTATGTTGACCAGGAACTCATCGTTGGCTCCCGATGTCACAGCGGCGCATAGGAGACCTAAGTGCAAGTCGGGCTCGCCGGTGAGCTCGGCCAGGTCATCCCAGAGGTAGAATTTGTCTGGAAGCTTGCGGATTAGCTGTTTGTAGGCATCCACGGCTTCTTGGGTGTGGCCCTTGCGAGCCAGGATTTGTGCGGCGTATCGAGGCAGATGGTTGTTTTTGGGGAAACGCTCGATAGCCTTGTTGAGGAGTTGGCAGAAGCCTTCTCCGGGGGTCAGATTTTCTTCGTGCATCTCTTTTACGCAGGCACAGATTACACGCTCCACTACCGATGGCAGGAGTTGTCCCTCTTTGTTGGTGCGCTGCTCCCAGTCTTCATCGCGAAATGAGTCGAAACCCCACATTTCGGTGAATTTCATGAAGAGGAAGTCGCCCTTGTGCGAGCCCTTGTCCATCTTGAGGGCTTCGGACATGAAGAGAGAGTGCAAGAGAGAAGGTTTCTTCAGCTCCAGTTTCAGGTATTGGAAAAGACGACGCTTGCGCATGTCCACCTCGTCGAGGCTGATTTGGCGCAGGATGTGATAGATCTCCCAACCCTGCTTCTCGGCTTGAGCTTCGGGTAGGAGCATGTGCTCAGCGATGGCGAGAACTTTCACCATCATCTCATTGTTTGGCTCGTGCTCGGTGAGCAGAGTGCGCATGCGCTCTACCACGGCTTTCGCCTCGTTAGGTTCGCACCGCTTTGCGTCATCGTTAAGGCACCAAAATAGAGCCCCTGCAGTGTACTTGTTGGGAGTGAGTGCGTACTCCCGTTCGGCCTGTTGCAATGCTTCCTCAAGGTGTCCTGCCTTGCGCATTGCGTTGATTTCACTGTAAGCCATGATGAATTATCATTTAGATAATAATGTGATTAAAAAGATCTCTTTAAGTAAATGTGACGACAACTGGGTTGTCGATGGCAAATATACGGAAAAAATCCAACTTTCTCCAAATTTTTTCCGCTAAAATTTAGGGGTGTGGCAAAAATAAAGTGCCGACTGCTCCGTTGTGGCGGTGCAGTCGGCGCTTTGGCTTAGTCTAGTGGGGGATTATTTTTGCTGTTTTGTGAGCACTTTGTCGATCATGCCGTATTCTTTGGCCTCTTCGGCGGTCATCCAGTAGTCGCGGTCGCTGTCTTTCCAGACCTTGTCGAATGGCTGCCCTGAGTGGTCGGCGATGATTGAGTAGAGTTCTTTCTTCAGCTTCTGGATCTCGCGAGCTGTGATCTCGATGTCAGAGGCTTGTCCTTGTGCGCCGCCCATGGGCTGGTGGATCATGATGCGCGAGTGTGGCAGAGCGAAGCGCTTTCCGTGGGTGCCGGATACGAGGAGCACTGCGGCCATCGAGGCAGCCATGCCGGTGCAGATGGTGGCTACGTCGCAGCCGATGTATTGCATGGTGTCGTAGATGCCGAGACCGGCGTAGACCGAACCGCCAGGCGAGTTGATGTAGATAGAGATGTCCTTGCCGGGGTCAGCTGAATCGAGATACAGCAGCTGAGCTTGCACTACGTTGGCGCTGTAGTCGTTGACATCAGTGCCGAGGAATATGATGCGGTCCATCATAAGACGCGAGAACACGTCCATCTGAGCCACATTGAGCTGACGCTCTTCGATGATTGTAGGTGAGATGTAGCTTGCGCGCACATCGGCGTTGGTAGCCGAGATGTATTGGTCGAGGGCCAAACCATTGAGCCCAAGATGCTTTACGCCATAATTTCTGAAGTCCATAATTATATAGTTATGAGTTATTAGTTGACTTGCTAATGTTCGCCCCAGCGGGAGCGGAGTGGGTAGCGAGTGGTGTGGAGCAGGAGACGCAGCGAGGTGTTGTAGGTGAAGTAGGCCCAAATCCAATTGATGAGCACTGACACCTTGTTGCGCATGCCCAGGATCGATATCAAGTGGATAAACATCCAGATTAGCCAAGCAAAGAATCCGCTGATATGTCCTTTTGGCAGGTCGGCAACGGCCAGGTTGCGTCCGATGGTCGCCATCGACCCCTTATCCTTATATACAAAAGTCTTGCCAAAGTCGCCCTTGTTGATTTGTTCTGCCAAGAGACGTGCTTGCTGGATGGCAACTTGTGCCAATTGCGGCAGTCCGCGCGGGAAATGCTCGGTGGGCAGATAGGCGATGTCGCCTACGGCGAAAACATCGTCAAGCCCCTTGACGCGATTGTAATCATCGACAGCAAAGCGGTTGCCCGGTGCTAGCCGGATGTCAGCGCCCTTGAGCTCGAAGGTGATGCCAGTGATGCCGGCAGTCCAGATTACCGATTCAGAGTAGATGGTCGAGCCATCGTCGAGCGTCACCACATTCTGGTCATAGCTCTTCATAATCTTGCCGAGTCGCACATCCACCATCAGGCGCTTGAGGTATTCCTTGGCATCCTCTGACGACTGCGGACTCATGGCCGAGAGCAAGCGGTTGCTGCCTTCGAGCAGGGTGATGGTGATTTCTTCGGGCTTGAGCGAGGTGTACTCGCGCGGCACGATGTCGCGCTTCATCTCGCCCAGGGCGCCGGCAATCTCCACGCCGGTGGGTCCGCCGCCCACCACGACAAAACTCAGCAGCTTTCGCCTCAGCTCCATATCGTGAGTGAGGCAGGCGCGCTCCAATCGCTCAAGTATCTCATTGCGGCAACGCATAGCCTCGCTGGCTGTCTTGATGGTATAGACATACTTGATCATATCGGGATTGCCAAAGAAATTGTTGGTGCAACCGGCAGCGATGATGAGCTTGTCGTAGGGGAGAGTCTCAAACTGCGTCACCACCTCCTTGCGTGCAAAATCGATGGTGCGCACTTCGCCCATGTGGTAGCGCGTGCCCTTGGCTTTGTCCTTCTGCATCTCGCGGCGGAAGGGAAAGCAGATGCTGTCGGGGTCGAGGCCGCTCGACGCTATCTGGTAGAATAGAGGCGGAAAACTGTGATAGTTGTTGCGGTCGACAAGCACTATGTTGAATTTCTTCTTGTCGAGGCGCTTGACCAGGTTGAGGCCCGCAAATCCACCGCCAATGATTACAATTTTTTCTCTCGTATCTCTGGTATCCATAGTTGAAAACGCTCTGAGTGGGCGAGGCCCTGGGCCTCGCATCCCGGTTGTGGGGGAATGTCTGTCTTTGTGTTAATAACAACAGACAGGGGCGAAACGTTTACGAGCCAGAGATGAGTTTTCCGGGGTTTTTGGCGATGAACTCTTTCCAGCTTTTACAGCCCTTCTCGACCGTAGGGCGTTGGGATTCGTAGAAATGGCACAGGGCAGCTCCGAGGGCATCGGTGGCATCGAGCTCGGGCAACAGATTCTCCTTGGGGATATTTAGCAGACGGCGCAACATCTCCCGCACTTGCTCCTTTGATGCGCTGCCGCTGCCGGTGATGGCCATCTTGATTTTGCGGGGTTCGTACTCCACAATCGGCACCTCGCGTGCCAGTGCGGCAGCGATGGCCACGCCCTGGGCGCGGCCAAGCTTGAGCATCGACTGCACGTTCTTGCCAAAGAATGGAGCCTCGATGGCCATCTCGTCGGGCAGGTACTGCTCTACCAGCGACAACACTCGCTGGTAGATGCGGCTGAGCCTGAGATAGTGACTCTCAAATTTGTCGAGTTTGAGTACGCCCATGGCTATCATGTGAGGCTGCTTCTTCTTCACCCCGATCAGCCCGTACCCCATCACATTGGTACCGGGGTCGATGCCGATGATGATCTTGTCCCACTCGTTGGTGACGCTTCTCTCCATCAGTCGATTACGTCAAGGAATGTGTGGAACGGCAACGCCTTTTCGCCCCAGCGCTGCAAGACCTGGCTGCGCAATAGTTCGCCCTCTTTCTTGTCCCAAGCTTGGGCAGTCTCCATATCTGGGAAAGTCAGATGCGTGGCATAGCTGGCCGCATCCGGCTGGTCGTGGCCGAGCACTCTTACCAGCACGGGGTTGGGGAGCGCGCCATGCTTCAGGCCGCTGGGTTGGAAGGTATTTTTGATCCATTTGAGCACATCATCTGCTACGGATGTGTGCACATGAAAAGTAGTGTTTATGATGACCATGTTATTGTATATTGGCTGAGGATTTGCGGCGAGCGAGATAGCGGAATAGGAAACCGATGTGGCGTATCACGGTGGGGAAGAACCCATAGTATGTGCACATGATTTTGAATCTTTCTTGCAGAGATTTGCGGTGGTTGCGAGTGGTGACGCCCTGGTCGAGGTAGTCGATCACCACCTCGGGCAGGTAGATGTTTGCGCGCGAGTGCTGCAGGCACATGATGCACCATTCGTAGTCAGACGAATAGCGGTACTTGAGATTGTAGTATCTCGCTATCTGGCGCAGCACGGCAAATGCTTGATGGCATACCACCATGCCCTGGCTGAAGCTCTTGAGCGTAAGCATCTCTGGGGCGCGCAGATGGCGCGGCCCGAGGCGCCGACCCTCGTCATCGACTATGTCGGTCTGGCCATAGACGATGCCGGGATAGTCGTTGTCCATAATGGCATTGGCATAGTGCTGCAGAGTGTGAGGTGAGTGGAACTTGTCGCCAGCGTTGAGAAAAATCACGTAGTCGCCCTTGCTTTTTGACAGGGCTTTGTTCATTGCATCATAAATTCCCTTATCCTTCTCTGAATAGATGTCGATTTTGTCGTTGGGGTGATCCTGGGCGATATCGACAGTCGAGTCAGAGGAGGCTCCATCCATAATAATGTGTTCGTAGAGGCCGCACGTCTGTTCAGCTACGCTGTCGAGAGTGCGTTTGAGGGTGTGCTCCGCGTTGTAGGTAACGGTTATGATAGTAAAGAGCGGGGCCATAAAGTCACGTCAAATAGTCGGTAGTCAATATTTAATAATCGTAGTATAGAATCAGAGGCATGTGCGCGACCCAATAGGGCGAAACACACATTCCGTTAACAACAACAATGATTAATTAAGGAAAGTTTACAATTAATAATGAAAAATGAATAATGAAAAATGAAAAATGAAAAAGAGTGAAGAATGAAAAATGAAAAATATCAAATGGAGGGATTTTTCATTTTTCATTATTCATTTTTCATTCTTCATTCCTTAGAATTTGCCGTAGAAGAGGTTGATGGCATCATCGACCGAGACCTTCGAGGTGGCTATGCCCTTGGCGAGGGAGCCAAGCTGGGTGCGCTTGAGGGTCGACGACTTGATGTGGTCAAACTCATGCACGCGGTTGGTGGGCACAGCCTCCCACATCGGGGTGTCGGCGCACTCGGCCTCCATCAGCCTGACAGGAGCCGAACCCATTGATGCTTGCGCTATGGCCTCGACCGGCGTGAATCGCTCGTAGACCGTGCCTTTTGAATTGGTATGGATGCTGTAAAGGCCATCTTCGGCTCGCATTGGGCAAGCGAATATCAGTTTGCGGTCGTTGTAGTGGGTGTGGGGCACATTCTTCTTCTTTTGCTGCAGTTCGCGCATAGGCACCTTCAGAGCGTATTCGCCCTCATAGATCAGCACCAGGAAGGCATCGGTCTCATCGTTCTTGACAATCAAGTCGAGACGGTCGTTGTCCTCCTCGAGGCTCCACTCATCGGTTGTGATCATATATTCATGGTCGCCAACAAAGCGGATGTAGAAGCTGGCCGGCACGAAATGCTCCGGGTCGATATAGTCGTGGAGGATATTTTTGCGCAGCAGCGAGGTGAAGAGGCCCGATTCATTGGCCTTTACCTCCGGCACTGCCTCGGTTTGGCTCTTAGTGGGCTGCGTCTTGGTCTGCGGCACAGCCGGGGCTGGCATATTGGTTGGCAAAGCCGCATTGACATTGGCTTGCTGCTGAGTGAAGAGGCGAGTGCGGTCGGCAATGAACTGCTCAATCTCAGTCTTCTCGGTGAGCGGGGTGGTCTTGGCACTATGGCGCACAAAGATGGTGTTGTCGAGGTAAACTACGCGGGGACACGGGTCAACCTTGACCATCACCACGCCCTTGGTGCTCTCATCATCGATGTATGCCTTTGCGTAGTCGCCGGCGTTGGTGCCGAGGCTGAAAGCGCGGTCGATGAGATTCTGCAGATAGTTGGTGAGGTTGTCGAGCGACTTGATGCTGCGGCGGCGCGGATTGTTGCGTTCGCTTTGGTCGAGCTTGTAGAACTTGAAGTCCTCCTCCAGACCGCGTTCGTAGTGGTCATCATTGACGCCGATATATAGCGTACCGCCAGTGGTGTTGAGGAAACCAGCGATGATATGCAGTATCTCAAACTCTTGCTTGTCGGGGTCGGCCATTGATATGCCGCTGTTGCCCTTTTGAGCCGGGTACACGATGCTGCTCTTGAACTCGACGTACTGATTCTCAGAGCCATAGTATTTCAGGCTGCGCTGTTCGCTGCTTACATTCAGCGTCTTGGCAATCTTGTCCTTGATGTTGGCAGCGGTAGCGTCGTCATGGTTGATGTTGAATAGCAGGTTGTACGACAGCACCATCTGGGCCAGCTCGCGCTCGGTCTCATTGTCTGAGTTGTTGGCAATGTCCCAGAGTATTGAGTTGTCATCGACCATGCCGAGGGATGTCACAATCATCAGGCGCGAAGCCATGCGGCGTATGAGTTGGTTGTTTTGCGGCACCTCGGCCACCACCTTGTTGATATCCTCGCGATAGATGGTCTTGTTTTTGGCATAGTGCTGGTGCAGCAGCAAGATGTCGCGATGGGCCTTGAGGGCAGCGGCGAGTTCGGTATCGCCGATAGTGCGAGCCAACAGGCGCGCATAGCTCAGATAGTCAAAGGCTTGGATTATGTCGTCGCTCTTTGACACTGCCTTATAGCGCAGCACTTGTATGATTTCGCGCAGGTCCTCGCGAGGGATGAGATCCTCATCATCGAGCTCCATATCTTGGATGTCTTCCTCCTCCTTGATTGCGATAGCGCGCAGCAGATTTTGCAGCGACTTGGCATTGTTGAGCACCACGCCGTCGAGGGGTCCTTCTTCGACCACCGATTGCACAGTGCCCTTGTCAAAGTCGGTGATAGTTACAAGCAGCACATTGCCGCAGTGGAAGGGCATCTTCTCGTGCAAATCCTTTTTGATGAAAAGGCCAAAGCCCTTGTCCGAGATAGCGCTGTAGCTGCGGCCATTGTCCTTGGTTACAACGGCGTGGCACTTGTCGCCCGAGTATGTGAGGTCGCGAATCGACATTCTCACAGTATCAATCAGTGAGAAGCGCAGACGGTCGTTTTGGTCTATGTCCTTGACGAGGGCATCGAAATGCAAGGGTTCGCCATTGTCGTTGCGGAATGCGCCGACAGTCACGCCGTGCAGGTTATAGGATACCAAATCCTCGGCGAGCATAATGCCATCGCCCTCAAAGAAATGGTCGTCAACGATTTTGCAATGGAAAGCCTCGACACGGTTTTGGTCGTAAGGCGAGTATATCACTCGGTCGATCTCGATGCGCACTGTATCGTCAATGTCGGGCATACGCTTGGCCGAGGTGTATTGTTCGGCCACCGCCTTGGGTTGGAACAGGGCAGTCTCTACCTCGCTCCAGAAATCGGTGTGACCTTCGAGGGTCTTCATCTTGGCGCGGGTGAGGGCATGCTCCAGGTTGACATTGACTTGCAGCCCCGGCCATGGCAGCATGCCGTTTGGCACCTGACCAATAGCGTCCTCGTCGGTGCGGGCGATTGAGATTCCCTCGTCGCTGACCTCGACTTCGACCTTGTCTGAGATGAAATATCTTGATGACTGAGGCACCACAGCGTTCTTTGGCGGGTCGACAGCGGCGCGTGTCATCATCATAGTAGGCTCCTTGATGTCGTTCCAGTTGAAATCTGTGGGGAGTTTCACGCCCATCAGGGTCAGATATGACTTATGCAGCAGAGTGTCGGCCTTGGTGCTGCGCAGCAGCGACAAGCAACGGTAGAAGAGCGACAGGTTGAGGCGCAAGTCGATGTTGTCATTTTCGGTGGCCAGAGCTTGCTGGATGGCGATAGCGGTCAGCACCTTCTCGATGCGCTCGTTGTCCGGGCCGGTCTCGGGTATTAGGAATAGGTCAATCTCCTCGCGTGTCTCAGCGATGTAATATTCGAGTTGCTCAACAAATGCTTGGCGGAATGGCTCAGCTTTCCAGGTGTCGGGATACCACTCCATCAGGGCGTCAAATAGGTTGCCAAGGCTGGTGTTGACCAATTCCGGCGACTGGCGGAAGAGGATCATCAGAATTGCAAACTGAGTGTTGGGGTGGTAGATGTAGCCTGATTCCTTGAGGTGCTCGAGCAGGTCGTTGATGAAATCCTTTTGGCCTTTCTGATTGATGATTTCGAGGGCTTTGATGTAATTGTCGATGAGTTCGATTTGGGATGTGAGTTCGCCTTGCATATTGGCGCGCTCCGGGCCCTTGATGTTGCGCAGGAAGGCCGAACCCTCGAGCAGATGCAGCGAGACAGTGCGGGCGCCTTGCAGCACATTGCGCACTTGCTCGTAAGGCATAGATGCCATTGATTGAGTGAACCAGCGCGGAATCAGGCTGCGCGAGGCTCTCAGGGCTGTAAAAATCCATGAGGGTTGGCCATTGTCAAGCTCTTCGATGGCTTTGGCGAACTCCGGGATCTCTCTCACCTGGCGGTCGAGTTTCTCCACGGCCCAGCCCTTGATATTGATTACGCGAGCTATGTCGCGCATCGTAAACATTTTCAATTGCGAGTCGGCATCGCTGCGACGCAGTATGTAAACCGTTGGGTCAAGAAATTCAAATTTGCATTTGACGCTCTGGCCAATAGCGAATTGGGTCTTCTGTTCTTGTAGTTTGAACTGCAAACCGTTTTGGTCCTCCAATCGGTAAAAGCCGTGGTTGTCATTAGGTCGGCTTACGACCTTGAACTCAAATTCTTGGCCTTTAGAGAAGCCGTCGGCGTAGAATTCGCTCACATACCGTGGCATATTGTGGCCGAGTACGAGGTTGGGGCCGTTGAAGCCCTTGAGGCGACAGCTCAGGGTATCGGGGAGGGGAGCGTTTTTCTGAAATGGCAGCTTCTTGAGGTGTATTTCTCCGTTAGGGGTTTGAATTCTGAAAAAATCCTCTTCGTTGCCGTAATCTTTAATTACAGGGAAATCTTGAAATTGAATCTTTTTTTCCGCGACAAACATGGTACTTGCGCTGATAAGTAAGACAAAAATAAATTAACACATTCTGGCAGTGGGATAGGGGCCCCAATACCATCGAAAGATATCCGAATAGGAAGCTCGGCTTATGAATCAATGTGCAAATTTACAAATAATTCTCCAAAAATCCCAAATTCTATGACATTTCTTATTCAATATAGGTGAGTCCACTTTAAAAAGTGGCATT
>NWBJ01000035.1 GCA_002633115.1 Muribaculaceae bacterium Zag1
AACTAATTGCGTGTTACTATAACCAATTCAGCAAATCTGAATGAAATAATCCCATCATCCCCCATTGCTACAGTAGGGGCCGGAGGCGAAGAAGCCTTTACTTTTGAGGCTTTAGGTTTTGGAGCCTTAATTTTCATTCCTTAACTTTCATTGAGGAGCTGGGTCTTGAAGAAATCACGGATTAGGGATTTGGGAATCACATTGCCAACACCCGTAGTGGTAGCGCGCCATGGGAGCTCTTTATGGGTTTCTTTCATCAAGCCATACGCCGAAAAATCGGCATAGGCATTGAAGACCTCCCAAAATAGTCCTTCCTCCTCAGTAGTAAGAGCAATCGGCGTTTCAGTCTCTGGTGGAATCCCATTGCGACCGTACTTTTTGAAATGCTCATACACTTCAGGCACAGCCGGACCATACATCCACGCCTCAATCTCGGCATCGAAGAGAGGGGTATTGAATTTAGCCAAATGAAAACCTTGCTCGTAATAAAGCATCTTCTGTAACTTGAGGTTAGTCATCAATTCCCCACCATCGTCAAAATTGGCGAGATAAAGCAATTTGTTTGCTATGTCAATCACATCATAAGCCATAATCCACAGTTTTAAGTATGCAAATTTACAAACTATTATTTTCAATAACAACAGTCCTCCTCACAAAATTCCTAAAAATCATTCCCACAAAGGAATATTTTGGAAGTCCTAAGATTTTAGGAGCTGAAAAGGGATGGATTTTACAACTCAATCCCCAAATCTGTTAACTGGACTGAACGATTTTTGCCTATATCTGTTCAGTCCAGTTAACAAATTTGGGTAAAAATCGTTCAGTGGAGTTAACACTTGGGATTATGGGAAGATGATGGAGAAGCGGGTGAGGTGGTCGAGGGGGGAAGTGGAGAGGGAGAATTGGGTGGAGTGGTCTGAGAGGATGCGCTGCACGAGCATCAAGCCAAGGCCCTGGCCAGAAGGCTTGGTGGTGAAGAAGGGGGAGAAAATCAGATGCGCTGCGGCATCTGAGATGCCTTGGCCATTGTCAATCACCGATAGGCGACGCTCTGCGGCAGTGATTTCTATAATGACCTCAGTGGTGCCAGGACTCTCGATAGCATTCTTGATAATGTTGATGAGGGCCTGGTCAAAGAGCGAGGCATCTATTTGAGCAGTAAAATCACCATCGCTACGGATCGACATCTCTACGCCGTTCTGGCGGCACATAGTCTCCAAAAATAACTGGTGGCCCTCTACGAAATTCTTAACCGAGGTCTCTGCCAGCTCCGGCTGAGGCACCTTGACAATTGATGCGTAGCGAGTGACAAAGTCGCTTAGCGCTGAAGTACGCTGTTGGCATGCCTCGACAGCCTCGGCCATATCCTGAGCGTCAGGCATTTCGTCCAACACCATGCCAATGGCATCGAGGGTGGAATTTACACCGCACACCGTATTGTTTACCTCATGCGCCATTGTGCGTATTACCTTTTCATAGGCTCGCTGCTCGGCCAATCCTACAACCGAGGTGATGCTCTCAATCATATAAAACGAGTGGGCAAAGCCAGAATCCATATACGACAGATGCGAGCAACGATACACCTCGGCATTGGACAAACGCACCACCTCGCTCGTGCCAGTAGCCAATTGACGCAATTTTTGCGACAATTCACTATGCTCGTCTCCTATCATCTTCTTTGCAGCAGGATTAGACACAGCTTGCCCCTCGGCATCAATCATCACAATGCCCATTGGCGAGGCTTTAAATACCTGGTCGAACACGTGCCTCCGCTCTTTCATCTTCAAGGTACTCTGCTTCAAGGCCTCCATCATGGGATTGAACACATCGATCACCTTGTCAACCTCATATTGACCTACATAGCGCAATCGACTGCTGAAATCTTGTTCGCGCAGCAAGTCAAGACTTGTCACCATAGTGCGCATGGGCCTCACCAACCTGAAATAGAATAGGAGTACGAATACAATGCAAATCCCAATCAACCCCTCGACCACATACAGCATCACCATGCGCTCGCGCAAGGCCAGCGACACCAGCAGTCCGCACAAGGCGAGCAAAATCACTATCAATATGACAAATATGTGGCTAAGCCTCATAAGAATGAGAAATGAAAAATGAAGAATGAAAAATGGCTACGGGTTATTTTTCATTTTTCATTTTTAGTTATTCATTTTCTGCAGTCTGCGGTACAGGGCTTGGCGGCTGAGGCCGAGGAGGGCTGCTGCTTTGGTGACATTGTCGCCGCTGCGACGCATAGCATCGAGGATGCGCTGGTTTTCAATGCTCTCAAGGCTTTGGTCATTCTGCGGTTGGGCCACAGGCAGACATGGGGCCAAGTCGGCCTCATCTATCACTGGCCCAGCGCTAAGAATAAGTATACGCTCCACCAAATTTGACAACTCGCGCACATTGCCCGGAAACGGCAACGCCGATAATCTGCGCAATGCCGCAGCCGTAAAGCGCGGAGCCTTACGGCCTATTCGAGCCGAGGCTTTGCCAGCGAAATAATCTACCAGGGCTGGTATATCATCGCTGCGGCGCCGCAACGATGGCAAGGTAAGAGTAATAAGATTGATGCGGTAAAAGAGGTCTTCGCGAAATGTCTTTTCCTTCACCATCTGCTCAAGCGAAGCATTTGTGGCACAAATCACCCTCACATCAGTGCGACGAGTACGACTGTCGCCAAGTGGCTCAAAGGTATGCTCTTGCAACACTCTCAGCAGTTTTACTTGACTGCCAAGGTCCAACTCGCCTATCTCATCCAGAAAGATAGTGCCGCCATCGGCCAGTTCAAATCTGCCTACGCGATCGGCAATAGCTCCAGTGAAGGCACCCTTTTTATGGCCAAACATCTCGCTCTCAAACAGCGATTGGCTGACGCCTCCGAGATTAACCTTGACAAAGGGTTTGTCGCGTCTTTGGCTATTACGATGTATAGCCTCGGCAATCAGCTCTTTGCCAGTGCCATTCTCGCCGAGTATCAGCACCGATGCATCGGTTGGAGCAACGCGAGCCGCCATAGCCAAGACAGCCTGGAGCTCTTCGTTATTGCCAATAATGCCAGAGCGGTCAAAATCATCCGTTGGCGCTTTTTGTGCCTGAGGGGTCTTGAGCGACAATATGGTAGAGATGCGCCGCAACAACTCGGCATTGACCCAGGGCTTGGTCACGAAGTCGGCCGCTCCAAGGCGCATTCCCTCGACAGCAAGGGGGATACTCCCCCAAGCCGTGATGAGAATCACTGGCATATCAGGAGCCAAGACTTTGGTTCGGCGCAATAGTTCGAGCCCTTCTTCTCCGCTCACCGAAGCAGTGAAGTTCATATCCATCAGCGCTAAGTCGGGCTCAGTTGTGCGCACGGCCTCTATGGCTTGAGTGGGATTTGAAGCCAAGATGCATTCATATCCGCTGCGCCGTAGCACTAATTACAACGACTGGCGGATAGCGGGGTCGTCATCAATTACTAGAATTTTCATTCCTGGAATCCAAAAGAGAAGAAATCACACAGAGATTCACCCTTGACTGGCGAATCAAATATGAAGAATATCGGCTGCTTGCCCTCAAGTGCTGAGAATCCATTCATCTGAGCATATTTTATGATGGGAGTCTGAGGATCAGTGGCTGCGATCTTTACCTCGCCGAGTTTTACACCCCCCTGTTCAATAGTTGGCGCTCCGGCCAATACTGTCACTGTGGCCTCATGGCCCAAAGGCTTGATGGCCATCATCAAAGTCATCTCATCAGCTGGCGCGATGGCAAAGTTGAAATACTTGTAGCCGACAGTCGAGCCAGCTGTATTGTTGACCACTGGGTTGCTCATCAACTCAATGTCAGACGGGGCTTCATCGGGGTCGCCATAGTAGCGAGTGGGCTGCACATAACTGCCACTGAACTTATAATTTGGCCATTCTTCCCATGCGGCACTGGGTCCAACATAGTAGCAAGCAATGGCTGCCGGGTAGGAATTATCCAGCTCCAATCCCTCGATGTCAAATCCCTCAGAGGTATATTCAGCCTCTGAAATCTTTACTTTGCCTTTGAGACCTGTGGTGACTTGCACATCTATAGGGGCAACCATGGCCTGGCGAGAGTATTCATCCGTACCTGATTGACGATGATAAAACACCCACCATTGGTCGCCTATCTGGCAGATGCTGCCGTGAGTGTTGCCGTTAGGATGGGCTGTCGGTACTGTTGTGCCATCCGGCAGCGTAGTACGCCCGCGACCATCGATGATAGTGCCTCCATAGGTGAAAGGACCCAGGGGGTGGTTGGCATAAGCATAAGCGAGAGTGTAATTGCTCCTCGGCAGCCCGAACTCGTCATCAGCTGTCATTCGGCTGTAAATCAACACGTATTTGTCCTTGATCTTACGCATCGATGAGGCCTCGTAGAATCTGCCTACGCCAGGCTGATCTACTCCGCTCACCAAATTATGCTTGGCTTTGGTGCCAGGTTTGACTGTTGCCATAGTCGCGGGATCGAGTTCCGCTCCCCAGCTCTCACCAAATCCCCAATAGCCATAGACGCGGCCATTGTCATCAACAAAGACTGCCGGATCAAAGCCCAACACGCCATCGGCTGCCTGGGGATTCTCCTCATCCCAATTGCATACTACAAATGGGCCATCTGGCCGATCGCTCTTGGCAATCATGCCATTGCGACCCCCGGCCTGATTGTTGGGGTAAAGATAATAGGTCTTTGTACCATCGCGCCCGGTGACTAATGCCACATCGGGGGCGAATAGCACATCGCCAGAATCGTCGTCATGGAGTGCCTCGCCATTGGCATCGACTTTCGATTCGAAAATCACGCCATCATAGCGCCAGTCGCTGAGATCATCGACTGGGGCAGACCATACCACTTGTTCCTTGCCGCAGTATTCTGTCTCCAATGAATCGTGCGACCCATAGATATATACTCGATATTGTCCGGGATTGTCAGGGTCTTCAAACACATAAGGCTCGCCATCGGGGATATGTTCCCACAGCGGCAGATAAGGATTCACAGCACCAGCAACAATGGCTCCCAACGCCATCATCCCTACTATAGCATTTACTCTTTTCATAGCAATCTTAAATTTTATTGCAAAGATAGCGAAAATCCTATTATCCGTTCCCCTAAGTTCTAAAAAACACGAAAAATCGTACCAAAAAGTCTAACCATTTAGTAGGATTTGGAATCAGTTTTTGATCAGTCGGTCAAAGTCGGCGTCGATGTTGGTGCCGAGGGCGTAGTCCCAGAGGGTGAGGCTGCGGAGTTGGTAGTAGTAATACCAATAGTAATAGAGCTGGTAGATGTAGTCGCTGCGGGCTTCGTCTTTTTTGACCTGCGAGTCATTGAGGTCGAGGGTCGAGATGCGGCCTAGAACGAAGGTCTCGACATTGGTAGCGTAGCGGCGCCCTGCTATGTCGTTGGCTCCCTCTGCGATCAGCACTTGCTGCTGCTGGTTGTTGAAGCGCTCAACGAGGATAAACAAATCCTGGCGGAAATTCATAGCCTCTTGCCGAAGCTGAGCCTCTACCAATTGGCGATTGCTCTCAGCCACCTTGACTTGGCCTCGGCGCTTGCCCCAGTCAAGCAATGGGATTTGGATTCCGAGCTGCACTACCTGATTATCCTTCAATGGATCATAAGCAGCCTTGAATGTCTGGCCTGTGCCGGTGTATCCAAACTGAGCATACAGCGTTATCTGCCTCAGATTGCCCTTGGCTTGTGCCACGCTGTAGTCGGCCTCGAGTTGGCGACGACGTATGTTGAGCGAGAAATCATTGTATTCCAAGGCTTTTTGCAGAGCATCGTCATAGTCGACCAAGGCAAACTCGATATGCTCAGGCACCTCAGCCTCGATCACAACATTATCTTCAAATCCCAAGAAAGAACGGAGATTAAACATTGAGCTCTTGTATGTGCTCTGAGCCGAGGTCAACGTACTGCGAGCATCAAGCACGTTGAGCTCCATCTGCAGCGAATCGTTCTTGCTGATGCGCCCCATAGTGCGCTGCACTTTGGCTACCTCGGCCAAGCGCAAAGCGTTGTCAAGGTTTTGTTCTGCTACCTCAACCGAGACCTTAGCAAGCAGCAAATTGAAATAATAACCAATAGCGCTCATTGCCACCTGCTCAGTAGCCTCAAGATAAGCAGCCTGAGCCTCGCGGTATCTTACTGGTTCGATCTTCTTATCCCATTTCAGAGTATTGACACCGAATATCGGTTGGCTCAGGGTCAGAGCCACAGGAATCGACATGTAGCGATTTTGCGCTCCGCTATCGAGCTGGCGCAGGAAGTCGAGCGAAGTCTGAAGCGACAGGGTGCCACCAGTGAGGGGAATATTCTGGTCGATCGACAATGCGCCGCTCAGGCCCAGATAATTGTCGCGCACAAAGGTGTAGGTGCCATCGGTGAGCTGGTAGGCGCTGTATCGCTTATTGTAGGTAGGAAGCGTAGCTGTAAAGTTGACCTCGGGCAGATACTGGGCGCGATAGGTGCGATACTCCCAATAGCTGCTGCGCAGCTGATTGATAGCAACTGCCGCATCGACACTGCCCTCACGGGCAATGTCGATAGCTTGGCTCAGGGTGAGTTTGCGCGTCTCTTGGCCCCGTGCCGTCAAAGCCAAGAGCAACAGGATCAAGCCTGTTAAGCCCCTCAGCCCCCTAAAGGGGGAATTGAGGAAGCCCCCAACGAAGCCCCCCAGCCCCCTAAAGGGGGAGTTGCTGTGAGAATGTGTATGTTTATGGTTGTATGAAAAAGTTGTCATGAGTTTTATTTCTATAGTTAGTTTCATTGCTTTGCGCCCTCCTCTTTCTGCCTTTGCGCCTTTGTTCCTTTGTCGAATCCTCATTTGTCCCCTCTTAGCGACTCCCCCTTTAGGGGGCTGGGGGGCATCCTCGGCTCCCCTTTTAGGGGAGCTGGGAGGCTCCGCTTTACTCCTCCTTCAGCGCCTCAATCGGCTCGGTGCGCGCTATGCGCCACCCGGGCAAAATCACGCCAAGCACAACAGCCACAAGCATCACGCCCAGCACTATCAGGCTGATGATGCCGAAATGGCCCCAGAAATGGCGCACCCAGCTGTCGTTAAGCATCACAGCGACATTGCATTCGCTCTCTGCCAAGCCCGTCTTGAGGGCATATTGCAAGAAGATAAGACATCCAAGGGCCCAAGCCCCGACTGTCAGCAGGCATCCCTCGCCCATCAGGCGACGCAGGATATTGCCTGTCCAAGCCCCAAACGACTTGCGGATTCCCGCCTCGTAGGCACGTCGCTGGGTCTGCAGATAGAAGGTGCCCACCACCCCGAGGAAGAGGTTGATCAAGAAGAATACAGCCAAGGCTATATCTATGCGGTTTTGCGACACTATGCCATTGCTGATGCAGAGGGTATCGCGCTGGGTATCCATAGTGTTGAACCATCGCCCATAGAAATTGCCTGCGTGAGCCTCCTGCTTGAGCCAATCCTGGTGCTCTCGGGCGAAATGCTCCGGGTCTACGCCGGGCTTAAGCCTGAGAGCCACTTGAAATTGTATCAGCGGCAGCCATTGCCACCCTGGCTGCACCGGCGTGAACACCACAGATGAAACATCCATAAATGATTTGAGCCTGACATCATCGGCTGTGCCAACAACCGTACACCTGGAATCTCCCAGGCCGTAACCGCCTATTTTTACCATAGATTCGCCAGCCACCTGATCTTGACCAAACAGTCGTCGAGCCGCCTCATGGCTGATTAGCACTTCGCTCTCAGAATATGAGCGATTGCTCACATCGCCCATTCCCTCTGGGAGCTTGATGCCGTAAGTCTCAAAAAAGTCATTGCCAGGTACAAAGGATATTTTGCTCAGCAACACGGTATCACCAGTTGTGCCGGTAAAGGCACCAAGGTCGGCAGACATGTCTTCAATCTTGGCGTGATGTATCAAGGGCGTAGCATATTCCACCTCGGGCAACGAGCGCAACATTTCAATCATCCGATAGTATGATGACATCACTCCAGCCGAGTCGGCCATCTCCTTATTGTATTTTGGCGATTGCTCGGGATAAGCACCCAAGAAAGCTATTGCCATACGATTCGGCTCATATCCCAAGGGACGCGACTGGTCGTATTTCCTGACTACCAACGGATCGAGCACTACCCAAGCCAGCACTGTAATTAGCACAAGCTCCACCACAATCCAAGAGTTGCTGAGCCAGCGGCCCCAGCGACTGCTAGCGGGTTGGCTATGCGCTCCGCCATCAGTAGCGAGAGCATAAGTGATAGGTCGATTGAGACATCTCCAAGCGGGCCACAAAGTAGCCACGGCGCAAAGCACCAATGCCGAGGCCAAAGTGATGAGGAATAGAGGCACTGAGATGAGCATTGTCAATGGCACATCGGGATTGGTAGTGGTCATCAGGTCTTGCGAACCATCATTGAAGACATCGAATATCCAAGCTGAGTTGCTTTTCACCACTATCCAAGCCGCAAAGAGCCCGAGGAAAGCGCCAACAATCGTAAGAGCCAGATTTTCGAGCAAGATTTGCGTCAGCAAAGAGGCCCGCGAGGCTCCGAAGGACTTGCGTACTCCGATTTCGCTGAGGCGGCTGCCTACGCTCTCGGCCATCAGGCCACAGAGATTCACAGCTGGCACCAATAGCAGAATTACTGCTGCAAATATCATCATGCCCATCGTATATGGGCTCTCATTGGCGCCAGAGTCGTCAAACGCTATCTCATAATGGCTTACGGGTTGGTCCATAATGTCTAATTCGACAAATCCATCGCTTTCCTCCTGGGTGCGAGCCACGCGCTGCGCTACCTCTTGGCGCAACTGATCGAACGTGCTCCCCGATTTTAACAGGAAGGTGGCTTTAATAGGGCCTACCCAGTCTGGATATCGCTCACGCTCATGAGCGAGAGGACGGAAGGCTTGAGCGTAGGACAAAGGCAAAAGCCAACTGCCATGCTTTACTACGCCCACCACCCGATAGTCATCGCCATTGATTTTTATGGTCTGATCTTGAGCGGCATGCCAATCCCCGAACAATTGCTTAGCGAGCAAATCGTCAATCACAGTCACGAAGGCTCCGCTCTCATCATCGGCATCGGTATAGGGACGACCGCTCAGGAATTCATAGTCATAGACCTTGAAAAAGTCGGCATTGGTGCATTTTGTCAGGGCAGCGACATTGTCGTTGACCATCGCCATCGAGCCGCTATAGCATACCTTGGCTACAGCCTCGGCATGCTCGAGGCTGTCGAGCCATGCATGGTCAAAGCGCGATGATATGCCATTCCACTGCATTCCGCCAGAGGAAAACGAGGCTCTGATCTGGCGCAGATAGGCCAAGCGCTCGCGATTGTACTCGGGATAGAGCGGCGACAATTTGACATGCCAAATTATCGACAGCCCCATCACAGTGGCCACTGCCAGTGCCACGCCAGCCACATACAGCAGCGTCACCACCCGGTGGCTCCGCGCCTGTGTCCATGCTTGCTTCAATGCCTCCTTTATCATATCAAGGTTAAAGGTTAAAAGTTAAAGGTTAAAGGTTAAAGGTTAAACCACGCCTATCGTGCTTATTGGCGCAGCCATATCGCGCGCAGCGCATATCGGCGTAGCCATATTGCGCGCAGCGCTATTGTATTTGTCGGCCGTCAAAGAGGCGGACGATGCGGTCGGTGTCGGCCGCTTGGCTCTCGTTGTGGGTCACCATCACGATGGTGCGCTTGTCCTCGGTGTTGAGGCTATGGAGCAGCTGCATGATCTCGTGACCCATCTTTGAGTCAAGGTTGCCAGTCGGTTCGTCAGCAAGGATTATCTTGGGATTGCCGACTATGGCGCGGGCGATGGCCACGCGTTGGCATTGACCGCCCGAGAGCTGTGTGGGATAGTGGTTGATGCGATGGCTAAGGCCCACGCGCTCAAGCACTTGGCGAGCAGCAGCATGGCGGTCGCGAGCACTCATGCGACGATACATCAGAGGCACCTCCACATTGTCGAGCACATTGAGAGTATTGATCAGATGGAAACTCTGGAACACGAATCCCAGATGAGTGTTGCGGAATCGAGCCAGAGGCTTATCCTTCATCTTGTCAGCCTCGGTGCCGGCAATCTCGACAACGCCCGACGACGGACGGTCGAGCAGCCCGATGATGTTGAGCAGCGTTGACTTGCCGCAGCCCGAGGGGCCCATGATTGACAAGAATTCGCCTTCATTGACATCGAGGTTGATATTTTCGAGAGCCTGGGTCTCGATTTCGCGTGTGCGATACACTTTGTTGATTTCTTTGAGTTTGATGATTTCCATATTTCTAGGTTTTTGAGGGGACCCCACCGCGAAGCGGCGCGGCACAGGACTGCCCTACTCGAGGCCCCAGTGAGTTTATTATTTAAGTTTGAGTGTTTTGTTGGCTTTGTATTTGCTGAGGTCGGAGGTGACGATGGTTTCGCCGGGAGAAATGCCAGAGACCACCTCGATGAGGTCGTAGTTGGCCGAACCGAGGTTCACGTTGCGCTGCTCGAGTTCTGAGCCATCTTTTGAGAGCACATAGATCTGATAGAGGCCGGGGCCTGTATATTGCGAGATATTGGGGATGGCCACAGCGTCATCAATCACATTGCTCAGCACATAGATGTCGGCCTTGAGTCCCGAGCGCAGATAGGATGCCGAATCCTCATCGAGTGCTACGGTGTATTTTATCATGCCATTGGAGCTCTGAGGGGTGACTGTGCTAACACGCCCGCGCCCCATGTTTTTGCCGGCTTTGATAATTACCCCGGCTCCAGGCTGCACCTTGGCAGCGTGCATGTCGGCTATCTCGCCTTGGGCGCGGAAATGCGACAGGTCGGCGATAGTAGCCAGTCGCTCGCCCTTGCCCACTGTCTGGCCGATGTTGTCAACCACCGAGGTTAGGACCGCCGAACGCGGAGACCTGAGCAAGGCATCTTGCAGCATGCGTTGCTGCTGGCTGAGATTACGCTGAGCTATATTTAGCTCAAGCTGCTTCGACTGATAGCGCATCTCTGAGTTGGCGCGCTCATTCTCGCTCTGTTGGCGCAGTTGGTCAAGCTCGAGGCGTGTCTTCTCATAGTCGAGTTCGGCCTGGCGCACTTGGTCGCCCGTGCCGCTGCCGAGGCTGTCGAGATAGCGCTCGTTCTGCACGTTCACCCTCATGCGATCAAGCTCCATCTCCTTGACGCGTATGCGCATCTCCAAGTCGTTGTTGCTGGTGATGTTGCTGAGGCGCAATTGTTCAAGCTCGAGCTGCTTCATATCGCGGCTGTCAACCATCCCCTCAAAGTCGGCTTGGGTAGCATCGAGGTCAAGGCGCATAATCGGTGTACCGGCCTCCAAGCGGTCGCCAGCCTTGCTGTACACCTCGATGATTCTCGATGAGATGGGTGATGTGATGATTTCCTCAAATGCTGGCACAATGGTGCCAGTGCTCGACACAGTGGTCTCGATGGTGGTTACCTTGGCCTCGGCCATGCGCAGGTCGCTACGTTTGATCGACGGACGCGATACTGCCGTGATGCCCCATACTACCAAAGCCACTGCGACAACCACCGCGGCAGCTTTGGCGTAGCGGATCATCGCCTCGCGCCTTATTTCTTCTTTTGGTATCGGTTTGTCCATGATTGGATATAAATGTTATGCCTTATATCCATACCAAAACCGTGCCAAACCCCTAACCCATTGATAATCAATCCTCCTCCAAAATAAAATTTGTCCGAAATCGGACACCTACAGTCCAATCTCGGACACTTGCGGTCAATCCCCCACAATATCCAACCTGCATGGCCCCCTCTGCATATCCCACCCGGACGGCCCATCCGGACGGCGGCTTCGCGTGTTCGGCGCTTCCGGCGCCGAATCCCAGGTGATTGGCTCTGCCAATCACCTCCCCTCCATCTGCACCACCTGATTGCGCAGCTTAAACAGCAGCGTCTCGGCTGACAGCAGCCGCTTCTCCATCGACAGTATCTCGGGCCCCACGGCCTTGTCGCCATTGCCATAACCCAGGCGCATGGCCACCAGCTTGGTCTTCATATCCTCAAAATCCTTGAGCCGCGCCAGATATTGCAGCATAGCTTGCCGAGCCTTGGGACTGTTGAAATCATTGAGGCGCCGATACACCTTGCCATTGCCCATAGGCAAGACAAAGGTGAGTTCGTCCTCGCCGCTCTCCTTGGCCGAGTGGATCAGGGGATTGTTGAGCAGCTCCTCGATATCGCCGTCAAAGTCAACCTGAGTGGCCTCGATGTCGCGTATGAAGGCGTAATCGGCTATGTCGGGGTCGTCGGCATCATAGTTGATGCGCGTCTCATTAGGCACAAACACATAGATGGTGACCTTGCCGGGAATCTGGTTGCGGTCGGTAGCCCACCACCCCAAGCCAGCGGCATCGTCGATCACCAGCATATAGTCGTCATAGGCCGAATTATAGGGCATGCCCATATTCTGGGGCTCAAACACTGTGCCGTCAGACTGGCGGCGCGACATGAATATATCGTATCCGCCTATCGAGTTGCGGCCGTTACTGGCAAAGTAAAAAGTGATGCCATCGGTGTCAAAAAAAGGGAAATCGGCATCGCCTCCGGCTCCCAAGCTCGCCCCCATGGGCACTGGGGCTTGCACCGACCCATCGTCCAGGATCTGGGCGCTCACCAGTTCGAGCTGTCCGCGCGAATTGGGCTGGGCCCAGAAAAGCTCAGTATTGCTCTGGGGCAGAAACACCATTCTCGGCATCGAGTCGGTATAGGCCGGCGGCAAGAAGGCACCCTCATAGATATGGCCAGCCTCCTCACTCAGTTTATAGTATTTGAAAAATTCTACCGAATCCACCACCAGCGAATCAATGATAGCTATCTTCTCGACATTGCCAAGCATACCCTGCAGCATGCTCACACGCATGCGCAGACGATCAATGGCCGGGTCGGTCTTGCGTTCTTTCTTGAGCAGTTTCTCCCAGGTAGCAAAATGCTTTTCGGCCACATCAAATTGATATTCTTCGATAGCGAGCTGGGCCAGCTGCTGCGAGGCGGCGTAGCTGCCCTTGTCTTCTGCCTTGCGGAAATATTCCTTAGCCTTGGCCACCTCGCCAGTCTCGAGCTGGCATAGTCCCATATAATAATTGGCCGTAGCGTTGGCCGGAGCCTTCTTCAATATTGATGTGAGCTGTACAATGGCTGCATCGTAGTTGCCTGAGCGGTACAATGCCTTGGCATCGTCAATCGCGGCAGCCCAGACGGCTACAGAGGATAAAAATACAAATATCGCTATGATGAGTCTCTTCATGCAGAGGGGAATTTAAGTCAAAAGTCTGAAGTCAAAAGTCAAAAGTAGGGTGGAGACCCCGTTGGTATTAAAATTTCACGCTACAAAGTTACTAACTTTTTTTTATTTTTAGTAACTTTGCAAGTTGAAATGAGAATTAAACTGACAATAGCCCTCTTAATCGCTTGGTTTCAGGCCGTCGGAGCCATAAATTCCGCCGACTTGAAGGTGAGCTTTGTCAATTTCTACCCCGGCGAAGACATCTACGAGCTCGAGGGCCACTCGGTGATACGCTTGCAGACGCCCCAGTCAGACATGGCCGTCAGCTATGGCATGTTTGATTTCAACAGTCCTGGCTTTGTCTACCGATTTGTCAAGGGTGAGACCGACTATTGGGTAGCCGCTGTGCCTTGGGATCGGTTTGCCGAACTGTACCGACGCCAGGGGCGCACCATCGTGGAGCATCCCATCCTGCTCGACTCGGTGCAAAAGGTGCGGCTCCTTGAGGTGCTCGACCGCAACCTGTTGCCGCAGAATCGGGTGTACCGCTATAATTATGTCAAAGACAATTGCGCGTTGCGTCCCCTCAGAGCCATCCAGGAGGCCGTGGGCGATTCCATCATGCTCCCAGCCCCCGAGGGCGAGGCCGCACAGGCCAAGACGTTCCGCGAGGTGATGCGCCTGTACCATAAGAATTATCCTTGGTATCAATTCGGCATCGACTTGGCTCTCGGCTCTGGCATCGACTACCCCATCAGCGATGCCGAAAAGGCTTTCGCTCCCATAGTCCTCGACTCGCAGTTGCCCCGGGCTATGGCTCAGGGTAAGAACCTTACAGCCGAGCCGATTGTTGTGTTTCAGGGACATGATGCCACGCTCGGCCCTACGCCGTGGTATCTTACCCCCATGGCTGTGAGCTTGGCAATCCTGGTTCTCGGCATACTGTTTACCGTGCGCGACATCAGGCGCTTGCGGGTCACTCGCTGGTTCGACGCCGTGCTATACGCCCTATTCGGATTGGCCGGTTGCTTGCTCGCTTTCCTGATTTTCGTGTCGGTCCACGAGGCCACGTCGCCCAACTGGCTATTCCTCTGGCTCAACCCCTTGGCCCTGTGCGTACCGCTATTTATTTGGTTAAAAAAATGCAATATCATTGTATTTTGGTACCAAATTCTTAATTTTGCACTCTTAATCGCAATGGTAGCCCTGTGGCCCATGTTGGGCCAGAGCGCCAACCCGGCTTTTTGGCCCTTGGTGGCTTGCGACGCATTGCGTGCTGCTAACTACATATATGTTACTATACGCCAACGACAAATCTCCCGCTAAGCAGTTTTCGCCCATCCGGCGCAAACTGTTGCTCACCCTGGCGGCCTCGATCATGGGGGCTGCCGGAGCAGCCGCACACTCGAGCGGCACGCCTACTCAGCCCAAGCTGCTGGTGGGCATAGTGGTCGAAGATTTGCGCAATGAATACATCAACCTGCTGCGCGAGCATTTTGCCTCTGGCGGCTTCAATCGCCTGCTGCGCGACGGCGTGGTGATCGCCAACGCTGACTTTGGCAGCCCGCTTGATTGCGCGGCTGCCACCGCTGTGCTATATACTGGGGCTTCGCCCTCGGTCAATGGCATACCGGCGGCCGAGGTGTTTGACCGCTCTACCCTCCGGGGACAGTCGATATTTCTCGACCCCCAGGTGATGGGCAACTACACCACCGACACCTACTCGCCCCAAGCACTGGCTGTAACCACCGTCACCGACGAAGCCATGGTGGCCGGCGGCGGAGTGACCTACGCTTACGCCATCGCTCCCGACCCCAACCGGGCACTGATTATGGCTAGCCATGCCGGCAATTGCGGCATGTGGCTCAACGACAATAATGAGAGTTGGGCCACAACCACATATTACCGCGATGTGCCATCGTCTCTGAATCTGCGCAATCGCCTCAATCCGCTGAAAAATCGGATGGATACCATGCTGTGGCAGCCGATGCATCAGCGCGAGGAGTATGTGCTGATGCCCGACCATCTGAAGCTGTATCCATTCAAATACTCATTCAGGCGCCAGGACCCACGCAAGATGCTGATGTTCAAGAATTCGCCAAAGGCCAACGAAGAGGTCACCAACTTCGCTCTTGACAACATGCAGCAGCTCGGGCTGGGCAATCACAATGGCACAGATGTGCTGAGCATTGCCTACTCGGTGTCGCCTTACGAATACTCGATCAATACTGACAATAGATACGAACTGCTTGACGCTTATTATCGCCTCGACCGCGAACTCGAGCGTCTGTTCCACTCTATCGACAAGACTGTCGGCCTCGACAATACACTCATATTCCTGGCCGGCACTCCGCCCCCGCAAGAGGTGCCTCGCGACAATACGCGCTGGCAACTCCCCTACGGAGAATTCTCGACCCGCAAAGCCATCTCCCTGCTTAATCTCTACCTGATAGCCATCTATGGCAACGGCGACTGGGTGCAAGGCTACCACAACGGCCAATTCTTCCTCAACCACAAGGTGATAGAGGACAAGAAGCTGCGCGTCGAGGATATCCGCTCTGAGGCTGCTCACTTCCTGCAGCAAATGGCAGGGGTGAAAAAAGCCTATTCTCTCGATGATATCATCGATGGCCGCAACTTGGGCAACGCTCCCCTGAGAGCCAATACATCAATACAGCATGCTGGCGATGTGCTGGTCGAGGTGATGCCGGGCTGGCAGATTATCGATGACTTCGCTTCGCTCAAGCGTCCGGCCACCGACAAGGTGATACGCGCATCCGCCACCACGGCTCCCGTATTTATCCTTGCGCCTCACGTAAAGGCTCAGAAACTGGTAGAACCAGTCGATGCGCGCTCAATCGCGCCGACTGTCACCTCGCTCCTTAGAATCCGCTCGCCAAATGCTGCCGAGCTGCCCGCTCTCAACCTGGAATAAATGAAAAGTGAAGAAATAAATGAAAAGTGAAGAATGAAAAATGAAAAATGGGGCTTCCCATTTCACTTATTGTCTTCTTCGCCAAAGTCATTTTTCATTTTTCATTCTTCATTTTTCATTAAAAAGATATTTTTCATTTTTAATTTTTAATTTTTAATTGAAATGTCATTTCTCAATATAATACAGAAGCTATTTGGCAACAAGCAGCAGCGCGATGACAAGAAATACCAGCCTATCGTAGACGAAATCAAAAAGGCTGGCGAATCACTGCCGGCACTCTCAAACGATGAACTACGCGCCAAAATCAATGATATCCGCGCCGACATAGCCGCAGCTATCGCCGATGACGAAAAAGCTATTGTCGACCTCAAGCAAGAAATCGAGACTATGCCTCTCGACCAGCGCCAACCTGTGTGGGACAAAGTCGACGCTCACGAAAAAGCCATCCTCGACACTATCGAGGAGAAACTCAACTACCACCTGCCCGTGGTATTCGCCGTGGTCAAGGAGACCGCAGCCCGATTTGCCGCCAATCCCACTGTCGAGGTTACAGCCACACAGATGGACCGCGACCTGGCAGCCGCTGGCAAGGATTTTGTGACCATCGAGGGCGACAAAGCCATCTACAAAAACCATTGGATGGCCGCTGGCAACGAAATCACCTGGGATATGGTCCACTACGACGTGCAGCTCTACGGCGGCGTGGTGCTTTTCCAGGGCAAGATTGCCGAGATGGCCACTGGCGAGGGTAAAACCCTGGTAGCTACCCTGCCGGTGTTCCTGCGTTCGCTCTCAAAGAGAGGCGTACACGTGGTGACCGTCAACGACTACCTGTCAAAGCGTGACTCTGAGTGGATGGGCCCACTGTATATGTTCCATGGCGCAACTGTCGACTGCATCGACAAGCACCAACCCAACACCCCCGAGCGCCGCGCAGCTTACCAGTGCGACATCACCTTCGGCACCAACAATGAGTTCGGTTTCGACTACCTGCGCGACAACATGGCCATGAGCCCCGACGACCTGGTGCAGCGCAAGCACTACTACGCCATCGTCGATGAGGTCGACTCGGTGCTTATCGACGATGCCCGTACCCCTCTGATTATTTCAGGCCCTGTGCCTAAAGGCGATGACCAATACTTCAACGAATACAAGGGCAACGTAGTCAAGGTGGTCGAGGCTCAGCAACGCCTCTTTATCCGCACCTTCGACGAGGCTAAGAAGAAGATTGCCAGCGACAAAAAAGAAGACCAACAAGAGGGCGCAATGCTGCTGTACCGCTGCTACAAGGCTCTGCCCAAGAATCGCAACCTCATCAAATTCCTCTCGCAAGAGGGCATGCGCAAGCTGCTGCTCGATGCCGAGGCTAAATACCTGGCCAACAACTCAGAGCTAATGCCCGAGGTGACCGACCCCTTGTATTTCATCATTGATGAGAAGAACCGCTCGGTCGAACTCACAGACAAGGGTATCGACGAACTCACCGGCACCCAGGAAGACCCGCAATTCTTTGTGCTTCCCGACGTGGCCTCGCAGCTCTCCGAGCTCGAGCATGTCGAGAATCTCGAAGAGCGCCAGCAGCGCAAGGACGAGATCATGCAGAACTACGCCATCAAGAGCGAGCGCGTGCACACTGTCAATCAGCTGCTTAAGGCTTACACACTGTTTGAGAAAGAGGTGGAGTACGTCATCATCGACAACAAGGTCAAGATCGTTGACGAGCAGACGGGTCGTATCATGGAGGGTCGCCGCTACAGCGACGGTCTGCACCAAGCCATCGAGGCAAAAGAGGGCGTAAAGGTCGAGGCCGCTACCCAGACTTTCGCCACCATCACGCTCCAGAACTTCTTCCGCATGTACTACAAGCTGGCTGGCATGACCGGTACCGCATCGACCGAGGCTGAGGAGTTCTGGGATATCTACAAGCTCGAGGTTGTGACTATCCACACCAACAAGCCTCTGGCTCGCGTGGATATGAACGACCGCATCTACCGCACCCTCGGCGAGAAATACGATGCCATCATCAACGAAATCCAACGCCTGCACGACATAGGACGCCCAGTGCTGGTGGGTACCACATCGGTGGAAATATCCGAAAAACTGTCGCGCATGCTGCAGATGCGCAAGATACAACACAACGTGCTGAATGCCAAGCTGCACCAGCGCGAGGCTGAAATCGTGGCCCTGGCCGGCAAGCCCGGCACTGTGACCATCGCCACCAACATGGCAGGCCGCGGTACCGACATCAAGCTTACCCAGGAGGTCAAAGACATCATCGACAAGGAAATCCCCGGCATCGACGAGGCCCACAAAGAGGGCGTAGGCGGCTTGGCCATCATCGGCACCGAGCGCCACGATTCGCGCCGCGTTGACCGTCAGCTGCGTGGCCGTTCCGGTCGTCAGGGCGACCCGGGCTCTTCGGTATTCTACGTATCATTCGAGGACCCATTGATGCGCCGCTTCGCATCGGATACCGCTATGAAGATGATCAGCCGCATGGGTTGGGAAAAGGGCGAAATGCTCGAGCATAAGATGCTCACCAACGCCATCGAGAAGGCCCAGATGCGCGTCGAGGAAAACAACTTCGGCATCCGTAAGCGTCTGCTCGAATACGACGACGTGATGAACAAGCAGCGTACCTACACCTACAACCTGCGCCACCACGCTCTGCTCGGCGAACGCATCGGCACCGATATCGACAACATGATCCAAAGCGTGGTTGAGAATCTGATTGTCAACTATGATTCAGCAGCCGACTACGATGAGCTGGCAATGGAGATCACCAAGACATTCTCTTGCGATGCCCCATTCACAGCCGAGGAGTTCCCCAACATGAGCAAGGAGGAGAAGATGGATCGCCTGAAGGACGCAGCCCTCAAGGTGCTTGACGCTCGCTCGACCCAGATCAAGAGCATACTCATGCCGGCAGTGCGCAACGCTGTTGAGAATGGCGAGACTGGAGTGCGCTCAATCCCCATCACCGATGGCCGCATGATATTCCCCATCCTCTTTGACCTGCAGGAGGCTCTCGCCACCGAGGGCGCCTCGATCGTCAAGGAATGGCACAAAAAGATTATCCTCGTCAAGATCGACTCGCTCTGGAAAGAGCACCTGCGCGAACTCGACCAGCTGCGCCAGTCGGTGCAATACGCATCGTATGAGCAGAAGGATCCTCTGGTAATCTACAAGCTTGAGTCGTTCAACCTGTTTGGCGCCATGCTCAACAACCTCAACGACAAGACTGTCAATTCGCTCATGCACGGTCGCCTGTATGTGCCGGCTCCTCGCCCACAGCAGATGCCGCCGCAGCAGCCAGCCCAACCTCAAGGTCAGCAAGGCGAAGGCCAGCAAGGCGACAACTCGCAGCAAGCCCAGACCCAAGCTCCGGCTCAGCGTCCGCAGCCCGAGATCACTCGCGCTATGCCGCGTCGACGCACCGCCGAGGAATACAAGACCAGCAAGGCCACGCTCCCGAGCGAGGAAGAGGCACAGCGCCGCGCCGCAGCCGCTCCACGCGGTCCGCAAGGCCCGCAGATGCCCATCAAGGCTGGGCCCAAAATCGGCCGCAACGACCCATGCCCATGCGGCTCTGGCAAGAAGTACAAAAACTGTCACGGCAAGGGCCTGTAATCCCTAAATCGGTCGGTTTTACCTGATTTTCCGCCCCTCTGACCCACAGAGGGGCGGATTTTTATATCTTTGCCCAAATAAAATCGACAATCAATGTTGGAAAGTTTAGAAAATAATCGGCTCATGCGCAAAAGTCCGT
>NWBJ01000036.1 GCA_002633115.1 Muribaculaceae bacterium Zag1
CATCGTGCGCCATCGCTCACGCCGTCGATTACCCACGAATTAATAAGCTCGTCATCGAAATACACTGCTGCTGTGGTCTTGGTGAAGACGGCGGTGTACATATGCCATTCGTGGTCGGCCAGCCAGTCGGTGTCGTTGTGGCGGATGGTGACGGCTCCCTGCTCGCACTGAGCATCAGTGTAGTCGCACCAGTTGCCTCCGACGTTGTCGGCCCCGTTCATGTTGTTGGCCACAATGCCGCGATACTGGCAGCACAGCAGAGGAGCATGGTTGCCGTCGGGACAATATTCGCTGTAGGCTGAGAAGATTGGCGACCACATGTAGCCCGAAGACTCGCCGGCATTGGTGGCATTGACCCAGAAGGTCACTGTCATCTCCTCGGTCTCTCCTGTGCGCATCAGAGCGTCGGAGGGCAGGACAAGGAAGTTGCTGCGCACTGAGCCGCCCACATTCTGGAAGGCCTTGCCGAAGTTGCCACCGAAGTCCATAATCTTGCCTGAGCCTTGGATGGTAGCAGAGCCTAAACCATGCTCAAAATCAAGATAATAAATTGGGTCGGGCAGTGATACAAAGGAAGAACCCCCAGTATTGCCTTTATTGCCCTTCTTAGGAATAGCGATTTCCTTAGATGTGATTTCATTGCGGTAAAGAGTGATGTCATCGACAACCAAAGGACTATTTTCCTCAATACCAGGAGTATAATTGAGGAACACCTTCTTGGCTTTATTGATGAAGCTTACCATCTTCATACAATCAAAATTTGTCACAACTTTATCTACCTTACGCAATCCATCTACATAAATGCCGTAGCCATCTTCGCGGATGATGACAGCCACATAGTGCCATTCGTCAGGAGATATATACCCACTACCGTAATCAGACGGGTCATTGTCAATGTATTCACTTACTGTTGTATCGTAATGAATCATGCCATTTGCTGTGAATGACAAATAACCGTACTCTGTGTCAGCATCGGCGACAGTTTCAGTTGTTGTATCTGCATCGTCTGCCACATCTTCTTCTGCGCGACTGAACACTGTGCCATCAGCATAGGGGGTAACAAATGTGATGAGACCGGTGGTTAGGTCTTGAGAGGAAGAGTTGCCCTCATCATCGACAGTCAGAGGCTGCTTCATCCAGAAAGTGAACGAAGCTGCAGCTTGACAAGTGACACTGTTTAGCCCATTGTCAAACGAAGCATAACCATTTTCCAAGTAGAGAACATTGCTACTTAACTCTTCATCAACGTCCACAATAACGTTAACATCGGCATTCAATCCAAAGGACTTGAAACCGCTGGGATAAGTGACATCGCCCTCCTCATTTTCATCAAAGGCGTACGTCGCCACAGTTTGCAGCGTCGGATACACCTGGTTGCCTGATGGTGGATCTTGTTGTCCCCACTCGTCGTTGCATGAAATCGCACCGACGGCCACAAGGACCCCAATAGCCAGACTCAGGCTTGAGTTGCTTAGTCTTGTTTTCATTAGATGGTTTATTAGTTTAAGTATGGATATTTTTAGGTAGCTTTGGTATTTAGTGTTAAGAAATGTGATTATCCCAATAGAATATCGGCATAATACTATTGCAAAATTAAGATATGATGAAATTTTAGTGGTGTAATTATAGTTTTTTGGGTTGGATAAATGGATTTTAACAGTTGTTTAGTGGTTTGGGGGCCTTTTTACTCTATTGTTTACTCTGATGTTAACTCATAGCGGCCCCCTCTGCAGCGACCGGTTCTTCCTCAGGGATATTAAGCAAGGCGCTGGGTGTGATGTTGAATTCCTTGACAAAGCATTTTGTGAAGTATTTTGAGTCGTTGAAGCCAACATCATAAGCAATCTCCTGGATTGTGTAGGAGCGTGTCGAGCGGTTGCGCAAAATCAGTTCGCGCGACAGCTTCAAGCGATAACTCTTGACGAGCTGGCTTGCCGACATGCCCACCAAGCTCTGCAGCTTCTTGTTTAGGAAACTGCGGCTCACGCCGAGTGCCTCGGCAAAGTCGCCTACCTCGAAGTATGAGTTCTTATAGTTATTCTTTACCACATCCATCACTTGAGCCAGGAACTTTTTGTCCCTCGACTCCTCGCCAATCTCCATCTTCTCGACCTGATAGTCGAGTGTGAATTGGCGCTGATAGCGCTTCTTGTTTTGCAAGATGTTGTCGATGCGCGCAAGCAGCACTTGGGGATTGAAAGGCTTGGAGATAAAGTCGTCGACGCCCTTTTCAAAACTCTCCTTGCGGGTCATATCCGATGACTTGGCTGTCAGCATTATGATCGGGATGTGCGAAATGGCGAGGTTGGATTTCACTATCCGCGCAAATTCGATGCCGTCCATGCCAGGCATCATCAAGTCGCTGATAATGAAGTCGATGGTCTGATGCAAGAGAATATCCAAGGCATGCTGGGCCGACGATGCTTGCACCACTTGGTATTTGTCGGCAAGAATGTCAGCGACATACTGTCGCATATCGGCATTATCCTCTACCACCAGCACTGTGATGCCAGGATCGGGAGCGCTGGATTCCGGCTCGGTAATCATCGGGAGCGCCTCGGTCAGAGTGTGTTCTGCAGCCTCCTCGGTCAGCAGGGGCAGCAATACTCGGAATGTGCACCCGCGGCCATGGTTGTTCTTTACCTTTAGTTCTCCGCCATAAGCCTCGACAATACTCTTGCACAGATAGAGACCTATGCCCGACGAACTGGCCACATTGGGATATTTGATTGCTCCCTTGCCTTGATAGAACCGGTCAAACACCCTGTCGATGTCGGCTGGGTCGATGCCATCGCCCGTATCAGCCACCGACACATACAGTTTGCGCACCCCTGCGGCTATGTTGCACCACTCGGGCAGAAGCGCGGCGCGTATGGTGATTGTGCCATGGTCGGGAGTATATTTCAAGGCATTGCTTACAAAGTTGTGGAGCAACCGGCGCATTGCCTCTTTGTCAAAGCTGATATTTTCCTCTGGCACGCACACCACGGTCTCGAGGTTGATCTGACGGTCGGCAGCCAGCGGCATGAAGCTTTCGACTGTATCATGCAAGAAATGAGGGAAGTTGCCGGGACGACGCGCAATCTCCATCTTGCCACTCTCTATCTTACGGAAATCCATCAGCTGATTGACCAGGGACAACAGATAGTTGGCGTTTCTACCTATATATTTGAGTTGTTTGGCCACACTGGGGTCTGAATTGAGTTGCTGCGCTCGGTTGAGCGGTCCAAGTATAAGGGTAATAGGAGTACGGAACTCGTGGGTGATGTTGGTGAAGAATGACAAACGGTCGACTGTCAACTCCTGCACTTGCATATTCCTCTCTTCGAGAGCGGTCTTTTGTTGCTTGAGTTGGCTTGTGCGTTCATCCACAGCTGCTTCCATTTCAGCCTTTTGGCGCTTCATGCTGGCTATCTTGTAGCAATAGGCTATGTATGCCGCAGCAAATAGAGCCAATACGCAAAGCAGTCTCCACCACCATGTATGGTAGAACAGAGGATCAACATCGAGGCTCAGCACTGAGGCCACTCGCTGCGAGGTCTCACGGTCGGGTCCGTAGCAGACCATTAAATCATAATTGCCTGGAGGCAAATTGGTGTAAGTCACGAAGTTGCGGTCGCGTGGCACGCGCATCCACTCCTTGTCAAATCCTTTCAGCTTATAGTAATATACGCAAGCCGATGACATCCCATATTCCAAACCGGAGAACTCGATCGCTACCGAGCGATGGCTCTCTGAGAAAGAGATTGAGGCTCGCTCTTCGGATTGCTCTGGTGCAGAAACGGCAGAGAAAGGCGCTTCTTCGCCATCAATCAATACTCGCGAGAATCTCACTTGATAGGGACGTTCATCCTCGCCAAAACGGCGGGCATCTATGTCGAGCAAACCGTTGGCGGCTCCGAAAAGCAAATGACCGTCAGCGGTAGCGGCGTAGGCATTCCAATAGAATTGCGAGGAGAGACTACTGTTTGCCATTGGTTCCCAATTGGTTTGCCCTGGTTCGCACATTGCCAATCCATTATATGTTGAGACCCACATCCGTCCTGATGGGTCCCGCAGGATGCCAACCACTGAGTTGTGAGGCAGCCCCTGAGCCATGGTGAAATTCTCAAACCACTCCTTATCACCCTCGACATGCCGACGGTACACTCCATGAACTGTAGAGCCTATCCACAGTGTGCCATCTCCATCGACATACACCGAGGCTATTCTTTCGCGCAGTTTGCTATCGGGGAGGTCAAGCTTGTGCTCGAGCACTCTGTAGCGCCACACATCGCCAGAGCGGGATGTTAGGTCAATGTCATACAAACCCTCGTAACTACCAAGCCAAAGGTGCTTTTTGCCATCGATAGCGCAGCCGATCGAACCCTTCACTATATCATAAGCTAAGTCGAAAGGTTGAATCAAACGCTGGGCAGTCAGGTCGTAATAGAAAAGGCCCTTGCTGGTGCCAATCCATACTCCATGATTATAAGAATCATAGCATAGAGCGCCTATATAATCTTGCTGTACTCCATGGTCGTCAACCAAGGGTATCAGTTTTCTCAGTTTCTTGGGATTATCGGCATCAAGCACGCACAGGCCGCCTCCCCAGGTGCCAACCCAAAGGCCTCCCTCGGAATCTGCGGCCAAAGCGCTAACAGAATTATGAGGCAATGGGCTATTATTCACCGTGATGCGGCTATAGTCGGCGTCATGCTTGCGCTTATAAGCCACGCCGCCCTCGATGAGCCCAACCCAAAGGGTGCGCTGCCCATCCTCAAGCACTGCGTTGACAGGCAAATTTCCAAACGACTTGAAGGTAGACTTGAGCCTGCTTGGACTGAACACCATGGCTCCGGCTCCATCGCTGCCAATCCTCATCGACTGACCGTCGGCTAACAGGCAGTTGGTGAAATTGCTATTGAGCAATGCCGGGCTGCAGCACTGATCCAGATTGAGACGCACAAAATTGTCGTGCTCCGCGTCATAAATATTCACACCTCGCAGCGTAGAGCACCATAATCGGCTCTTTGCGTCAATGGCTAAGGCGGTTACATAATTCTGCGATATGGAATTGGCATCGCTCTCTTCATAGCGATAATGACGTATCTGGTTGGTAGTTAGATTACGAGCAAACAGGCCGTCATCAGTCGCCACCCACAGGCAGCCATCGTTTAGTGCCAGGTCAGTGACAGTGACAAGCTGGTCAAAACTAAATCCCAGGTCCTGCCGAGTAATCACGCCGTCGGTATTGCGCAGTCGCCACAATTGATTGTCGAAGGACACTACCATCGAGGCATCAGAGAATACATCCCGCGCCACAACCACAGTGATATGCTGCTCATTGATTGGCAGACAGTCTAAGCGCGTGACATTGCCAGCCTTGTCGAAATCAATGCACCAAATGCCATTGAGAGTGCAAGCCCAAATGCGACCATCGGCATCTTGGGTTACATGCTTAACCTCTTCCGACCTCAAGTCTCCCCAATTGACATCGAATGTTTCGAGATCGAGGGTCTCAAGTGTAACGATATCGATAGCGCTCAAGCCTTGGTCTGTGGCTGCCCATAGACGCCCATAGCCATCCTCCTGGATGCAAACCACGAAGTGGCCGGCCACGGTGTGATGCTCCTGAGCAGGGTCGAAGCGGTCGAAGCGATAACCATCGTATCTGACCAATCCCCCACCACCGAGGGCTAACCAGAGGAAGCCTCGGCTGTCACGGGTCATATAGTCGACAAAACTGTGAGGCAGTCCGTCGGCCATGGTGATGGTCGTGACATCATAGCTCTCACCCATCACCTGGTGGGCACGCATCGGTTGAGCCGCTAACAGCATTATCACTGTCAACAACCAGATGGGCAGTATGTCAGATTTTAGGTGCGGCATAAGCAACTATGCGATGTGTACTAATCCTGTAAGTTGTTCGATGGTTAGATTATCGACCCTAAAATTAGTGATTATTTTTCATTTCACCATACATTTTAACATAAAATCCGAAAAAATCCACCCTATTTACCCATTTATCCCCCAAAACGTAAGCACGGTAAGAACGTAAGCACTGTAAAACGTAAGCACGTAAGCTTTACGTAAGCACTGTATAACGTAAGCACGTAAGCTTTACGTAAGCACACCTAAGGGAAATTTTTAATCAAAGGAAAAGAATAAAAGAAATGGATTCGGTTTCCTTATATAAGAATCCGAATCCCTTCTATATGTGCTTACGTAAAGCTTACGTGCTTACGTTTTGGGGTGCTTACGTTTTGGGGTGCTTACGTTTTGGGGTGCTTGCTTTCTATGCTAATAGGAGGACCAGGGTCTGGGCCGCGACCACGCGCAGGAACATGGTGAGCGGGTAGACAGTTGAATAGGATACAGCCGGGGCATCATTGCCGGTCGAACCGTTGGCGTAAGCCAAGGCTGGTGGGTCGGTGTAGCTACCTCCAAACAGACCCATAATGGTCAAGTAATTGATCTTGTACTTGGCGCGAGCAATGCAACCCACAATCACCAAAGGCACCACAGTAATCACCAGGCCCCAGATAACCCACCACATACCAGTGGTATTGAATACCGATGCGGCGAATCCCTTACCAGCCGCAATCCCCACCGATGCAAGGAAGAGGCAGATGCCCAACTCACGCAGCATCATCGAGGCTGAGGTTGAGGTATAAGTGACCAACTTGAAACGATAGCCGAAGCGGCTAAGCAAGATTGCCACAACGAGAGGACCGCCAGCGAGACCCAGCTTCATGCCATAGCCGATATTGATCGAGCCAAGGATGATACCCAGGATAATGCCAACGAATATAGTAATGAGGTTAGGCTGATTGAGGCGCTTCATTGAGTCACCCAGCTTATGGGCCAAGCGCTCGATATCCTCCAGGTCGCCCACCACGGTCAGACGGTCGCCCATCTGCAGGCGCAAGTTGGGCGATGCCAACAAATCCACGCCAGCACGATTGACGCGGGTCAGGTTCACACGATAACCCTTATGGAGACGCAGCTCGCCAATGGCCACGCCATTGTATTCGCTCTTGGTGACAAGGATGCGCCGTGAGAACACTGGCGTAGGAGCCGATTCCCACTCGACATCAACCTCGGGACCAAGCACCGTAAGGAACTTGTCGGCATCTTGCATTGAGGCCACAATCAGCAGCTTGTCGCCCACATGCACCTCGGTGGTTGACTTAGGAATCACGATCGAACCATCCGGAACCATCATTCGCGATACCACGAAATTGACCGGAATCACACTGTGCAGCTGCACCAGGTTGCGGCCATCTACCAGTTTGTTGGTAACCTCGACCGATACCAAGTAAGGCTTAAGCTGAGAGTTCTCTTGCTCGTCCTCGATAGCCTTAACCTCCTTGTCTACCTTAACGCCAAAGATGCCACGGATGATAAACATCGAGGCGATGATGCCGACCACGCCAAGAGGATAAGCCGCAGCATAGCCCGAAGCCATCAAGTTGGCTTGCTCGGTGCCTTGACCCGCCATTGTCGAGACCGTCTGCTGAGCAGCAGCGAGGCCCGGGGTGTTGGTGACAGCACCGCTCATCACGCCTACCAAGGCGCTGATGTCCTTGATATTGCCGAAATAGTAGATGAGCAACACAATGCCCACGTTGAGCAGAATCATCATTACGGCCAAGCCATTGAGGGTCATGCCTCCTTTCTTGAACGAAGAGAAGAAGCCGGGACCGACTTGGAGACCGATTGAGAAGATGAACAGAATAAGGCCGAACTCACGCACGAACTTCAGAATCTCGGCGTTGACCTCGTAACCAAAGTGTCCGAGCAGAATGCCCATAAACAGCACAAAGGTTACACCGAGCGACACTCCGGCAATCTTGAGCTTGCCCAAGAAGATACCAGAGGCTATCACAAAGGAATAGAGTACCAATGTAGAGCCTATCGAGGTGTTACCCGGAAATAGCAATTCCTGTATCCAATTCATATTTTTGCTTAATTGTATTTCTGCTATTGGAATTTTGGCGCAAAGTTAGCAAATTTCTCTTAACTATACAAATTTTAAGAGGCCTCTCTTCGCAGAAAGGCCTCCCAACTTAGCTTTTGAACCTATTTTAATCCTGTTTATGGTCTTTGGTTTTTAGTTCTTGGAAAAGTATGCCTATTTCAAGGTTATTTTTCACTTTTAATTTTTCATTTCGCTTGCAGTCTCAACACTCTGCTTGCCCAATCGTTGCGCTTGTGGTAATCGACATTGTGGTCGAGGGGCATCTCCAAGCCGTTAGACATCAAGAAGCGGCCAGTGAATTCCTTGCCCTCATAGCTGAGCGGCTCATTGTCGATGCGGTTGAGTTCGGTCACAACATACACCTTATCGGGGTCAAGGCCGGCCATCGGCACTCGCGGCAACTGCTGGTTGACAAAGGTCTCGGTCTTCCACCAGAAATACACTGCCTCGTCTTTGTCGGGACTTACATACATCAGCGAAGCGGCGCCCTTCTTGTCATAAGGACTGAGCAAGCGATACAGATCCCCTTGCTGCACCACCGGTCTCACCTCTTTATATTGGGCGATGGCCTTGCGGGTCTGGTCTTTCTCCTCATCGCTCATGATTTTGGGCTGAATCTCCATGCCAAGGCGTCCGCTCATTGCCACGTCAGTGCGGTATTTCAGAGGCACGGTGCGGAAGGTCTGATGGTTGGGCGCATTGCTGATGTGGCTGGCCATTGCTACTGCCGGGAAGAAATGGCTGGTGCCCCATTGCATGTACACGCGCTGCAGAGCGTCGGTGTTGTCGCTCACCCAGAATTCGTCAAACCAAGGCAGATAGCCCCAATTGGCACGACCGCCGCCGCTGGCGCAGTCTTGGATCACCACATCGGGATATTTGGCGCGTATGCGGTCAAGGGTTTTGGCAAATCCTTTATGGTAGTCGATGAAGTGGTGGCTCTGGTTGTCGGCAGTGAGGTATTGCGATCCATGATTGATGATAGCCGAGTTGCTATCCCATTTTATATAGGCAATCTCGGGATATTTGGTGAGCAGGGTATCAACAACTTGGAATACCAGGTCTTGCACCTTGGGATTGGCCATATCGAGCACCAGCTGTGTGCCGCCGCGAGCGCCATTCAGGTTGAGGTCGCGATTGGAGGCGCGCAATACATATTCGGGGTGCTGCTCATACAGTTCGCTTGTAGTAGTTGTCATCTCCGGCTCAATCCAGATGCCGAATTTGATGCCGTTTTTCTTGGCCTCGTCGCAAAGGCCCTGGATACCGTTGGGGAGCTTGTTGGTGTCTACCACCCAGTCGCCCAGCGAACTGTTGTCCTGGACTCGCGGATATTTGGCGCCAAACCAGCCATCGTCCATCACGAAGAGTTCTCCGCCCATCGAGGCGATATCGGCCATCATCTGGGCCATTTCGGGCTCCTTTATATCAAGGTATACACCCTCCCAAGAGTTGAGCAGGATGTCGCGTAGCTCAGTGCCATGGGCCAAGCGGTGGTTGCGTCCCCAACGGTGGAAGTTACGGCTGATTCCGCCCTTGCCCTCATTAGAATAGGAGAAAGCTACCGGGGGTGTAACAAATGTTTCGCCTTTGGATAGATGATATGCTGAGTTGTCAGGGCTGATGCCGGCAAAGAAATGATGATAATTGCTGTCATCGGTATCGACACGCAACTCATAGTTGCCAGTATAGCAGAGAGCGGCGCCTATGGTGCGGCCACTGTTCTCTTGCGGCGCGCCATCGAGCGAGAACATCACCTCGCCGCGCGAGGTGTGTGCATTGCGGGCTCCATCCTTATTCTTTATCACTTTCATGCCGTGGGGGAGCGGAGCCTCCTCGAGGCGTGCTTCGTTGGCCCAGGTGCCGTAGAATTGCGACATCCACACCGGCCCGTAGCGCAGCGGCATGTAGGCAGAGGCAAACTCAGTTAGTGTCACCGTGCCTTTTTCGCGGTTGGTGACCTCGGTCCAAGCCTCAATCACATCCTCGTCGGGATAGGCGCGGTATTTGAGGTTGACGTCAAAGGGATAATAGGTGTCGGTCATCTTGATGGTGGTGACTGTTGCGCCATCGGCCTCGGTTGCAGTCTCGACCCCGGTCACAGCAGGCATCAGGGTGATGTTGCCATCGGCGTGGGTCACGCTCATGGCTGTCTCTTGGCCCGAGGTGAGGCCGAAGGTTGGATAGGCATCGCGCCAGGGAGCACCGGCGTTGCTCATTGTCGAGAGGTCATTGCCAGTGAGTTTGTCGCCATAGTAGACGAATTTAGCAGGTTGTCCGACATTGGCATCGATCACCATCGAGGTATTGGGAGTGGTGATGTGCACATAGTCGGCTTGCGCGGCAAGTGCTGTCATCATGGAGAGTATGAGGATTGATTGCTTCATGGGATAATGATTGGTATTATTTTTTGTTTTCTGGCTACAAAGTTAGCTCATTCTCTTCCATTTTCCAAAAATTATCCCACATTCACCCCTAATCTGATAAAAAAGTATCATTACCCACGCGGCCCGTAGGGTCGCCTCTGTGTAGAACCGGGCACCGATCCCTCACCCACGCGGCCCGTAGGGTCGCCTCTGTGTAGAACCCGCCATCGATCCCTCACCCCTGCGCCCCGTAGGGGGCGCCTTGACAAAATGTTATCAAATCAGGCCCGTTTTGTTATTTATTTATCAAATCACGGTATTCTGGTGACAATTCAGTATCAAGGGTATTGTGGATTGATTAAATTTTTACTACATTCCCATCTTTAGGGGTTTGTTGGGGAATGCCTACTGTACAGAAGGGTTTGGGGAGCATGTGAATGTGCTACCCAAACCCTTTAACAAGCTTTAGCTTCCCTTTGCGTAATTTGGCTATTGCGCCGACAACTCCCTTA
>NWBJ01000037.1 GCA_002633115.1 Muribaculaceae bacterium Zag1
AACTTTTCCAGGCCGCTCTGGAAAAGCACCCGCACGCCCCGAGAATAGTGGTAATTCTGGACAATGCGAGATACTATCATAACAAGGAGTTGAATGAATGGATGAAGGGCACCCGAATCACGCATGTCTACCTGCCTCCATATTCCCCAAATCTCAATTTGATCGAGCGCCTTTGGAAGTTCTTGAGGAAGAAAGTGATCAACACTAACTTCTACAGAACCAAAGAGCTTTTTCAGAGCGCCATCAAAAAGTTCTTTGACCGAATAGGCGACTATAAGGCAGAGTTGGAGTCCCTTCTGACTCTCAGATTCAGTTTGGTCAATTCGCAATCTATTTCGCTTTAACTATAAACGTTTGCAAAATTGGTGGATTTGTAGTGAAAATGGCAATTGTTATATATTAGATAGGTGCCAAGTTTTAAACCTTTAGTAATTTTGCAGTCAGAAAATGAGTAAACTAAAAACAACTCTTTAACCCCTTGCTATGTCAAAACATCTAATGACATTGGCCCTATCAGGACTGCTGGCGCTCTCAGCCTCAGCCCGGGAGGGCACCTCAGATGTCTGGACTTATTCCGACTGCGTGGATTACGCCCGCGAGCACAACATTTCTCTGCAACAGTCGCGCCTCGCTGAGGAATCTTCAGAGTACACTCTCGAGGCCTCTAAGGCCCAATGGCTCCCCTCGCTCGCTTTCTCGACAAGCCAAAACTACGGCAACACCCCATTCATCAAGTCAGGCGACAAGAATGTCTACAACGGCTCGTACGGGCTCAACGCCTCGTGGACCCTCTACAACGGCGGTCAGCGCGAAAACACCATCAAGCGCGATGAGCTGCAGACCCAGATCAGCGCCCTCGCCACCGACGAGCTGATGCGTTCGCTTGAAACCGAAATCCTAAGCCTTTACGTTAACATCCTATACGCCAAGGAGAATATCGGCATCTGCCAAGAGGCAGCCGACGTGAGCGAAGCTCAGGCCGAGCGCGCCCGCCAGCTGATGGAGTCGGGGCGCCTGTCGCGCGTCGACTATGCCCAGCTCAAGGCTCAGGCCGAGACAGACCGATACTCGGTGGTCAGCGCCCAAGGCACCTACGACAACCAGCGCATGCAACTCAAAAAACTGCTCCAGCTCGGCCTCACCTATCAGATATATGTGCAAGATGTGACCTATCCCGAATCGTCGGTGCTGGCTCCGCTGCCACCGATCGAGGAGAGCTACGCTATGGCCCTCGCCACCGATGTGCAGTTACAGAGCGACAAGTTGGCTCGCGAGAGCGCTGAATACGACATCAAGATTGCCCAGGCCAGCAAGCGTCCGCAAATCAGCGTCAATGCCGGTGTCGGCACTGGTGCTGGCGCCCCCGGTGACGGTTTCTGGGACCAGCTCAAATGGCAATGGAACGAAACAGTGGGTCTCTCGCTCTCAATCCCCATCCTTGACCAAAAGACCACCAAGACAGCCGTGGCTAAGGCCAAGATCGCCCAGATGAACGCTGACCTCGACATCGAGAATCGCGAAAACGAGATGGCACAGCTCATCGAGGCCCTCTATATCAGCCTCGCCGCCAATCAGGCCAAGTATGTGGCGGGCCTCGACCAAGTCGAATCGACAGCCCTGAGCGCACAGTTGACCAATGCCCAGTTTGAGAATGGCAAGGTCAACACCGTCGAACTGCTCCAGGCCCACAATGCCGAGCTGCAAGCCCGCAGCGAGCTGCTCCAAGCCAAATACATGGTGCTCCTCGACAAAAAAATGCTCGAATATTACCGCACCGCTACCATCCTACTTTAATTGATTTTTCATTTAGTCCGGATGGCGGCTACTGTGGCGGGCTTCTGCGTTGCCCGCTCCCTACTTCTAATTAAATTGCAAAAATACTATATGAAAATCCCTCAATTACTTTGCATCGCAGGCTCATTGCTTCTGCTCGGCGCTCTGCCCTCTTGCAAAAAAGAGTCTAAGATCGTCCTGCAGACCACCAAGGTGACCACCGGCAGCATCACCAAGACTGTGACAGCCACCGGCACCGTGGAATCTAAAACCCAAGTGGATGTCGGTACCCAAGTCACCGGCATCATCGACAAGCTTTACGTCGATTACAATGATGTGGTGACCCAGGGCCAGCTCATCGCCGAAATCGAGAAGACGCTGCTCGACAGCGAGCTCCGCTCGGCCGATGCCACCCTCGAATCTGCGCGTCTCAGCTATGAATACGCCAAGAAAAATTATGAGCGCGACAAAAACCTACATGACAAGCAGCTCATAAGCGACTATGAGTTCGACACCACCAAAAACACCTACCAGGTGGCCGAGCAGACCTACCAGAAAGCTCAGGCCGACCGCGTAAAGGCTGCCAAAAACCTCAACTACGCCGAGATTTACTCGCCTATCGATGGCATCGTCATCTCGCGCGAGGTCGAGGTGGGCCAGACCGTGGTATCGAGCATGAATGTGGCTAACCTGTATGTAATCGCCGACCTCGACAATATGCGCGTAATCGGCGATGTCGACGAGGCCGACATAGGCGAGGTGAAGGTAGGACAGAATGTGAAATTCTATGTCGACGCTTATCCCAATGATACTTTCTCGGGTCTTGTGACTCAGGTGCGCCTCAACCCCACCACCGAGAGCAATGTGGTGACTTATGAGGTAGTGGTTGACACCCCCAACCCCGACCACAAGCTGATTCCGGGCCTCACTGCCAACCTCACCATATATACTGTCGAGGAGACCGACGTGACCGTGGTGCCCAATGCGGCTCTTCGCTTCACCCCCGAGGAATACCCCAACGCCAAGAATCTGCCAACCTTTAGTGCCGAGGCAGCCGCTCAGCCCAAGGAGGCCGGAATGGGACGCCTCTGGGCAGTTGATGGCAACCAGCTCAAGCCCCTCAATGTCAAGCTCGGCGAGACCGGAGCCTCAAACACCCAGATCCTGAGCGGAGCCGAGGTGGGCCAGGTTGTAGCCCTCAGCTACGAGGCAGCATCAGAGGTCGAGGAGGAAACCACCACTGAGCGCTCGCCCTTCGCTCCCGGCCCTCCCGGCAGCAAGAAAAAATAACAGGCCTCGTGCCCAATCGATTGCCTCGTTCACCCTCGATTGCCTCGATCACCCTCGAGCGGTCGAGAATTCTCGAGTGCTCTCGAAAATTATCGAAAATTCTCGATCATAGAATATGCTAGATAATAATAAAGAAATCATCAAGGTCGACAACATCCGCCGCGACTTCAAGGTGGGCGATGAGGTGGTCCACGCTCTGCGCGGAGTGTCGTTTGCGATCCATGATGGCGAGTTTGTCACTATCATGGGTACCTCCGGCTCGGGCAAGTCGACCCTGCTCAACATACTTGGCTGTCTTGACACGCCCACAGCCGGCGAGTATTATCTCGACGGCTTGGCTGTGCGCAAGATGAGCAAAAACGAGCGCGCCTGGATGCGCAACCGCAAGATCGGTTTCGTATTCCAGAATTACAACCTGCTGCCCAAGACCACGGCCCTCGAGAATGTAGAACTGCCTCTGCTCTACAACTCCAAAATCTCGAGCAAGGAGCGTCGTGAACGCGCCGAAAAGGCCCTCAAGGCCGTTGAGCTCGGCGATCGCCTCTATCATAAGAGCAACCAGATGTCGGGCGGACAGATGCAGCGCGTGGCCATCGCCCGCGCCCTGGTCAACGACCCGGTGATCATCCTCGCCGACGAGGCCACCGGTAATTTGGATACGCGCACATCGTTTGCCATCCTCACCCTGTTTCAGGAGCTGCACGCTCGCGGCCGCACCATCATCTTTGTGACCCACAACCCCGACTTGGCCAATTATTCGTCGCGCAACATCGTGCTGCGCGATGGCAAGGTGGTTTCAGATACGGTCAACCCCAACATCCAGTCGGCACGCGCCACCTACGAAACCCTCCCCGCCCCCGAGGAATAGCATTTGTTTCCAAAAACTAAAAACCAAAGACTAAAGACTATCCGTGAATTTTTTTAATCTATTTAAGATAGCCCTTAAGGCACTCGCCAACAACAAGATGCGCGGCTTCCTGACCATGCTGGGCATCATCATCGGCGTGGCCTCGGTGATCACCATGCTTGCCATCGGCCAAGGCTCTAAGCAGAGCATCAAGAGCCAAATCTCTGAGATGGGCAGCAACATGATCATGATCTTCCCGGGCAATATGGAGCGCGGCGGCGTACGCCAGAGCAGCGATGACCAGCAGACGATGAAGGTCAGCGACTATGAGGCCATCCGCGACGATGCCAAGTTTGTGTCGTACGTGTCGCCCCAGGTGAGCAGCAGCGGACAATTCATCAACGGCAACAACAACTACCCGTCGTCGGTCCAGGGCATCACCCAAGACTATCTTGAGATCCGCAAGCTCAAGGTTGCCGAGGGCGAAATTTTCACCGACGAGGACATCAAGACTGCTGCCAAGGTGTGCATCCTGGGTCAGACGGTGGTTGACAACCTGTTCACAAACGGCGAAGACCCCATCGGACGCGTGGTGCGCTTCAACAAGATACCGTTCACTGTGATTGGCGTGCTGCAAGAAAAGGGCGCCAACTCGATGGGCCAGGACCAGGACGATATCGTGCTTGCCCCGTACACCACGGTGATGAAGCGCTTGCTGGCCATCGACTATATTCAGGGCCTGTTTTGCTCGGCCCTCGACGAGGATATGAGCGATGAGGCGCAAGACGAAATCACCGAGATCCTGCGCGCACAGCACAAGCTCAAGGACGGCGAGGAGGACAATTTCACAATCCGTTCTCAGCAAGAGCTGAGCGAGATGATGAACAGCACCAGCGATATGATGACCATCCTGCTGGCTTGCATCGCCGGCATCTCGCTGCTGGTCGGCGGTATCGGCATTATGAATATCATGTATGTGTCTGTCACAGAGCGTACTCGCGAGATTGGTCTGCGCATGAGTATCGGCGCCAAGGGCAGGGATGTGCTTATGCAATTCCTGATTGAGTCGGTGATTATTTCGGTGCTGGGCGGCATCATCGGTGTCATACTCGGTGTCGTGGCATCAGAGTTGGTCAAGGCTATTGCCCACTGGCCGATATCGATACAGCCGTATTCGGTGATCCTGTCGTTTGCGGTGTGTACCATTACCGGCGTATTCTTTGGCTGGTACCCGGCCAAAAAGGCTGCCAACCTCGACCCCATCGAGGCCATCCGCTACGAATAAGGCAGCGCCTTTCGGCGTTGCAGACCGTAAGGACATAAGGACCGTAAGGACATAAGGAGCGTAAGGACATAAGGAGCCCAATCCTTATGTCCTTACGCTCCTTATGTCCTTACGGTCTTTACACACAAAAGATGTTAAATCGGAGAGGGAATCTTTCGAGATTTACGAGATTGTCGTAACTTTGTAGCCGCTAAGGGAATTATTGCCCTTAGCGGTTAAACTTTATACCCATTCTGTTGTCTAATAGGTAACAAAAGTAGCATCACCAACATACTTTTCCAAAAACCAAAGACCAAACCCTAAAAACCAACAATATGATTCGTATGCATAAAGCACTTGTCGCAGCTGCAGCGCTAATGGCGCTCCCGGTCATCGCAGTAGCCCAGGGCTATTACGACGACGATATCTATTACGATTCCTCAAAGGAGGAAAAGACTCAAAAGACAACCAAAAAGACCACTGCCCAGCGGTATTCCCAAGGCAATTATCGCTTGGTAGGCACTTACGAAGGCACAGTCGAGTATCCGGCTGCTGACACCTATATAGTTGATACTCAGAATACTCGCGATGTCGATGAATACAACCGGCATGGCAGTTTCTTGGTGAGCGACGAGGTGGTGGCCGACTCGGTTAGCACCGATGATTTCGCCAACACTCGACGCATCGAGCGGTTCCACAACCCCGAGGTTGTGTCCGGCTCAGGCGATGAGGAGTTGCAGTATTACTATTATTCCGAACCCGCCACTGTCAATATCTATGTGCAAAACGACCCCTGGTATTACCCCTATTGGTCGTGGAGCTGGAGTTTTGGCAGCCCTTGGTATTCCTGGAATTGGGCTCTTGGCTATTATGACCCCTGGTGGGGTCCGTGCTGGGGCTGGACCTGGGGTCCGGCTTGGAGCTGGGGTTGGAATTGGGGCTGGGGCCCGAGTTATGCTTGGGGCTGGGGAGGTCCCGCTTGGGGCGGACCCGTATGGCGCCCGTCAACTGGCCCAGGCTCATCGCGTCCTCACGGCTCTATGATGGCTGGTGCATCCACCGGCCGAGGCACATCGTCAGGCTATCGTCCCGGCTCGACCGGTTCGCGTCCCGGCAACATGGGCCTTGGCGGCAGCTCTGCTGCAAGCCGCGTGGCCTCGTCGGCCAGTTCGCGTCCCAGCTATCGCACAGCCGCCAGCAGCGTGGCTCGTCCTGGCTCGGTAGTGGGTACTGCCACTCAGGGGGGCAACAACTCGTACAATGTAGGCGCTACTCGCGGCCGCAACAACGCATCATCGTCGTCGGGCGTGCGTTCAAGCTCGAGCAATCGCTCGTATAATAGCGGCAGCAGCTCTTCGAGCCGTTCGTCATACAGCGGCGGATACTCAGGCGGCAGCCGTGGCGGCGGTGGCCACTCAGGCGGTGGCCACTCAGGCGGAGGCGGCGGAGGCCGTGGCCGCAGATAAATGAAAAGTGAAAAATGAAAAGTGAAAAATGAATAGAGGCGGAGGCCATGGCCGCAGATAAATGAAAAGTGAAAAATGAAAAGTGAAAAATGAATAGAGGCGGTTCTGTGGCGCGCTGCTTCGCAGCGTGCTTCACCTTCAATTCAAATATCCAATTTTTATGAAACGTACATCCTTAGCAATGATAATGGCGGCTGCGGCCTCGGCTGCGTTGGCACAGAGCGCCATCGACGCCCAACAGATCTCTCAGTCTGACTTCAAAGGCACGGCTCGCTTCATGTCGATGGGCGGCGCATTCACCGCTCTCGGTGGCGACCTCTCGACGATGAACCAGAACCCGGCTGGCATCGGCATCTACCGCAGCAACGAGGTTGGGGCCACGCTCGACATCAATATCCAGAGCACCAAGACCAGTCCCAGCTATTCGGGTTTCCCGTCATCGTCTAATCAGACCAAGGTCTATTGCAACAACTTCGGCTATGTGGGCGCCACTATCATCCCGGGTGGGGGAGCCCTTAAGACCTTCAACTGGGGAGCCAGCTACAACAGGGCTGTGTCGTTTGACCGCCGCTATCGCGGTTATGTCAACAGCACCAACACCTCGCTGTCAAACTACATAGCATATTTCTCTCAGGGCTACACTTCGTCGGACCTGTCGTTTACCAACGACTTCAATCCCTATGCTGAGGGGGCCGACTGGCTCAGCATCCTCGCTTACAACTCGTATCTGATCAATCCGAGCGGCAGCGACTCGTACAATGGCTTGTACCAAAATGGCACCGTGGGCGATGCATTATATAATGTACGCGAGACCGGCCGTGTCGACGAGTACAATATCAGCTTCGGCGGCAATGTCGAGAATGTGGTCTACTGGGGATTGAGCGTTGGTATCACTGACCTGCATTATACCCGCACCATATATTATAGCGAGAGCATGGCCGATGCCAGGATTTACAATGTCACTGGGAGTCCTGCCACCACTACCGGCGATGCCGGGTTTGACCTCAATTCGCGCAAGTATATCAACGGTTCGGGTTGGAACCTCAAGCTGGGTGTCATCCTCAAGCCGATGAACGAGCTGCGCGTGGGCTTCGCCTTCCATACCCCCACTTGGTATCATCTGAGCCAAGGTTATGACGGCACCATCGACTACAGCTATTACAATCCGACCCTGTCGGACGGCTATCAGATGGGCGGCCAGTCGGTAAATCCTCTGCAAGGGTACGAGTATACCGATGATGCCTATTTCCAGTGGCACTACCGTTCGCCTTGGAAATTGATGGCTGGCGTGGCAGCCGTGCTGGGCAAGCAGGCAATCCTTAGCCTCGACTATCAGTATGACAGCTACGGCGACATGTCGATCGCTACTCCTTATTTTTATGACTATGGAGGCTGGGGCACCGACTTTGAGACCAACGAAGACCTCAGGGCTGACATCAAGCAGTATTTCAAAGGCACCAGCACCATCAGGGTGGGAGCCGAGTATAGGGTGACGCCGCAGTTCAGCCTCCGCGCCGGATACAACTATCAGACCTCGGGCGTCAAAGCTGAGGCAGCCGAGGGAGCCATCGAGGTGCTGACATCCGGCACTGACCCGAGCTATAACTTCACCAAGCACATGCAGCACATCACCTGCGGCATCGGGTATAAGTATCAGAATTGGTATATCGATGCCGCTTATGTGTATCGCCAGCGCGAGGGCCGCTACCACGCCTATACTAATTTTAATGGCAATGTGGCTCCGCAATCCAAGATTGTCGACCACAACTCATCGATAGTGCTCTCAACCGGATTCAAATTCTGATCACAGCGCTGGCGCGCTGTGGAGACCATAAGGACACAAGAGGCATAAGGACATAAGGCAATTCCATCTTTGCGCCTTTGTGACTGAGTAAAATTCCTATGTCCTTATGTTTCTTAAGTCCTTATGGTCCAAAGATGAAACTTTATTTAACACATTTCTTGTGAACTTTTTCCCGAAAATGTTTGGTCAATTCAAAAATAATTCCGAACTTTGCACTCGCTTTTCGAGAGGAACAGCTCCGAGGCCCGACAG
>NWBJ01000038.1:0-4311 GCA_002633115.1 Muribaculaceae bacterium Zag1
GAGTGGGCGCCGTCCGGATGGAAGCTTGGCAGGAGATATGAGGAGTGGCCGCCGGCCGGATGGAAGCCTGGCAGGAGATATGGGGAGTGGGCGCCGTCCGGATGGAAGCCTGGCAGGAGATATGGGGAGTGGGCGCCGGCCGGATGGAAGCCTGGCAGATGGGGAGATTAGAGCCCCCATTCGGATGGGACAAGAGCAGTATTTTGGAGATTAGAGGCAAAAATTTTTGATGGATTGTGGAGAAGTATGAAAAATAATATGTAACTTTGCCAAGTGTGGGGCCATCCGGACGGCGGCTTCTCGTGTTGCGCAGTTCCGCTGCGCCAATAATATTTCTATTCACCCCTAAATCCATCACCATGGAATCAACATTGCCACCGTATTGGCAGCCTATTCATCATAATATGAAGCGCCGCAAGCGCTCCCATAATTACCGCAAGCCAGGTACATATCTGCTCACCATAAATGTGCTCAATCGGCGCCCATTGTTCGGCAATTTGGTGGTTTATCCTTCGCCTCGCATCAATCTTTCACCCCTTGGCGATCGCATAGTCAGAGGCGAGATCCCTCGTATCTCATATTTCTATCCCGAGATAGAGGTATACAAGACGTGTGTCATGCCCGACCATCTGCATCTAATAGTGAGGTTGAATCGACCCCTCCACAACGATTTGCATCTCGGCAATGTGGTGGCTGGATTCAAGCTGGGCTGCCATGATGCCTATACTGAAATCTTGGGACCACAAGAAATAGGCCTGTTTGAGGAGGGCTACAATGATCGCATCCTCTATCATAAATTGCAGCTAAAGGCTTGGAAAAAATACGTGGCCGACAATCCAAAGCGCCTCGCCATCAAGAGGGCCCATCCCGAGCTTTTCCACACTCTATATAATATGAATGTGGTGAATCGCAATTGTCAAGGTTTTGGTAACATCTATCTGCTTGACATTCCCGACAAGGAGATGGTGCAGGTGCATCACGATGATAGCGATGAGGTATACCAGGCTGCCTTCAAGCGCTGGATGGCCTGTGGCGAGAGAGGAGGGGTGCTGGTAAGTGCCGCCGTGGCCAAAAGAGAGCGCGATGTCATCAATGAGGCGATTGCCCGTGGCTATCCGGTAATAAGACTCAGAGACATGGGATTCTCGGCTTTTTACAAACCGGGAGGCATATACTTTGACGCTTGCGCCGCTGGCGATTTGCTGGAGCTGAGTCCCTGGGAGTATCAGACTCAAAAGAAGGAAATCACTCGCAAGCAATGCGATTTCCTCAATGCCATGGCCAGGGACATTGCCAATATGTTTCCAAAAGAGTAGGAAGGGCAGCGGTGCTGGATGCGCAGCATCCCTGCCCACTATATGAAGATGTGCTAAGGACGGGACTATTAGTCTGAAAACAAACTCTAAAAACTGTAGATTTAGTTACTGCGGTTGAATGCTTTGGCCCAGAAGGTGCAGTCATAAGAGAGATGGTTGGAATCAAACATCTCCCAGGGATTATGATTGGCACCAGGTATAATATAGAGGTCGTGAGGGATACCGAGTGCGGTCAGATAATCACTCATGCGCTGGGTAATATTTACCCCGTTTTCTTGATAGAGGCGATCCTCAGTGCCTATAAACATGCGCACCATCATCCCTGAGCTTATTATCTGCTCTGTGTTTCGCTCTGCATACACCTCGGGAATTTGACTATCGAAGTAAGCCTTTGATGCTGGGTCATCCACATCACCAAATGTGCACTCGAGCGCATGGCGCAAGGGTTCTTCAGTCCAATGCACTACGGCACCCGCCACACTGCTAGCGGCCCCGAATACTTCGGGATACTTGAATGCCAATCTTAAGGTAGCACCTCCGCCCATCGAGAACCCTTCCAGGGCTCGGCCCTCACGAGAAGCTATCGTGCGGTAATGGCTATCAACATAAGGTATCATATCATGCATTAAGACATCCTCGATGGGTCCGGTACTGACTTTAGGATCCTCCATTCTGCCGTTGAGATACCAACCCACTGGCAGGGCTTGTACACCCACAATTATTAGTGGTTGTATCTTTCCAGCTAGGATAGCCTTGTCAATACGCTCTACCATCCAGCGACACTCGCGTTGGTTGCCTGTGCCACCATGCAGATAATATATGACCGGGAAACGGCGGTCACTATCTGTATAATACTGTGGTGGCAAATACACCAATAGGCTACCTTCTGTGCCTTCGCCTCGGGTATTAGTAGGATAAAGCACATATTCGCAACCAGATGGCACTGCGGTGATGGGATCAATCCAAGCATCTTTGGGAGTACGCATTGCCAATGTATCCTCTAATGTCTGGCTTTGGCCAGCTAAAGCTATAGTTGCAACTGCAACAGTCAGTAAGAATCTGAATGTCTTCATGACTTATTATTTGCTTTGTTTAAACAACCAATCACGCACTGGCTTGAGGCGATAGGCGTAATCAAACGACCACATGTGCTCTAGGCCTTCGCCATCTGGCGGCATCACAGTACCGAGGTCAAAGATTATGAAATTGTTGTTGAGCCCTTTGGCTATCATTTTCTCTACATTGGCATCTTGCTCGGCCATGGGAGCTTTGGCGCTCCACTGGCTTTCGGCATAAGGGGCATCGAGACTGTCGAGGACAGCCTTGACGGCAGCCATGCCAGGACAGGCTCGCGTATCCCCCTCGGCAACGATGTAGAAAAATTTCTGATCTGGGTATGATTCCATGCCTTGGGTGTCCCATTGGCAGCCCACAAATATAGAGGCAGCGAATATCTCGGGATGCTCTATGCTGAGGTACATTGAAATCATTCCGCCTTTTGACTGGCCGGTTTTATAGAGGCGGTTGGTATCTATAGCTGGATAATCAGCGATGACTTTCTGCATCAGGCGCAGAGCCGCATCCCCATCGGGATTGTTGCCGGGGAGTTCTATGTTGGGAGTCTCTCCTCTGAAATGAGGCACAAGCACAAAGCATGGATTCTCTTGCTGACTCTCATCGCTGGCCCAGATGAGGCCTCCCCAACCTTGAGTGAGAGGATACATCACGTTGCCGCCTACAGTTGTAGCATCGCCGATAAACATTACCAGAGGATATTTCTGCGTGGGGTCGTAATCCTTTGGCAAACACAGATGGTAATCGACGGTCTGTCCAGTGATGGAATCATAGTATTCATGCTGAGAGAATTTGCCAACCGTCTCTTTAAGCAAAGCCAATGACGCTGAGTCTTTGCTGAATGCCATGGTCGAACCATCAGCCTGGCGCATGCGCCCGCCTCGGGGGGCGCCAGCTTGTGGCGCACCAGGCCCATGCGGCATAGCGCGTTGTTGTTTGGTCTCGGGGTGAATGTACCACATGCAAGGCTTGATTTGGTCAGTAATAATCACCGTGCCGCCGATTTCTATTAATTTGTCTAAGACTGAGTTTAGCCCGTCAGGACCTCGGCCTGAATCTGATAGGCCACCAGCGCGATTTGGCTCAGAGCCACAAATATTGAAAGCTACGCGGCTATTTTCATTTACTTTGGCAATAGCTTCGGATAGCAGAGGATTGTCAAAAGCTGAGAAGTCAAGCTCTATGGCAAGTGGTTGGCTCTCCACAGCTTGGGACAATGCCGACTGAGCATTGTCATTATCGAGATTGACGACTGCGATATAGGGGATTTCTCCTTTGGGATCGGGAGTGGCATAAAGGACCACCGCATCGAGCATATCTGCCTCTTTCGCTGCTTGGCGTATCCCCTCTATGTATTTCTGAGGATTATTAAAGGCCAAAATCATAGAGCCGTTTGCCAATTCCATAGCCTCGGATAGAGAGATTTGGTCATCGGCGCAGTCGAGATAAACATCGCCATCGCTTCTCTCTTTGAGGGTGACAAGGGCCACTTGCGCTTTCTTCTCAGCAGTCTTGCGGAGGGCCTCACGAGAGTTCTCAGTCGTGCCATGGAAGTCTCCCCCACGAGCCACGATTATCACTTCTTTGGAATTGGTAAAGACTTGGTTATCAATCTTTTTAGGATTGACATCACCAGTCAATCCAGTTTGGCTCACCAGAGCCAAAGGCGCCAAAAGCGCCAACAATAAGGTAGTCAACTTGCTCATAAAGTTCTTCATGTAGTGTAGAAATTTATGAGCAAATTTACAAAAAAATTTTTTCTATGACCAAATTTAATTTGAGGGAAAAAGGATGGGCAGCGGTGCTGGAGGGGCAGCGGTGCTGGATGGGCAGCGGTGCTGGATGGGCAGCGGTGCTGGAGGGGCAGCGGAACTGCCCCTCACAAGAAGCCGCCGTACGGATGGAAGCCTGGGGAAATTAT
>NWBJ01000038.1:4374-31666 GCA_002633115.1 Muribaculaceae bacterium Zag1
GGATGGAAGCCTGGGGAAATTATTAGGGGAATGGAAGCCTGGGGACAGGTATTTGGAATGGGAGAGATGAGGCATAATTGACCCTACGATATCACTTTTCACTCGGGTTTCATCTGGCAGTAGCGGGAGTGCCAGAGCTGTTGGTAGGGGGTGGGGCGGGGAGAGTTGCCGAGGGGACAGCCAGAGGCAAGGTCGGTGGCGATGGCGAGGATGATGCAGCCCAGGTCGAGGGTGTCGCCGAGGTCTCGGCCCTCGGGGCAGAATAGATGGCGCGTAGCGTCATATCCGAGCAGCGCCCCGATGATGTTGCCGCAAATCGAGCCTGTGCTGTCTGAGTCGCCATTGTGGTTTACGGCGGCGCGTATGGCCAAGGCTGGATTGTTTTGATATCTCACGGCGCAGAAAATGGCTATCGCCCAAGCCTCGTCTGCCACCCAGCCCTCGCCAAGCTGGGCGATGGCCTCAGCGTCGGGTGTTTTTGATTTTGCTAATACTATGGCTTGTTTGGTCAACTGCGCCAGCTTGGCTTTTGCCTCGCCATATTCGCCTGGATACATGTATTGCAAATCATTGAGAGCATTGATGACCGATGAATCCATATAGTAGAGATGCGACATGCCAGCGGGGATATTCATAGCCTCGTAGATGACCCTCGCCATCAGTCCTGCTGGCAAGAATCCCAACGGATGCCGATGGGTGATGCGAGCAGCTTCGCAAGCGGTCTTCTCCATCTGGTGGATGAAATTCTGGTCGCCCTTGCTGTTGATTCTGTTATACAGCAGCGGCACCGGGGCGATGCGCATTAGCCCTCCGCAGCCCTTGCTGTTGTTCTGCACTTTTTGCCCGAGCAATAGGCTATCGCAAGCCGAGAGGCAAGTATTGCCTGGTGCGCGTTGATGTCTCATCGGCTCCAAATCACGCAGCCAGGTGAATTTGAGGCTGTTGCTATTCAGTTTTCCGGTCTGGGTGTAATACCAATCGAGATAAGCGTAGGGCAGATAGCTCTCCAATGGGCCCATGACACCGCGTGTTTCGCCGCGAGTAATCGCTGATAGCAAGCCATTGGCCGTAAAGAGAGTCATCTGGGTGTCATCGCTGCAGATAGCTCGGCCCTGGCTGTCAAGTTGGAAATGGGTGATGCCATCCTTGCCATATTGCGAGCGTATCCAGGCAAGCGTGTTGAACTCCACGGCATATCCCAGAGCATCGCCAGCCGCACCAAGCATCAGCGAACCCTGAATTTTGTCAAGAGCCATGGGCGGTATGGCATGGGTATAAGCTTGGCCTTTTTGGGCTTGCTGCTGGCAGGTGTATTCCTGGGGGGAAATGCAGTGGTGCAGTTTGCGCAAATCATATATGAACTCGCGAGGCAACGACACGTTGGCAAGTTCAAGAGCCTGGGCGAATAGCGGCGAGATAGCCTTGGTGGGGAAACCGGCGATGCCGCATCCGATCTTGGTGACCAGGAAGTGAAGCTGTGGATTCTGGCGAGCGTAGGCGATGAATTGGTCAACATAAGTCTTGATCGTGGCGACCCCGCCTTGCATTGTGGGGATTGCGTAGCTCTGGCCCTGAGGGCCGACGCCTACGCCCATTTTGGCGCCGAAGTGCTTGTAGGCATAGCGAGCGGCTCCGCCGCCGTGTTGGCCAGCGAGGTTTGAGCCGAATACGAATACTTGATTGGGCTTGAGAGCGGTCACCTCCTCAGGGGTCACGCCGCAGTTGATAACGTAGGTCATGGCAGTAAAATTTATTAGTGTCAAAATTACACCGCAAAGTTACGGTGTATTTTTGACACCACCAAATTTTTTCCAAAAAATTTACCAAAAAAGTAAATTTTTTCTTTTCACCCTCCCAGCGGCCTTGCCTTAGATTCAAAAATTTTCAGTCTTTCAGCTTTTTGGGATGGATTTTTGAGGAAAAGTGTTAACTTTGCATTATCAATCCATCATAGTTAGGATTATGGCGAAAATCAAATACCCCATTGGAATACAGACTTTCCAAAAGATAAGGCAGGAGGGCTATCTGTACATAGATAAGACCAAATACATATTTGATTTGGTAGATAGCGGTACTTATTACTTTCTTAGTCGTCCCCGACGATTTGGGAAGAGCCTCCTAATTTCCACTCTTGAGGCTTATTTCCAGGGTCAAAAGGAATTGTTTGAGGGGTTGACTATTTATGATATTGAAAAGGAGTGGAAAAAATATCCTGTGCTTCATTTCGACTTGAATATTGGACACTATTCCGAGCCCGACGGGGTATATCAAATCCTCAACTCCCAATTGTCGAGATATGAAAGCGAATACGGCAAATATCCCCACTCTGATGAGTTGGGCATTCGATTTGATTATCTATTGAGACAAATATTTGAGAAGACCGGCAGCCAAAGTGTGATATTGATTGATGAGTATGACAAGCCTATACTTCAAACCATCGGAGATGAAGATTTGCAGGCTCATTTCCGTGCCGAGCTGAAGCCTTTTTATGGATGTCTTAAGTCATGTGACCGCTACATTAAATTCTCCTTTCTTACCGGTGTCACCAAAATAGGCAAGCTGAGTGTCTTTAGCGATCTTAACAATCTCATTGACATCTCAATGGAGGATAAGTATGCCCAAATCTGTGGTATTACGCGCCAAGAAATAGAGACGGCATTGGCCGAGCCATTACAAGAGATGGCGCAAAATAAGGGCGTGACTGTTGAGGAGATGCATCTGCAGCTTAAAAAGGCTTATGATGGTTATCGTTTTTCTTGGACAGATGCCAAGGTCTATAATCCATTTAGCCTCCTTTCAGCATTCCGTGCCCAAAGGATTGATGACTATTGGTTTGAGACTGGCACGCCTACATTCTTGGTTAAGCTTCTGCAGAAGCATAGCTTCAATCTCTGGGAGATGGATGGGGTGGAACGTCAAGTGTCTGCTATCAAGAGCGTCAACTCATTCGCATCCGACCCGATTCCGGTAATATACCAGAGCGGTTACCTTACCATCAAGGAGTGGGATGAAATTTTCAACATTGTCAGTCTGGGCTACCCTAATGCTGAGGTGCGCCGTGGTTTCATCAACTCTCTTCTCCCATGTTATGCCGGAGAAAAAGCAAGCCAGGGTTTTGATATCAGAAAATTCGTGCGTTCCATCAACGATGGCAATGTCGATGGTTTTATGCGGCAGATTCAAGCCTTATTTGCGGATATCCCTTATGTTGAGGCTTCTGGCTTTAATTACGAAGGGGAATTCCGAAATGTACTGTACATTGTCTTTTCCATATTAGGTTTCTATGCGCAGGCCGAAAAGCATATCGGAAAAGGCCGAGTGGATTTGGTGGTGAAAACTGCCTCGACAGTATATGTGATGGAATTCAAACTCGACGGCTCGGTCGATGAGGCTATGGCTCAAATCAATTCTAAAAGCTATGCAATCCCATTCACAGCCTCTGGTAAAAAGATTGTAAAAGTCGCTGCAGTCTTCAGCAAAAAAGATCGTAACCTCACTGATTGGAAAATCGAAACTTCTTAAAAAAGTAATATTAAAACTCAAAAGTAGCCGTTGCCTGTAATCAGTGGTAACGGTTTTTGTTTTTACGGTGAGAATTTTATAGATTATTTAAAGGTCGGACAGAGTTTGGCCGACCCTTGGGGTAACTTTGCCAGCGAAAAGATAAACCCTAACATTTGACATTATGAATTTGATTATCGCTGGATGTCGTGATTTTAACGACTATGAGTTGTTGAGCCGAGAAGTAAAATCATTCGCTGGGCCGTTTCTGTCAAGAGTGACAGTGGTATCGGGTCACGCCAAAGGAGCCGATAAACTCGGCGAAAAGTTCGCCCAAGAAAATGGGCTTCCCCTTATCATCAAACCCGCCGACTGGGCCGCTTACGGAAAAGCCGCTGGTCCAAAGCGCAATGAAGAGATGGCCCGCATATCTTCGGCGCTGGTAGCCTTCTGGGATGGCCAGTCACGGGGCACAAAAAATATGATTGAACTTGCTCGCAAGCATGGGCTGCGAGTAAAAGTGGTGAGATTTGACAAAAATGTCGGATAAAAGTATTAACTTTGTAGTAAATTCTTACGGAAATGAATGTGTTTAACAAATATGTCTGGTTAGTGAATACCCTGCGCCGCAAGCGTGGGGCTACCTTAGAAGAATTGCGTAATGAATGGTATGATTCGGATCTGAATGTAGACCATACCGAGCTTAGCCCTCGCACTCTCAATAGATGGAAAAATGATGTAGAAGATATCTTTGGTATCATAATAGAGTGTAATCCTGCTAAACGCTACCAATATTATATAGCCAATGGCGATGCCCTTGATGAAGATCAGACAATCTCATGGATGTTGCATACTATTACCATCAGCAATGTCATCGAAGAATTCAAGGGCGAGAAAGATAAGATTATCTTAGACCGAGTACCATCTGGTGAAGAATATCTTATTCCTCTACTGATTGCAATAAAGTCTCGGAATCAGGTTGAGATTACTTATCACAGATTTCAAGAAGAGTATCCAAGAGAACCAAAGAAAGTTAATCCTCTTTGCGTAAGGCTTTTTGATAAGCGATGGTATCTCGTAGTGCAAATACCAGAATCTCCAAGCGAATATCGTACTCTGGCTTTGGATAGAATTGTAGATTTCAGGCAAACCGAGGTTAAGTTTGATTATCCCCAGGACTTCAATGCTGCAGAATATTTTGCCGATGTCTACGGTATATCAGTAGGATACGAGAAATATCCTCCTTGCAAAGTGCAGTTGAAAATCAACAAAGAGCAACGCCCTTATACCCGTGCATTACCTTTGCATCCCTCACAAGCAGAGACAGAAACAAATGAGAACTATTCAATGTTTGAATATTATCTTTGTCCCACTCCGGATTTCGCTCGCGCTATCTTGCCCTTTGCTAAGAACATCGAAGTGATTGAGCCCTTGGCTCTGCGCAGAAAGGTATTAGGAATGGCCTTGGATATCCTGAAAACCTATAAAAATAAGGAAAATACTAACCCAAATGAAGAGATGGAGTAAATTACAATCGACCCTCTATAGCATCATTGCTCCGGAAGTTGATTTCCAGATTCACTGTGTGGCATATCCTATGTTGACAAAGACGGGATATGCCAACCAGTCAGTCCCTCGTTATTGGATTACCATTGGTAAAGATATTGTATGGGATTTCCCAAAATGCTGTCCTAAGGAACAATTGGATGCGATGTATTACCCTTATTGTAGAGATTTGAGTATAATATCCCAAACAATTAGGGATTACATCGACTGTCCACAGGAGCAGCTTCTTGCCTTTGATGCTGAAGACACCCGTTGGGGGTTGATTCCTATCCTTCGAGCTTGCGATCGAAGAATAGGAAAGCGTCGTCTGGCTGAAATGCAAAGCCAAAATCTTGTGATAAATCAAATAATTAACAAGCGATTGAATATCAGCCAAAATCACTGAAGAGATGAGTAAAGAAGATATCAGGAAGACAATTGATAAGGTAATTGTCAACACATTTAGGTCTATGCGGATGCCGACCACTGACAATCTGGCGGTAACTAATGATGACACCATAAGAATTAGGTATCCGCGTAGATATAATAAAGACCGATCAGCGGGTGAAATCCGCATAAGCGAACAAGAACTGAAGCAAGTCTTTATCTACTATTTGCTCCAAGAAACTACTTTTTGGTTTTCAGTCGAGACTCCAACGGCCAAAAGATATCTATTCAAGGGGGGTAAGCCCGAGGAGAACGAAAACAATCAGTCGGCACTGGTCGATTTGTCTGTTTATGAATCAAAGGAAGCCGAAAAGCCCTATGCCCATATAGAATTTAAATACGGCAACCCAGACGCAGATTCCTTCCAAAAAGATATTCTTAAACTTTATAATGAAGACATAGAGTTAGGGTTCTTTGTCCTTGTGTTGAAATCAGACAAGCAATCTACTTGGAAGAATCTTTGCAATAAGAAATTCATGGTTGATATTGAGCAGTTTAAGTCAAGGAGACATGAGGTAGCCTTATATATCTACTCCTTAGGGAGTGGGCATTTCTTTAGGTGCGAGGATTTGAAAGGGTATGTTGGTGAGACTTTTGTTCCTCAAGAATTACCTACGGAAGAAAATCAACTTACTTATGAAGATCTCAACATAGTCGCTGATACTCCTTTGACCAAAGAATTCTCTAAATATATGGAAAGATTTGGCCACTGCGGGTACATCAAAGATACATTTTATACAGAGAATGGCCAAAGTGATGACCATAAGGCTCAGGAGTATCTAAGAGAGATTGTTGAGACCGGATTAGATTGGAAGCTCTTTGACCAATTTAGCTTTTCTCCTTTCCGAGGAATGCCTGGGCTGCCGCCTTTGGAGCCATGGGCACAATCAAAGTTGCTAAATACAGATAGCACACCGGTTGTGCGCTTTAAGTGCCAGGACGATAAGTCAAATATGTTATTCCAATTAGTATTGACAATCGACAATGTAAGCCCTCAGATTCTGTCAGCGGATTATAGTATACGCGATGAAGTCATAAAGGACTGTCAGCAATGGGTGAGAGATCACTACTCTATGCTCATTGCATTGTGGAATAACATCATTAGTACCAACGAAGCATTTGAGGAATATGAAAAACATTTTGCATCTCTCTGATACCCATGGTGCGCATAGGCTTATAACCCAGATGCCAGAGGCCGATATGCTAATTCATAGTGGCGATGTAGGCATGGATGGGACTGTAGAGGAGATAGTAGATTTCTTGAATTGGTTTCTCGATTTACCATTCCGTAATAAAATATTTGTACCCGGGAATCATGATTTGTGTCTTTTGGATGCAAAGGTCGATGGATTAGATTCTAATTGCTTTTTATTGAGTAGTGCTGGCGTAGAGATTGATGGCCTTAAAATTTATGGTGTCCCAATGTTTGTGGCTCACATGACCACTAATGAGTATGAAGAAAATATACTCAGCATCCCTGCTGATACAGATATCCTTATTACCCATCAGCCGCCTTATGGGATATTGGATTATGCCAAGGGGAATAATTATGGTTCTTTGACCTTACTCGAAAAGGTAAAAGAGATTAGACCCAAGTATCATCTTTTTGGCCATGTACACGGTGGGTATGGCCAAATCGAGAAGTATGGAGTGGAATTTTGCAATGCTTCTCTTATGGATGAGAAATATAATATGGTGAATCAACCGATTTTGTTGAAGTAAGTTTTGGGGATTGGGGGAGAATTTGTAACTTTGCAAGGCGGCTGATTTTGGCTGCAGGATGGTACAGGGGACAGTCCCCTGTACCAGATAAAATAAAAAGATAAGGAGATGAAAAAACTATTTCTATATGCGGCGCTGGCTGGGATGTTGTTGACAGCCTGTGGGAAGAAAGAGCCGGAGTTTGTGGTCAAGGGCTCGACAACTATCGAGAGACTGAATGGTCATCGAGTGTTTTTGGTGCCTTATGGCAGCAAGCAGATTGAGGATAGCATCGGAGTCGATTCGACAGTGGTCGAAGATGGCAAGTTTGAGTTTCGAGGCCGGGGAGAATACCTGGCTCGCGTGACGATGGACCGCAAGGTGCGCTATGGCACCCAGGACCTGTTGATTGTAACCGAACCTGGAGGCGACATAGTCATCACCATCGATTCACTATCGACCGGCGGCGGTACGCCCCAGAACGAGGCGCTACAGCGCTGGAAGGACATGAAACACGCCCACGATGTGATGCTGGCTCCGCAGCGCGCCCACTTGCAATACCTGCGCCAGCATGGCGACAGCGTCTACGCCGCGGCCCTGCAGGACAGCATCAAGGCATACAATGACGATTTCCGTGAGCAAGTGCTGGGCATAGCCCGAATTCTCGGCAAAGGCCCGGCTTATGATTTGCTGATGCAATTTTATGGGCCCAGAGAATAATGGTCTTAGGAATCTTAGGCATCCTAGGATTCCTAAGCCGCTTGATTATCCTAAAATCGACTAAGATGACTATATCATCAAAAGCGTGGAGGGTAGGGGTCTCGGCCCTCCTTTTCCTATTCATATTCCTATGGTGGTGGCTAGGTTATCCCGAGCTGCTGGCATACCATGAGCAATACCAGTTATTTCTGTTGACTGGCGACTATCTCCTCAGTGCCATGAAATCGCCTGGGGGATTGGCTGATTACATATCCGAGTTTCTGACACAATTCTACTATATCCCTTGGGCTGGAGCCTTGATGGTGGCCATTGTGCTTACTGCTCTGCAAGCATTGTTAGGCGCATGCTGCGCAAAGGCAGGCCAAAAGGCTGGCACAGTGCTGTGGATAGCATCGGCATTGCCATCAATCTATCTCATCAGATTGATGAGCGATGAGAATTTGTTGCTATCCTATCCGGTGGCTCTCGTCATAGCAATGGCAGCGGTGTGCCTGGCGCAAAGATCCAAATCAGCGCCAGCGTGGATTGAAGGCATCTTGTATCTGGTCATCACCGGCTTGCTTTACTGGTGGATTGGACCAGTGGCTTTGCTTTTCGCCTTGCTGGCTCCGCTGATGCGTCACCATGGCACAAAAGGCTGGATATGGTCTGGCGCAATGTTTGTGGCTGGATTGCTGGTGATCAGACTGATGGGAATGTGGCTTTGGCCTCAGTATCCCGACAATCAGCTGTACCTGGGCGTCAATTACTATCGCATCACCAATGCTCATCCCGATGGCTTAATTGCGGCTTGGGCTTTTGTAGCAGCGCTCTGCATGTTGGCAAGAGTATGGACACTCCCCATTGCCAAGCCATGGGCCGTGCCAGCTACGGCTTGCGCAGTAATAGCCTTATGCTGTGGGATGTTGGCGGGCGCTTATGACCAGGATAAGATGGATGTGTTCCGCTATGATGCTATGGTGCGCCATGGCCAATGGCAAGCCATCATCAGCCGAGCCGAGAGGCGTGCTCCAACCAGCGACTTTTGTCGCCAAGCCCTGAATCTTGCCCTGGGCAAGACAGAACAGCTGGGTGAAAAGATGTTTGAGTTTGAGCAAAATGGCTTAGGCAGCCTCATAGAACCCTACTCAAACAATAATACCTCATGCTTGGTGAGCGCCGAAGCGTTTTATCATCTCGGCATGATCAACTCAGCATTTCGCTATACCTTTGACCTGCAGGAAGCCATAATGAACGACCGCAAGAGTGGCCGATTCATGCAGCGCATGGCCGAGTGCATGATAATTGATGGCCGATACAAGGTGGCTAAGAAATATCTGGGGATGTTGGAGCATAGCCTGTTCTATCGCAAATGGGCCAAGAATGCGCAGGCGTTGTTGGCTGATACGGCTCTGATTGACTTGCATCCAGTGTGGAGCGAAAAGCGCAGATTGAGGTTCAAGCAAGATATGCTGTATGACTATCGTCAAGTACACAAGATGCTGGGAATGTTGGCTATCGAGAGCCAAGGCCAAAACCGTCTGGCATGGGAATATTTCAATGCCGGGATGATGCTCACTGGCGACTTGCAGACCATGGCTGGTATGTACCATTACGCGGCTGAGATGTTTGGCGTGAGGGAGATACCGCGCCATCATCAAGAGGCCATTGCAATGTTTTGGAGCATGGGGCATAATTCGTTTGATGGGCTGCCATATCCCATCTCAGCCTCGGTGGGACATGGCTTGATGGATTTGGCCAAAGTTTACGGCCCCAACCAACACACCCCCTCAGCCTGGCTACCCAAAGCCCAAGGCACCTATTGGGCATATTTCCTAATGCGGCAGCCACAAGAGCAAGAATATGCCTCACGAGAAAGAGAAGGCTGAAACGTAAGTACAAAAGAAAACGTAAGCACGCAAGAAAACGTAAGCACGACAATTTAATGAAAGAAATAATATCCATAAAAATACATCGTCCCAATCTTAAAAGCATGTATCTGCTCCTTGTCCTTTGTCTTTTGGCGGGGTGCGGGAGTGAGAGGCCGGTGGATGTGGTGGAGATGGGGGTTGAGGCTCCGATTTGGCCGGATTATGCCGGGGTGACAATCCCGGTGGGGATTGCGCCTATGAATTTCAATTATGATGGCGAGGAGGATATCGCCATGATGCATGTGGCAGTCAGAGGCAGCCAAGGCGGAGAAATGGAAGCCATGGGCGAGTGGGCTGACTTTGACAGCAAGCAATGGAGGCAATTGGCCGAGCAAAACCGAGGCGGCATTCTCACCTTTACCGTTTCGGTAAAGTGCAAAGCTGATGGCCAATGGGTTGGTTACGAACCCTTTGATATGCAAATCAGCGATGAGCCATTGACTGACTGGGGCGTAACTTATCGCAAGATAGCCCCCGGATTTGAGACATTCAGCAAGATAGGCATCTATCAGCGATGCCTGGCAGATTTTGCTGAGACACCCATACTGGAAGAGACCACAGTCGACGGCCAGTGCCTAAACTGCCACTATGCCAACCGGGCCAATCCGGCCCAGTACTCGCTGCATGTGCGCGGCAAGCACGGTGGCACCTTGATCCATACCGAGGATGGCAACAAGTATCTCCATACCAAGACCGACCAGACCGTTGGCAATTGCACCTACGGTTACTGGCATCCTGGTGGGAGATATTGCGCCTATTCCCTCAACCGCATCTACCAGAATTTCTATGTGGGCAAAGAACGCTTGATTGAGCCATGGGATGCCGTGTCAGACATTGTTGTGCTTGACACCCGCGACAACACCCTGCTCACATTGCCATCCCTTATGACTGACGACTGCGAGACTACCCCGGCTTTTTCGGCCGATGGAAATACCCTGTATTTCTGCCGTGCCCCAAAGGTGAATATGCCCGGCGAATACCAAGAACTGAAATACAGCCTGTGCGCTATCCCCTTTGACAGCAACACCGGACAGTATGGCGACAGCATCTACACAGTGATATCGGCCGATTCAATTGGCCAAAGCGTGAGCCTGCCGCGTCCGTCTTATGATGGCCGCTACCTGATGTACTGCCTTACTGACTATGGCACGAACCCAGTGGATCGTCCCGAGGCCGACCTCTGGCTTATGGACCTGCAGTCAGGACAGACCCGACCGATTGATGAGGTAAACAGCGACCAAGTTGACGGCTATCATAATTGGTCGAGCCAGGGAGGCTGGTTCTTGTTCAGCAGTAAGCGCGAAGACACCTTGTATGCCCATGTTTACATCTCGCGCATCGGCCAGGATGGCATAGCCACCAAGCCATTCCTCTTGCCGCAGCGCAATCCCAAGAAATACTATGGCGAATCGCTCCACTCTTTCAACGCTCCCGATTTCACCTCCGAGCCAGTGGCTTTGTCGCTCAGAGAAGCCCGGTCGCTTATCATTGACCAATCACCAATCCATGTAACGATAAAAGAAGATGGCAACTCAAATCCTTAATACCGATATCGCAGTGGTCAAGCGCCAAGGGCGGAGCCGAAGGCTCTCTGCGGCTTGGATCGCTATGGCCATAGCGGCAGTGAGCTGGGGAGCCATGATGGCGTATTACTCCTTTGCTTACCCATGCCATTTCTTTTGGCAAGAGCAGAATCAAATTTTCTTAGCTGACATATCTTGGTTGTCGACTTATTTCGACAAGCCGGGATGGCTTGGCTGCATGGTTGGCGACTATCTGACCCAATTTTACTATTATCTCTACGCTGGTCCGGCGATATTGGCCTTGGTTATTGCATTGGCCATGATTGCCGCCTGGGCTGGGGTGAAAAAAATCTCAGAGATTGGAGCCCTCGCCGTAATGGTGGTGGTAGGAATTTGGATGTTCTTTTCTTCGCTCAACGCCTATTGCGGCTTGGATGCAATGGTGTGCGTCACAGGAGGCATAGCCTCCTATCTGCTAATAAGCCGGCTCAAAGGGTGGGGGGCGTTGCTTCTGCCCTTGGCTTTTTGGCTATTTGGCGTGGGTGCTATATTTCTATCAGCCTTGATTGCCGCAAATGCCCTGAAAGATAATTGGAAGCGGGGCATAGCCGTAACCGCCGCTTGCTTTGCCATAGCCTTTGCTACTCCGGCCGTGGCAAAAAGCTACTATACTCTACCGTATGCCCATTGCTTAGTCTATCCCAAGATGCCCGTCCCGACAGCGCCCCAACGCTTGCTCGAGCAGAATCGAGCCATTGACAACGCTTATTATTTCGGCCAATATGACCGAGCCATACAGCTGGCCAAGCAGGTCGACCAGGTGACGCCAGTGAGCAGTTTTTATTACTATCTGGCTAACGCGCAACGCGGAATGTTGCCCGACAGCCTATTGGCATATCCCTTGCGCGACCTCGGCACCCTGACCAAGATTGGCGAGACTACCCCTCGGTCCGTAATCAATATAATGAACGAGCTATACTGGGCTGTGGGCGACATGATGATGACCGAGCGCGCTGCCATGATGCACAATGTGTTCTCTCCGCGCAATCGCAATGTGAGGATGCTCAAGCGTTTGGCCGAGGCCAACCTGGTGAGCCGCGACACCGTGGCTGCTCTCAAATACCTGCGAATCTTGGATAAGACCAAGGTTTACCGCGCCTGGGTTCAGGATCATTGGCCGGGGAAAATGTCAGACAGGGCTTTGGCTGAGATAGAAAGCAAACGTGCAATGGCCAATGTGCAAGACACACTGCGTCTTGGCGACAATTGCCGCACTATCCTCAGCGAACTCTTGGCCACCAATCCCGACAATGTGGTGTCTCTCGATTATCTGCTTTGCACCGACTTGCTGCTCAAGCAAATGGACGTTTTCAAGGCCGACTATGACCGCTACTGCATGGAGCGAGGCAAGCCCAGAACTAAATCCCTGTATCAACAAGCCCTAATGATATACCTTGCTGGCACGAATGCGCCAGCTGAAGAATGGAAGAGATACATTACTCGCGATGACGAAATGATGCGATTCCGAGACTACAACCAGCAGCGCGGCAGCAAGAAATACGCCGACACCTACTGGTATTACTTTGATACCACCAAACCGTAAGGACATAAGGAAGCATAAGTACATAAATCAGAAGGAATATAAATTTAAAAAAGTGAGAAATAAAGGAAAGAATATAATTGAAATCAGTAAAGATATAAAATTAAAACTGAGGGCAGGTGTGTCCTTACGGTCCTTATGTCCTTACGGTCTTTATGTCCTTACGGTTTTGTGCTTGGTTGCTTGTGCTGAAAAGCCGCATGATGCAGAGAGAGCAGAGATGTTGCCGCCAATTTACCCCGATTATGAGGGGGTAACAGTGCCGGTGAATATTGCCCCTCTGAATTTCTTACTGCGCGATGACTGCGAGGTGGTATACGCCGAGGCTAAGGGTACGGCTGGGATTATTACCATCGCTGCCCGAGGCAATGAGATAGAATTTGGCCCAAAGCAATGGCATCGGTTCTTAGAGATGCATCAAGACAAAAGTTTCCGGATTACTGTATCAGCCAAAAAGGATGGCCAATGGATAGAATACGATCCTATCAGCATCAATGTGAGCGGCGACAGCATTGACCCGTATCTGACTTACCGCTTGATAGAACCCGACTATGAGATATTCAGCCGATTGCAAATCAAGGAGAGATGCGTTGAGAATTTCACCGAGCGAACCCTGTGCGATTACAATATGGTAGGCAATCGGTGCATGAATTGCCATACTTATGGCGCCGGGCGCCCCGACCGCTCATTTCTGTATGTGCGCGGCGAGGGCGGAGGCATGATCCTCAACGATGCCGGGCAATTGCGCAAACTGGGACTGAAAACCGACAATATGGTATCTGGGTCGGTTTATGCACAGTTCAGTCCCTCGGGGCGCTGGCTCGTATTCTCGGCCAACGTAATCATACCGGGCTTTCATGCCAACCCCAGCAAGAGGCTTGAGGTATTTGACACCAAGTCGGATGTCTACGTGGCCGACCTTGCCAACAATACCATTGTTGCTAATCCAATCTTGGCCGACAGCCTGACGCTGGAAACATTCCCCACATTTTCACCCGATGGCAAGAGCCTCTATTACTGCGCAGCCCAATGGAAGCCCAAGGCCTCGGCCATCGATAGCTTGCAATATAGCTTGTGCCGAGTAGATTTTAATGAATCCACGGGCCGAGTAGGCAAGGAGATTGACACCATCGTGGCGGCCAGGCTGGGGGAGAAAAGCTCGGTGTGCCACCCTCGCGTATCGCCAGATGGCCGATACCTGCTCTACACAGTGGCTGACTATGGCACCTTCCCGATTTGGCATCGAGAGTCGGACCAGCAAATGATTGACCTCACGACCGGCGAAATCAATGAGATGGCGCGCGCCAATAGCGACCAGAGCGACACCTATCACAGTTGGAGCAGCAATGGCCGTTGGATAGTCTTTGCCTCAAAGCGCGACGATGGCCTGTACGGCAAACCTTATTTCTGTCATGTCTCAGAGACGGGCGAAGTATCGAAAGCCTTTGTGCTGCCGCAGAAACACCCCACGCTTTACGAAACCAATCTGAAATCATTCAATGCGCCAGAGTTGGGACGCGGCCAGGTGCTGTTTGATGCGGCAGATGTGGCAGCGGCAATGGAGTTGCCAGCCGAAACATTTAGCAGAGAGGATTGAGGGATTTGTATATCTCGATAAAAATCCGTAACTTTGCGTAATAACTTGCAATTTAGATGATAAACCAATCAAAGATAATCAAAGCAGGGCTTACAGTGGCGCTGATTGTGGGGGCAACCATTTTTTTCGGACATGTCTACCCTCATCATTTGCATTACCAAGAGCAATTCCAGATATTTATGTTCACTGGCAGCTATGCTGCCGAGGTGATTATGACTCCCGGGGGGCTGGCCGACTATTTGGGCAGATTCTTCACCCAATTTTTCTTCAGTTCGGGCTTAGGGGCCATCCTGATCGGCCTGTTGCTTGCTGGCATCCAGTTGGCAATGTGGGGCCTGATGGCTGAGCGGCCACTTTGGGCCTATCCCTTGTCGTTTATCCCATCAATCGCATTGTGGATGCATCTATGCGATGAGAACAGTTTGATGGGAGCCACGGTGGCAGTATTGTTGTCACTGCTTTGCGCCTTGGCGGCAAGGCAGATCAAGAATCCGATGGTGCAATTGGTGGTGATGCTCATCACCACGCCATTGATGCTGTGGCTATGCGGTGCCCTGGGCGTGGCTTATCCCTTGGTGTTATTGGCGCGAATGAAATGGCACCGCGCTTGGAGCGCTATCGCCTGGGTGTGCCTCACGGCATGCGTTGTGGCCGGCACATTTGCTGCGCAGAGGTATGTGCATGCATTGCCCTTAGGGCGCGTAGTAAGCGGCATACATTATTATCGTTTTCCCCAGATTATCGCGGCTTGGCCGTGGGTGGCAGTGCTTGCAAGCGCAGCTATAGCTTTGGTGTCGAGATGGCTCAAGCCAGTGGCCAAAGGTAGCAAGATGCGTTATGCAGTGCTGGGAGCCTTAATTGTAGTGATTGGAGGCAGCGGTTTTGCCGGAGTGAACAGATGCTCAGACATGGGCAAGGAGGAACTTATGGCCTATGACTATTGGGCACGCACCAAGCAGTGGAGCAAAATAGTAGACAAAGCCTTGAAGAAAAATCCCGATGTGCCGATGAGCGTGGCTTGTCTGAATCTGGCGCTCGCCAAGACTGGTCAATTGGCCGACTATATGTTCCTATTCTATCAGAACGGTTCCCAAGGCTTGTTGCCTACATTTGTCAGAGACTTTACTTCGCCTTTGGCAACATCTGAGGCATATTATCATTTGGGATTTCTCAACACGGCCCAACGATTCACTTTTGAGGCGCAGGAGGCCATACCCGATTTCCAGAAAAGCGGACGTTGCTACAAGCGCCTTGCTGAGACCAGCATGCTCACTGGCAACAAAGCGGTTGCTCAGAAATACATAAAATCGTTGCAGCATACCTTGGTTTATCGCAATTGGGCCAATTGGGCGCAGGAGATGTTGGACAATCCAGATGGCCTAAAAGATAATCCGGAGTATTCTTGGCTGTCGGCCGCGCAAAGCCGTGGCGACTTTTATTACAGCGAGGATGAGATGGATTCGATGTTGGGGCTGCTGTTCCAGCAATCGTCGACCAACAAGATGGCTTATGAATACCTCATGGCTTGGTGTCTGCTCAACAAGAATCTGCCGCGATTTGAGCAGTGCTACCCGATTGGCGCAGGCTTGGGCTACGACCACATACCTATGGCATATCAAGAGGCATTGGCTCTGCATTGGACACGGCTCGGCAATCCGTTGGAAACAATTCCATGGGTAGTGTCTGACCAGGTGTGCCAGCGCATGGCTCAGTTTATAGCCGATGTTCAGGCTCAGCGTCCTCGCTCGTATATGCTCAATGCTTATCGAGGCAGCTACTGGGCTTACTACTTCTTTAAATGAAAAGTGAAAAATGAAAAGTGAAAAATCATGTTGATGCACTTGAAGACATGTTTTGATGACCATAAGGGATTTAGTAGAAAATTGTCAGGGGGCTTTATTGGAGCTTTCTTGGCAATGCTGGCTGGATGCACAGCCGAGACGAGCCAAAATGCCAGTGAGGTGGCGGCTATGCCTGGGATTTGGCCAGATTATATTGGCGTGACAGTGCCGAGGAATATCGCTCCGCTGAATTTCAACATGGCCGACAGCGCCTTGGCGATGGATGTAAGTATCCAAGGGGCTGATGGCACAGTAATAAGAAGTCAAGGAAGCGAGGCGTCGGGCATCTCGATACGCCAATGGCATAAATTGCTTGACCAAAATTCTGGCGATTCGGTTATGGTGACAGTGGCAGCGAAATATGCCGATGGTTGGAGACAGTACCGACCATTCCCAATTTATGTGAGCCATGATAGCATCGATTATGGCCTGACCTATCGATTGATAGCACCGGGCTATGAGGTGTATAGCAAGATGGGCATCTACGAGCGCAACCTCTCGAACTATGATGAAAAGGCCATACTTGAGAATACCCAGGTCGATGGATGCATGAATTGCCATGCCTACAATCAGTGCGACCCCGACTGGTATAGCATGCACGTGCGCGGTTCCCATGGGGCCACCTTGCTGCGCAAGGATGGAGAGATGGCTGTCTATGACACTTCGACTGATGCAACACTGGGGCTTTGCGTATATCCCTATTGGCATCCGTCAGGGCGGTACATAGCGTATTCGACCAACAATACGCGCCAGGGATTTCATATCTCTGGCAAAAAGAGGCTTGAGGTGTTTGATTATGCCTCTGACGTGCAAGCCTACGATACCGAGACTGGCCAACTCTTGGCTCCTGCAATTCTGAAACGCGACTCGGTTTGGGAGACCTTCCCTGCCTTCTCGCCCGATGGCGCATCGCTGTATTTCTGCGCGGCTGCTCCGCAAGAGATTCCTCAGGGATTGGATCAAGTGAGATATGACTTGCTTAAGATAAGCTTCGACCCAGCTACTGGGCGATTCGGCCAAGAAATAGACACAGTGATTCATGCCTCGGCAATGGGCAAGAGCGTGTCGTGGCCCAAGCCTTCGTTTGACGGCAAGCATTTGGCTTATACCCTCTCGGACTATGGCAATTTCTCGATTTGGCATCCCGAATCAGACATTCATATCTTAGACTTGGCAACGGGTGAAAGCAAACCGATGGCTTTGGCCAATAGCGAGGATGCTGACAGTTACCATAATTGGAGCAGCAACAGCCGCTGGATGGTGATAGGGAGTCGGCGCGATGATGGCTGGCACACTCGCGCCTATATCTGCCATGTCGATGATGAGGGGAATGCCTCAAAACCATTCCTATTGCCGCAGGAAAATCCTCGCCGCTACTATGACCAGCAATACCGTTCATACAATATCCCCGAGTTTGTGAAGCGTCCGGTCGACCTTGACAAATTTGAGGCTGAGCGCATACTCACCAGCCCAGACAGAATCAAAATGAAAGTCAAAGGGAGGGAAGAATGAAAAATGAATAGTGAATAGTGAAAAGTGAAAAATGAATAGTGAATGGTGAATAGTGAATAGGGAGGGGCATTGTGAATCCGGTATTAGGGATGGGGGTGAACAATAAAGTTGAGAAATATGTTGGAATGATGTCGGGATTAGAATCCCCTCAGATAATAATTCAAGCTATATGGGCCTAAGGCGCAAGATATTGAAGGAGAAATATCGAGATCGGTACGCTCCGTGGGTAGCCGCCCTATGTGTGGGGTTGGCTGCTTTCGCTTTCTTCTTTTTCTTTTACCCCTATCATCTGCAGCACAAGGAGCAGACATTGCTTTTCTTGCATAACCCCGACTATGTGTTCAGTTATGTAGGCCGTCCCGGTTGGGTAGCGTGTCTGTTGGGTGATTTCTGTACACAATATTACTGGTACATAGGCGCTGGTCCCACCATCGTGGCTCTGTGGCTGATGGTGGTATGGTTGGTCGCGTGGGTAGTGTTCAAGCGGCTGATGGCTTCATCTGACTGGGCGATGATAGTGGCCACTTTTGTAGCCCTATGGGAATGGCTCAGAGAGTGCGCCTTCGACTATCCCCTTAGCGCTACAATCGCTTTGGCAGGTGGCATGAGCCTTTTCTTGATATTCGCAGCCCTTAAAGACGGATATGCTCGCACCATTGCTGGGATAGCCCTGTTGGCTTTTGCCTATTGGTGCTTCGCTTATGGCGCATGGGCGCTACTTGTGCTGATTGTGATATCCTTGCTGCTGCGCAAGCGGTGGACTTACGCTATTGGTTTTGCGTTGCTGGGTGTGATCATACCCTTTAAGAGTTATCCAGCCACTAATTTCTGGAGTTGGCCTAATCTGACGCGCGAACGAGCTATGGCTATCGACACAGAGGCCTACTGGGGCCATTGGCACAATGTGGCTCGCATGGCCAACGAGGGCAAGAGCGGATACCTCGACGCTTTTTATTACAACCTGGGCCAAGGTATGCGCGGTCATCTGGCTGATAGCCTATTGCATCACCCGCAGGAAGGCCCTTATGCCTTGCTGCCCATGACCGACCGCAACTCAAATTACCTGTATACCGCAGCAGCCGGCGAGGCTTGGTATCGCCTGGGCGACTTCACCTTTGCCGAACACAGCACCATCCTGGGCATGATATTCTCGCCTCGCAGCGAGGGTACTCGCTACATAAAGCGACTGGCAGAAATTGCCATCATCAACGGCGACAGCGCATTGGCCGATAAGTACCTGACTATGCTCGAGGCCACAGCAGTGCATAGCGGCTGGGCTAAGCGTATGCGAGCACAAGACCCTAAAGATCCAGCCATAAAACAGCTCAGAGAGATAGCCAAGCTCAAGCCAACACAAGATACGCTGAGATTTTCGTCCGACATTCCGGGTACTCTCCGTGCTTTGCTGCGCGACAACCCCGACAATGATTTGGCATACCAGTATCTGATGAGCGTAGACCTGTTGAGCCGCGACTTGAAATCGTTTGAGACTGACTATAAGCCGCAGCGAGGCCGTGCGCGGATCTACGATGAGGCTATGCTTATATCTCTGCTGCTGCGCAACGCTACCGAGGAGGAACTCCAAGCATCGGGAATCCCCGAGGCTACTATTGATGATTTTGTGCAGTACACGCGCCTATTCAATGCCAGCGGGCGCCAGTCGCATGTGCTGAAACAGAGATTCGGCAACACCTACTGGTACTATTACCATTTCTCTGGCAATAATCTCAGTAAGAATTGGGGCAGCAATCTCGAAGGACGAAGACATAAGCCCGCGTCTGACAGCATCCCGGCAGCCGACACGCTGAGGACTAAAGCTCTCATGAGGCCAAAGGCCCAAATAATAATCCCTGACAGCTCAACAACCAATGAAATCTATTGATAAATATAAATACACCCGAGGTTGGGCAGGCGCACTGGTCATCGGTGCGCTCGCAACTGCTTTGACAGCATGCGAGCCCAAGATGGACAAGGTAGAGATGGTTGACGAGCCAGCTCCCATTTTTCCCGACTATGCCGGCATAATAGTGCCATGCAATATCGCCCCGCTGAATTTCACGCTGCGCAACGATGCCGACTATATGACCGTAAAAGTCAAAGGCCAGAATGACAGCATCACAGTGAGGGGCAGGAAAGAGACCAATTTCTCGTTAGGCCTATGGCGTTCGCTGCTGACCAGCGAGATTGGCAACGACTTGGAGATAACAGTGACCGCCCATGTCGATGGGCGCTGGGTGCAGTACCAGCCTTTTTACCTAACTGTTTCGCCACAACCAATCGACCCGTATCTGAGCTATCGACTGATAGAGCCTGGATATGAAGTATGGAACAAAATACAGCTCTGCGAACGCAACCTTGAGAATTTTGACGAGCGAGTGCTGGCTGATAACCGCAATCTCGATGGGGCTTGCATGAATTGCCATATCTACGGCAATGGCAACCATGAGGATAAGGGCACATCAATGTTCCACTTGCGCGGTCCTAAGGGTGGTACCATTATGATAAAAGATGGCAAAATCACCAAACTAACCATCAAACCAACCTCGATGGAGACTGCCGCAGTGTATGGCGATTTCAGCCCCGGCAACCGTTATTGCGTATTCTCGTCCAATCTGGTGCGCCCTACATTCCACACCTTGGATTCGCGCCGATTGGAGGTGTATGATGAGGAGTCTGATGTGTTTGTGGTTGATCTTGACCGCAATATGGCTGTAGAGTCACCCTTGGTAGCTCGCAAGGACGTATGGGAGACATTCCCAGTGTTCTCGCCTGACTGCAAATGGGTCTATTACTGCTCGGCACCGGCTGTAACGGTGCCAGATAGTGTAGAGCATCTGCGCTATTCGATATGCCGCATACCCTTTGATTCGGCAATGGCTGAGTTTGGCGACAGTGTCGAGGTGGTATGGAGCGGCACGGAGCATAACGCCTCGGCTTGCCATCCCAAGATTTCGCCCGATGGCAAATTCTTGCTTTTCACCGAGGCCGCTTATGGCACTTTCCCAATCTGGCACAAAGAGGCCGACCTGAGAATGCTTAATCTCGAGACAGGCGAGGTTGACCCCCTTGATGCCGTCAACGGCCCCAACAGTGATACTTACCACTCATGGTCGTCAAATGGCCGATGGTTTGTGTTCGCCTCAAAGCGCGACGATGGCCAGTACGGACGTCCCTATATCTCCTTTGTGGATACGACCGGCGTAGCGGCAAAACCATTTCTGGTGCCGCTGAAGCGTCCTACGCATTACAACAACACATTGAAATCATACAATATCCCCGACCTCTCGCCTCGGCCAGTGACGGCTACGCAGCAAGAGATCGAGGATGCATGCAAGTTATAATTGGCTATAGCGTTTCTTGGCCCTTAGATAATATTCCAATAGGATATTAGGCTGCTCAGGGAGCAGCATAGCCTCGGGGTGGGTATTGTAATTCTTGCGCATCTTGGCAAAATGGCGATGAGCGCGCAGGATTGCGTTGGCATTTTTGAAATCAAAAGTTACCATGAATTTTGCCCAGGCTGCCGTGTCAAGCAGGCGACGCACAAACAGGCGTCGGCCTCTGACCGAGTCGGGCAGATTCTTGTGCATCATCAGCAGGTTGTTGCGGAAATTCAGATAAGTCTTGCGCGGATTTGACGCTGGAAGCGACCCGCCACCCAGGTGATAGATGGCGCTTTGGGGCACTGCGGCGACTGTCCAGCCCTGGAGCTGCATGCGCCAGCACAGGTCAATCTCCTCCATGTGAGCAAAAAATTTAGGGTCCAAGCCTCCGGCGTCGCGATAGGCTTGGGTGCGCACCATCAGTGCCGCGCCCGATGCCCAGAAGACATCCATGGCAGTGTCATATTGCCCTTGATCGGTCTCGCAGGTATCAAAAATGCGGCCTCGGCAATAGGGATAGCCATTCTTGTCAAGAAATCCTCCGCAGGCCCCGGCGTATTCAAATTTGTCGGGTTCGCGATAGCTGAGCAGTTTGGGCTGACAGGCGGCGCAATGCGGGTGAGTTTTCATGTATTCCCACAGGGGACCAATCCAACCTGGAGCTGGAGCCACGTCAGAATTAAGAAGTATGGCGTATTCGTCATCGATGGCGGCGATAGCGCGATTGTAACCATCGGCGAAACCGTAATTCTCAGGAAAGCGCATCACCTCGACTTCGGGGAAATCATCGCGGAGCACCTCAATTGAGGCGTCGGTGCTGCCATTGTCGGCCACGATGACGCGGGCCAATTCCTTGTCGGTATTGGCTAAGACGTGGGGGAGAAATTCACGGAGCAGTTTGGCTCCATTCCAGTTTAGTATTATTACAGCGATCATTAGAGGGGGCGATAAAGAATCGACGAGAATCGATAATATCGACAAGAATCGACAAGAATCGAATAGAGGGGAACGAGAACCGATAATATCGACAAGAATCGAATAGAGGGGGATCATTTAGGGTCCTGGATCCAGGGGACTTTTTTCCAGCGTTTGTGGGTCCATAGCCAGATTGCGGGTTGGCGCTCAATGTTGGCTTGGAGCAGCTGGGCATATTTGGCGGTGATTTCCATTGGTTCGGTCTTTGAGGCGTCGGGTGCAATCATCACATTTGTGATTTTGTAGTGCCCGCGTGAAACCTTCTCAATATCCCAATAGATGGCAGCCATGCCGAGGCGTCGAGCCAGGGTCTCTGTGCCAGTAATCATGTGAGTGGGGTGGTTGAGAAAATCTGTCACGTATGTCGGATCGCCATGGCTGGGCTTTTGGTCAGACATGAATCCGGTGATTGATGGCACCTTATCGCGCCGCAAAGTCAGCAATTCGCGCAGGGTATGTGCCTTGGCGATCGAGATGCTGTGGAATCGGCAGCGCAATTTCAGCATCATGCCGTCGAACCATTGATCCTTGAGAGGGCGGTAGATTTGACAAAAAGCAGCAGAGCCGGGACCGGTGAACTCTGGGTAAGGTTTCAGGCGCGACCAAAGGGTGATTGATGGCGCCCACTCCCAATTGAAGCAATGGGAGAAGTATACGGCGATGCTACCGCCCGAGGATAGGATATCATCAACCATATCCATATTCTCAAATACCATGCGACGCTTCATCTCGGCATCGCTGACATGGAGCAGTTTGATGGTCTCGACCATGTAGTCGCAGAAATTGCGATAGAATTTTCTGCCAATCTTCTTGATTTCTCGCGGTGTGAGCGTGGGAAACGACTCGGTGAGATTTTTCTTCACCACGCCTCGGCGATACCGCACCACATAATACAGGATCAGGAATATGAAGTCGGATATTCCGTAAAGGAACCAAAAGGGCAGGTGGGCTATGCCATAGAGCAGAGCCGTAAGTATGCTATGGAATATGCGTGCCATTGAATTCAAGATTTTCGGGGTTTAGAGAGTCGAGTCTGACATTTACGATGCGATTGTCAAAATCCAGGGGCAGGTCAAGATTGACTCTCAAATAATTGTCGGTAAATCCGGCCATTGATTTGCCATGTCCGCGCTCAATTAGCACTGGGCGCACCGCGCCAATGAATTGCTCGGAAAATGCTTTCAGCTTTGCATCGCTGACGCGCAGCATAGCCTGATCGCGCTTGCGCTTCTCCTCGATTGGCACGGCATAGTCAATCTCTAAGGCGCGGGTGCCCGGGCGCTCGCTATAAGGGAATACGTGCAGACGCGATATCGGCAGCGATTCGACAAAGGCTTTGCTCTCGGCAAAGAGTTGTGGGGTCTCGCCACGGGCACCGACTATCAGGTCTACACCAATAAAGGCATCCGGGATGCGTTCGCGTATGCGCATTATCTTTTCGCGGAATAGGGCAGTGTCGTAATGTCTGTGCATCAGCTTGAGCACTTGGTCGCTGCCGCTCTGGAGCGGGATGTGGAAATGCGGCATGAAAGCACGCGACTGAGCGCACCAATCGATGATCTCATCGGTCAGAAGGTTGGGTTCTATCGATGATATGCGATAACGCTCAATGCCATCAACCTCATCGAGGGCTCGGATCAGGTCGAGGAATGTGTCGGGGCGCCCCTTGCCAAAATCGCCAATATTGACGCCAGTGATTACTATCTCCTTACCTCCGGCCTCAGCTGCTTGCTGGGCTTGTTGGCATAGGTCTTGGATCGACCCGCTGCGGCTTCGGCCGCGAGCCTTTGGAATGGTGCAGTAGGTGCACCAATAGTCGCATCCGTCTTGCACCTTGAGGAAATAGCGGGTACGGTCGCCTCGGGCGCATGATGGCTGAAATTCGGTTATGCTCTTAGCCTCGGGCACAATCGAGATTGGCTGATGCGTCTGCATCCACTCGTCGAGATATTGGGCCAATTGCAATTTCTGGTTGCTACCGGCCACGATGGCCACGCCCTCTATGCCGGCCACCTCCTCGCTTTTGAGTTGGGCATAGCAGCCAGTGACGAGAATCGGCGCGTCGGGGTATCGGCGATGGAGCGAACGGATAGTCTGGCGGCATTTCTTGTCGGCCAGCTCGGTGACCGAGCAGGTGTTGACGACTATTACGTCCGGCACTTCGCCCTTGGCTGCGCTGCGAAAACCGCGTTGGGCCATAATCTGGGCCACCGCGCTTGTCTCAGCGAAGTTGAGCTTGCAACCTAAAGTATGGTAGAGAGCCACGCGGGTGGCAAAAGTGGAGCGGTCAATCATCTCAAGAATAGGGTCTTTCTTAATATAACTGCAAAATTACGAAATATCTTTATGAAGTGAGTAATTTATTTTGTAATTTTGTGCCATAAAACCGCAAAGCCATAAAACCGCAAGGACATAAGAAACAAAAGCCCCCTCTTTGCACCTTTGCTTCTTTGCGCCTTTGCTTCTTTGCGCCTTTGCGCCTTTGCCTTCTTTGCACCAAAGCCATAAAGATTAAACAAAAATTATCACCAATAATGGATAACCAGAGTGTAACGCCACGCATAATTGAAATTCCCCGGGTATGCGATCCCCGAGGCAACTTGTCATTCTTGCAGCGTCCCGGCTGCATGCCTTTTGATGTTAAGCGCGTATATTATTTGTATGATGTGCCGTGCGATTCAGAACGCGGAGGCCACAGCCATCGACGCCTTCAGCAGGTACTGATAGCTATTACAGGGGCCTTTGACGTAAATGTGGATGATGGCACCAAGGTCACGACCTACCATCTAAACCGACCCTACCAAGGGTTGTACCTGCCCAGCGGAATGTGGCGTACGCTTGACAATTTCACATCTGGCGCAGTATGCGTGGTGCTGGCCTCAGAGATTTATGACGAGGAGGAATATGTGCGCGATTATGATGAATTCAAGTCGCTCTCTAAGGCCGGGCGCACTGAAGCAAAGCCTGAGAATAAGAAAAAACATTATCCTTTCCTCGACCTGGGTTTGGTGAATCAGCCCTACAAACAAGCCATCAAGGATGCGGCTTGCCGAGTGATTGAAAGCGGCTGCTATATAGGAGGACCCGAAGTCGAGGGCTTTGAAAAAGAAATAGCTCAGCTATGCCAAGTGCCTCATGCAATTGGCGTAAGCAACGGACTTGACGCTTTGCGTCTGATATTGCGCGGGTACATCGAGCTTGGCCGACTGCGCTATGGTGATGAGGTGATCGTGCCAGGCGACACCTACGTGGCCTCGGTGCTTGCCATTAGCGACAATGGATTGGTGCCCGTGTTTGCTGATGTGGATATCAATACAAAAAATCTTGACGCTGAGGCTGTAAAGCGAGTCATCACCCCTCGCACGCGCGCCATCATGCCAGTGCATCTGTATGGCCGAGTAAGTTGGGACGAAGAGCTTGCGAAAATCGTAAAGGAGAATCAGCTCCTGGTAATCGAGGACAATGCGCAAGCCATTGGTGCCAAATCCCCGATTCCAGGCCTGTATGGCACATCGATGACCGGGGGCCTGGGGCATGCTGCGGGCATGAGCTTTTACCCTACTAAGAACTTGGGAGCCCTGGGCGACGGAGGCATCATCACCACCCACGATGCTGAGTTGGCGCGAGTGGTGACTGCCTTGCGCAATTATGGCAGTGATCGACAGTATCACAACAAATACGCAGGCCTGAATTGCCGCCTTGACCCCATTCAGGCAGCCATGATGAGGGTGAAATTGCCCTATCTGGCTCGAGACAACAAACATCGGCAGGCTATTGCCAAGATTTATAACGACGAAATTAAAAACGCAGCCGTGTTGCTTCCCTCGTACGGGGGCGACGACTGCGTGTGGCATCAGTATGTGGTGCTGGTTGAGGATAGAGACGGTTTCCGCAAGTATTTGTTGGATAATGGTGTGGAAACCGGAGTGCATTATCCACGCGCGCCATTTGATCAGCCTTGCTACGAAGAGTACGCCGATGCAGACTGCCCAAATGCTACGAGGATTTGCGTTGAATGCGTGAGCTTGCCCATCAATAGCTCAATGACTGAGGATGATGCGCATGAAATAGCCGCGATAGTAAACAGTTATGCCACGCGATAGGCGCGCTGTTGGGTCCAACCTTGGGTGAGGTTGCGGATTGTGATGGTGACCAGGCCGAAGGCAGCTCCCATTTCTGACTTTATTCTCCTCAGGAGAGCCTCCATCGAGGGAATGTCAGAGTAGCGGGCGTTAACCAATTCGTGGCCCATCATTGTCGCCCTGGCGAAAATCACGTCGTTTGTACCAAAATTGTTCATAATCTTAAGTGTTAGAGGTGTCTATTTATTGTTTACGATGCAAAGTTACTCAATGAGGTGGGCAAATATTTTGCCCACTCGGTTGAAATAAAGTTAAATCGATGTCATCTGCTCAAAAATATAGCGTTGGTTTGGCAAATCCTGCTTTCCTGCGGGGAAAGAAGGTGCTGCTAATAGCCGCCAACTTCTTCGGCCTCCATCGTCTGATAATGGATGGGCTCAAGGCCGAGGGGGCTGAGGTGCATTATTTCGATGAGCGTCCGCGCAATAATTTTCTCACCAAATCTCTCATACGCCTCAATCGCAATCTGTTGGCTCCCAACATCAATAAGTATTATGATGGCATCATTGAGGCTACGGCACGTGAGAATTATGATTATGTCTTGGTGATTAAGGGCGAGTGCATCGCGGCCAACAGTCTGCGCCGCATGAGGGAGTTGCATCCCAATGCACGATTTGTGCTCTATCAATGGGATTCGGTGTCCTACAATCCACAGTTCTATACCATTAGGCCATTGTTTGACAAGGTGGCCAGTTTTGACCCAGTGGATTGTCGAGAGCTGGGCATGGACTTTCTGCCGCTTTTCTACACTGATGATTATCGCAGGATAGGGGAGGAGCCCTATGAATCGGAGTATGACTTGCTGTTTGTCGGCACTGTGCATTTCGACCGTTATACCTTGATACATGATGTGGCTCGGCAGGTCGTGGAGCAGGGCGGCAAGGTGAAAATGTAT